>NZ_JAUSZJ010000002.1:4884078-5568771 GCF_030817475.1 Streptomyces sp. V2I9 | reverse complement strand
GTGCTGCTTCAGTGTGGCCGTAGCGGTGGCGTCGCCCTTGGTGGGCTCGGCTCCGTATGCGCCGCCGTCATAGGCGGTGCGCACGTCAGAGATGACGTCCTTGGCCCGGTCCGGTGCGACGTCGCATGCCTTGGCTACGGTCTCGACCCTGGACGGCAGCGAGAGGATGTTGTCGGTGCTGTTTGTGGCATACGTGGTGCGTGTGCACTGATTGTCTTCTGCGGTTGAGTTGTCACCGCGGTCATCGACCTCAATGACCCGCCCAGCCACCGTTTCGTAGGTGTTGGCCGTGGAGGTTATGCGCCACTGGGAGCCGGCCCCGCCGTCGAGAGAGGTCCAGGTCTTGGCACTCTCGGTCCCTGTGAGATTGGCCGTAACGGTGCCCCAACTGCGTTTCTTCTCGGCAGTTTGACGGTGCCAGGGCCTGTCCACCGTCTTTTCGAGTACCTTGCCACCAGGCTTGTCGAAGGTGACTGTTTTGTACGGAAAGCCGTTCGCCGACTCATGGTCGGTTATCGGCTCTCCCTCATCCGTGCCGAGACTGACTGAGACGCTCTTGGTGCCGCCGGTGGTGGTGGCCCGGTCACCGTCCATGCCGCGCAGAAAGTAGTGGTCCTGCTGGGACTTCATGGCGGCAGCACCGCCCTGCCCGCCGGTCTGAACCCTGACTTGGCCATAGCCGCGCCACTGGGACCAGGTCTTTTCCTTCTCCTTGGTCAAGCCGTCATCGTCGTCGAAGTGCCATGCCGCGTTGCCGAGGTACTGGTATGTGGTGACCTGGTCGGGCGCGCCACCGGTGCGGTCGGTGCTTGTGACGGAGTCGGTGACGTACTTGTTGAACCACTGTTGTTCTGCGGGGTCGGTGTCATTGCCACCGATGTACTGGGGGAAGCAGCGGGTGGTGTTCGTCGCTGGAGTCGGCAGCGCACTCCAGTCGCAGACGGCAGCCGAGTAGTTCACACTGATCTGCCCGCCGGACTCATCGTCCACCGAGGAGAGTCGGTCCTTGATGAACGGGGCGAACCCGTCGCCTGTCTTGTCCAGCCGGTTGGCGAGCTGGGTGTAGGCGAAGGTGGTTTTCGGCAGAGTGATGGTCGGGGTCGCCGACTGACCAGTGTGCTGGACACTGTCGAGGAGGAGCTGGTAGTCCGTGTCGGCCATGCCCCATCGATGGCCGAGCTTCCAGGAGTCGACTTTGCCGTAGGTGCCGTCGGCCTTGAGAACCTGTGTGGTGACGTCGGTCAGTCGCTTGCGGGTCCAGAAGGACGGTGACAGCCGGCCGTTGTCACAGGTGGTCTCGGCCTTGCAGTTCAGGTCCCACGGGGTGTCGTACCAGTAGAAGGCTTTGGTGTCGATCGTGTCGGCGGCGCAGGTGACACCGGTCGCTTGTATGCAGCGCTCCGTGTTGTCGAAAACGACCTGTGCCAAAGGTTTGGCAGCATATAGATCAGGGGTCCGCTGCCCGTAGTCGATGCGCGTGAGGTATCCACCACGCGTGTACGGGGTGTCGTCGGCGGACTTCAGGTTGCGGCCGTAGGAGTTGGTCTCCTTGGTGTAGTGGTAGCTGATCGCGTTGCCGTACACGTCGACGACGTAGTCGAGGTTCCACCTCCATGCCTGCTGGCACCATGAGTCGGCAAACGTCGCCGCGTGGCACTCTTCAGTGGAGTCGTTTCCGTAAACAGGAAGGGTCCAGGTGGAGTCGGTTGTGCTCTTTCCTGTGCTCCAGCCCGGCAGACGGTTGTAGCCGAAGTAGTAGCGGGTTCCGTCTGGGGATGTGAGGCGCCAGTACTCGCCGTCGTTGTCGCCGTTGCCTCGGTCGGCCGACTCCAGACGTTTGATCCTCGTACCGTCATCGCGCTTCAGTCTGAACTCGTCGTTGCCTGCGGGGACCAGTTCACCGCCGGCGCCGTTGAAGGAGATGGTCGCGTTGTCGTAGGCCCAGCACATGTCGCCGGGCTTGTTGCCGTCCGCGTTCTTGACCCCGTCATCGGCGCAGGGCTTGTAGCTGCGCTCGATGAAGCCGGGCCATAGGTCGAACCCATCTCCCACCCATGAACCTTGGTTGTTCGTCCCACCGGTTCGACCGTCTATCGTGCCGGATGAGTAGGAGAGCCCGACGCTTGGCTTCAGCGCCCCCGGTACCTCGGGGACCTCCATGTCGTAGGACCATGTGAAGTCGCCGGTGTTGAGTGCAGTGTTCCAGGTGGAGGACGGAGAAAGCGGAGTCGCCTTGTAGTCCCCTTTGTCACCGCCGACGGCGGCAGTCGCGGCCAGGACCGTGGGGGCTCCGGCCTGCAAGCTTACTGACTCTGCGGTCAGCGTCTTGCGTTCTGTGTCGTTGACGGCGGCAACAGGCTCTCCGGACCGGCACGCCTTCACTTCTGGCGTGGTGAGCACGCAGACGGGCAGCTGGACCAGGCTCATACGCGACGCGTAGGCACCACCGAAGAGCTCACTGAATTGTGCGTAGTCGACCGCCACAGCGACCGGCTGCTTCGTGCTCTCGGCTGGCGCGCTTCCGGCCCGGGCCGGCTCGCCGGCCCTGAGGGTGAACAGCAGGCCATCGATCCCGGCTCGCTCAGCCTTCTTACCCTCAAGCACCTCCGTCTTCACCGTGCGGGGAGCACGTCTCGGCGTCACGCTCGCATGTGCCTCGCCCTGAGCCCGGCCGACAGCAATAGGCTGCCCCTTGGCAGAGGTGAAGCGCTCGCCGCCTTTGGCACCTGACGGCGGGAGAGCCACCGTGACCGCTGCGGGATCAGGCTGCTCGGCCCGCGGGGCAGCCGACGGCACTCTGGGGCCCTTGTTCTTTACGCGCGGCTTAACCGTGAACCCGCGACCTCCCGCGACGGGCTTCTCTGCCGCTGGGAGCCCGGGCAGGTTGCTTACCGCATTAGCCGTAGACGATGCCGACGGCGCTGCGGCCGTCTGCAGCAAAGTGGCGACCAAAACTGCGGAGACCGCTAGCGATGCTCGGCGGAATGCCCTGTTCTTTGGGGTAAACGCTGTCGTGAGTTTCATGCGAGGGGTGTCCATCACTGCCGGGCGCCGGGTGCCTGTCGGGCTGCGGCGCGGGACTGAAACTGCAAGGCTTCGGGCACTGCTGACGTGCCTGGAACGCTGGCTGTGGGGGGTCAGCTGCCGCTAGGGACCTCTGTTGGGACATCGAACAGAGATCCGGCCAGTAGGCCGATTTGGACGTCGTTCAGTGCGCCTTGGAAGGCCCATACATCGTCGATCGAGCCGGCGAAGTACTCCCCAGTCGTGTCTCCCGAGGCGCGCCCGACCTGGATTGATTTAGACGCCTTGAACGTCAGCACGTTGTCTGCCCACGCGATGAGGTCCTGGCAGGCTGCATCATCAGCGCTGCCATCCCCGTCGGTGTCTCCACAGGCCACTTCTTGGAGGACACCGTTGACGTACAGCCGGGCTTCCTTGGCAAAGCCGTCGTATACCACCGCGAGATGATTCCAGTCCCGGACGTCGTAGAACTCAGAGCTGGCCGCCTTCTTGACCGGTGCCGTGGAGCTGTCACTACTTGGAAGGCTGAGCTCCCATCTCCCCGGACCGACAGCATCGCCAGATTCGGGCTGGAAGCGCACATCGAACGCACTGCGAGTGGCACCTTCGGCGCTCACAACGGACATGCTGTGGTCGGGCAGAGCCGCTGCCTGAGCCCAGGCCGTGACGGTGAAACTGGCTCCCGTGTCGACGGGCATGGTCGGGGTTGCCGCGTAGGAGTCGACGCCGTCCAGTTGCAGACCGTTGAAGTCGACCGTGCCGGCTCCGAGCTGGGCGCCCCCGTACAGGTTCATGGGGCGTTTCTCGACAGTGGAGTCCGGAGACGTGACCGGAGTTCCCGTGCCCGTCTCCTCGAAGTTCCAACGGCCCTTGAGGATGGGGCTCTGCCGGAACAGCTGCTGTACTTCTTCGGCAGCGACCACTCGGTCCAGGAACCGGATGCCGTCGATCTGCCCGGGGAAGTGCTGGATCATGTTGCCGCCGTCGATGGTCAGAGCGCCGACCTGGACCTGCTTGCCCGCGTACCACGATTTGGTTTGGGCGACCGTCGCCGCCTTCTCGCCATTCACGTAGAGGGTCAGGGTGCCGGCAGTTGGATCATGTACGCCGACGAGGTGCGCCCATTCGCCTACGCGTGCAGTTGTTCCCTGGGGCTGCACAACTCTGATCTGGGTTGCGCCCACCACGTCCGCGGAGTATTGGAAGAATCCCCACTGATTGCTGGTCTTGGAGTAGGCCAGCTCGAGGCCCGGCCTGTTCACCCCGAGCTGCGCGACGACTGTGGCGCCTGTGCTGGGGAGTCGGTCCAGCTTCGCCCAGGCCGAGACTGTGAAGGGGCGTTCGGTGTCCACGTGAGGGGCTGCCGTGCGCGCGTAGTCTCCGTCGCCGTCCAGCTGCAGTGCCCGGCCGCTCACTCCGGCAGCGCCCAGCTTGGCGTTCCCCGCCAGTGCCAGGGGCTGGGTGTCTGCATGCCCGGTCACTTCGGTGGCTCCGGCTGCTTCATCCAGCGGGAAGATCGCCCGTGCGGTGCGCCCGCTGCCGATCGGCTTCTTCTGATGAAGGTTGGTGACCTCCGCGTCGGAGACCGGCTTGTCGAAGATCCGGACGTCGTCAATGCTTCCGGGGAAGTAGTTGGTCGGGGTGCCGAGCAGGTTGGCTGCCCCGATCTGGAGTCCACGGCGCGCGTCCCAGGCGGTGGTGTAGGGGGTACTGCCAGCCACTGAACCATCCACGTAGAGCCGCAGCTCCTGCGCACCACCTGAGTAGACGCCAACCAGGTGGGTCCACCGTCCGGCTGTCACTCCCCCGGCAACGGGGGCCATGGCCCGGACGATAGAGGCACCTGCCGTATCGGAGGTGTACTGGTTGAAGACCCAGCGGTCATACCCCTTCGAGTAGTAAAGCTCGAACCCCGGGGAATAGTTGCCGGGCTGTGCAGCCACCACTGCAGCGTCCGTGGGCATCTTGTCCAGGTTCACCCATGCCGAGACGCTGAAGCCGTTGGCTGTGTTCACCGTAGGTATGTCCGTCGCTGCGTAGCCGCTCGTGCCGTCGAAGTGAACCGCTGTCCCGGTTGTGCCTGAGGCACCGGGGGTAGCTCCTCCATAGAGCTTTGCCGTCCGCGCCCCAGAGCCTCCAGAAGCAGAGGTCGCGTCAGCAGCATCGTCGAACTTCCAGTTCGCTCTCTCTGGCTGGCCCGCCTTCACTCTGAACTGGTAGGTCCGCACTTCCGAGCCGTTGCCGGCGGCATCAAATGCCTGCGCGGTGATGAAGCTCAGTCCGGCCTTCGACGGCAGTACCTTCACGGCCTGCGCAGCGCCGGCCGCGGTGGTGATGACATTCTTCGACGAAGGATCGCCGTTGATTCCGTACCAGTACTTGGTGACATCGCTGTCTGCAGCCTTGATCTGGAACGAGCCGTAGCGGCCTACGCCGTCGAACCAGGGATCGTCCGGGTCCTCAGGGTCCGATGTTGGGTAGTCGCCAGAGGTGATAGCGGGTGCCTTGGGAACGGTGGTGTCGTAGACGAAGTAACAGCCCGTCGGATCGCCTGCCGACGACCACGGGGAGTACTGCGCCCCGTCATAGCTGCGTACGTACCAGTTCACCGTCTTGTTCTGCGGGATCGACGTGGGCAGGCTGACCACGAAGCTCGAACCCGACGCCTTGTTAGGAGGTCAGTGCGGGCTTCCAGCGGGCAATTGCTCCCTGTCCATCGCCCGTGTCCCACATCGCCTGGAACTGCACGGCGACGTTGTCGCCGTCCGGGTCTGTGATGTTGTTCGCGTACATCTTGCCGAGGGTGCGTACACGCGGGGCGCTCTCCGGGCGCTTGCAGGTGCCCCCGTATTCCATGGTGAGCTGGGACATCTTGACCTGTGTCGGCGCAAGGTTGTACTTGACCCGGAGGAATGCCTTGTCGGAGAAGCGCTTCCAGGCGTAGCCGTCGGTCTCGCTGGCAGCCTGCAGGCCGAACGTGAGCGAGGACGCCTTGTCGTTGGCCGCTTTCTGCACTGCGGTGCGCACGTTGAACTCTGCGTCCTTGGCAGCGCAACCGTCGTAGCCGTACGCGAAGGACGAGGATGTCAGTTTCTCGATCCAGAACCCCGAAGCGTTCTGCGAGTTCCAGGTCGTCGACGGCGAGATGCCCTTCGTCCTCCACAGCTCGACGCTCCGATCCGAGCACGAAGCGGACCAGGTGTTCCGGACGACGAACTCCGCCGAGAGAACCGACTTGCCCGCGAACTTCGACGTCGGTATCTGGTAGAAGATCCGTTTCGTATCGTGCGGAGCACAGTAGGACCAGTTGCAGTAGCCCATACCTGACGTGGACTCACCGTTGAACTTCCACTGCGGCGACGATGCCCAGTACTTGGATGCCATCGTCCATGACGATGCTCTGGGTGAGTACCACTGCGGATCGATGAACACGGGGTATGTGGTGTCCGGGCCCCGCAGCAGTTCGGCGTCCGGCGTCAGTACCAGTTCGTCGCCGCCGGCCGGCACATCCACGTCCACCGGTGCGAGCGCTCCCGACTCCCCCGCCGCTGGTTCCGTCGACGATGCTGCATCAGCGTCAGCGACGCGCGCTTCGCGTTCAGGCACGTCCTCGGCGCCCTTGGCCGTTGCCGCGGCAGGTCCCGTACTGGAATCCCACATCATCGGCTTCGGGGCTTCGAAGACTGCCCCCTGCGCGCCCTTGTCGACCGCCTCGAGACCCCCGTCCTGCGTCTCATTGACGTCCATGCCCTCAGCGGCAAGCTGCAGACGCAGCTTCGACAGCGCCTCGTTCTCTGCCGCAGCCGCGGTCTTGACCACCAGGAGTTGGGTGAAGCCGTCTTCCTGCGCCTGCATCCGCAGGTCCACGTCCGGGAGCACGTCGCGGTAGGTGGCAGTCGCACCGTTCAGCTCGGGTGTCGGCAGTTCTCCCGGCCACGACAGAGCAAACTCGCGACCTGCTTTCGTCATCTTCACCAGAGGCATGTCGCCACCGCCGGAAAACGTCAGACCGACCGTAGTGACCTCGGGTGCGACTCCACCTCCACCGGCTTGCGCCAGGTCGGTGTCGACAGGCTTCCACTCGCCGTCCACACGGGCTCGCACGGGACGTAGGTACTCGCGCGCTTCCAGGTTTCCGTCACTGGTGGCGAAGACATCGCTGCTCTCGGCTCTCAGCGACAGGACCTCAACCGGCTGGCCGGTTCGTTTTGCGGCGGCTCTCGCGGCGGCTACGCCTGCCTCTCCAACATCAGGTTCGGATGCGGTTGCCCTGGCCGCAGGGGCGATCCCGGTTGAAGCAGCTACCGAAGCTGGCAACATCACGACAACCATGCTGAGCAGCGCCGTTGAGGCCATCACCCGACGTCGGCGAGACACATGACTCCACACAAAACCCACCCCGGCTCCAAGGAGATGAAGATCCACTGAGAGCGGGACCTGGTGGGGACTTTATGTAGTGGGCAGGTGAATATCCAGAGGGAAAATGCTGGCGTCACGCGCCAAACCGGACGACAATCTCGTGATTGAAGTCACGTTTACAGGTGCCTACGGCGGGCGTTGCCCTGCAGGTTGAAGCATTCGGCAGCCCCTCCGTGAAGAGGCCGCACGAGACCTTCACGACCGTGCAGCAGTCGAGCACCTGAAGAGGCCGCGGGGAGCTTGAGGTTCTGGCCCCTACCGCTCCCTCGGCAGCGCCGGACTCGACTCGTGACAGGGCGCAAGCCACTACGCGGTCGGGCAAGTTCTGTGACTGTCCGATGTCGCCAAATGATCCACGCCTCGCACGTTCTTGCCCGCCGTCCGCGAAGCGAACAGGTCCGAGGCCATGAGCCGGGTGGTGGCTGCACGCGCGTGGGTCCGCGTCGCGTGGCGGAGGGATCGATTACCGGGTTAAGCGGGCGCGGTTAGTGCTCATTCTCACCCAAACCCCTGTCTTCCGCAGAGTCCGCAACCAGCGGGCCAAGTTGCCTGCTGTAGCTGAGGGGCGGCAGCGGGACGGCGCGCGTGGAAGCCCAGTGCAGCCATCTACCTGTCAGCCAGCTTGCGGATGTTGGACGCGTCGGCCGGGACAGCGCTGATGTCGTGGTTCCCGAGCCGACGGCTGGCGGGGCGGAAAGATCTGTGTCAGCCAGTGGTGATGAATGCTCGGCTGCAACCCCAGTCCGACCTCACGACTTCCGACGTCAGGAAGCGGAAAGTGACACGCGCTCGGCAAACGATCAGTACATCGCCAATGGAGTGCAGCAGCGCCACAGCCGCCGGCCCATGCGGCTGCTGACACCAGGAGTCCCACACCGTGCGGGCGGACTCCTCCTCGTGCGGATACCCCGTCAGCACAGCCATGGCCGGAAAGGTGCGGCAGATTTAGCTTCCGCTGTGAGCGTCATCCGAGCGTCAAGATATTCCGGAGGAGATTCTGAGGACGTCGCCGCTGCACTCCAACCCCACGCAAATCCGCAGGTGAGATGGCCTGAAAGGGACATGCCGCCTACTCGACCCATCGCGCAGAGCGAAACAGGTCAAGCAACCCATCCAACCAGCAAAACAGCACGTCAGGCGCCCTTTGCTACCGGCTCCAAAATCGCCACGCACTCAACGTGCGAAGTCATCGGAAACAGGTCGAACGCCCGCAGCGTCCGTACCTTGTATCCGCCGTCCCGGAAGTACGCCAGGTCGCGGGCCAGGGCCGCCGGGTCGCAGGCCACGTAGGCGATCCTGCGGGCGCCCAGGGTCGACAGGTGCTGGACCACCTGCTTGCCCGCGCCCGCGCGGGGCGGGTCCAGGACGATCAGGTCGCACTCGGTGATGCCCGTGCGGGGCAGGACCTGGTCGACCTTGCCGTGTTCGATGCGGACGCGGTCGAGGTCCTTCAGGTTGTGGCGGGCGTCCTCCACCGCGCGCTTGCCGGACTCGATGCCGAGGACCGCGCCCTTCTCCCCGATGCGCTGGCCGATGGCTCCGGCGAACAGGCCGACGCCGCAGTAGAGGTCGAGGGCCGTGTCGTTCTTGCGGGGCAGCAGCCCCTGCATGACCGCGCGGACCAGGGTGTTGGCGGCCTGCGGGTGGACCTGCCAGAAGCCGCCGGAGCCGACGCGGTAGGTGCGGTCGTCGGCGCGCTCGCGGACGAAGGCGCGGCCGTGGACGCGGTGGACGCCGCCGTCCTTCTCGTCGACGCGGAGCACGGAGACCGGCTTGTCCAGCTCGACCAGCGGCAACCTGCCGCCGGGCTTCGGGGTGAGGATGACCTGGCGATCGTTCGAGCCGGTGGCGGTGATGGCCTCCACCGCGGCGATCTGCGGCCACTCGCGCTTCTCGACGCCCAGCTCGGAGACTCCGGGTGCCGCGATCAGGCAGCGGTCGACCGGCTCGACGTCGTGCGAGCGGTGCTTGCGCAGGCCCACCTTGCCGTCCGCGTCGACCGCGTACTGGACCCGGGTGCGCCAGGCCGGCACCTCGCCCGCGGGCAGCTTGTCGCCCTCCGCCGGCATGACCGTGCCGTCCCACCTGGCCTCCTCGGGGGTCAGCCCCGCCAGCCGCTGCAGCTGCTCGGCGATCACCTCGCCCTTCAGGCGGCGCTGCGCACCGGGCTTGGCATGCTGCCAGTCGCAGCCGCCGCACTTGCCGGGACCGGCGTACGGGCAGGGCGCCTCGACCCGGTCCTTGGACGGTTCGAGGATCCGTACCGCGTCGGCCCGCAGGAAGCGGGAGTCCGTGTCGCCCTCGGTGACCTTGGCGATGATCTTCTCGCCGGGGAGCGTGTGGCGCACGAAGAGGACCTGGTTCTCCGCGGTGCGGGCGATGCAGTGGCCACCGTGCGCCACCGGCCCGACCTCGACCTCGTACTCCTCCCCGACCAGCGACGACGTGGGTTCGTTCTGCATGAGGGGAGGCTCCTGGAGGAAGGGGGTGAACGGTCGGGCCCGAGGCCGGACGACAGCCCACCAGTCTACGCGGACGCGGTCGGACCGCTGACCACGTCGGCCGGCCCGTCCCGCCCGGCCTCCCACCCGCGCCCTCCGCTCAGCGCCCGGCATCCTCGCGCCCTGCATCCTCAGCACGGCAGTCGGCGCCCCCGGCCCGGACCCTGGTGGCCGGCGGGTGGGCCGCCTTCGCCCGGATCTGGTCTGTCCCTGTCCTCCCCCGGCCCCATTCACCCACCCGGGCCCGCACACACCAGCCCGCTCACCCCTTGCCGTTCTGCTCCTTGCCGTTCCGGCCCTTGCCGCTGTTCTGCTCCTTGCGGTGCGCGTCCTTCCGATGCGCGTCCTTGTGGCGGCGCTCCACCGGGCCCCGGCGGACCGAACCCGGAGCGCTCCAGTCCGCACGCCTGCGGGCCCGCTTCTTCGCCGCCTCGGAGGACTGGAGCTGGTACGGAACGGAGGTCACCATGACGCCCGGAGTGAAGAGCAGGCGGCCCTTGAGGCGCAGGGCGCTCTGGTTGTGCAGCAGGTGCTCGTACCAGTGGCCGACCACGTACTCGGGGATGTAGACGCTGATCACGTCGCGCGGGCTCTGGCGGCGCAGGCCCTTGACGTACTCGATGACCGGGCGGGTCACCTCGCGGTAGGGCGAGTCGAGGATCTTGAGGGGGACGTTGATGCCGCGTCGCTCCCAGTCCTCCCGCAGCGCCCGCGTCTCGTCCGGGTCGACGCTGATGGAGAGCGCCTCCAGATGGTCGGCGCGGACCAGCTGGGCGTAGGCGAGGGCGCGCAGCGTGGGGCGGTGGAGCTTGGAGACGAGGACGATGGCATGGACGCGGGAGGGGCGCGCGCTCTCGTCCGCGGGGGTCTCGTCGGCGGCGATCTCGGCGGCGACCCGGTCGTAGTGTTTCCGGATCGCGGTCATCGTGCCGTAGAAGATGACCATCCCGAGCAGCGCCACCCACGCGCCGTGGGTGAACTTGGTGGCGAGGACGATCACCAGGACCACACCGCAGAAGAACGCGCCGAAGGCGTTGATGGCGCGGGAGCGGACCATGTGGCGGCGCTTGGCCTGGTCCCGTTCGTCGGTCAGGAGTCGGTTCCAGTGCCGCACCATGCCGGTCTGGCTGAGCGTGAAGGACACGAACACCCCGACGATGTAGAGCTGGATCAGCTTCGTGGAGTCGGCTCCGTAGATCCAGACGAGCAGGATCGCCGCGCCGGCCAGGAGCACGATGCCGTTGGAGAAGGCGAGGCGGTCGCCGCGCGTGTGCAGCTGGCGCGGCAGGTAGCGGTCCTGGGCGAGGATCGAGCCGAGCAGCGGGAAGCCGTTGTACGCGGTGTTCGCGGCGAGGAACAGCACCAGGGCGGTGGCCGCCGCGAGAACCATGAAGAGGAACGAGCCGTGGCCGAAGACCGCCTCGGCGACCTGGGCGATGACCGGGTCCTGGGTGAAGTCCGCGCCGACCGGAACGCCGTCGCGGAGCAGGTCGGCCGCCGGGTTCTCGGCCATCTTGACGTCGGTGGCCAGGGCCAGGCCGATGATGCCGCAGAACATGGTGACGGCGAGCAGGCCCATCAGCGCCAGCGTGGTCGCGGCGTTACGGCTCTTCGGTTTGCGGAAGGCCGGTACCCCGTTGCTGATCGCCTCGACCCCCGTGAGGGCGGCGCAGCCGGAGGAGAAGGCCCGCAGGAGGAGGAAGAGAAGGGCGAAACCGGCCAGCCCCTGGTGTTCGGGCTTGATCTCCAACGCGGAGGTGGGGGCGTGCATCGCCTCCCCGAGGACCACCCCCCGGAAGCTGCCCCACAGGATCATGAGGAAGACGCCGGCCACGAAGAGATAGGTGGGGATGGCGAAGAGCTTTCCGGACTCCTTCACCCCCCGCAGATTCATCAGGGTGAGCAGGACGATGGCGCCGATGGCGCAGAGCGTCTTGTGCTCGATGACGAACGGGACCGCGGAACCCAGGTTCTCGACGCCGGAGGAGATCGACACGGCGACCGTGAGGACGTAGTCGACGAGCAGGGCGCTGGCGACGGTGAGCCCGGCCTTCGGGCCGAGGTTGGTGGTTGCGACCTCGTAGTCGCCGCCACCGCTCGGGTAGGCGCGGACGTTCTGGCGGTAGGAGGCGACGACCGTGAACATCAGGACGACGACGGCGACGGCGATCCACGGGCTGAAGTGGTACGCCGACACTCCCGCGATGGACAGCACGAGGAGGACTTCTCCTGGTGCGTACGCCACCGAGGACAGCGGGTCGGACGCGAAGACGGGGAGCGCGATGCGTTTGGGGAGAAGGGTCTCCCCGAGCTTGTCGCTGCGCAGCGCCCGGCCGATCAGAATCCGTTTGGGCAGGTCGGTCAGTTTGGACACGCTGAGGATCGTAAGCGGAGCCGACGGCCGAAACGCACGCCCTTTCGACGCGCCCCCGCAATCTCCTGCGGTCGGCCGAGAACGCCACACCATTCTTTAACGCGATCCTTGCACCCGTTCGTCCTTTTTTGCATTCCCTTTACCGATACCGGCGGTGATGGGGAGACGCGGATGAGGCTTCCCCTGCGCCGGAGCTTAAGCTCGACTCCGGGCCACACCGCGGGTGTGCGCTCCGTTGTTTGCCCAGCAAGCCGAGAGAGAAGTGTGAGCAGCGTGTTTTCGCAGGTCAGCCGGATGACCAGGACGGCGGGGTAGGCGCACAGTGCACATCGTCATCATGGGCTGCGGGCGCGTCGGAGCCGCCCTCGCACAGACCCTGGAACAGCAGGGGCACACCGTCGCGGTGATCGACCAGGACCCCACGGCGTTCCGTCGCCTCGGGTCCGGATTCGGCGGCCGCCGGGTCACCGGCGTCGGCTTCGACCAGGACACGCTCCGCGAGGCCGGTATCGAGGACGCCGGGGCGTTCGCCGCGGTCAGCAGCGGTGACAACTCCAACATCATCGCGGCCCGCGTGGCCCGCGAGATGTTCTCCATCGAGAACGTCGCGGCGCGGATCTACGATCCCCGGCGCGCCGAGGTCTACCAGCGCCTCGGCATCCCCACCGTGGCGACGGTGCGCTGGACGGCGGACCAGATGCTGCGGCGGCTGCTGCCCTCGGGCGCGGAGCCCCTGTGGCGTGACCCGAGCGGCGGGGTACAGCTCGCGGAGGTGCACACGACGCCGTCCTGGATCGGACACCGGATCAGCACGCTCCAGGAGGAGACGGGGGTCCGGGTGGCCTTCCTGACCCGGTTGGGCGAGGCCATACTGCCGACCTCGCAGACCGTCCTGCAGGAGGGCGACCTGGTCCACGTGATGATGCGTACGGACGAGATCGCCAAGGTCGAGGCGGCGTTCGCCCAGGGTCCCGAGGAGGACGGTCACTGATGCGTGTGTCGATTGCCGGGGCGGGCGCGGTGGGCCGTTCCATCGCCGCCGAGCTGCTGGAGAACGGGCACGAGGTGCTGCTGATCGACAAGGCGCCGACCGCCATCTCGGTGGAGCGGGTCCCGATGGCCGAGTGGCTGCTCGCGGACGCCTGTGAGATCACGTCGCTGGACGAGGCGGCGCTGCAGCGGTGCAACGTGGTGATCGCCGCGACCGGGGACGACAAGGTGAACCTGGTCGTCTCGCTGCTCGCCAAGACCGAGTACGGCGTGCCGCGTGTGGTGGCACGGGTGAACAACCCCAAGAACGAGTGGCTGTTCAACGAGTCGTGGGGCGTGGACGTCGCCGTCTCGACGCCGCGGCTGATGTCGGCCCTGGTCGAGGAGGCGGTGAGCGTCGGCGATCTGGTCCGGCTGCTGCGCTTCAGCCACGGCGACGCCAACCTGGTGGAGCTGACGCTGCCGCCGGAGTCGGCGCTGGCCGGCACCCGCGTCGGTGACGTCGCCTGGCCCGAGGACACCTCGCTGGTGACGATCATCCGGGGTACGCGGGTGCTGACGCCGAGCCCCGAGGAGACGCTGGAGGCCGGGGACGAGCTGCTGTTCGTGGCCGCCCAGGCGCGCGAGGAACAGCTGGAGGACCTGCTGTCGGTCCGGAACGGCCCGGAGTCGGGGTCGTCGGAGGGCTGACCTGCCGCCGGGGCCGTCGGAGAGGGTGGGCCGGCCGGAGTGTCGGCGGGCCGGTCCACCGGAGTCACGCGTGAGGGGCCCGGAACCGCTGAGCGGTTCCGGGCCCCTCACTCGTTCGCCGCTCCGGCCGGCCGGGGTACGGGGCGGGGCCGGGGAGGCGGATGTCCGGCTGTACGGGTCAGGCTTCCGGGTCGCGGACTGCGGCGGCGGCAGCGGCCTTGCGCTCCTTCTCGGCCTGTTCCTCGGCCTCCATCTCGGCGAAGACGTCGATGGGCGGCGGCGCCTTCGCAAGGAAGACCCAGGTGAGATAGACGGCGAGCAGGAACGGAGGGATCTTCAGCGCGATGAGCACCCAGCCGAACTGGGTGGTGTCGGCCCACCAGTACAGCGGGAAGAGGATCGCGCATTTGGCCAGCAGGATGAAGCCCCAGGCGTAACTGGCCTTGGTGTACGCCTTCTTCCGGCCCGGATTGCGGGTCCGCCAGGAGAGGTTCTCCTTGAAGACCGGGCCGAGGATCAGGCCGATCAGCGGCACCCCGGCGGCCGCGGTGGCGATGTAGGCGACCGCGAGGCCGAGGGTGTAGAGCATGCCCGGCAGATAGAAGTCCTTGGCGTTGCCCGTCATCATCGCGAAGACGACGCCGAAGGCCACCCCGAAGACACCGCTGAAAGCGTGCTTGACGGTGTCCCGGCGGATCAGCCGGACGGCGACGAGGGCCAGGGACACGGCCAGGGCCGCGATGGCCGAGATGTGCAGGTCCTTGTTGATGGTGAAGATCGTGACGAAGAGCAGTCCGGGGAGGACCGTCTCCACCATCCCGCGCACTCCGCCGAACGCCTCGAAGAGGGCGGCCTCGGTGACGGTCCGCGTCTCCGCGTCCTGCTGGGCGGCGTGCTTCCCGCCGGCGCGCTGCGGGTCGGTGCGGTGGGGCTGGTCCGTGTCGGACGTCGGCTTGTCGAGAGACGTCACCGGCTACTCCTTGCCGAGCGGTCGGAGTTCGTATGTGGGGTTGAACAGCACCCGGCGGCCGTGGCTCATGGCGACCCGCCCCGAGGCGATGATCCTGCGGCCGGGTTCTATCCCGACGATGGAGCGGCGGCCGAGCCAGACGACGTCCAGCGGCTCGGTGCCGTCGAAGAGCTCCGCCTCCAGGGCGGGCACTCCAGCACGGGGACGGAGGGTGACCGTCCGCAACGTACCAGCCACCTTCACGATCTGGCGGTCGGAGCACTCGGAGATCCGGGTGCATCCGGTGGCCTGCGCGTCCTCCCGCAGTTCCTCGGACTCCAGGTCCTCCTGGGAGCTGGAGAGCCGGTCGAGCATACGGCGGAAGCGGCCGGAAGGTCTCGCCGCCTTCCCGGACTTCCCGGCTTTCTCGGATCGGGGAACAGCACTCATACCCGAAGGGTACCGGTCCCGGGGCCGGTGCACGGAGGCGCGGGGCGACCACCCGAAAGAGTGACTCCGGACCACCTCGGCGGGTGCCCCCGAGGGCGTCGAAGTGACCGCGGGGGCGTCGGAGCGTGAAGCCGGGGCGGCGCGTCGGCGAGCGAGGCCGGGGGCGCGGGGCGGCGCGAGGTCGGGGGCGCGCGGCCGCGCTGCTTCGGGCTGCCTCAGACGCGTTCGAACCGGTATCCCATGCCCGGCTCGGTGACGAAGTGGCGGGGGTGCGAGGGGTCCGCCTCCAGCTTGCGGCGCAGCTGCGCCATGTAGACCCGCAGGTAGTTGGTCTCGGTGCCGTAGGAGGGGCCCCAGACCTCCTGGAGGAGCTGCTTCTGGCTGACCAGGCGGCCGCTGTTGCGGACGAGCACCTCCAGCAGGTGCCATTCGGTGGGGGTGAGGCGTACGTCCCTGCCGCCCCGGTGCACCTTCTTCGCCGCGAGGTCGACGGTGAAGCCGGCCGTCTCGACGACGGCGATGTCCTCGGCGCCGTTCTCCTGGCCGACCGGTTCCGCCCGGCGCACCGAGGCGCGCAGCCGGGCCAGCAGCTCGTCCATGCCGAACGGCTTGGTGACGTAGTCGTCCGCCCCGGCGTCCAGCGCCTCCACCTTCTCGTCGGAGGTGTGGCGGGCGGAGAGGACCAGGATCGGGACGCGGGTCCAGCCGCGCAGCCCCTTGATCACCTCGACCCCGTCCATGTCGGGCAGCCCGAGGTCGAGGAGGACGACGTCGGGGTGGCGGGCGGCGGCGAGCTGGAGGGCGGTCGCCCCGTCGGGCGCGGCGTCGACCTCGTACCGCCGGGCCTTCAGGTTGATCACGAGGGCGCGGACGATCTGCGGCTCGTCGTCGACCACAAGCACCCTGGTCATCGTGGACCTGCCTTTCTGCTGCACGGGGAGGGAGCAAGAGCTCTGCTGTACGGGGAGGGTCTGCTGTACGGGGCGGAGGAAGGAAGCGCGGGGCTGCGGGCGGGGTGCGACCCGAGGCGGCCGGGTCCGGCGGGGCGGGTCACGAGGTCACCCGGACCGGCAGCTCGTCGTCGGCCCGGTCGCCGCCCGCCGCCGCGGCGAGGGTGAGGACCATGGTCAGGCCGCCGCCCGGAGTGTCCTCGGCGTCGAGCGTGCCGCCCATGGCCTCGGCGAAGCCCCGCGAAACGGCGAGGCCGAGGCCCACTCCGGAGCCGCGCGGGGCGTCCCCGTACCGCTGGAAGGGTTCGAAGATCCGGTCCTTGGCCTCGTCGGGGACGCCCCGGCCGCGGTCCACCACCCGTAGTTCGACCCGGCTGCCGAGGGCGCTGGCGGCCACCGCGACGGGCTCCCGGCCGGGGTTGTACTTGACAGCGTTCTCGACGATGTTGGCGACGACCCGCTCCAGGAGGCCGGGGTCGACGGCCACCATCGGCAGCGTCTCGGGGATGTCCAGTTCGACGCTGCCGTCGGGGACTCCGCCGAGCGCCATCGGGACCACCTCGTCGAGGTCGATCTCGCGGATCAGGGGCGTCACGGTGCCGGTCTGGAGGCGGGACATGTCGAGCAGGTTGCCGACGAGGTGGTCGAGCCGGTCGGCGCCGTCCTCGATGCCTTCCAGCAGCTCCGCCTCGTCCTCGTCGGACCAGGCCACGTCGTCGGAGCGCAGCGAGCTGACGGCGGCCTTGATGGCGGCCAGCGGGGTGCGCAGGTCGTGGCTGACGGCGGCGAGCAGGGCGGTCCTGATCCGGTTGCCCTCGGCGAGCCTGCGGGCCCGCTCGGCCTCCCCGACCAGACGCCGGCGGTCCAGGACGACGGCGGCCTGGGCGGCGAACGCGCCGAGCACCCGGCGGTCCTCGGCGGGCAGCACCCGGCCGGAGAGCGCGAGCGCCAGGTTGTCGCCGACCGGCATGTCCACGTCGGCATCGTCGGGGCGGGAGACCGGGGCCGGTCCGACGGAGCCGGCGCAGGTCCACGGTTCCACGTCGCTGCTGCGCTCCAGCAGGGCGACGGACTCCATGGCGAAGGTCTCCCGGACCCGCTCCAGCAGCGCGTCCAGGGCGGTCTCGCCGCGCAGCACGCTGCCGGCGAGGAAGGAGAGGATCTCCGACTCGGCGCGCAGCCGGGCGGCCTGGTGGGTGCGCCGGGCCGCGAGGTCCACCACGGAGGAGACGGCGACCGCCACCGCGAAGAAGATCCCGATGGCGACCAGGTTCTCCGGGTCCTGCACGGTCCAGGTGTGGGTGGGCGGGGTGAACCAGTAGTTCAGGAGCATGCAGCCGACGGCGGCCGAGGCCAGTGCGGGTCTCAGCCCGCCGAGCAGGGCGGCGGCGACCGTCAGGAAGAGGAAGAGCAGGACGTCGTTGGCGAGGCCGGGGGCGTCCTCCATGCTCCGCAGCACCACCGCGAGCAGGACGGGACCGACGACGCCGACGAGCCAGCCCCAGATGATGCGGGCCCGGCCGAGCCGGGCACCGCGGGCGATCGGCAGGCCGCGGCCCTTGGCGACCTCCTCGTGGGTGACGATGTGGACGTCGAGATCGGGGCCCGACTCGCGGGCGACGGTGGCGCCGACGCCGGGGCCGTAGACGTACTGCCAGGTCTTGCGGCGGCTGGAGCCCAGCACGATCTGGGTGGCGTTGACACCGCGGGCGAACTCCAGCAGAGCGGCGGGTATGTCGTCGCCGATGACGTGGTGGAAGCTGCCGCCCAGGTCCTCGACCAGGGTGCGCTGGACGGTCAGCTCCTTCGGGGACGCGGAGGTCAGTCCGTCGCTGCGGGCGATGTAGACGGCGAGGATCTCGCAGCCGGAGCCCTTGGCCGCCATCCGGGCGGCGCGGCGGATGAGGGTGCGGCCCTCGGGCCCGCCGGTCAGCCCGACGACGATGCGTTCGCGGGCCTGCCAGGTGGTGCGGATGTTGTGCTCGCCCCGGTACTGCTGGAGGTACTCGTCGACCCGGTCCGCGACCCACAGGAGGGCCAGCTCGCGCAGGGCGGTGAGGTTGCCGGGGCGGAAGTAGTTCGAGAGGGCGGCGTCCATCTTGTCGGGCTGGTAGATGTTGCCGTGGGCCATCCGGCGGCGCAGCGCCTGGGGCGACATGTCGACCAGTTCGATCTGGTCGGCCCGGCGGACCACCTCGTCGGGGACGGTCTCGCGCTGCCGGACGCCGGTGATCGACTCGACGACGTCGCCGAGCGATTCCAGGTGCTGGATGTTGACCGTGGATATGACGTCGATCCCGGCCTTCAGGAGCTCTTCGACGTCCTGCCAGCGTTTGGCGTTGCGGGAGCCGGGGACGTTGGTGTGGGCCAGCTCGTCGACCAGGGCGACGGCGGGGGCGCGCTCCAGGACGGCGTCGACGTCCATCTCGGTGAAAGCGGCCGAGCGGTAGCTGATCTCGCTGCGCCGGACCTGCTCCAGACCGTGCAGCAGCACCTCGGTGCGCGGGCGGTCGTGGTGCTCCACGAAGGCCACCACGCAGTCGGTGCCGCGCTCGACCCTGCGATGCGCCTCGGACAGCATCGCGTACGTCTTGCCGACGCCCGGTGCCGCGCCCAGGTAGATCCGGAGTGTGCCGCGTCCCATGGCCCCATTGTCTTCTTCCGTCCGGCCCCGTCGTCCCGGCGGCCGGTGGCGCGCCCGGTGCGGCTGCCGCCTTCGACGCTACTCCGCCGGGGCCGGTGATTCGGCGCCGGGAGCCCCGGCGGGGGGTGTATTGACGGAACTCTGATGCCCACCGGGCGCGGGAAGGGGCAGGTCACCGGGGGTATGGGGTGGGTGGGCGGAGGGGGCCGGCCGTCCGTCGCGGGCGCAGGGGCCGTCGCCGGCTCGGCCGTGCTCGGCTCAGCCCTGCTCGACGATACGGCCGTCGCTCAGCTCCAGGACCCGGTCGGCCAGGCCCAGCAGCTGGGGGTCGTGGGTGGCGACGAGGGCGGTGACGTTCTCGCTGCGGACGACCGCGCGGAGCAGCTCCATCACGGCGAGCCCGGTCTCGGCGTCGAGCTGCCCGGTGGGCTCGTCGGCGATCAGGAGAGCGGGGCGGTTGGCGAGGGCGCGGGCGATGGCGACGCGCTGCTGCTGGCCGCCGGAGAGCTCGCCGGGACGCTGTTCCGCGTGGTCGGCGAGGCCGACGAGGGAGAGCAGCAGGGCGACCCGCTCGTCGCGTTCGGCCGGGTCGGCCTTGCGCAGCCGCAGGGGTACGCCGACGTTCTCGGCGGCCGTGAGGATCGGGATGAGGCCGAAGGACTGGAAGATGAAGCCGACCCGGTCGCGGCGCAGCTCCAGCAGGCCCTTCTCGCCGAGGCCGGCCAGCTCCGTGCCGTCGACGGTGATCCGGCCGCCGTCCGGGGTGTCCAGGCCGCCGACCAGGTTGAGCAGCGTGGTCTTGCCGGAGCCGGAGCGGCCCTTGAGCGCGACCAGCTCACCGCGCGGGATCTCGAACGAGACGCCGCGCAGCGCGTGCACGGCCCCCGCCCCGCTCCCGTACGAGCGGTGCAGGTCCTCGACCTCGACCATGACCGTGCGGGCGGGGCCCTCGGCCAGGGCCGTGCCGGACTGCCCGCTGGTGCTCTCGGTCATGCTGCTCCCCCGTCGTACGTACGTGGTCTGCGTCGTCGCAAGTATGTGCGTACGGCACGCGGCCGGGCAATGGGATGCGGGGCGGCGGTCCGGAGGCGGAAAGGCCGGTGGGCCGCACCCGGGGCGAGGGTGCGGCCCACCGGCCGTGGCCGCGCGGGGCGGCCGGGTGTTCTAGCGGACCTCGGTGATCTCGGGCCCGCGCTGGAGCTGGCCCATGCCGCCGGAGAACTTCGAGCCCTCCTGCTCCTCCTGCTGAACGCCCTCGGGCACCATCTGGGCGTCGTCGGGGAGCTTGAGGACGATCGGGTCGCGGGGGGCCATCGGGCCCTCGCCCCGGACGACCACGGTGTCCCGGAAGATCGTCTCCAGCAGCCCGGCGGCCTGCGGCTGGACGGCGCCCTGGCCGGAGATCACTCCGCGCAGGAACCAGCGGGGTCCGTCGACGCCGACGAAGCGCACGAGCTGCACCCCGCCCGTGCCGTCCGGAAGCTGGACGGGGACCTGCGCGCGCAGCTCCCAGCCCAGCGGGCCCTCGACCTCGTCGATGACCCCGCCCTGCTGGGTGATGCCCGAGGCGATCTCGTCGCGGACCTCGCCCCAGATGCCCTCCTTCTTGGGGGCGGCGAACGCCTGCAGCTGGATCGCGCTGTCGCGCAGCACCACGGTGGCGGCGACGATCGCGTCCCCGGCCACCTCGACGCGCAGCTCCATGCCTTCGACTCCGGGCACGAAGATGCCGCCCAGGTCGACCCGGCCCTCGCCGGGCTGGGTGACCTCGGAGCTGTCCCAGGGCCCGTCCGGCCGGGGGGCCGGCGGGAGGTTCATCCGGCGGGCGCCGGTGTCGGCCCCGTCGGATGCGCCCGACTCGTCGGCGACCTGCTCGGCCTCGCGCACCTCGTCCGCCGCGTCCTCGGCGGAACCACTCTTCTTGCGACGTCCGAACACGTCACTGTCCTTCCCGGTCGGATACGACCGAAGCGTAGCTGTTCCCACCGTGGGTGATCCCGCCCTCGGCGCCGTCCACCGACGCATGGCCGCCGGTGGACCCGAAGCCCCCTTCGGCCCGCGCCGAGCCGGGAAGTTCCGCCACCTCGTGGAAGCGCACCTTCTCGACCTGCTGGACAACCAGTTGGGCAATCCGGTCGAACCGTTCGAATCGCACGCTCTCGCGCGGATCGAGGTTGACCACGATCACCTTGATCTCCCCACGGTACCCGGCGTCAACCGTCCCCGGGGCATTCACGAGGGCCACTCCGCAGCGGGCCGCGAGGCCCGAGCGGGGGTGCACGAACGCGGCGTACCCGTCGGGCAGGGCGATCGAGACGCCGGTGGGGAGCACCGCGCGCTCACCGGGGGCGAGTTCGGCGGCCTCGGTGGTGACCAGGTCGGCCCCGGCGTCGCCCGGGTGCCCGTACGCCGGAATCGGCACCTCCGGGTCGAGGAGGCGGATCAGTACGTCGACGGGGGCGCGGGTCACGGGTTCACCTCGAACGCGCGGGCCCGGCGGACCTGGTCCGGGTCGGCCATGGCCGCCCGGATCTCGGCGGGACGGCCGTTGTCGATGAAGTGGTCGACCTTGACCTCGATGAAGAGGGCGTCGGCGCGGACCGCGACGGGGCCCTCGGGGCCGCCGATCCGGCCGGTGGCGGTGGAGTAGATCTTCCGGCCGTGCACGGCGGTGATCCGGGCGTCGAGGTGCAGCACGGTGTCCACGGGGACGGGGCGGACGAAGTCGGTCTCCAGCCGTCCGGTCACCGCGATCGTGCGCAGCAGCCAGTTCAGCGAGCCGAGGGTCTCGTCCAGCGCCGTGGCGAGCACGCCGCCGTGCGCGAGGCCGGGGGCGCCCTGGTGGGCGGGCTGCACGGTGAACTCGGCGGTGACGCTCACGCCTTCACCGGCCCGCGCCATCAGGTGCAGTCCGTGCGGCTGTCCCCCGCCGCAGCCGAAGCAGTGTTCGTAGTGCGCCCCGAGGAGCTCGCCGGGGGCGGGCGCGTCGGGGTGCCGGACCGGCGCGACGGCGTCGGCCGGAGGTGTCAGAGCTGCTGATGTTCCACTCACAGGCGCAGACCTTACCCGCGCGGCGGTCCACCGGTCCCGCCGTGCCAAGCTTGGTGCCATGCAGCCTTCCGCACCGCCCTTCGACGAACGTCTCACCGCGCCCCGTTCCTGGTGGTTCATCGCCTTCGGGGTCGGTATCGCCTGCGCTCTGATGCTGCTGCCGCTGGGCACCCTGCCGATGCTCGCCGGGCTGGTGGGCGGCGGCGCGGCGGCGGCGGTCGCGGTGAGCGGCTACGGCTCCGCCCGGATCCGGGTGGTGGCGGGGGCGCTGGTCGCCGGGGACGCCCGGATTCCGCTGTCGGCGCTCGGCGAGGCCGAGGTGCTGGACGCGGAGGAGGCGCGGGCCTGGCGCACGCACAAGGCGGACGCGCGGGCGTTCATGCTGCTGCGCGGCTATGTGGATACGGCGGTGCGGGTGGAGGTCACGGACCCGCAGGACCCGACTCCGTACGTCTACCTCTCCACCCGTGACCCGCGGGGCCTGGCGGCCGCGCTGGGCGCGGTCCCGACCGCCTGAACGGACATCGCGGGGTCTGCGGGCCCGGACACGGGCCCGCCCGCTCGCCGGAGGTCCCCTCAGGGGCCCTCGATCTCCTTGGGCAGTTCGGCCGGGTCCGGAGGCTGTTCCAGCGGGGGCAGTGCGGGCAGCCGGTCCCAGGGGACCTGGTGCTTGCGCAGGTCGCTCCTGATCCGGTCGGCGAGCTTGCGGGTGTCGCGCCGGTTCATCGTGGCGCCCACGGCGGCGCCGATCATGAACGGGATCAGGTTCGGCAGATTGCGCGCCATGCGCTTCATGATCTGCTGGCGCAGCTCGCGTTTCATCTGGCCGCCGAGAGCGGCGTTGAGGGTGGTGGGCCGACCGACGTCGATGCCGCGCTCCTCCGTCCACGACGTCAGGTACGCGCTGCTGCGCTGGCCGAGATTGCCGGGTGGACGGCGGCCGTAGACCTCGTGGAGCTCGGCGACGAGCTTCATCTCTATGGCGGCGACGCCGGTCACCTCGGCGGCCAGCTCGGCGAGCATGGCCGGCGGTACGGGCATCATGGCGGCGGCCCCGATGCCTGCGCCGACGGTCGCGGTGCCCCGGCAGGCTCCCGTGACCAGCTTGTCGGCCAGCTCCTCGGGGCCCAGTCCGGGGAACTGCCTCCGCAGGGTGGCGAGGTCGCGCACGGGCACCCGCGGGGCTGTGTCGATGATGCGGTCGGCCAGCTGTGCGGCCAGTGCCTTCGCGCTCTCCCCGCCCTTGCGTACACCCCGTTTCACGCCGTCCAGGCGGCCCCCGGTCGTGGGCTCCGCCCGGTCCTGCCGGTCGTGCTCTGCGGGCCGGTCCGGCAGCGAGGCCGCCCCGGCCACCTCGAGCGAGGCCGAACGGCCCCGCTCGTCGTCGGAACCGCCGGAGCGATCCGGCGGGGTGGCGGACCGCTCGGCGGACGCGTGAGCGCCTCCTGCCGGGACTGTCCCGCCCGTACCGTCCTGCTGTGCCTGCTGGCCGTGCCGGCGCCAGGGGCGCCGCTTCCGGAACGGTGTCTCGCCTGCCACGGCCGACCCGACCTCAGTCGCAGTCGCGGCAGATGGGCTGACCGTTCTTCTCGCGGGCCAGCTGGCTGCGGTGGTGCACCAGGAAGCAGCTCATGCAGGTGAACTCATCGGCCTGCTTGGGCAGCACCCGGACGGCCAGCTCCTCGTTGGAGAGGTCCGCGCCGGGCAGCTCCAGGCCCTCGGCGGCGTCGAACTCGTCGACGTCGACGGCGGACGCCGTCTTGTCGCTTCGGCGCGCCTTGAGCTCTTCGAGACTGTCCTGGTCGACGTCGTCGTCGGTCTTGCGTGGGGTGTCGTAATCCGTTGCCATGTCGCTCTCCCCCTCTTGGGTTCATACGGGTGTCTCAGCGCACGTAACGCGTGAGAGGCCGGACTTGTGCCCGACCTGAGGCGGAGATTTTGCCTCACATCAAGGTCTGTTACTCAATCGACACCCGACCGGCCGCCTCGGCGAGGCTCGGCTTGGGTGGCGATGGGGACCGTACACGGTCCCGTCCATGCAGTTCACGGGTGCCACCCCGTGTACTTCCCGTGATAACGATCCCCGAAAACCCGGACGTTTACCGGCTTTTTGACAGACTCGTCGTCACCGTGCGTAGATGGCCGAAAAATCGCCCGTGTGATCGATCACACACGGATCATCCGGAGACGGGTCACGAAAATTCCGCCCAAAGCGAACGTGGAGATGCGGTGCGGAGTCACGACGCGCAGCTTCTCAGACCGGCAGAGTGACGCGCATCACGAGGCCCCCGCCCTCGCGGGGCTCCGCGATGATACGGCCTCCATGGGCCCGCGCGACGGACCGCGCGATCGACAGGCCGAGCCCGACACCCTTGTCGCTGCCCGTGCGCTCCGTACGCAGCCGCCGGAAGGGTTCGAAAAGGTTGTCGATCTCGTACGCCGGAACCACCGGGCCGCTGTTGGAGACGGTCAGCAGGGCCTGCCCGTGCCGGACCTCCGTGGTGACCTCCACCCAGCCGTCCTCGGGCACGTTGTAGCGCACGGCGTTCTGCACGAGGTTCAGCGCGATCCGCTCCAGCAGGACCCCGTTGCCCTGGACCACGGCCGATTCCCGCTCACCGCGGATCTCCACCTTCCTGTCCGTCGCCTCCGTCCGTGTCTGATCGATGGCGCGCTCGGCGACCTCCGCCAGGTCGACCGGCTTGCGCTCGATGATCTGGTTGTCGCTGCGGGCCAGCAGCAACAGGCCCTCGACCAGCTGCTCGCTTCGCTCGTTGGTGGCCAGCAGGGTCTTGCCGAGCTGCTGGAGCTCCGGCGGGGCCTCGGGGTCGGAGAGCTGGACCTCCAGCAGGGTGCGGTTGATCGCCAGCGGGGTGCGCAGCTCGTGCGAGGCGTTGCCGACGAACCGCTGCTGTGCGGTGAACGCCCGCTCCAGCCGGTCCAGCATGTCGTCGAAGGTGTCCGCCAGCTCCTTGAGCTCGTCGTCCGGGCCGTCCAGCTCGATCCGCCGGGTGAGGTCCGTACCGGCCACCCGGCGGGCGGTACGGGTGATCCGGCCGAGCGGGGACAGGACGCGTCCGGCCATGGCGTACCCGAAGGCGAAGGCGATGACGCTGAGGCCGACCAGGGCGAGGAGCGAACGGTTGAGCAGGGTGTCCAGGGCGTGGCGGCGCTGGGCGGCCGTGCACGCCTTGATCGTCTCGTTCACCTGGTCGATGTTGGTCGCGGAGGCGAGCTGCGGGCAGGCGTCGCTGGCGATCAGCACATTGGTGCCGCCGACCTTGAGCTCCAGGCTCCCCGCGTCGTGCAGGGCCTGCGCCGCCAGCATGTAGATGATCGACAGCAGCACGATGCCCGCGATCAGGAACATCCCGCCGTAGAGCAGGGTGAGGCGTATGCGGATGGTCGGGCGCAGCCAGGGGTAGGGGGGCTCCTGCTGCTTGGGCTCCCAGGTGGGTTTCGGAGGCGCCGCGGGCACGTCCGGGGTGGTGGCCATGGTCCTCAGATCCGGTATCCGGAGCCCGGCACGGTGACGATGACGGGCGGTTCGCCGAGCTTGCGGCGGAGCGTCATCACCGTGACCCGCACCACGTTGGTGAAGGGGTCGGTGTTCTCGTCCCAGGCCTTCTCCAGCAGCTGCTCCGCCGAGACGACCGCGCCCTCACTGCGCATCAGCACCTCCAGCACCG
The DNA here is from genome assembly GCF_030817475.1 of Streptomyces sp. V2I9. NCBI lineage: Bacteria > Bacillati > Actinomycetota > Actinomycetes > Kitasatosporales > Streptomycetaceae > Streptomyces > Streptomyces sp. V2I9. Next base: position 5,543,040 of record NZ_JAUSZJ010000002.1, on the reverse strand, counting down.
CGAACTCCTTCGGGGCCAGCTGGATCTCCACGTCGTCGCGGAAGACCTCGCGGCGGTTCGGGTCGAGCTTGATCCCGGCGCGCTCCAGGACGGGCGGCAGCGCCACCGTCGTCCGGCGGCCCAGCGCGCGCACCCGCGCGGTCAGCTCGCTGAAGGCGAAGGGCTTGGGAAGGTAGTCGTCCGCGCCCAGCTCCAGGCCCTCGACCCGGTCGCTGACGTCGCCGGACGCGGTGAGCATGAGCACGCGGGTGGGCATGCCCAGCTCGACGATCCGGCGGCAGACGTCGTCCCCGTGCACCACCGGGAGGTCCCGGTCCAGCACGACGACGTCGTAGTCGTTGACCCCGATGCGCTCCAGGGCCGCGGCTCCGTCGTAGACGACGTCGACGGCCATGGCCTCCCGGCGCAGTCCGGTGGCCACCGCATCGGCGAGCAGCTGCTCGTCCTCGACGACGAGTACGCGCACGGCGCAGTCCTTCCTTCGGTCCTTCGATGGGTTCACGGAGTGAGCGGCCCACGCGGGCCGGTCGGACGCGGGCAGCGATGCCCACGGTGTGATCCCATCCTGCCTGCAACGCGCATAAACCGGCGGTAAGGCGGCGGCGGACCGTCCTCCCTCCGGCGCCCCTCGGACCTCCCGTCGAGCAAACCGGCGGATTTCCGGGCCGGTTGAGGTTTCTCTGAGGTTCGGCATGGGGATGAGGGGTTCACACCCGCGATCACGCCTGCCACGTGGCATCCCACAGCCCGCTCCTCTTCCCTGGAGCTACGGCGCGATCAGCTGCTCCTCCGGCTCCCCGGCCGGGGGGATCACCGGGCACACCCCCGTGCCACCGACCCACGATGAGGGGGCGCATCATGGACGCTTTCACCGCAGGTCTGCTGCACCGCATCAAGACGACCGAGTCCGACCTCACGCGGGCGCGCGAGGACGGCGACGACTTCCTCGCGGACGTCGAGCAGAGCGAGCTGGACGATCTTCACCGGCTCGCCGCCGAGCACGGCGTGAACGTCGGCGTCACCACCGTCTGAGTCGCACGCACGGGGTCCCGGACGCCTTCTCGGTGTCCGGGACCCCGTTGCGTGCGCGGCGCTCCCGGCCTCCTCGCCGGGGCAGTCCGGCGGGCCCGCGGTGCGCCGAGTCAGTCGTGCCAGGCGCCCAGCTCGTCCAGTGCGGCCTGCAGCGGCTCGAAGACACCGGGGCTGGCGGCCACCGTCAGGTCTCCGTCGGCGGGCAGTCCGGGGCGTCCACCGGTCAGGGCGCCCGCCTCGCGGGCGATGAGGTCGCCCGCGGCCAGGTCCCAGGGGTGCAGCCCGCGCTCGTAGTAGCCGTCGAGACGGCCGGCCGCCACATCGCAGAGGTCGATGGCGGCCGATCCGCCGCGCCGGATGTCCCGAAGCCTCGGAATCAGCTGCTGGGCGACGTCCGCCTGATGGGCGCGGACGTGGGCGACGTAGTTGAAGCCGGTCGACACGAGGGCCTGGTCCAGCGGCGGGGCGGGCCGGCAGCGCAGCGGCTCGCCGTTCGCGAAGGCGCCGCCGCCGAGGACCGCCCGATAGGTCTCGCGGCGCATCGGGGCCTCGACGACGCCCACGACCCGCTCGCCGTCCCGTTCGGCGGCGATGGAGACCGCCCAGGTCGGCAGGCCGTAGAGGTAGTTCACGGTGCCGTCGAGCGGGTCGATGACCCAGCGGATTCCGGTGCTGCCGGGGGCGCCCGCGCCCTCCTCCCCCAGGAAGCCGTCGTCGGGGCGGAAGTCGGAGAGGTAGCCGGTGATCAGCTTCTCGGCGGCGATGTCCATCTCGGTGACCACGTCGATGGGGCTGGACTTGGTCGCGGCCACCCCCAGGTCGGCCGGACGGCCGTCGCGCAGCAGGGCTCCGGCGCGGCGGGCCGCCTCCAGGGCGAGTTCGAGCAGGTCGGACAGGTCGGGGTCGGTCACGGTGCTCCCAGGTGATCGGTGGGCCGGACGGGTGGTCGTACGGGCCGGTCGTACGGTTACGCGTACGGGCTGTCCGCGCCCGCCGCCGCAGGCTTCGGAGCCCTGGCGGGGCAGCAGCCGACCGGGCAGAGGTCGTGGGAGGGGCCCAGCGCACCCAGCGCGCAGCGCTCCACCGCCCGGCCGCGCTCGCTCGCCGCACGCTCCAGGAGCAGGTCCCGTACGGCGGCGGCGAAGCGCGGGTCGTCACCGACCGTGGCGGAACGGCGCACCGGCAGTCCGAGCTCTTCGGCCTTGGCCTTCGCCTCGGTGTCGAGGTCGTAGAGGACCTCCATGTGGTCCGAGACGAAGCCGATGGGTGCCATCACGACCGCCGGGACGCCCTCGCCGTGCAGGGTCTCCAGGTGGTCGCAGATGTCGGGCTCCAGCCACGGGATGTGCGGGGCCCCGCTGCGGGACTGGTAGACGAGCTGCCAGGGGTGCTCGACGCCGGTCTCGGCGCGCACCGCCTCGACGATCAGGCGGGCCACGTCCAGGTGCTCGGCGACGTACGCGCCACCGTCGCCGTGCGCCTCCCCGGGGCCCGAGGCGTCGGCGGCGGAGGTCGGGATGGAGTGGGTGGTGAACGCGATGTGCGCGTCGGCGCGGATGTCCTCGGGGAGGTCGGCGAGCGAGGCGAGGACGCCGTCCACCATGGGCTCCACGAAGCCGGGGTGGTTGAAGTAGTGCCGCAGCTTGTCCACCCGCGGCACCTCCAGCCCTTCGGCCTCCAGGACGGCCAGTGACTCCGCGAGGTTCTCGCGGTACTGGCGGCAGCCGCTGTAGGAGGCGTAGGCGCTGGTGGCGAGGACCGCGATCCGGCGGTGGCCGTCCTCGGTCATCTCCCGCAGGACGTCGGTCAGGTACGGCGCCCAGTTGCGGTTGCCCCAGTAGACCGGGAGGTCCAGGCCGTGGTCGGCGAAGTCCTTGCGCAGCGCGTCGAGCAGGGCACGGTTCTGCGCATTGATCGGGCTGACTCCGCCGAAGAGGAAGTAGTGCCGGCCGACCTCCTTGAGGCGTTCCTCGGGGATGCCGCGGCCGCGGGTCACGTTCGCCAGGAACGGAACCACGTCGTCCGGGCCCTCGGGACCGCCGAAGGAGAGCAGCAGCAGGGCGTCGTAGGGAGCGGGCTCGCGCAGATCGGACATGACACCGATCCTGCCACCCGCCTCGGACGGAGCGGCGACCGACATCCGGCGCCCCGCGTCCGGGCCGCCGGGTCCGAAGGGGCGCCCCGCGACCTGGTGGCTGGTGGGTGGCGCCGCGAGGGCCGTGAGTATGATCCCCCTCCAACTGGCCGGGAACCTTCCGTTGCCGGCCGTGGCGCTCTTTGTCGCGGGCCTCGCCATCGCACCGACGGTGGTCGCCATGGCCCTCGTCGAAGCGCGCGTACCGCGCACCAAGCTGACCGAGGGCATGACCCGGACCGGTACCGGGCTCGCGGTGGGAGTGGCGCCCGGCTCCCCTGCCGTCGGCCGGGTGGCCGACGCCGCCGGGGCGAAGGCGGGGTACGCGATGCCCGTCGCGGCGGGAGCGCTCGCGGCGGCGGCGGCGGCGTTTCCGGGACATCGCCGGCTGGCCGGGCCGGCTACGACGGGAGGGCGCGGGGAAGATGACCGACACCTACGCACGGACGAGGACGAGCACGTGGCACAACTGGGCGGGCACCGTCACCGCACGCCCCGCCCACACCGAGTCCCCCGCTTCCGTGGAGGAGCTCGCGGACGTGGTGCGCCGCGCGGGCGCGGACGGCCTGAAGGTGAAACCCGTCGGTTCGGGCCACTCCTTCACGGCGGCGGCCGCCACCGACGGCGTGCTGATACGCCCCGACCTGCTCACCGGCATCCGGGACATCGACCGTGAGGCGATGACCGTGACGGTGGAGGCCGGGACTCCGCTCAAGCGGCTCAACACCGCACTCGCCCGCGAGGGTCTGTCGCTCACGAACATGGGCGACATCATGGAGCAGACGATCGCCGGGGCGACCTCCACCGGCACGCACGGCACGGGCAGGGACTCGGCGTCGATATCCGCGCAGATCCGGGCGCTGGAGCTGGTGACCGCCGACGGGACGGTGCTGGTCTGCTCGGCCGAGCAGAACCCGGAGATCTTCGCCGCGGCCCGGATCGGACTCGGCGCCCTCGGGGTGATCACCGCGGTCACCCTCGCCGTGGAGCCGATCTTCCTGCTGACGGCCCGCGAGGAGCCGATGACCTTCGACCGGGTCACCTCGGAGTTCGATCAGCTCGTGGCCGAGAACGAGCACTTCGAGTTCTACTGGTTCCCGCACACCGGGAACTGCACCACCAAGCGCAACAACCGCAGCGCCGGTCCGGCCGCCCCGCCCGGCAAGGTGAGCAGCTGGATCAACGACGAGCTGCTGTCCAACGGGGTCTTCCAGGTCGCCTGTTCGCTCGGCCGCGCGGTCCCCGCGACGATCCCGTCGATCGCCAGGCTCTCCAGCCGGGCGCTGTCCGCGCGTACGTACACCGACATCCCGTACAAGGTCTTCACCAGCCCGCGCCGGGTGCGGTTCGTGGAGATGGAGTACGCCGTTCCGCGCGAGCGGGCGGTGGCGGCGCTGCGGGAGCTGAAGGCCATGGTCGAACGCTCTCCGCTGAAGATCAGCTTCCCGGTCGAGGTGCGCACCGCTCCGGCCGACGACATGACCCTGTCGACCGCGTCGGGCCGGGACAGCGCCTACATCGCCGTCCACCTGTACCGGGGCACGCCCCACCGCTCGTACTTCACCGCGGTCGAGCGGATCATGACCGCGCACGCGGGCCGGCCGCACTGGGGCAAGATCCACACACGGGACGCGGCCTACTTCTCCGAGCTCTATCCGCGGTTCGGGGAGTTCACCGCGCTGCGCGACCGGCTGGACCCGGACCGCATGTTCGGCAACGACTACCTGCGGCGTGTGCTCGGCGACTGAGTCTCGCGGCTCCCGGTACGCGCCTCGGCCCCGGCCCTCCGTCGTGAGGGGGCCGGGGCCGAGGCGCGTCGTGCCGCCGGTCGGTAGGCCGGTCACCCGGCGTCGTCGGCGGGCGGGCCCTGCTCACCCTGGCCGGGGGCGATGCCCGTGCCGGCCGGAGGCGCCTCGGTGCCGGTGTCGCCGGGGGCCGAGGGGGTGGGCTGCGACGGGGCGGGTGCGGTCCCGCCGGTGGAGCCGGAGGGCGTCGGGGTGGGGGTGGGCCCGGTGGTGGGCTTCTCCCCTCCGGTACCCGTCCCGGGGTCCGGGCTCGTACCGCTGCCGTCGCCGCCGTCCGTGGCGGGGGTCGAACCGGTCGGGTCGCCGGGGGTCGGCTCTCCGTCCGTGCCGCCGTCCCGGCGGGTGTCCTCGGAGGGCGTGGGGTCGGCGGGGCCGGGGTCCCGGTCGCCGCCGCCGCGCACCACGGAGCTGAGGGTGGTGCCCTGGCCGCCGCTGAGGTCGTTGCCCGAGATCATCTCGAACACGGTGATCCCGGCCATGGAGACCGCGAAGACGGCGGCGGCCGCGAGCGCCGGGCGCTTCCAGCCGCGCAGCCGGGTGCCGTGCGTCACACCCGCACCGAACTCCTCGTCGGCGGCGGCCGGGACCGTTCCGGTCCGTGGGATCGGTCGCGTACGGGCGTCGTCGCCCCGCAGCATCCGCGTGCGGTCGTCGTCGCCGGCCGCGTGGCCTCCGCCCGGCGGCGGCACGCGGAGCATCCTGGTCCGCGCGTCGCCGAGGTCGAGCAGCTGGGTGCGGTCGGGGTCCGCGGCGGTGAGCGGGGGAAGCGGTCGTGTGCTCTCCGCGTCCGGGACCACCTCCGGAACCGTGCCGGGGTCCACCGTCGGCAGCACGGTCGTGGCGTCCTCGGCCGGCTCCCGCTCCGGTTCCGGGTCGGACCGCCGTGCGGCGGCTCTGCGCCCGGCGGGCGTCGTCTCCTTGGTGTGCACCGTCACCTGGCGGCCCTCCGGGTGGACCACCTGGACCGTCACCTCGCGGATCTGCTCACCCGTGCGGCGGAAGAAGTGCTGGAAGACCGAGCCGCCACAGGTGGCGACGACGCTCATCACGCCCGCCCCGGCGATCGTGCCGTACACCCCCAGTTGGGAGGCGGCCACCGCCGCCGCGACGGCGGCCACAGCGCTCCCGGCGACCTGCGGGAGACTCAGGTCTATGCGCTTTTCCTTCTGTTCCGTGTCGTTTTCCGGCTTCTGAACCATTACCAGCCCCTGCTTGACATCTCTCCCACCATGCACCAGGAAGGGACAAATGAGCGAAGCGGATAGTTCCGCTTCCGGGGATTGCGTGAAGCACAACACGCGTCAGGGGCGATTCACGCAGAACGGGGTACATCAACTCCCGCACCTCGTGAGAACTTCGGCGGCGCGCCGGTCCACCCCGGTGGCCCGAATGGAGTACTGTGACGAGCCCTGGGGCGGACTCCGACGTGGGATTCCGCAGCCACCGGAGGGGGCCGACGGCGGCACCCGAACCGGCGGTTTCGAGGCATCGCACGGATGCCCGCTACACAAGGCGGCCAAATCGGTCACTTTGGGTCGCAATGGACAACCGTGTCATGGTGGCACCCTGGGACGAGCGCCCGACACGCCGGGCAACTTGGCAAGGTTGTGGCAGGCTGCACCCGGGCAGGTCACACTCGACTAGCGGAAGCAGCGACGCACGTGACGTCGGCAGGCACCACCCGGGAGGTCCCCATGCCCGAACTGCGTGTCGTGGCCGTCTCCAACGACGGCACACGACTGGTGCTCAAGGCTGCGGACAGCACGGAGTACACGCTTCCGATCGATGAGCGGCTGCGCGCCGCCGTGCGCAACGACCGCGCCCGGCTCGGCCAGATCGAGATCGAGGTGGAGAGCCACCTCCGTCCCCGCGACATCCAGGCCCGGATACGAGCCGGCGCCTCCGCGGAGGAGGTCGCCCAGTTCGCGGGCATCCCGGTCGACCGTGTACGCCGCTTCGAGGGCCCCGTGCTCGCGGAGCGCGCCTTCATGGCCGAACGGGCCCGGAAGACCCCCGTGCGCCGTCCCGGCGAGAACACCGGTCCCCAGCTCGGCGAGGCGGTGCAGGAGCGCCTCCTGCTGCGCGGCGCCGACAAGGAGACCGTCCAGTGGGATTCCTGGCGCCGCGACGACGGCACCTGGGAGGTCCTGCTCGTCTACCGGGTCGCGGGGGAACCGCACTCGGCGAGCTGGACGTACGACCCGCCCCGGCGGCTGGTCCAGGCCGTGGACGACGAGGCCCGCTCCCTGATCGGCGAGACCGACGACGCCGCGCCCGAGCCCAGCTTCCCCTTCGTCCCCCGGATCGCCCGGCTGCCGCGCGACCGGCCGCTGGACCGCAGCCTCGACCGGCAGGTCGACCGCGACCGCCCGCTGGACCGGGCCCTGGACCGGCAGATCGAGCGGCCCGCTCCGGCCGCCGAGCCCGAGGAGTACGTGAGCAGCGCCTCGGGCGGTGAGCGCGACTCGCTGACCAGCCTGCTGGAGGCGGTGCCGAGCTTCCGCGGCGACATGGTGGTGCCCGAGCGGCCGGCGCAGCCCGAGCCGCCCGCGCTCGAACCGGCGGAGGAGGCGGAGGCGGACGAACCGCCCGCCGCCGCTTCGGCCGGAGCGGGTTCCGCCTACGCGGACGTGCTGATGCCTCGGGCCGTGGCCGGCCACCGCGACCGGCTGACCGGGACGACGGACCGTCAGGCCGAGGCGGACGGGGTGCGGCCGGGCCGCCGGGCCGCGGTGCCGAGCTGGGACGAGATCGTCTTCGGCACCCGGCGCAAGAAGCAGGACTGACCAGGAATGACGGCCGGTGGGGGCGGGGCCGGTGCGCGTCCGCGCACCGGCCCCGCCCCCGCGTCGTCGCCCGCCCCGGCCGGGGCGGGCGATTTACCGGGGCTCGGGACCCGTGGCGACCGGCCGGGAGGGGTCCGAGGACCACTCGGACCAGGAGCCCGGATACAGGATGCCCGTGATGCCCGCGATCTCCAGGGCCAGCACCTGGTGGGCGCCGGAGACCCCGGAACCGCAGTACACGCCCACGCCTTCGGGGCTGCTCTCCGCGCCCAGCCCGGCGAACCGTGCGGCGAGCCGGTCGGCCGGCAGGAAGCGCCCGTCCGCGCCGGTGTTCTCCGTGGTGGGGGCGGAGACTGCTCCGGGGATGTGTCCGCCGACCCGGTCGATCGGCTCCACGTCGCCCCGGTAGCGCTCGGCCGCCCGCGCGTCGAGCAGCAGACCCGAGCGGGCGAAGGCGGCCGCGCTTTGCGCGTCCAGGGTGGGCAGGGCCCCGGGCTTCGGCCGGAAATCGCCCTCGGCAGGGTGCGGTACCTCGGTGGAGAGGTCGCCCGTCCAGGCGGCGAGCCCGCCGTCCAGCACCCGTACGTCCCGGTGTCCCGCCCAGCGCAACAGCCACCAGGCCCGCGCCGCGGCCCAGCCCTGGCCGCCGTCGTACACCACGACGGGGGTGTCCTGGCCGACCCCGGCCCGGCGCATCGCGGCTCCGAAGACCTCCGGGTCCGGGAGGGGGTGGCGGCCGCCCTCGCCCGCCGGGGAGGCGAGCTCCTTGTCGAGGTCGACGAAGACGGCTCCGGGCAGGTGGCCCGCCTCGTAGTCGGCGCGGCCGTGCGGACCGCCGAGCTGCCAGCGGACGTCCAGGACGACGGGCGGCCGCGGTCCGGCCGACTCGCTCGCGTATGCGGATGCGGTGATGATGGGCTTCATGGGCGCCATCCTCGCGCAGCGCACCGGGCGCCCGTAACCACAGCGGACAGGACGGTCGGCGGGAATCCGGCCGTCCTTCGCCGGGCACCGGGACGACGCGGCGCGGCCGGTACGCTCCCCGCCCCGGGGGGTGCGAGCATCTGCACGGGGCACGCGGGCCCCGCCCCGACCGGGGGCGGCGCGCCCGCCCCCTTCCCCCGTACGGCCACCACAACGGTCCGAGGAGAGAAAAGACGATGACCGAGGCCCCCGCCCGGCGTACGCCCGGAACACCTTGCTGGGTGAGTCTGATCGTGCACGGCCTGACCACGACCCAGGAGTTCTACGGCGCCCTGTTCGACTGGGAGTTCCTGCCGGGCCCCGATCAGCTGGGCCCCTACGTACGCGGGCTGCTGCACGGCGAGGAGGTCGCGGGCATCGGCCAGCTCCCGCCCGACCGGCACCTCCCGATCGCCTGGACCACCTACCTCGCCACGGACGACGCCGACGCCACGGCGGAGGCCGTCCGCTCCTGCGGCGGGACGGTCGCGGTCGGTCCGCTGGACGCGGGCGAGGCGGGGCGGCTCGCCATCGCGTCGGACCCGAGCGGGGCGGTCTTCGGCATCTGGCAGGGGTCGGAGCACATCGGCACGATGACGGCGGGCGTGCCCGGCACCCCCGTCTGGAACGAACTGGTGACACGGGAGACCTCGACGATCGCGAAGTTCTACCAGACGGTCTTCGGCTACGAGACGGAGGCGGTCCTCTCGGCCGACTTCGACTACCAGACCCTGCACCTGGACGGCGTCCCGGTGGCAGCGCTGCACGGGGTGGGCCATGCGCTGCCGCGTGACCGGGGGCCGCACTGGATGACGTACTTCGAGGTCGCCGACACCGATCTGGCGGCGGCCCGCGTGGTGGAGCTGGGTGGACGCGTGCTGCAGCCGCCGCGCGAGGCGTCGAGCGGCCGGCTGGCGACGGTCGCGGACCCGGAGGGCGCCGTGTTCACCATCGTCAGGTCGGCGGGGAGCGACGCTTTCGGACGGTGAAGGGCGGGCGGGACGGGGCCGCCGCCGATCCGGCCTCCCGTCCCGCCTCCCGTCTCAGGCCGCCGTGTGCAGCGGGACCGTGAGCTGCTTGAGCCAGGTGCCCGTGGAGAAGTCACGGGCCTTGATGACGACCGTGCGCGGGCCCACCTCGACCTGGAGGCCCTGGTTGAACGTGCCGCCCACCGCGACCTCGCCGCCCTTGCCGTCGTCCGTCCAGCCCGTCTGGACCGCCGAGGTGTTCACGACGGTGAAACCGTCGAGGTTCCCGGTGCCGGGGACCACCCTGCGGACCGCCCAGTCCGACAGGTTGAGGTCCCAGTGGGTGTGGCCGGAGAAGAGGAACACGTCCTTGTGGCGGCCGAGGATCGACAGGAGCCGGTCGGGCTGGAGGTAGTCGCCGAGGTAGAGCTTGTTGCGGGTGCCCGACACCGTGTTGGGCAGGGGGTGGTGGGTCAGCACCATGACGGGCCTCCGCCGCCGCGACCAGTGGGCGAGCCGGTCCTCCAGCCAGGCGAACTGCGCGTCGCTGATCCACACCTCGTCCCACAGCTTCGCGTCGTGGTAGTGCGCGTAGCGCTCGGTCCCGAGGGTCAGGACGGGGACGCCGCCGAACGACATCTCGGTGTAGACCTTGTTCCGCCCCGCGAAGTTGTAGAAGCTGCGGAAGAGCGAGTCCTCCGTGGTCCCGTTGGGCCAGGTGTCCTGGGCGAGCGTGTTCGGGTCGCTGTACTTGGGGACGTAGAACTCGTGGTTGCCGATGGCCCAGGCGACGCTCGCGGGGTGCCGGTGCCGCTGGAGGGTGCGGCGGACCTCGGCGTACTCGAAGTCGTAGCCGCGGGGCGTGATGTCACCCGCGATGCCCAGTCCGGCGCTGCCGGGGTTGATCCGGTGCAGGTCGTCGAGCGCCTTGCCGAAGTCGGCCAGGTCGCCCTGGATGTCGCTGATGATGTTGAACCGCACCGTCCGCCCGCCATCGTGGCGGCCGCGCTCGTCGGGCGCCGGAGCGGCGGCGGCCGGTGGCGCCGCGAGCGCGGCGCCCGCGGTGAGGGCCCCGCCCGCGAGGAGGGAGGCGCGGCCCGTCGTGGCCATGAACGATCTGCGATCCATCGGTGGTTACTTCCTTCGTGGTGCGCCCCCGGACGGGGGTCGGACGAGGGAAGCCTGGCCGACTCCGGTGACTTCTCGGCGTAGGCGAGATGGCCCCGGACTGAATGCCGGGGGCGGGCCGGCGGCCCCGCGGCTCAGTCCGAGGGCACCGGCAGGACGTCCGGCGAGAGGGCGCCGGCACGGGCGGAGCCGCTCGTCATGCGGCGGCGGTGGTGGCGGCGGCACAGTACCTCGTAACCGACCTCGCCCGCCGGCCGGTTGACGTCGCCGACCACGACCTGCGCACCCTCGACGACCATCTCGCCGTCCACCGTACGGGCGTTGTGCGTGGCGCGCGCCCCGCACCAGCAGAGCGCCTCGACCTGGAGGGCCTCTATCCGGTCGGCCAGCTCCATCAGTCGCTGGGAGCCGGGGAACAGCTTGGTGCGGAAGTCCGTGGTGATGCCGAAGGCGAAGACGTCGAGGCCCAGCTCGTCGACGACGCGGGCCAGTTGGTCGATCTGCGTCGGGGCGAGGAACTGCGCCTCGTCCACGATCACGTAGTCGACCCGGCCGCCCCGGCTCACCCGGTCCACGATGTGCGCGTAGACGTCCATGCCCTCATCGGCCTCGACGGCGTCCGTCACCAGGCCGAGCCGGGAGGAGAGCTTGCCCTCCCCCGCGCGGTCGTCCCGCGTGAAGATCACGCCCTGGAGGCCGCGCGCCGAGCGGTTGTGACCGATCTGCAGGGCCAGCGTGCTCTTTCCGCAGTCCATGGTTCCGGAGAAGAACACCAGCTCGGGCATGAGGGGTCGAGCACCTTTCGGAGGGGGTCGGTCGGGGAACGGGAGGGTTACGAGCGTACTTCGAGGAGGGGGACGAGCTGTTCCACGGGGGTCAGGGAGCCGTGCACACCGGCCATCGCGGACTCGTGGGGTTCGTTGACGGAGGCCGTGATGATCACGTCGTCGTGGGCGGCGGCGACCACGTCGCCGATCCGGCCGTGGACCCGCTCGTCGATCACCGGACCGAACCAGCCGGCGGCGATCGCCTCCTCGCGGCTCGCCACCCAGAACTGTTCGCCCAGCACCTCGCGCCAGACGGCCAGCACGTCGGCCCGGGCGCCCGGTACCGCGTAGACGTGGCGGGCACGGCCCTCGCCGCCGAGCAGGGCGACGCCCGCGCCGAGCTCCCAGTCCTCGTCGAAGTCGATGCGGGACTGCTCGTCGAAGGGGATGTCGATCATGCCGTGGTCGGCGGTGATGTAGAGCGCCGAGCGCGGCGGAAGCTGTTCCGCGAGGCGGCGGGCGAGCCCGTCGACGTACATGAGCTGGCCGCGCCAGGCGTCGGAGTCGGTGCCGAAGCGATGGCCCTTGCCGTCGACCTCGCTGTAGTACGTATAGACGAGCGAGCGGTCTCCGGCGGCCAGCCGCTGGGCGGCGACGTCCATGCGCTCCTCGCCGGAGAGCCGGCCGAGGAAGGAGCCGCCGCTGAGCGCGATCTTGGTGAGCGGCGTCTGTTCGAACATCGGCGCGGAGACCTGCGCGGTGCGCACGCCGGCGGCGTCGGCGCGCTGGAAGACCGTGGGGTGGGGCTGCCAGACCTTGGGCTCGGTCCACGGCTTCCACCGGAGCTGGTTCATCAGCTCGCCGGTCCCCGGATCGCGCACGGTGTAGCCGGGCAGACCGTGCTCGCCGGGCGGCAGCCCCGTGCCCACCGAGGCCAGCGAGGTCGCGGTGGTGGAGGGGAAGCCCGCGGTGAGCGGCCGGCCGGTGCCGCCGCGCGAGGTGGGGAGCAGGGAGTGCAGGAAGGGCGCTTCGTCCGGGTGGGCCTTGATCTGCTCCCAGCCGAGGCCGTCGATCAGGAAGACGCAGTTGCGGTCGGCCGGGGTCAGCTCGGGGATCGCGGCGGTGAAGCCGGGCACCTCCTGCCCGGCGACGAGCGTCGGCAGCAGGTCGGCGAGCGAGCCGCTGCCGTACTCGGGCACGGGCGCGGTGTCGAGGGCCAGCGGAACGGGGTCCTGCCACGCGGGCTGCGCCATCAGCGGCCGGTCGCCGCGGTGGCGGCCGTGGCCTCGGAGAGCGACTGGGCGAAGGCGAGGGTCTGGCGCACGGTGTCGGGGCCGTCGCCGGCCTCGCTGACCCGCAGGCTCAGGTCGTCGGCGGTGGAGCTGCCGGTGTAGCCGTGGTCGGCGTCGCAGTTGGAGTCGCCGCAGGCGGCGGGCTCCAGGTCGATCCGGGAGACCGCGCCCCAGCCGATGGTCAGGACGACCTCGCGGGGCAGGGTGCCCGGAACGTACTTCTCCGGGTTGGCCACCATGCGGCTGACCACGACGGAGGAGATCCGCTCCAGCTTGACCGACTCGGTCGAGGTGGTGGCGTACGGCGTCGGGGAGCTGCTGTCGGCGGCCTGCTCGTCGGTGTGGCTGACGATGAACCGGTGCTCGGTCAGGACGAGGACCGTGACGTGGCGGCGGACCTCGTTGGAGTCGAACGTGGTCTCCTGGTGCACCAGATACGAGGCGACCGGCTCCCCGCCGACGGCGGCCTCCACCGCCTCGGCCACGAGGGCCGGGTAGTAGCCGCTGCGCTCGATCGCCGCGCGCAGCCCCTGGGTCGTCGTACCGGTCTTTGCCATGGGCACCATCCTACGGCGGGCGGGTGGCTGCCGGGGACGCCCCGGCGTCCCCCCGCCGATCGCCGGGGGGCTCAGTAGTTCGGAAGGCGGCGGGGGCCCAGGTCGCTGCGGGCGGGCGGCGGGGCGAGCCGGACGGTCGCGCCGAGCGCGGTCAGTCCGTGCGGGGCGACGACGACCGGTTCGAGGGCGACGGAGACCACCTCGGGGTGGTCGTCGACCAGCCGGGAGAGCCGCAGCAGCAGCTCTTCCAGCGCGGCCGTGTCGACCGGTGCCGCGCCGCGCCAGCCGAACAGCACCGGGGCCGCCCTGATGGACCGGATCAGCTCGGCGGCGTCGCGGTCGGTGACGGGGACCAGCCGGTGCGCGGTGTCGCCGAGCAGTTCGGAGGGCGCGCCCGCGAGGCCGAACGAGATGACGGCCCCGGCGGCCGCGTCGATGGAGGCGCGGACGACGGTGTCCACGCCGCGCGGGACCATCGCCTGGACGACGGGGAGCAGTTCGGCGGGCTTGCCGAGGAGGCCGGTCAGCTCTCCGTACGCCCGGCGCAGCGCGTCCTCGTCGGCGAGGTCGAGGCGGACCCCGCCGAGGTCGGCGCGGTGGCGCAGGTGGGGCGCGGTGGTCTTGAGGGCGACGGGGTAGCCGAGCCGGGCGGCCGCGGCGACGGCCGCGTCGGGGTCGGGCGCGGGCAGCGTGGGGCGCACGTCGATGCCGTAGCGGCCGAGGAGTTCGCGGGCCTCGTCGTGGCTGAGCTGCCGTCCGCGCGGATCGGGGGCGGCGGCGAGGCGGGCCTCGATCAGGTCAGCGGCCCCGGCCTCGTCGATGGTCTCGTCGAGGAGTTCGGGGACCTTGCCGGGAACGGCCGCCTGCCGCCGCCACTGGGCGTACTTCACGGCCTCCGCGAGGGCCCGTACGGCGCGTTCGGCGGCGGGGTAGGCGGGGATGCGGCCGGGGTGGGGCGGGGCCGCGGGCGTGGTGGGCCGCGGTTGCCCGGAGGCGGGGGCCGGTGAGCCAGGGGCGGCGGCCGCCTCGGAGGTCCGGGGTGCGGCCGGGGTGTCCGCCGCCGCCCGGTCGGGGGCGGCTTCCGGGGGCGCGGTTCGGGGCGTGGTGGAGCGGGGGCGCGGGGCGGCCGTGCTGCTCGCGGCGGCCAGCGCCTCGGCGAGTCCCCCGATCTCGACATGGACGACGGCCACCGGCTTGGCCGAGCCTCCGGCCACGGCCGTGTGCAGGGCGGCGGCCAGCACCTGGCCGTCGCCGGACTCGGCCTCCCCGTTCTCCCCCACCCACGGGATGGCCGTGACGATCACGGCGTCGCAGGCGGTGTCCGCGAGCGCCGCCGCCAGCGCGTCCCGGAAGTCCTGCGGTGAGGCGGCGGTGGTGAGGTCGATCGGCGGGCGCGGGCGCAGCCCTTCGGCGAGGCAGGCGTCGTACGTCAGGAGGCCGAGGGACTCGGAGTTGCCGAGGATGGCGACCCGCGGGCCGACCGGGAGGGGCTGGCCGGCCAGCAGGATGCCGGCGTCGACCATCTCGGTCACGGTGTCGACCCGGATGACCCCGGCCTGGCGCATCAGCGCGGAAACCGTGGCATCGGGGATACGGCTGACCGGGACCGCGTGGCCGGGCGGGTTGGTTCCGCTGTGCCGGGCGCCCTTCACCACGACGACGGGCTTCACGGCGGCGGTGCGCCGGGCGAGCCGGGTGAACTTGCGGGGGTTGCCGAGCGATTCGAGGTAGAGCAGGGCGACGTCCGTGTCCGGGTCCTCGAAGGAGTACTGGAGGAAGTCGTTGCCGGAGACGTCGGCCCGGTTGCCCGCCGAGATGAACGAGGACAGGCCCGCGCCGCGCCGGTGGAGGCCGGAGAGCAGGGCGATGCCGATCGCGCCGGACTGGGTGAACAGGCCGATCCGGCCGCGGGCGGGCGACTCGGGGGCGAGCGAGGCGTTGAGCCGGACGGTCTCGGCGGTGTTGATGATGCCGAAGGCGTTGGGGCCGATGATCCGCATTCCGTGGGAGCGGGCCTGGCGGACCAGTTCGCGCTGGAGTTCGCGGCCCTCGGCGCCCCGCTCGGCGTAGCCGGCGGAGACGACGACCAGGCCCTGGACGCCGTGCTCGCCGCAGTCGGCGACGGCCTCGGGGACCCGGTGGGCGGGGACGGCGATGACCGCGAGGTCGACCGGCTCGTCGATCTCGCCGAGCGAGCGGTGGGCGGGGACGCCGTCGAGCGTGGCCAGGTCCGCGTCGAAGGCGCGGTTCACCGCGTAGGTGCGGCCGGTGTAGCCGGCGGCGAGAAGGTTGCGCAGGACCGTGCGGCCCACTCCGCCGGGGATGCGGCCGGTGCCGATGACCGCGACGGAGCCGGGGGCGAGGAGGCGCTGCACCGAGCGGGCCTCGGCGCGCTGTTCGCGGCCGCGCTGGACGGCGAGGGACTTCTCGGTGGGTTCGAGGTCGAGCGTGAGGTGGACGGAGCCGTCCTCGAAGCTGCGGCGCTGGGTGTAGCCGGCGTCCCGGAACACTTTGATCATCTTGGTGTTGGCGGGAAGCACCTCGGCGGCGAACCGCCGGATGCCGCGCTCTCGGGCGACCGCGGCGATGTGTTCGAGCAGCGCCGAGGCGACGCCGCGGCCCTGGTGGGCGTCCTGGACGAGGAAGGCGACCTCGGCCTCGTCGGCGGGGGCGGAGGCGGGGCGGCCGCGGTCGTCGATGCGGTCGTAGCGGACGGTTCCGATGAACTCTCCGCCGATCGTGACCGCCAGTCCCACCCGGTCGACGTAGTCGTGATGGGTGAAGCGGTGCACGTCCCGGTCGGATAGCCGGGGATACGGGGCGAAGAAGCGGTAGTACTTCGACTCGTCGGACACCTGCTCGTAGAAGCTGACCAGTCGCTCGGCGTCGTCCGTGGTGATCGGCCTGATGCGCGCGGTGCCTCCGTCGCGGAGCACCACGTCCGCTTCCCAGTGGTCGGGGTACGCGTGATGCGGACTCTGCTCGGGCTTGGGCTCCATGCGCAAAGCCTACGGCGGGGAGTCCGGTCGCGGAGGGTCCGGTGCCGGGGCAGTCTGAGGAGGCCCGAACGGGGACATCCGGGGCGCAGGGCCGGGCGGGAGACCGGGCACAGCACCACGCACCGCATGAGAGACTGGTCTAGACAACCGTTGATATGTGAAGGGCAGAACCATGGCTGAGCGCCGCGTCAACGTCGGTTGGGCCGAGGGCCTGCACGCCCGCCCCGCTTCCATCTTCGTCCGGGCCGCCACGGCGTCCGGCGTCCCCGTGACGATCGCCAAGGCCGACGGCAGCCCGGTGAACGCCGCCTCCATGCTCGCGGTGCTCGGTCTGGGCGCGCAGGGCGGCGAGGAGATCGTGCTCGCGTCCGACGCGGACGACGCCGAGGCCGCGCTGGACCGGCTGGCGAAGCTGGTCGCCGAGGGTCTGGAAGAGCTTCCCGAGACCGTCTGACCGTGCCCTTCCCTTTCCGGCGGCGCTTCTCGGCCGGAAGCGGGTGTGCGAGAGCCGTGATCCCCCCGGGGGTCACGGCTCTTTCGCATTCAGAAAAAAGGGGGGACGCCCCGCGAATTTCGGGGGTGCGGGCAGCGCGGAACGCATTCCGGCTTTTCGCCTCTCCCTGTATACGACTTCTCTGTTAATGGCGGACGCCTGCGGTGTTTACGCCATGTTGCGGCGTGCTCACACGGGCGGCGGGCGGTGTGCGGTGCCTCGGGAGATCCGGGCGGCGCAGCCGGTGGGCCCCGGCGGCGCGTTCGGCGTGCTGGGCGCTGAGCGCCCTCGCCCGCTCCGCGTCACCGCGCGCCACGGCGTCGACGATCGCCCCGCGCTCGGCCCAGGATTCGACGGGGCGGGCGGGCTGCTCGACCGTGTACATCCAGTCGATCTTGTGCCGGAGCTGGGTGAGCAGCGCGATGAGGCCGGGGCTGCCGGACGCCTGGGCGAGAGTCTCGTGGAACCAGCCGCCCAGGGCGCGCAGGTCCTCCCCCTCACCACGGCGGGCGCGCTCCTGCCCCAGCCTGACCAGGCCCCGCAACACCTTGAGGTGGGCCTGGGTACGGCGCCGGGCGGCGCGGGCCGCGCTCAGCGGCTCCAGGAGCGTGCGCATCTCCAGGAGGTCGGCCGCCTCCTGGACGGTGGGTTCGGCGACACAGGCGCCGGCGTGCCGCCGGGTGACCACGAAGCCCTCGGACTCCAGCGTGCGCAGAGCCTCGCGGACCGGGACGCGGGAGACTCCGTAGCGGCGGGCCAACAGCTCCTCCGTGAGGCGGCTGCCGGGCCCGTGGACTCCGGAGACGATGTCGTCACGCATGGCCCTGCATACCGCCTGCGCGGGAATGCGCATATCCGAACCTCCGCCTCGATCCCCGCGAAACGCGGCCGCCCGACGTCTGTTCCGCGACTCTATGACAATCCGCCGGAATTTCCGATGGCAGGCCGGAATTCGGGGATACCCCCGGGCCGGAATTGCCGTAGGCCCCGGCGGACGCCGGGGCCTACGGGCGGGGCCGCGCGGATGGATCGCGCGGAGGTGTGTCAGACGTTCAGACCGTGGGAGCGCAGGTAGCCGACGGGGTCCATGTCGGAGCCGTAGTCGGGTGTGGTGCGGGCCTCGAAGTGCAGGTGCGGGCCGGTGGAGTTGCCGGTGGAACCGGAGAGGCCGATCTGCTGGCCGGAGGAGACGCTCTGGCCGACGGAGACGCCGATCGAGGAGAGGTGGCCGTACTGGGTGTACGTGCCGTCCGCCATCCGGAGCACGATGTTGTTGCCGTACGCGCCGCCCCAGCCGGCCTCGACGACCGTACCGGCTCCGACCGCGACGACCGAGCTGCCGGAGGCGGCCATGAAGTCCACGCCGGAGTGGCTGCCGGAGGACCAGAGCGAACCGCCGCTCTTGTAGCCGGTGGTGACGTGGGAGCCGGCGACCGGGAGGTGGAAGGCGTTCAGCCGGGCACGCTCGGCGGCGCGGGCGGCGCGGGCCTTCTCCTCGCGCACCTCCTCGGCGCGGGCCTCGGCCTTGCGTGCGGCCTCCGCCTTCGCCTTGGCCTTGGCGGCGGCCTCGGCCTTCTTGCGGGCGATCTCGTCGGCCTGCCGCTTCTGGGCGTCGGCCTGCGCGTCGATCCGGTCGGCGAGTGTGGCGTCGAGGTCGAGGGCCTGGGAGAGGCCGGCCCCGGTGGACTTGGCGGCCTCGGAGTCCGCGGCGAGCGCCGGGGAGGACAGCGAGCCGATGACTCCGGTGGTGGCCAGGGCCGCGATGCCGGCGACCTGGGCGCTCCGGCGCGTGAGGCGGCTCGGGGCACGGTGCTTCCCGGTGGCACGGGTGAACGCCATGGAGAGGCTGATCCTTTCCTTCCTTCTCGCCTACCGGGTTAGCTGACGGGTTCGGAGCAGGAAGGTCTCCTACGGATTCCCGCGCCGGTTCACGGCACGGACCTCCGATTCACCCCAGGGACTGCGATGGGTCCCCGGCTCCCCGGGCTCGCGCCTGACGGGGACTCGGCGATGACTGCCCGGCGCCACGGACGCGGCACAAGGTGGCGGACAGCCGAGCCGACGCTAGGCGGCGCGACTTCCCATCGCCAAACGGACGAGGGGTTCTGTCGCACATCCCACAGGACATACCGGCACTCATTATCTGGAAGGTGATGAAGTTACGTAAACGGTCAAAAGAGCAGGACCCCGACGAAGTGTTTCCCGTCGGGGTCCTGTGCGCAGCGGTGCGCCGCAGGAAGGCGTCAGCCGGAGACGACCGACACCTCACCGATGCCGAGCGCCTTCACGGGCTCCTCGATCTGCGCGGCGTCCCCCACGAGGACGGTGACGAGGCGGTCGACCGGGAACGCGTTGACCACGGCGGCGGTCGCCTCCACGGTGCCGGTCTCGGCGAGCCGGGCGTAGAGGTGGGCCTGGTAGTCGTCGGGGAGGTGCTGCTCGACCTGGTCGGCCAGCGTGCTCGCGACGGAGGCGGCGGTCTCGAACTTCAGCGGGGCGACGCCCACCAGGTTCTGCACGGCCGTCTCGCGCTCGGCGTCGGTCAGCCCCTCGGCGGCCAGGGTCCGCAGGACCTTCCAGAGGTCGTCCAGAGCCGGTCCGGTGGACTCCGTGTCCACCGAGCCGCTGATCGCGAGCATGGCGGCGCCACCCGAGTCGGGGCCGGAGGAGCGCAGCACCTGGGCGAAGGCGCGCACCCCGTAGGTGTAGCCCTTCTCCTCGCGCAGCACCCGGTCCAGCCGGGAGGTGAGGGTGCCGCCCAGGCAGTAGGTGCCGAGCACCTGGGCGGGCCAGACGCGCTCGTGCCGGTCGGCGCCGATCCGGCCGATCAGCAACTGGGTCTGGACCGCGCCGGGGCGGTCCACGATGACCACGCGGGCGGTGTCGTCCGCGGTGATCGGCGGTACCGGACGGGTCTGCCCGGCGTTGCCCGACCAGTCTCCGAGGGTGTCCGCGAGCAGCGCGTCCAGGTCGATGCCGGTGAGGTCGCCGACGATGACGGCCGTCGCGGTGGACGGGCGGACGTGCGCGTCGAAGAAGGCGCGCACGGCGGCCGCGTCGATCCGCCGGACCGTCTCCTCGGTGCCCAGCCGCGGCCGCGACATCCGGGACGTGGCCGGGAACAGCTCCTTGGAGAGCTGCTTGGCGGCGCGCCGGGACGGGTTGGCCCGCTCGTGCGGGATCTCGTCGAGCCGGTTGCCGACGAGGCGCTCGATCTCGCTCTCGGCGAAGGCCGGGGCCCGCAGCGCCTCGGCGACCAGGCCGAGGGCCTTCGCCAGCCGGGAGGCCGGGACCTCAAGGGAGACCCGGACACCGGGGTGGTCCGCGTGCGCGTCGAGCGTGGCGCCGCAGCGCTCCAGCTCGGCGGCGAACTCCTCGGCGCTGTGCTTGTCGGTGCCCTCGGAGAGCGCCCGCGACATGATCGTGGCCACCCCGTCCAGGCCCTCGGGCTCGGCCTCCAGGGGCGCGTCCAGGAAGATCTCCACCGCGACGACCTGCTGGCCGGGGCGGTGGCAGCGCAGCACGGTCAGCCCGTTGGGCAGCGCGCCGCGCTCGGGCTCCGGGAAGGCCCAGGGGCGGGCCGTGCCGGGCGTGGGCTGCGGGTGGAACTCCATGGCTACTCCAGTCACGGCGGCGTCGCTCACTTGGCCGCCCCCTCGTGCGCGTCCTCGGTGCCCTCGTCGGCCTGCTCGCCGTCGGCGTCCCCGGCCGGCTCGATGGGCTCGTAGACCAGCACCGCCCGGTTGTCGGGGCGCAGGGACGCCTCGGCCGCCGCGCGCACCTCCTCCGCGGTGACGTCCAGGACCCGCCCGACCGCGGTCAGGGCGAGCTGCGGGTCGCCGAACAGGACGGCGTAACGGCACAGTTCGTCGGCGCGTCCGGCGACGGTGCCGAGCCGGTCCAGCCACTCGCGCTCCAACTGCGCCTGTGCCCGCTCCATTTCCTCGGGGGTGGGCCCCTCGGCGGCGAACCGGGCCAGCTCCTCGTCGACCGCGGCCTCGATCTGCGCCACCTCCGCGCCGCCGGACGTCTTCACGTCCAGCCAGCCGAGCGAGGGGGCGCCGGCGAGCCGCAGCAGTCCGAAGCCCGCCGCCACCGCCGTACGGTCACGGCGGACCAGGCGGTTGTGCAGCCGGGAGGACTCGCCGCTGCCCAGCACCGTGAGTGCCAGATCGGCGGCGTCGCAGGCGCGGGTGCCGTCGTGGGGCAGGCGGTAGGCGGCCATCAGGGCGCGCGCCGGAACCTCGGCGGTGACCACCTCGCGCCGCTCCTCGCCGATGGTCTCGGGCAGCGTCCCGTCGCGCGGCGGCTGCTTGCCGTCGTGGGAGGGGATGGAGCCGAAGTACTTCTCGATCCAGGCGAGCGTCTGCTCGGGGTCGATGTCTCCGACCACCGAGAGCACCGCGTTGTTGGGCGCGTAGTACGTACGGAAGAACGCGCGGGCGTCCTCCAGCGTGGCCGCGTCCAGGTCCGCCATGGAGCCGATCGGGGTGTGGTGGTAGGGGTGGCCCTCGGGGTAGGAGAGGGCGGTCAGCCGCTCGAACGCGGTGCCGTAGGGCACGTTGTCGTAGCGCTGGCGCCGTTCGTTCTTGACGACGTCGCGCTGGTTCTCCATGGACTCCTCGTCGAGGGCGTCGAGGAGGGAGCCCATGCGGTCGGCCTCCAGCCAGAGCGCCAGCTCCAGCTGGTGGGTGGGCATGGTCTCGAAATAATTGGTCCGCTCGAAGCTGGTGGTCCCGTTGAGCGAGCCGCCGGCCCCCTGGACGAGCTCGAAGTGGCCGTTCCCCTTGACCTGCCCCGAGCCCTGGAACATCAGGTGCTCGAAGAGGTGCGCCAGACCGGTGCGCCCCTCGACCTCGTGGCGCGAGCCGACGTCGTACCAGAGGCAGACCGCGGCGACCGGGGTCAGATGGTCCTCGGAGAGCACCACACGCAGGCCGTTGGCCAGGCGGTGCTCGGTCGCTGTCAAGCCGCCGGAGCCGGCCTGTGCGGTGGCCGTGTGACCCATGGGCATGTACGTCCCTTCGATCGCGATACTGGACTTCCTGCCAGACCTGCCACTCTAAGCAAGCGCACCGGCACCTGGCGAAGTTCCCGTTCCCCGGATGTTTCCGTCGATGGTGTCGCGGACGCCCCCGCGGGCGGGCCGCCTCCACCGCTTCGGACGGGTCGAGGTCGGCGTTGTCAGTCCGGAGGTCCACAATGGACCGCGTCAGCAGCTCGTGTTGAACCGAACAAGCTCAGGTCGCCCGAACAGAATCCGTGAAGGAGTCGCAGCCGCGATGGCCCGCCGTAGCACGAAGACCCCGCCGCCGGACGACTTCGAGGAGAAGATCCTCGACATCGACGTCGTCGACGAAATGCAGGGCTCCTTCCTCGAGTACGCGTACTCGGTGATCTACTCCAGGGCCCTGCCCGACGCCCGCGACGGCATGAAGCCGGTGCACCGCCGCATCGTGTCCCAGATGAACGAGATGGGACTGCGGCCGGACCGCGGCTACGTGAAGTGCGCACGCGTCGTCGGCGAGGTGATGGGCAAGCTGCACCCGCACGGCGACGCCTCGATCTACGACGCGCTCGTGCGGATGGCCCAGCCCTTCTCGATGCGGCTGCCCCTGGTCGACGGCCACGGCAACTTCGGCTCGCTCGGCAACGACGACCCCCCGGCCGCCATGCGGTACACCGAGTGCCGGATGGCCGACGCCACCTCGCTGATGACCGAGGCGATCGACGAGGACACCGTCGACTTCCAGTCGAACTACGACGGCCAGGAGCGCGAGCCGGTCGTCCTCCCGGCCGCCTACCCCAACCTCCTGGTCAACGGGGTGTCCGGGATCGCGGTGGGCATGGCCACCAACATGCCGCCGCACAATCTGGGCGAGGTCATCGCCGCCGCCCGGCACCTGATCAAGCACCCGGGCGCCGACGTCGAGACGCTGATGCGCTTCGTCCCCGGCCCCGACCTGCCCACCGGCGGCCGCATCGTCGGCCTCTCCGGCATCAAGGACGCGTACACGGCGGGCCGCGGCACCTTCAAGATCCGCGCCACCGTCGCCGTGGAGAACGTGACGGCCCGCCGCAAGGGCCTCGTCGTCACGGAACTCCCCTTCGCCGTCGGCCCGGAGAAGGTGATCTCCAAGATCAAGGACCTGGTCTCGGCGAAGAAGCTCCAGGGCATCGCCGACGTCAAGGACCTCACCGACCGGGCGCACGGCCTGCGCCTGGTCATCGAGGTGAAGAACGGCTTCGTGCCGGAAGCGGTGCTGGAGCAGCTCTACAAGCTGACGCCGATGGAGGAGTCCTTCGGCATCAACAACGTGGCGCTGGTCGACGGCCAGCCGCTCACCCTGGGCCTCAAGGAGCTGCTGCAGGTCTACCTCGACCACCGCTTCGAGGTCGTACGGCGGCGCAGCGAGTTCCGCCGCACCAAGCGGCGCGACCGGCTGCACCTGGTCGAGGGCCTGCTCGTCGCGCTCCTCGACATCGACGAGGTCATCCGGATCATCCGGGACAGCGACAACTCCGCGCAGGCGAAGGAGCGCCTGATGGCGCACTTCTCGCTGAGCGAGATCCAGACCCAGTACATCCTGGACACCCCGCTGCGCCGGCTCACCCGGTTCGACCGGATCGAGCTGGAGGGCGAGCGGGACAAGCTCACCTCCGAGATCGAGGCGCTGACCGCGATCCTGGAGTCGGACGCCGAGCTGCGCAAGCTGGTCTCCACCGAGCTGGCCGCCGTGGCGAAGAAGTTCGGCACGGACCGGCGCACGGTGCTGCTGGAGTCGGCCGGTTCGCAGATCGCGTCCGTGCCGCTGGAGGTGGCGGACGACCCGTGCCGGGTGCTGCTCTCCTCCACGGGCCTGCTGGCCCGCACGGCGAACGCGGAGCCGGTCGAGATCTCCGAGGACGCCCGCCGGACCAAGCACGACGTGATCGTGTCGGCGGTGGCGGCGACGGCCCGCGGCGATGTCGGGGCGGTCACCTCCACGGGCCGGCTGCTGCGGCTCTCGGTGATCGACCTGCCGCAGCTCCCGGACACCCATGCCGAGCCGAACCTCTCGGGCGGCGCGCAGATCTCCGAGTTCCTCACGCTGGAGTCGGACGAGGAGCTGATCTGCCTCACCACCCTGGACGAGTCCTCGCCGGGTCTGGCGATCGGCACCCTCCAGGGCGTGGTGAAGCGCGTCGTGCCGGACTATCCGGCCAACAAGGACGAGTTGGAGGTCATCACCCTCAAGGACGGCGACCGGATCGTGGGCGCGACGGAGCTGCGCACGGGCGAGGAGGACCTGGTGTTCATCACCTCCGACGCCCAGTTGCTCCGCTATCCGGCGGCTTCGGTGCGTCCGCAGGGCCGCCCCGCCGGAGGCATGGCGGGCGTCAAGCTCACGGCCGGGGCCGAGGTGCTGTCGTTCACGGCGGTGGACCCGGCCGCCGAGGCGATCGTCTTCACGGTGGCCGGTTCGCACGGCACGCTGGACGACTCGGTGCTGACGTCCAAGCTCACCCCGTTCGACCAGTATCCGCGCAAGGGCCGGGCGACCGGCGGGGTGCGCTGCCAGCGGTTCCTGAAGGGCGAGGACGTGCTGGTCTTCGCCTGGGCGGGACCGGCCCCGGCTCGGGCGGCGCAGAAGAACGGCACCCCGGCGAAGCTGCCGGAGCCGGACCCGAGGCGGGACGGTTCGGGCACGCCGCTGCTGGAGAAGGTGGCCGTGATCGCCGGCCCGCCGCTGTAGGCGCCCCTTCCGTACGGGCTGCTCCAGGCGTCCGTACGGTGGCGCCGCGGGCAGCTCGTCGTGCGGCGGGGAGCGGCCGCGGAAGGGTCACACCTCCGCGGCAGCTCCCCGCAGCCCGCCGCGTTCTTCCGGCACGTCCTCGGTGTCCTCGTCCTGGCGGACGTACCGGAGCACGCCCCACATGGCACGCTCGACGGCGGCGGCCTCCTCGGCAAGGTCTCCGGGGGGCGGGTCCACCGCGCGGCAGGCGGCGAGCCCGGCCCGCAGCGCTTCGGCGCCGAGGCCCGCGCCGATCATGACGAGCTGGGTGAGGCGCTGCTCGCCTCGCGCCCAGGGCCGGGGGACGAAGCGCAGGAAGCGGCCGACCGCGTGCAGCGCGTAGCTGTTGTCCCGGTCCCCCGCGCCGAAGTCGACGAACCCCTTGATCCGGTACAGGCCCTCGGGCCGGGAGTCCAGGAACGCCATGAAGCGGCGCGGATCGAGCGGCACGTCCGAGGTGAACTCGACGCTCTCGTACGCCGCGTGGAGATGGCGGTCGTGCCCGTGCCCGTCGCACCCCTCGTGTTCGTCGCACTCCACCTCCCGCAGCAGGTCCTCGAAGCTCAGCTGACCGGCCATCTCCTCGGGGTCCGGCCGCAGCGCGGGATCGAAGAGGAGCTCCGGGTCGATCCGGCCGTGCACGGCGGAGATCACGGCGGCCGGGCCGCTCAGCTCCGTGACCGTCGCCCGCAGCCGCTCCCGCTCCGCCTCCCCCACCCGGTCCGTCTTGTTCAGGACGACGAGGTCGGCGACGGCGAGATGGCGGTCGAGCTCGGGGTGACGCTCGCGGGTGGCGTCGAACTCCGCCGCGTCGACGACCTCGACGAGGCCCCCGTACAGGATGTGCGGGTTGTCGCTGGCGAGCAGCATGCGCACCAGCTCCTGCGGCTCGGCGAGGCCGCTCGCCTCGATGACGATCACGTCCAGCCGGGCCGAGGGCCGGGTCAGCGTCTCCAGGAAGGTGTCGAGTTCGCTCGCGTCCACGGCACAGCACAGGCAGCCGTTGCCCAGCGACACCGTGGAGCCGACCTGGCCCGAAACGGTCATGGCGTCGATCTCGATGGCCCCGAAGTCGTTGACGATCACGCCGATCCGGGTGCCCGCCCGGTTGCGGAGGAGGTGGTTCAGGAGCGTGGTCTTGCCCGAGCCGAGGAAGCCCGCCAGGACGACGACCGGGATCTGCGGGGTGCGGGGCGGGGTCAACGGGGGCCTTCCTGGGCGAAGTGGTCAGGGAGCCGGGACCGGCTGCGGCGGGGGTGCGCCGACGTAGCGGGCCGCCGGGCGGATGATCTTCGAGTCCTCCGCCTGCTCCAGGATATTGGCGCTCCAGCCGATCACCCGCGCCGCGCAGAAGGTGGGGGTGAACATCGCGCGCGGAAGCCCGCACAGCTCCATGACCACTCCGGCGTAGAACTCCACGTTGGTGTGCAGCTCCCGGCCGGGCTTGAGCTCGGCGAGGATGGCCTCGACCCGCGCCTCCACCTCGACGGCGAAGTCGACGAGCGGCCCGCCGAAGTCCTGCGCGAGGGACTTGAGCATCCGGGAGCGCGGGTCCTCGGTGCGGTAGACGGGGTGGCCGAAGCCCATGATGCGGCGGCCGGAGAGGACCTGTTCGCGGATCCAGCCGTCGATGCGGTCCGGGGTGCCGATGGCGTCGAGGGTGTCCAGGGCCCGGCTGGGGGCCCCGCCGTGCAGCGGCCCCGAGAGGGCGCCGACCGCCGCCACCAGGCAGGCGGCCAGGTCCGCTCCGGTGGAGGCCACGACGCGGGCGGTGAAGGTGGAGGCGTTGAAGCCGTGGTCGACGGTCGAGACGAGGTACCGCTCGATCGCCCGGACCTGGTCGGGACCGGGATCCGAACCGGTCAGCATGTACAGGTAGTTCGCGGCGTGGGGCAGGTCCTCGCGCGGTTCCACCGGCTCCAGCCCCTGACCGAGGCGGTGGAGGGCCGCCAGGATCGTGGGGACCGCCGCGCACGCGGCGAGTGCGTCCGCGCGCCGGCGCGCGGCATCGATGTCGTACACCGGGCGGAAGCCGGCCGAGGCGCCGAGCAGGGAGAGCGCGGTACGCAGTCCGGCGAGCGGGCCGGAGACGGCGCTCGCGCGGGCGATGGCGAGCAGGGCCTCGCGCACCTCGGCGGGCAGGGTGCGCAGCGCGGCCGTGCGGGCGGCGAAGCCGGCGGCGGCCGCCCGGTCGGGGAGTTCGCCGTGGACCATCAGGTACCACACGTCCTCGAAGCCGCGCGTCTCCGCGAGTTCGATCGCCGAGTACTGCCGGTAGTGGTAGAAGCCCTCGCGGCCGCGGACATCGCCGAGTCCGGTGTCGGTGACGACGACACCGGCGAGACCGCGCGGGACGGCGGGGGCGTCAGGGGTGGTGGTCATGGCTGTTCCCTCTTCCGTGCATGCAACATTGATTCGACTGTCCATGCTTGATGGAAGATCTGTCAATGTTGATTGAATCAATACAGAGGGCTCATGAATATGGATACGGTGGTCCCATGACGGATCAACCAGAGCCCGGCCGGCACGGCGCTTCCCGGCTCACCACGCGGGAGGCGGCCGAACTGCTCGGCGTGAAGCCGGAGACGGTGTACGCCTACGTCAGCCGGGGCCAGCTGAGCAGTGTCCGGGCCGCCGGAGGGCGGGGCAGCACGTTCGACGCCGACGAGGTGCGGGCGCTGGCACGGCGGTCGGGGCGGCGGGACCCCTCCCCGGCCGGGGGCGACCTCGCGTTCCGCACCGGTATCACGCTCATCGAGGGCGACCGCTGCTACTTCCGGGGGGTGGATGCGACGGAGCTGGCCCGGCGGTACGGCTACGAGGAGGTCGCCGAGTGGCTGTGGACGGGCGAGCCGCGGCCGGGCGCGCGGTTCACCGCCCCCGCCGGTCCCCTCGCGGCGGCCCGCCGGACGGTCGGCGCGCTGCCCGCGCACAGCGGTTCGACGGACCGGCTGCGGGTGGCGGTGACCGCCGCCGCGGCCACCGACGCCCTGCGGTTCGACCTGTCGCCCGAAGCGGTCCTCAACAGCGCGCGCGGCCTGATCCCCACCCTGGTGGGCGCGCTGCCGACGCTCGGCGGCCCCGCGCCCGAGGGGAGTTCCCTGGCGCGGGAGCTGTGGTCACGGCTGACCGCCGAGCCGGCCGACGCCCCGTCCCTCGCGGTGCTGGACGCCGCCCTGGCTCTCCTGATCGACCACGACCTGGCGGCCTCCACGCTGGCCGCCCGCGTCGCCGCCTCCGCACGGGCCCACCCGTACGCCGTCGTCTCGGCCGGCCTCGGCGTGCTGGAGGGGCCGCTGCACGGCGCGGCGAGCGGCCTGGCGCACCGCATGCTCCAGGAAGCGGTGGATCGAGGCAGCGCGGTCCCCGTGGTCGCCGACCATCTGCGGACCGGGCGGCAGGTGCCCGGCCTGGGCCACCGGCTCTACCGGGGCGAGGACCCCCGGGCGACGCTCCTGTTCGAGCTGCTGGGCCGGGCACCGCAGGCCGCCGGGGCGCTGGCGACCGCCCGCGAGGTGGTGGCCACGGCAGCGCGGCACACCCCGCTGCACGCCAACATCGACCTGGCCCTGGCCGTTCTGTCGGTCTCCCACGGGATGGCGGCGGACGCGGGCGAGACCGTGTTCGCGGTGGCCCGGACCGCGGGCTGGATCGCCCACGCACTGGAGGAGTACGGGGAGCGTCCGCTCCGCATCAGGCCGAGCGGGCAGTACACGGGGCCGCGCCCCCCGCAGCCGCTGCCCACCGCCCCGCAGTAGCCGAGAGCCGTACGCGGTCCGGGTCCCGGCCCCGCAGCCGTACACGGCGCCCCGACCGCCGGTGCCGGACGGCCGCATTTCCGCCCCGCCCCGCCCGACCCTTACCGTTCGTACGATGAACGCCCCACCGAACCCCGGCAGGGGGACCCGCCGGTTCGGCTGGCCCCGGCGGGTCTTCTCCCAGGTCCTGCTGATGCAGCTGGCCATCATCACCGGTGTGACGATCCTGGTCACCGGGCTGTTCCTGGCGCCCCTCAGCGACCAGCTCGACGACCAGGCGATGCGCCGCGCCCTCGCCATCGCCCAGTCCACCGCCGCCCAGCCGGGCATCGTCCGGGACCTGAGCAGCACGGACCCGTCGGACCGCGGGCCCGTCCAGTCGGCCGCGGAACGGGTCAGGCGGGCGACCGGAGCGGAGTACGTCGTCGTCATGGACGGGCGCGGGGTGCGCTGGTCCCATCCCTCGCCCGACCGGATCGGCGCGGTCGTCTCCACCGACCCCGGTGAGGCGCTGCGCGGTCGTGAGGTCATGGAGATCGACAGCGGGACCCTCGGGCGTTCCGCGCGCGGCAAGGTGCCGTTGGTGGACGACTCCGGCGAGGTGATCGGCGCGGTCTCGGTCGGCATCGAGTACGACAGCGTCCGCGCCCGCCTTCTCGAGGCGATTCCGGGGCTGTTCGCGTACGCGGGCGGGGCCCTGGCCGTCGGGGCGCTCGCCGCTTACCTGATCTCGCGTCGTTTGCAGCGGCAGACCCACGACCTGGCGTTCTCCGACATCTCCGCGCTGCTGACCGAGCGCGAGGCCATGTTGCACGGCATCCGGGAAGGGGTCGTCGCCCTGGACGGCGGCGGCCGGGTCCGACTGCTGAACGACGAGGCGCAGCGGCTGCTGGGGCTGGGCCCGGAGGCGGCGGGCAGGCCGCTGGCGGAGGTGCTGGGCGAGGGCCGGACCACGGACGTGCTGTCCGGGCGCGTGGTCGGCGACGACCTGCTGGCGGTGCGCGGCGGCAGGGTCCTGCTGGCCAACCGGATGCCCACGGACGACGGCGGCGCCGTGGTGACGCTGCGCGACCGGACCGAGCTGGAGCACCTGGGCCGCGAGCTCGACTCCACCACGGGGCTGATCGACGCGCTGCGCGCCCAGGACCACGAGCACGCGAACCGGCTGCACACCTTGCTGGGCCTGCTGGAGCTGGAGATGCACGAGGACGCGATGGAGTTCGTCACGGAGGTGGTGGGCGTCCACCGGGCGACGGCCGAGCAGGTCACGGAGAAGGTCCGGGACCCGCTGCTGGCCGCCCTCCTCGTCGGCAAGGCGACGGTCGCCGCCGAGCGCGGCGTCGCACTGCGGCTGACCCCCGGCACCCTGCTGCCGGACCGGGTGGTCGATCCCCGCGGTCTGGTCACCGTGGTCGGCAACCTCGTCGACAACGCCACGGACGCGGCGGCCGGATCGGACGGAGCGCGGATCGAGGTCGAGCTGCGGGCGGAGGACCGTACGGTGGTGCTGGGGGTACGCGACAGCGGCCCCGGCGTGGCCCCGGACCGGCACGAGTCGATCTTCACGGAGGGCTGGTCCACCAAGGACGTCCCGGCCCACGGCAAGCGGGGCCTCGGACTCGCCCTCGTACGGAGGCTCGCGGAGCGCCAGGGAGGCGGGGTCACGGTGTCCGACGCGGACGGCGGCGGTGCGGTGTTCACGGTCGTGCTCCCGGACGCCCTCGCCGAAGCCGAGCCGCACGACGCGGCAGGTCCCGCGCCCGGACGCGCCGCGGACGGACCTTCCGGCGGCCCGCGGTCCTCCACCCATCCGGCCCCGACGGGAGAACAGTGGTGATCCAGGTCCTGATCGTGGACGACGACGTGCGCGTGGCGCAGATCAACGCGGCGTACGTCGCCAAGGTCTCCGGGTTCCGGGTGGCCGCCCTGGCGCACTCGGCCGCCGCCGCCCTGGAGGCCGTCGAGGAGATCCCGGTGGACCTGGTCCTGCTGGACCACTATCTGCCCGACCGCAACGGCCTCGCCGTCGTACAGGAGCTGCGCCGCCTCGGCCGCCGGGTCGATGTGATCATGGTGACGGCCGCGCGGGACGTGGCGACCGTGCAGGACGCGATGCGGCACGGCGCGCTCCAGTACCTGGTCAAGCCCTTCACGTACGCCGGTCTGCGCTCGAAGCTGGAGGCGTACGCGGCCCTGCGGCAGACGCTCGACGGAGGCGGCGAGGCGGAGCAGGCGGAGGTGGACCGGCTCTTCGGCGCGCTGTGGGCGGCGAGCGAACCGACCCTCCCCAAGGGCCACTCCCCCACCACCGCCGAACTGGTCCGCCAGGCACTGCGCGGGGCACAGGGCCCGCTCTCCGCCCAGGAGATCGCGGACAGCGCGGGGATGAGCCGGCAGACGGCACAGCGCTATCTGAAGCTGCTGGAGCGCACGGGCAAGGTCCGGCTGACGCTGCGGTACGGCGAGACGGGCCGCCCGGAACACCGGTACGCCTGGGCCTCGGGCTGAGCCCTTCCTCCGGGGCTCCCGCAGGCCGCTACGCCGCTCCGGCCCCCGTCAGCGCGCGGACCTCGGTCTCCGCGTGCTTGGCCTCGTCGGGTGGTTCGGGCGAGGTGAGCGTACCGATCCAGCCGGCCAGGAAGCCGAGCGGGATGGAGACCAGGCCCGGATTCTCCAGGGGAAACAGCTGGAAGTCGACGCCCGGGAACAGGGACGTCGGGCTGCCCGAGACGACGGGCGAGACCAGCACGAGGACCACTGCGGGGACCAGCCCCCCGTACACCGCCCAGACCGCGCCCCGCGTGGTGAAGCCGCGCCAGAACAGTGAGTACAGCAGGGCCGGAAGGTTGGCCGACGCGGCCACGGCGAAGGCGAGGCCCACCAGGAAGGCGACGTTGAGGTCCTGCGCCAGCAGTCCCAGACCGATCGCGACCACGCCGATCCCGGCGGCGGCGACCCGTGCCACGGTGACCTCCCCGTGCTTCCGGCGGCCGGGGCGGCGGAGCGACGCGTAGAGGTCGTGGGCGACGGAGGCGGAGGAGGCGAGCGTGATGCCCGCGACGACGGCCAGGATGGTGGCGAAGGCGATGGCCGCGACCACGGCGAAGAGAATCGTTCCACCGGTGGAGCCCTCCCCGCCGCCGAGTTCGAGGGCCAGCAGCGGGATCGCGGTGTTGCCCGCCGCGTTCGACGCGCGGACCTCGGCGGAGCCGACGAGGGCGGCGGCGCCGAACCCGAGCACGATCGTCATCAGGTAGAAGCCGCCGATCAGTCCGATGGACCAGACGACGGAACGGCGGGCCGCGCGGGCGGTGGGCACGGTGTAGAAGCGCGACAGGATGTGCGGCAGCCCCGCCGTGCCCAGGACCAGGGCCACGCCCAGGCTGATGAAGTCGAGGCGGGAGGTCAGGTCGCCGCCGTAGCGGAGGCCGGGGGCGAGGAAGTCCTTGCCGTGGCCGCTGCGTTCGGCCGCGGTGGTCAGCAGGTTGTCGACGTTCCCGTGGAAGTCCACCAGGACGAGCACGGTGAGGACCACGGCCCCGGCCATCAGCAGGACGGACTTGACGATCTGGATCCAGGTCGTGGCGCGCATCCCGCCGAACGACACGTAGATCACCATGAGCGCGCCGACCCCGACGATGGTCCAGGACCGGGCGGCGTCGCTCGTACCGCCGAGCAGCAGGGCCACCAGGCTGCCCGCGCCGACCATCTGCGCGACCAGGTACAGCACGGAGACGGTGACGGACGAGGTGCCGAGCGCGGTGCGCACCGGGCGCTCCGCCATCCGCGCGGCGACCACGTCGGCCAGGGTGAACCGGCCGCAGTTGCGCACGAGTTCGGCGACGAACAGCAGGACGACCAGCCAGGCGACGAGGAAGCCGACCGAGTAGAGCATGCCGTCGTAGCCGAAGAGGGCGATCAGCCCGGAGATTCCCAGGAAGGAGGCCGCGGACATGTAGTCGCCGGCGATGGCGAATCCGTTCTCCATGGGCGAGAACAGCCGGCCCCCGGCGTAGAACTCCTCGGCGGAGCCCTGCCGGTCGCGGCCGACCCAGGTCGTGATGAACAGCGTCACCGCGACGAACGCGCTGAACAGCAGCAGGGCGAGGGTCTGGTGGTCGCCTCTCACCGTACGGCCCCTCGCGTCATCTCCTGGGTGTCCCAGCGCAGATCGAGCGCCGCCCGGTCCCTGCGCAGCCGCGCGTGCCGTGCGTACGCCCAGGTGAGCAGGAACGTGGTGAGGAACTGACCGAGCCCCGCCGCCATGGCGACGTTGACCGCCCCGGCGACCGGGCGGGCCATCAGCCCGGGCGCGGTGGTCGCGGCGACGACGTAGGCGAGGTACCAGAGGAGGAAGGCGAGGGCGGCGGGGAACACGAAGCGGCGGTAGCGGCGGCGCACCTCGCGGAAGGCGGCGCTGCCGTGCACCTCGCGGTAGATCTCTGCCGCGCTGGGTACGGGCCGCTCCGCCCCCTTCGCACCGGCCGTCTCGGGTGCCATGGGGGCGCCCGCCCCGTCCTGCTCGCCCCGGCCGGGGGCCGGTACGTCGTCCCACGGGTCGTCGAGCCGCGCGCCCGCGGACATCGGCCCTGCTTCCTTCTCCACCGAACAACTCCCCTGATCCGCCGGCCTCTTTCGGCCGCACGGCCCACCATGGGTGGTTCGGGAAGCCACCGGGCGTGTCATTCGCCCGACTTCACCCCTTCAGGTGACATGAGCCCGGACGGCTGCGCGGTTTCCCGGTTCCGTCCCCGGAAAACGCACCCGGCCCCCGCTCCGGCGGACGGAGGCGGGGGCCGGGCGGACGTACGGGTCGGGAGGACGTACAGGTCGGGACTGCGGGGCCGGTCCTGCGGGATCGGACGGTACGGAGCCGGGCGTGCGGGGTCAGGCGTCGATGCGCGAGCGGTCCAGGGTGGCCGCGGAGCTGGTGATGAACTCCTTGCGGGGGGCGACCTCGTTGCCCATCAGCAGGTCGAAGACCTGCTCGGAGGATTCCAGGTCCCCGATGTTGATGCGCCGCAGCGTGCGGTGGCGGGGGTCCATCGTCGTCTCGGCCAACTGGTCGGCGTCCATCTCGCCGAGGCCCTTGTAACGCTGGATCGACTCCTTGATCCGGACGTTCTTGCGCTGGAACTCCAGGAGGGTCTGGCGCAGCTCGTTGTCGGAGTAGGTGTACACGTACTTGTCCTGGCCCTTCTTGGGCTGGACCAGCTCGATCCGGTGCAGCGGCGGCACCGCGGCGAAGACCCGTCCCGCCTCGACCATCGGGCGCATGTAGCGCTGGAAGAGGGTCAGCAGCAGGGTGCGGATGTGGGAGCCGTCGACGTCGGCGTCGGTCATCATGATGACCTTGCCGTACCGGGCGGCGTCGATGTCGAAGGTCCGCCCGGACCCGGCTCCTATGACCTGGATGATCGCGCCGCACTCGGCGTTCTTCAGCATGTCGGAGACGGAGGACTTCTGGACGTTGAGGATCTTGCCGCGGATCGGCAGCAGCGCCTGGAACTCGCTGTTCCGGGCCAGCTTCGCGGTGCCGAGCGCCGAGTCGCCCTCGACGATGAACAACTCGCTGCGGTCGACGTCGTCGCTGCGGCAGTCGGCTAGCTTGGCGGGCAGCGAGGAGGACTCCAGCGCGGTCTTGCGGCGCTGTGCGTCCTTGTGCTGACGGGCCGCGATCCGGGTGCGGGCGGCGGCCACGGCCTTCTCCAGCACTGCCCTGGCCTGGGCCTTGGCGTCCCGCTTCGTGGAGGTCAGGAACGCCTTGAGCTCCTTGGCGACCACCGCTGCGACGATCCGGTTGGCCGCCGAGGTGCCGAGCACCTCCTTGGTCTGTCCCTCGAACTGCGGCTCCGCGAGCCGTACGGTGACGACGGCGGTGAGCCCTTCGAGCGCGTCGTCCTTGACGACGTCGTCCTCGGCGACGCGCAGCATCTTGGCGGAGCGCAGCGCCTCGTTGACCGTCTTGGTCAGCGAGCGCTCGAACCCGGCGACGTGGGTGCCGCCCTTGGGGGTGGCGATGATGTTCACGAACGACTTGACGGTCGTGTCGTAGCCGGTGCCCCAGCGCAGGGCGATGTCGACGCCGAGTTCGCGGGTGACCTCCGTGGGGGTCATGTGACCGCGGTCGTCGAGGACCGGAACGGTTTCCTTGAAGGTTCCCGTACCGCTCAGCCGCTGGACGTCGCAGACGGCCTTGTCCTGGGCCAGGTACTCGCAGAACTCGCTGATGCCGCCGTCGAAGCGGAACGTCTCCTCCGTCTTGCCCGCGCCGTCGACGCCGCGCTCGTCGCGGACGATGATCGTGAGGCCGGGGACGAGGAAGGCGGTCTGGCGGGCCCGCTGGTAGAGCGTGTCCAGGTTGAGCTTGGCGTCCTTGAGGAAGATCTGCCGGTCCGCCCAGTACCGCACCCGGGTACCGGTACGGGTCTTGGGGACGCGCTTGCCCTTGCGCAGACCGTTGGCCGGATCGAACGGGCTGTCCGGCCCCTGCTCGGTGAACATGCCGGGCACGCCTCGCCGGAAGCTGATGGAGTGGGTCGCGCTGTTCCGGTCGACCTCGACGTCCAGGCGGGCGGAGAGGGCGTTGACGACGGAGGCGCCGACGCCGTGGAGGCCGCCCGAGGCCGCGTAGGAGCCGCCGCCGAACTTGCCGCCGGCGTGCAGCTTGGTCATGACGACCTCGATGCCGGAGAGACCCGTCTTGGGCTCGACGTCGACCGGGATGCCACGGCCGTTGTCCCGGACCTCGACGGAGGCGTCGTCGTGGAGGATGACCTCGATCCGGTCGCAGTACCCGCCCAGGGCCTCGTCGACCGAGTTGTCGATGATCTCCCAGAGGCAGTGCATCAGACCACGGCTGTCGGTGGACCCGATGTACATTCCAGGACGTTTGCGGACCGCCTCCAGCCCCTCGAGGACGAGGAGGTGCCGCGCGGTGTAGTTGGAGCTGTCCCGGTCGCCGCCTGCACCGGTCAGCATCGCGGTGGACGGCACGGACGTTTCGGCGGTCACGCGGTTCGCTCCTCGCTGAATTTCATCTGGGGCCCCCGTGGGTACAGGGCTCGGCTTCGGTTGCCGCTGAGAGCCTACAGAGGCCTGGTAGAGCGGTTGTAACGCCACCCTCGGGGAATCCTCATGCTAGTCGAGCCTCATCCAGGCTCGCATGGATGTTCGATCATTCGTTGGAGTGACGTGCACATCACGTTCCCTTCGACGCATGAACCATTTAGGCTCCGGGCACGTCCTCATGAACAAACCGGCAAGCCGGCCGGCGGGACCCACCCCCCTGACAAGCAATGCGAAACCGTAGCGCTTCCGCATACGGCACATTCGCCGCCAACCGGCAACAGACAGCCACACCGAGAAGAAGTTTCGAAGAAAAGCCACGAGCGGGAACGTTTTCGGCCTGGTTGGATGTTGACCCTGGTACGACAGCTCGTCGAGCTAGAGAAGAGGCGACGTGACTACTGTTCTGACCCCCGCGAGCCCGCTGACCGCGGCTGACCGCTGTGACCGTTGCGGCGCCCAGGCATATCTGCGCGTCGTTCTGATCAGCGGCGGTGAACTGCTCTTCTGCGCCCACCACGGGCGCAAGTTCGAGCCGGAACTCAAGAAGATCGCCGCGGAAATACAGGATGAGACGGATCGGCTCACCGCCGTGCAGACGGCGTCCGCCGACGAGGAACACTGACACCTCGCACCATCCACGACGAGCCAAGGGCCGGTCCAGGACCGGCCGACGGGCGGTTTCCCCACCTCGGGGGCGCCGCCCGTTCTCGTATGCGGGCTCCGGGGGCACGTCCGGCGGGCCTCGGAGCCCGGACGGAGGCCACGGGATCGTGCCGGGCCTGCCGCCGGCCCGGCGCACGGATCCCGGTCGGCTCGGCGGACAGGCTCGTCCTCACGCGGGGCGGTCGCGCAGGCACACCGCCCCGCGTACCGGCCCGTCCCGCCTCAGATGCGGCCCTCGGCCCATCGCAGGGCGGCGGAGATCCGTGTGTACACGCCGGGGCTGCCCGGACGCCCGCAGCCGCTGCCCCAGGACACCAGGCCGATGAGCCGCCCACGGGCCACCAGCGGCCCGCCGCTGTCACCCTGGCACGCGTCCCGGCCACCCGCCGGATCGCCCGCACAGAGCATCGCGGAGGCCCTGTACGTGCCCTCCCGGCCCCCCGGATAGGCCCGCGCGCAGTCGGCGTCGGGGAGGACCCGGACGCGCGCGGAGCGCAGCACGGAGGCGTACGTGCCGCTTCCCGTCGTATCGCCCCAGCCGTAGACGTCCGCGGCGGTCCCCGCCCGGTAGGCGGCGTCCCCTCTCCGTGCCATCGGAATGGTCCCGCCCTTCGGCAGGGCGCGGGCCAGGGTGAGCACCGCGAGGTCGCCGGCGTTGGAGACGGGGTCGTACGCCGGGTTCACCCAGATGGCCCGGACCGGGATCTCCCGGCCGTCGGAATCGCCCAGCCGCTCCCGGCCGGCGATGACGCGCAGGTCCTTCACCCTGCTCACCGGTGAGCCGAGCGCCTCGTCACTCAGACAGTGGGCGGCCGTCAGGACCTTCGTGGGAGCCACGGCGACTCCGCCGCAGAACTGGCCCGAGCGGGCTCCGCCGAACCGGTCCCGGCTCGACAGCGCCACGGCCCAGGGACTGTCCGCCACGGGGGCGGGCCGGCCGCCGACGACGATGCTCTCCGCGACCGCCTCGGAGGGCGAGGCGAGTGGCACGGTCGCGGCTGCGGTCAGGGCGAGCACCCCGGTCAGGGCACGGACGAGGGAACGGGGCATGGAGGCTCCTGACGCTGAGGCGGTAACGTTTCACCCAGCGTGATCCAGCAGATGCGCGTCCACCCCCGAGGACACGCCGGAGGGCCCGGATCCCCTGGGGATTCCGGGCCCTCGGCCGGTGATTCTTCCGCGATCCGGTATGCGCTCCGGACCTCCTCGGTCTAGTCGAGGTAGTCGCGCAGCACCTGGGACCGCGACGGGTGGCGGAGCTTCGACATGGTCTTCGACTCGATCTGACGGATGCGCTCACGCGTCACCCCGTAGACCTTGCCGATCTCGTCGAGCGTCTTCGGCTGGCCGTCGGTGAGGCCGAAGCGCATCGAGACCACACCGGCCTCACGCTCGGAGAGGGTGTCGAGCACCGAGTGCAGCTGCTCCTGGAGGAGCGTGAAGCTGACCGCGTCCGCCGGGACGACGGCCTCGGAGTCCTCGATCAGGTCACCGAACTCGCTGTCGCCGTCCTCGCCGAGCGGGGTGTGCAGCGAGATCGGCTCGCGGCCGTACTTCTGGACCTCGATGACCTTCTCGGGGGTCATGTCGAGCTCCTTGGCCAGCTCCTCCGGGGTGGGCTCGCGGCCCAGGTCCTGGAGCATCTGACGCTGGACGCGCGCGAGCTTGTTGATGACCTCGACCATGTGCACCGGGATACGGATGGTGCGGGCCTGGTCGGCCATGGCGCGGGTGATCGCCTGACGGATCCACCAGGTGGCGTACGTGGAGAACTTGTAGCCCTTGGTGTAGTCGAACTTCTCGACCGCACGGATCAGACCGAGGTTGCCCTCCTGGATCAGGTCCAGGAAGAGCATGCCGCGACCGGTGTAGCGCTTGGCCAGGGAGACCACCAGGCGGAGGTTGGCCTCCAGGAGGTGGTTCTTGGCCCGCCGGCCGTCCTCGGCGATGATCTCCAGCTCGCGCTTGAGCTTCGGCGCGAGCTTGTCGGCGTTGGCCAGCTTGTCCTCGGCGAAGAGGCCGGCCTCGATGCGCTTGGCGAGCTCGACCTCCTGCTCGGCGTTGAGGAGGGGGACCTTGCCGATCTGCTTCAGGTAGTCCTTGACCGGGTCGGCGGTGGCGCCGGCGACGGCGACCTGCTGAGCGGGTGCGTCGTCCTCGTCGTCGTCGGAGAGGACGAAGCCCTTGTTCTCGCCCTCGCCCTCCTCTTCCTCGCCCTTGCCGGCCTTGACTTCCTCGGCCGGCTCGTCGCCGTCGAGCAGTTCGTCGTCCTGCTTGCCGGCCTTCTTGGCGGCGGTCTTCTTGGCCGCCGTCTTCTTCGCGGCGGTCTTCTTGGCGGTGGTCTTCTTGGCCGCCGCCTTCTTGGCGGGCGGGGCCGCGACGGCGTCGTCGGCCACCGCGTCCGCGCTCTCGGCCGCCGGGGCGGCGGAGGCGGCGACGGTCCGGGTCACGGTGGTCTTCGCCGCGACGCTCTTGGTGGCGGTGCGCTTGACCGGGCTCTTCGCTGCGACGCTCTTGCGGGCGCGCTTCGGCGACTCCGCTGCACTGACCATCAGCGTCACACCCTCTTCCTCGAGGATCTGGTTGAGGCTGCGCAGAACGTTCTTCCACTGGGTTGGCGGAATCTGGTCAGCCTCGAAGGCCCGACGCACGTCATCGCCGGCGATCTGCCCATCAGCCTTTCCCCGCTCGATGAGCGCCATCACAGATGCGGACTCGGCGATCTCCGGCGGGAGCGTACGGGATGTGCTGGCCGACACGAACAACCTCTCGGAACAATGGAAACGGCTTCCGGCCCTGCCCTGGAGAGGGCTGGAACCGACGACCGTCGGCTGGGGATGTCGCCGACGGCGCGGGCTTGGTCTCAGAACTGCACAGCGCGCCCCGAGGGCTGCTGTATTCCTTCCGCGACGCTCACCTCTTAAGTCATCGCGCTGCTTCGAGGAGCGTTACGGCCAATCCGCGTGGCCCGAGTCACACCCCATAAGCGACGAACCGCACCAAGGGTGACATCCCTCCACAATTATGCCGCCGGACCGGTGCGGTCCGGCGGCACCGGGCCCACACGCCCGGCCGCGCTCCTCCGTCAGTGCTCGCGCGGCGCGGGAACCACACGCTCGACGTCGGGATGGACGATCAGCAGCTGCCGCATGGCCGCTTCGGCCGCTCCGGCGTCGCCCGACGCCAGGGCGTCGACGATCCGCGCGTGATGGGCCAGCGAACTCTCGCCCGGCCGGTCACAGCCCGTGACGGGGCCGCCGGAGACATGGAGGGCCGCAGAGACGATGCCGGAGAGATGCTCAAGCATCCGGTTGCCCGCCGCCTGGATGAGCAGGGCGTGGAACTCCGCGTCGGCGCGGGAGAAGGTGATCGCGTCCCCCTGCCCCATCGCGTGCCCCATGATCTCCATCATGTCGCCGAGCCGCTGCTGGATGTCGTCCCGGCCGTGCCCGGCCGCGAGGCGGGCGGCGAGCGGTTCGATGGTCCAGCGGAGCTCGGCCAGCTCGCGGCGCTGGTCGTCGCGCTGCGGACCGAAGGCCCGCCATTCGATGATGTCGGGATCCAGCAGATTCCAGTCGCTGACCGGGCGAACCCTCGTCCCCACGTTGGGGCGCGCGCTGACCAGCCCCTTGGCTTCGAGGACGCGCAGGGATTCGCGTACGACGGTGCGGGAGACCTCGAACCGCTGACCGATCTCCTCGGGGACGAGGGGGCGGTCCGCGCCGAGGTCGCCGGAGACGATCATCTGGCCCAACTGCTGGACGAGTTGGCCGTGGAGACCGCGCCCCCGGCTGGCGGACCCCCGCCGGCTCGCCCGCCCCAGCTCGGAGTCGGACCCGCCCCAGGTGCGGGACGCGGCGCGCTCGCCGGCCGGCGTCTCCGTATAGGGGTAGCGGTCGAGTTCGCCCGAGCCGGCCAGGCCGGAATCGGTGGTGCGGGCGGCGGTCATCATGGTGTGCGCAAGGGTACTCACGCATCCTTTGTCGGCGCGGCTCACTCACCCCTTGAGGTCTTTGGTGAAAAGCACACGAAAGGGTGATCGGCGCTCGCTCCGCAATTGACGCCACATCAGCGCAAAACGGTCATTTCTCAGGGAGTTACGACCTCCCGGCCTCGATACGGACGCGCGGCGATCACCAACGCGCCCTTCCGCGAAGGCTGGTGAACACATAAGCGCAGATCAGGGCTGACAACGACAGGGCGAGCGCGGTGCCGACCGGTTGCGCCACCACCCGCGCGACGGCCAGGACCCAGTGGTCCGCCTCCTGCGGCAGCTGCCAGCCGGCCAGTTCGCGCAGTCTCTCCGGGAGCCCGGCGACCGAACGCGCGGAGGGTGCCGCGAAGACCTTTCGCACCAGCGGGACGACGAGCACCGGAACGGCCAGTACCGCGGCGACACCTGCCCCCGCCGCCCGGAAGACACCGGCTGCCAGCAGTCCCGCCCAGGCGCAGCCGACGGTCAGCCCCGCCCAACTCGCGCCCAGAGCTACGGCGTTGGACGGCATCTCGATCAAGTCCGGCCCGTACACCAGCCGGAGGCTCTGCGCTCCGCCGGCCACGGCGAGACCCGCGAGGAGGAGCGCGAAGCCAGCGGTCACGGTGAGCTTGGCCAGCAGCAGCCCAATCCGCCGGGGTACCGTGCCGCGCGCCGCGGCGAGCGCGGGATAGCGGAACTCGTCCCCGAAGGACAGCGCCCCGAGCAGGCCCGCGCCGAGCGCGGCGGGAGGGAGCGGCAGCAGGGCGGGCCACGCGGCGAGAACGCGGGGCAGCGCCGTGCCGTCGGTGCGGGCGAGCAGGACGGACACCATGGCCGACACCAGCAGAACGGCCGCCATGATCACGGTCGTTGTCCTCACGCCGAGCGAGCGCCGCAGTTCGTACCGGAGGGGCCGCAGGGGGCCGCGCGCGGGGCGCACCCGGATCGGGGGCGGCAGTTCGGACAGAGCGACGGCCGATTCGGCCCGCCGCGGACTCCCGCCCTCCGCCGGGTCGGCGGGTCCGGTGTCGCCGATCTCGTCGGCGAGCCGGTGCACGGGGACGCCGTGCCGGTAGGCGGTGTCGCCGATCTCCGCGCAGTCGCTGCCGTACACCGTCAGTCGGCCGCCCGCCTCCTCGACCACCTCGACGGAGCGCTGCGCGGCGCGGGCCTCCCTGGTGACCACGGCCGCCAGCCGGGCCGCGTGCGGGGTGCGGACGGCGACCCTGGCGCGGAGCCGGGTGCGGGCGAAGTCGGTGACGTCCTGGTCGGCGAGGAGGCGGCCGGCGCCGATGGTGACGACCCGGTCGGCGGTGCGGGCCGCCTCCTTGGGATCGTCGGTGGCGTAGAGGACCGTGCCGCCCTGGGCCGCGTGGGCGCGGAGCAGCCCGTGGAGCCAGCTGTTCTCCCGCGGGGAGAGCCCTTCCGCCGGCTGGTCCAGGATCAGCGTGTGCGGGTCTCCGAGCAGGGCGGCGGCAAGACCGAGGCGACGGTCCATCCCGGTCGAGAGGGTGCCCAGACGCTGGTCCCCGAGTCCGGCCAGACCGACGACTTCGAGCACCTCGTCGGCGCGGGAGGCGGGCACGCCGGTGGCGGCGCAGAGCATCCGGAGCTGACCCCGAGCGGTCCGGGAGGGGTGACCCGGTACGTCGCCGAGCAGAACCCCCACTTCCCGCGCCGGGTGGGCGATACGGTGCAGCGGCCTCCCCCGGAAGTAGGCGACGCCCCTGCCGGCGTCCAGTTCGAGCATCAGGCGCAAGGCCGTGGTCTTGCCCGAGCGCGGAGCCCCGAGCAGGGCCGTGACCCGGCCGGGGGGAGCCTCGAAGGTCAGATCGTTGACGGCGGGCGGGGCGTCGCGACGGGGGGTGCTGGTGAGTCCGATGGCCTGGAGCATCGCTTCTCTCGCGTCTCTCGCGGAAGGTGAGACCGCTCGGCGGCATGGGGGTACCGCAGCAACATAACGCGACATTTCCGACTTTTGGTGCAGGGTGGAGCGACAGGCGTACCGCGGGACCGACGCGGTGGAGCGCCCGGAGGCTCAGACCTCGGGTCGCAGCATCGGCGGATTGAGCACCGTCGCGGCCCCGGCACGGAACAACTGCGCGGGGCGTCCGCCCTGGCGCGTGGTCGTGCCCCCGGAAGGCACCAGGAACCCCGGCGTGCCGGTGACCTTGCGGTGGAAGTTGCGGGGGTCGAGCACCACCCCCCACACCGCCTCGTACACCCGGCGCAGCTCGCCGACCGTGAACTCCGGCGGGCAGAACGCCGTGGCCAGCGAGGAGTATTCGATCTTGGAGCGGGCCCGCTCCACTCCGTCGGCCAGAATCCGCGCGTGATCGAAGGCCAGCGGAGCCGCCTGCTCGCCCTCCCGTCCGGTGCCGGGGTGCAGCAGGTCCTCGACCGGTGCCCAGCGGGCACTGTTGGCGTCGCCGCCCGCCCGCGGCGCGGGCAGGTCCGGAGCGAGGGCGAGGTGGGCGACGCTGACCACCCGCATCCGGGGGTCGCGCGCCGGATCGCCGTAGGTGGCCAGCTGCTCCAGGTGTGCGCCGTTGCCCGCGGTCGGCTGCGCCGGATCGTGCGCGCAGAGGCCGGTCTCCTCGACGAGCTCGCGCGCCGCCGCGGACCCCAGATCCTCGTCCATCCTGACGAAGCCGCCGGGCAGCGCCCAGCGCCCCTGGAACGGTGACTCTCCGCGGCGGACGACCAGCGCGCAGAGCGCATGGCGGCGCACCGTGAGCACGACCAGGTCGACGGTGACAGCGAAGGGCGGGAAGGTCGAGGGGTCGTAGGGCGGCATGCCGTGATCATAGTCGTCTGCCTGACGATAAACACTCCCTTGGGCATGCTCGTGATCAGTCCG
This sequence comes from Streptomyces sp. V2I9, assembly GCF_030817475.1. Classification (NCBI taxonomy): domain Bacteria; kingdom Bacillati; phylum Actinomycetota; class Actinomycetes; order Kitasatosporales; family Streptomycetaceae; genus Streptomyces; species Streptomyces sp. V2I9. The sequence goes on along the minus strand of NZ_JAUSZJ010000002.1, from coordinate 5,500,013 downwards.
GGCTCTCCGGCCGGGGACGCGTCGTCACCTGTGCCCTCCTCGCCACGCCACGCCCCCTTCAGGCCCGCCCTCCTCACCGCGCCCCCCTTCAGGCCCGCCCTCCTCACCGCTCCACGCCCCGCCTCCCTTCAGGTCCGGGTCATCGCCGGGTCCTGCCGGTGCGACTGCCGTAACGGCGGGCCTCGCCCGGCCGCCGGGGCGCGGCGGTCCGCGGGCGGAGCGGGCCGGGTGACGCCTTGCCCCGCTCGACGGCCGCGTGCCGGGCAGGCCGCCCGGCACGCCGGCCCCTGCCGGGCAGCGGGCGGACCTTGCGCACGTGCAGCGGGGCGGCGGCCCGATCATCGGTGGAGTCCACCGTGGCCTCCACCGCTTCGGCGCCGGAGCCCGGCTCCTCGCCGGCCGCCTCCCGCAGGCAGCGGCGCAGGGCCTCCGGATCGAGCCCCTCGTTACAGGCCCGATGCAGCAGTTGCGCGAACGTGTAGCCGGGGTCGGCGCGCAGCGCCAGCGACAGGGCGACCCGCGCGCCCGGCTCGTCGCCCGTGGACCAGGAGACCCAGCCCGCCAGAGTGAGGGGCGCGGCGGCGTGCTCCCCGTACGGTCCGACGCAGCGCCGGGCCAGGGTCCGCCACAGCCGCAGGGCCGACTGTGCCTTCGGGCCCTCCATCCAGGCGGCGGCCCTGTCGCGCGTGTCGCGGTCCTGGAGGCCGAGAATGAGGGCTGCGGCCTCGTCGGAACCGATCAGCTGGTCGTCCGCGGCGTCCGCGAGCGCCGGCGGTGCGGGCCGAGCCTTCTCGATACGGTCCATGAGGGTGCGAGCCAGCCGGAGGGTCTCCGCCCCGACCTCCCGCCTGGCCTGCCCGTCGAGGAGCCTCGGCAGCAGCACCGGCCCCGCCCTGTCCAGGGCCTGCTCCTGCGCCGCCACGGCCGCCGGGACCTGCCAGGGCCGCAGCCGGCCCTCCATCTCGCGCAGCGTGCCCCGGACGTGGACGCCCGCATAGGTGGCTGCGGCGGCCATCACCGTGGTGCCCGGCAGGGCCAGGGGCTTTCCCTCCTCGGGACAGCACCGGGTGTCGGGGCAGCAGTAGGACCAGTAACGACCGTCGGAGATGCAGAGCGCTTCGAGGACGGGTACGTCGAGTGCTCCGCACGCCGTGCGCAGGCGTTGCGCGAACGGCCTGAGCCGCTCCATGGTCGACCGGCCGCCCGAACCGTCCGGCGGGTCCTGACAGAGGAAGATCACGATCGCGTCGGGCTTGCCCTCACGGCGCTCGCTCCCCGACACCAGGCACTCCGCGAGCTGGTCGGCGACCGCTCCCCATTCGCCGGGCGACTGCGGAATGCCGAGGCGAAGCCGTCCGCCGAAGCGGCCCCGGCCGCCGTGCAGCGCGACCATCACCACGCTGTCGTCGGGGTGGAATCCCATCAGATACGGGAGGGCGTCGGCGAGGTCGGCGGGGCCGCGCAGGGTGATCTGCTGCTCCCCGGACGGACCGGTGGATTCGTGGTGCTTGTTCATGGCTCGACGGTCCCGCAGCCCGCCGAATCCCGCGACCCCTGTGGATAACGTTATCCACAGGCGGGCGCCGCCGTTCGCGGTTTGTCGTAGCCATCGGGTTGCATGGGGGGATGACCAACGCAGATCGTGCAGCGCTCAGGGCTTCGGCCGACTCCGTCCTCGCCCGCCTGGTGGGCGACCCCACCGGTCGGGCCGTGCTGCGCGAGGACCAGTGGGTGGCCATCGAAGCACTCGTCGCCGACAAGCGCAGGGCTCTGGTCGTGCAGCGCACCGGTTGGGGCAAGTCCGCCGTCTATTTCGTGGCGACCTCGCTGCTCCGCGCACAGGGCAGCGGTCCTACGGTGATCGTCTCGCCGCTGCTGGCCCTGATGCGCAACCAGGTCGCCGCGGCGGCACGGGCCGGGATCAGCGCCCGCACGATCAACTCGTCCAACACGGAGGAGTGGGACAGCGTCCAGGCCGAGGTGGCGGCCGGTGAGGTCGACGTCCTGCTGGTGAGTCCCGAGCGGCTCAACAACCCCGACTTCCGTGACCAGGTCCTGCCGAAGCTGGCGGCGGCGACCGGGCTCCTGGTGGTCGACGAAGCCCACTGCATCTCCGACTGGGGACACGATTTCAGGCCCGACTACCGACGGCTGCGGACGATGCTCGCCGATCTGCCGTCGGGTGTCCCGGTGCTCGCCACCACCGCCACGGCCAACGCCCGTGTGACGGCGGACGTCGCGGAGCAGCTGGGCACCGGTGCGGGCACCGACGCGCTGGTCCTGCGGGGGCCGCTGGACCGGGAGAGTCTGAGCCTGAACGTGCTGCGGCTGCCCGACGCGGCCCACCGGCTGGCCTGGCTGGGTGACCATCTCGGCGAACTTCCTGGCTCCGGGATCATCTACACACTGACCGTGGCGGCCGCCGAGGAGGTCACCGCCTATCTGCGTCAGAACGGCCATACGGTGGCCTCGTACACGGGGCGGACCGAGAACGCCGACCGGCAGCAGGCCGAGGACGACCTGCTGGCGAACCGGGTCAAGGCGCTGGTCGCCACATCGGCGCTGGGCATGGGGTTCGACAAGCCGGACCTCGGCTTCGTCGTGCACCTGGGTTCGCCCTCCTCCCCCATCGCCTACTACCAGCAGGTCGGCCGTGCCGGGCGTGGGGTGGAGCACGCGGAGGTGCTGCTGCTGCCGGGCAAGGAGGACGAGGCGATCTGGCAGTATTTCGCCTCCGTCGCCTTCCCTCCCGAGGAGCAGGTGCGGCGCACCCTGGACGTCCTGGCCCGAGCGGAGCGACCGGTCTCCCTCCCCGCGCTGGAACCCCTGGTCGATCTGCGGCGGACCCGCCTGGAGACGATGCTGAAGGTGCTGGACGTCGACGGTGCGGTGAAGCGGGTCAAGGGCGGCTGGACCGCCACGGGGGCCCCTTGGGTGTACGACGCCGAGCGCTACGCATGGGTGGCCCGGCAGCGGGAGGCCGAGCAACAGGCCATGCGCGACTACGCCTCGACCACGGCGTGCCGGATGGAGTTCCTGCGGCTGCGCCTGGACGACGAGGCGGCCGCCCCGTGCGGGCGCTGCGACAACTGCGCCGGCGCCCGCTTCGACGACAAGGTCTCGACCGCCGCCCTGGACGGAGCGCGCCACGAGCTGGGCCGGCCCGGTGTCGAGGTGGAGCCCCGCAAGATGTGGCCCACCGGACTGCCCGCGGTGGGCGTCGATCTCAAGGGGCGTATCCCCGCGGGCGAACTGTCCTTCGCCGGCCGGGCGCTGGGGCGGCTCTCCGACATCGGCTGGGGCAACCGGCTGCGTCCCCTGCTCGCGGCGCAGGCTCCGGACGGCCCGGTGCCGGACGATGTCGCGGAGGCCGTCGTCACCGTGCTCACGGACTGGGCGAAGGGGCCGGGTGGTTGGGCCTCCGGAACGGCCGACGCGGCTTCGCGGCCGGTCGGTGTGGTGACCGTGGCATCGCGCCGCAGGCCGCGGTTGGTCCAGTCCCTCGGCCATCGCATCTCCGACATCGGCCGGATGCCCTTCCTCGGGACGGTCTCCTACGCGCCGGGCGCCGAGGGGGTACGGATGTCCCGGACCAACAGCGCGCAGCGGGTGCGGGCGCTGCACGAGACTCTGGTCGTGGAGCCGGATCTGGCGGGCGCGTTGGCGTCCGCGGGCGGGCCCGTGCTGCTGGTGGACGATCTGTCGGACACCGGCTGGACCCTGGCCGTGGCGGCGCGGCTGTTGCGCCGGGCCGGAGCACAGGGGGTGTTTCCGCTGGTCCTCGCGGTTCAAGGGTGACGGAAGGAGTCATGCCGGGCGGGTCTGGGCAGGGATATCAGTGTCATTCCGGCTGATTCCCGTCAGCCTCGGCAATTGCTCGTTGCCGCCCGCCGGTAGGCCGGGGAGAATTGGAACTGCCCCCGCGCACTTCCTGATCGGGCCCGGAAGGGCTGTGTCGCGGCGCGCCCTCACTCGACCCTGCCCGCACCGTGGGCGCGTAGCGAAGGGAGGAACGTGACCTTCGGATTCGCCCCGTCCGCAGCCACTTCGCCATCCCCGTCCCCGGTTTCCGCGGACTCCGCCAACCGCCTTGCCCGGATGCTCGAACCGGCGGAGTGGGCCTCGGCGGGCATCCCCCTGCTGCGCAGCCCGCGGGAGGTCGTCGGCGGACTGCACTCACGGCACCGGCCGACGCCGGCCACGGCCGTGGTCGCCGTTCTCGACCATGAGGAACGCCTCACGGCGAGCGCCTCGTTCGCGCGGCGGGCTTCGGTGCCCGCGGACGGCTGGGAGTTCCGCAACGCCCTGCTGGCGCAGCTGCGGCGGGTGATCCCGCACGATCTGCGCCGCCGCACCCCGGTCCGTACGGCCGTCCTTCTGTACTGCCGTGACGGCGACGAGCGGTGGACGGAGGAGGACGGCGCGTGGATGTGGGGCCTCCGGGACGCCTGCACCCTGCACGGGCTGCGCTGCGGCGCCTACATCACGCTGACTCGCGGGGGCTGGCAGGTGCTCGGCGAGGGGAGGGGTGGGCGGCGGCCCAGTTCGCTGTCGGAGCCCGTGCTCCTGGCCGACACCGTCCCCGGCCCTCCGACCGCGCCGACCCGGTCGGGCGGCGGAGCCGTGGAGGCGCTGCGGCGGGCCGCGGCCCGCTGACCCTCCGTCCCCGCCTGCCGGACGACACCGGTCGTCCGCCGGTCGGCCGCCGAACGGGACGGGTGGGCCGCAGGGCGGCGGTGAGTCCTGCGGCGGGCGGCCCACGTTCGGGGCGGCGGTCGCCCGTCGGGGCGGCTTCGCCGTCGGCCGTGAGAACCGGACACGGTCTCTCCGGCCGCCCGTGCGGGCGGCCGGAGAGACCGGCGTGATGGGTTCAGACCCCGGCGCCGAGCGCGGAGTTGATCGTCTGCGGGTCGCCGCAGACGATCAACAGCGCGGCAGCGCGGTCACGGGCGACGGGCAGGGCGTCGGCCACGGTCCGCTGGGCGTCGTCGTTGTTGACCGCGACGACGACCACGGGACGGGGGCGGGCCCGGTCCAGTGCGGAGACGCCGGCGAAGAAGACGTCGTCACCCGCGTCGTGCTGGGCCCAGTAGGCGGCTTCGCCGAAGGACAGCTCATGTGCGGCCCACGGGTGCGGCTCGCCGGTGGTGAGCACGAGGATGTCGCCCGGCGTCCGGCCGGACTCCAACAGCAGATCGACGGCTTCCTCGGCCGCGTCGAGCGCACCGGCCGCAGAGGCGGGGATCAGCTGGATCTGCGGTGCGGAACGATTCTCCGCCGGCTGCGGACGGGCAGGAGCCACGGGGGCCGGGTGGGCGCGCTGCGCCGGGGGCGCGGGACGCGCGGGGCCGGGACCCGGACGGCCGGGTCGCGGGGTGGCCGCTGTACGCGGGCCGGGTACGGGACGGGGGGTCGGCGCAGTACGGCCGGTGGCCGGAGTGACGCGGGGACCCTGGACGCTCTCGGGAATCTGAGGCTCCTCGGAGATCAGAGGCATGACGGTGGTCTGGTGCGGACGCCGGTGTCGACCGGCGTCGGTAGGAGGGGCGCGTGCGCGCGATCAGAATTCGAAGCCGAGCTGGCCCCCGCTTTCGAGTGCGGCCGCCTCGGCGGAAATACGGACCTTCTTCAGGTGCTGCCACCGGGGCAGCGCGTCGAGGTACGCCCAGGAGAGGCGGTGGTGGGCGCTCGGCCCCCGCTCCTCCAGCGCGGCGCGGTGCACGGGCGAGGGATAGCCCGCGTTGGCATCGAAGGCGAAGTGCGCGCAGTCCTCGGAGGCGGCGCCCAGCTCGGCCATCATCCGGTCCCGGTGCACCTTGGCGATCACCGAGGCCGCCGCGACCGCGACGCAGGACTGATCGCCCTTGATCACGGTGCGAACCTTCCAGGGAACGCCCAGGTAGTCGTGTTTGCCGTCGAGGATCACCGCGTCGGGACGTACCGGCAGTCCCTCCAGGGCCCGCACGGCGGCGAGCCGGAGAGCCGCCGTCATGCCGAGGTCGTCGATCTCCTGCGGGGACGCCTCGCCCAGCGCGTAGGCGGTGACCCAGCTCCGCAGCACGGGTTCGAGCTCGGCACGCCGTCGCGGGGTCAACAGCTTGGAATCGGTGAGCCCTTCGGGCGGACGGCGCAGGCCGGTGACCGCCGCGCATACGGTGACGGGTCCGGCCCACGCACCGCGTCCGACCTCGTCGACACCGGCGACGGTCCTGGCACCGGTGGTAGCGCGAAGCGAGCGCTCGACGGTGTGCGTGGGTGGTTCGTACGGCATGGCGCCAGCCAGCGTACGCCGAGAGCCACGGCGGCAACACCCCGGGGGCGCCCTGCGGACCGCGAATCGGCCATCGAGGAGGGCACCGGCCCGACGCAGGCGCTCCGAACCCGCGGGCATGGAGGGCTTGTCGCCGCCGAGAGGCCGGTCGGGTCCGGAGCCCGTGCCGGATCGGGAGAGCACGGCGGGCCGGGGCCGGGGAGCGGCAGCCGGGTCAGAGGCCGGCCGACCGGATCAGGGTCAGTACGGGTCGTAGCCGTCGCCGTGCGGCTCGAAACCGTCGCGGGTCCCGTCCCGGCCCAGGCGGTAGCAGTCGCGCCCGTCGCCCCGCACCGGGCGCTTCTCCAGGATCTCCTGCGCCCGCGCCTCGCCCCAGCTGGTCGCGTACCAGGGGGTGTCGGCGGCGAGGACCTCACGCTGGATGATCCTCAGCGCACAGGAGCGTTGCGGTTCGGGCAGCCGGTCCAGAGCCGGGACGGCATCGGCGGAGAGGTCCTTGAGGTAGTCGATGTCGATGCCGGCCTCCTCACGGGACGCGAAACGCTGGACGTTCTGCTCGGCGATCAGGCTGTCCGGCGAGAGCAGCCCGAAGGCCAGGACCCCGACCGCCGCGCTCGCCGCGACGGCCCGCGGCAGGAACCGGGAGCCGAAGACCCCGGCGGCCAGGATCAGGACCAGCACCACGCCGAGCCAGAGTTCCATCGCGGCGACGGATATCCGCAGCCGGGTCAACCCGTACTCGTCGACGTACAGGTCCATGCGGCGCAGCGCGGAGGCGACCACGACGAGGGTGAGGACGCAGAGGGGGCCGAGGACGGCGCGGACCAGCGTCCGGTCCCGGCTGCCGCCGCGCGGGGCCCAGCGCAGGGCCAGGGCGATCACGAGAAGGGTCAGCAGGGTGGCCCACAGGAGCTGCCAGAAGCCCTGGCGGGCGTACTCGGCGTGGTCGAGCCCCGTCTCGGCCCGCACCCTCTCGTAGCCCCCGAGGAGGACGACGAGCTGGAGGGTGATGAAGACGGCGAAGAGCAGGTTGAGCACGATCAGCGGAAGGGCCCATTCGGCCCGCCCTCGGGGTTTGCCGGGCCGGACGGTGATCCCGTCCCAGCGCACCGGGGCCGCCGCGGCGTACGCGGCGGCGAGCGCTCCGGCCAGACCGAGCGCGAACAGGAAGATCCGCCACGGTGCTTCGCCCACCGGGGCGTCGGGCAGGAGGTCGCCCAGCAACTCGGCGAAGGCCGCGTCCGCGCCGGCGAAGAGCGCGCCGAACACCACCAGCAGCACCAGGGCCACGGCCGCGGTGCGCAGGGCGGCGCCCCAGCGTGCCCGCGAGCCGTCGGCCCGCGCGCGTATTCCCCGTACGCCCCAGATGATGCCGGGGACGACCGAGTCGAACAGGCCGACGGAGCCGATGATCGTCCCCGGCCAGCTACGGCTGCCGTGCAGCGTCAGCGAGCCGAGCGCGAACGCCGACACCATGGCGAGGAAGGTGGGCCAGCCCGCGTCCCGGAGCGCGGGCACGGCGAGCAGGGCGAGCCCTCCCACCGCCCAGGTCGCGGTCCAGGGACGCAGCCGGCGGCCCGCCGAACGCGCGGCGAAGAACGCGGCCAGCGCGGCGGGCACCGCCACGATCAGGAGGTTCGCCCCGATTCCGTCGCCCAGGAAGCAGGCGCTCAGGACGGCCGTGGCCAGGACGGACCAGAGCACGGCGGGTGGGATCAGGGGCGGAACGGGTGGCCGGAGCCGGGCGACCGGGCCGTCGTGCGCGCCGCTCCGGGGGCGGGGAGCGCCTGCGGCGTACTGCCAGGGGTTGGCGGGCCCGCCAACCGGTGTGCCGGTGGTCCCGAGCGTCCCGGTGGGCCCAGGAGCGCCGGTGGCCTCGACCGTGGCTGCGGCCCGGCCCGTTTCCGCAGGGCCGGCGGGGGCCGGGGCCCCGGTGGCGGCCCGGCCGGACTCCGCCGGTTCCGGCGGCCGGGGCGTACCGATCCCCGGTGACGGCTCGGACTTCGGCGGTCCGGAATCCTGGGACGGCTGATCGGACATGGGACCCCTCCCCCACCGGCCCCCGCACGGCCCACAGCCGCACGCCGGGCCCGGTGTCTCGGTCGGCGCTCGCCCTCAAGATCAACCAGGGGCGGCGTGGCCGAAAGAGTAGCCCCGAACTCGCGTTCGCCGACACACAGAGTGATCCTGTGGCAGGACCGTGACAGACCGCCGCCTCTCCGGAGGCCGCGGTCGGCGTCACCGGAGAGCGGAAGACGTCAGCGGTGCGGAAGATCCAGCCACGCGGGCGGTTCCTCCGTCTGCGCGAGCCACGCGGCGGGCGGGGCTCCGGTCTCGCGCGACGCGACGACACCGCCGACGATGGCGCACGTCGTGTCGACGTCGCCGCCCGCCTGCGCCGTGACCCAGAACGCCTCCTCGTAGTCCCCGAGACTCCTCGCGGCCGACCACAGTGCGAACGGCACCGTGTCGTGGGCGCTCGTGCGGCGGCCGTTGCCGAGGACCGCCGCGACCGTTCCCGCGTCCTGGTAGTCCAGCATGTCGCGGGCCCGGCGCAGCCCCGCGCCGACCGCGCTGCGCGGGACGAGCGCGACGACGCCGTCGAGCAGGTCCTCGGGGCTCGGCGGCCCGCCGGGAGCGGCGGCGAGCGACGCGGCGGCGGCCACGGCCATCGCGCCGACGACCGCCTCGCGGTGCTGGTGCGTGGGGTACGAGGAGATCTCGGCCTGATGCGTGGCCTGCTCCGGATCGTCCGCGTACCAGGCGCCGAGGGGGGCGATGCGCATCGCGGAACCGTTGCCCCAGGAGCCCTGGCCGTTGAAGAGCGCGGAGGACAGTTCCCGCCAGTCCCCGCCCTCCCGTACGAGCCGGAGCATCCGGTTGACGGCGGGGCCGTACCCCCGGTCGAAGTCGTGGTGCTCGGCGAAGGAGCGCGCCAGCGCGTCCTGGTCGACACGGCCGTGCGAGGCGAGCACGGCGAGGACCGAGCAGGCCATCTCGGTGTCGTCGGTCCACTGCCAGGGGCCGGGGGGCAGGGCGCGCTGTTTCAGGAGGGGGTAGTTGGCCGGGACGAAGAACTGGGAGCCCAGGGCGTCTCCCACGGACAGCCCACGCAGGCTGGCCAGGGCGCGTTCGAAGCGCCGCTCGGAAGCAGAATCAACGGTCATCGACCAGTCACTCTATCCGGTACGGCCGTACGGCTCGGGGGTGCGCCAGCGCTGGAAGGGCCGGTCGAGGGTGTACCGGCCGTTCTCGCCCAGCAGCAGGGTCCGCGTCTCGCCGTTGCCCGGATTGGAGAGCGACTCGAACTCCGCCACCGACCAGTGGAACCAGCGCATGCAGAACAGCCGCATGGTCAGCCCGTGGGTGACCAGCAGGACGTTCTCCGGGTGGTCCGGCTCCTCGAAGCTGCGGTGCAGGCTCTCCAGGAACGACCCGACCCGGTCGTAGACGTCGGCGCCGGACTCCCCCTGGGCGAACCGGTAGAAGAAGTGCCCGTAGGCGTCGCGGTACGCCTTCTGCAGCCGTACGTCGTCCCGGTCCTGCCAGTTGCCCCAGTCCTGCTCGCGCAGCCGGGGCTCCTCACGCACCCGGACCCGCTCCTGGTCGAGGCCGAAGGAACGGAACGTCTCGTGGGTGCGGCGGTACGGCGAGATGTAGACGCTCACCCGCTCGTCGCCGAACAGGTCCCGCAGGCCCTCACCGGTCTCGCGGGCCTGCCGCAGACCGGTCGGGGTGAGGCGGAGCGCGTGATCGGGCTCCCGCTCGTACACCGTGTCGTCGGCGTTGCCCTCGGACTCGCCGTGCCGGACCAGGACGATGCGCTGAGGTCGTGCCATGGGGCCGAGCCTAGGCCCTGTCGTCGAACAACCGCCTGTCGGCCGGTCAGACCGTCCAGGACGGTTCCAGCTCCACGACGTCCCCGGTCAGCTCGATCACGTCCGTCTCGGTCTGCGCGCGGGCCGCCAGCCGTTCGGCCCCCGCCGCGCGGTACTTGCCGCGCTCGGCGCTCGACTGCCACAGGGACAGCGCCAGGAACTCGTTGCCCGGCGCCTCCGCGAACACGCCGCGCAGCATGCCGGGCGATCCAGCCATCGCGGGGTTCCACACCTGCTGCTGCATCAGGACGAAGTGCTCGGCGCGCTCCTCGTGCACCCTGCTGTGCGCGACCCGCGCGACATCGGCCCCCGCGAAGTGCGGTTCGAAGCCCGTCTTCACGTCGAAGCGGCGCTCGAAAAGCGTGACCCGCATGTCGCGGAACATGCCCGGCCGCCCTCCCGCCAACCGGTCGTGGCCGCGGGCCATGAAGGAGTCGTAGAAGACGCGGTTGTCCCAGAAGGCGAAGACATGGGCGACATCGGGGCGCGTTCGGCTCCACCCGCCGCTCTGCCCTCTGAACCCCGGCTCGCCGACCAGCCCCGCCCGCTCCCGCTGCCCCCGGTCGAAGCCTTTACGGTCCACGACGGAACAGCGAATCCACTTCACCAGCACCGCGCCATCGTACGGCGCGGAACGTGGCGCGCGTCACGATCCCGCGAAGCACTCTCCGGCAGGGGCCTCGGTGCGGTATTCCGCAGACGGAAGCGGACGACCGCGGGGGCGTCGGATGGCCCGAATGCGCCGTCCCGGAACCGGGCAGTTGGTTCCGCGCCCAGTTGCGTACATGATCGGGTGATCGTGTGTCGGGTGATGAGCACGGCCCACGGGCCGTCGGCCGGGAGGGGAGTCCCTTGAGCACTCCGAGCAAGGACATCGAGAAGGTCGAGGTACGGGTCAAATGGGACCCGAGCCCGCACGGGGCTGCCGCCAACGACCTCGACATCATCGCGGCGACCTATCCGGCCGACGAGCCGTACGGCGCCCCCGCCTACCTGGTCCACTTCGACAGCCGCTCCCCGGACGGCACGATCACGCTGAACCGGGACAGCCGGACCGGTCAGGGGTTCGGGTTCGACGAGGTCATGACCATCGAGCTGTACCGGCTGGCCGAGCGGTACGGGCGGGTGGTGATCGGTGTCGCCATTCAGCAGCGCGACGGTCGCAAGACCTTCGGCGACATAGGGAGTACGGCGATGGAGATCGCGGAGGGCTACACGAAGCTGGCCGAGAACGACTTCTCCGGCGTGGCGGGGGCGACCGCCGCGGTCATCGGGGAGTTCACCCGTGACGGTGCGGGGCGGTGGGGGTTCCGGCCGGCCGTGCGCGGCTTCGACGGCGAGCCCGACGCGTTCGCGGCGGAGATGGGCAGCCGGGCCGCCGAAGGGTGACATCGGCCGGTTCCGGACAACTCGGGGTGGCGTGACGAAGGGGACCGGTCAGCCGGCCGGTCCCTTCGTGAACCGCTTCGGCCACGCCTCCCACGGTTCGTACCCGGTCCCGTGTGTGTATCGGTGGCGGTCGCTCACGGCCGGGCCGGGATCCACGGACGGATCACCGGCCGGCCAGGACCCGATGATCGCGCCGTGTAGGTTCCCGCCATGACGGATGACTGGCGCGAGGATCGGATCGGGAGCGCGCTGAGGGGCGAGAACCCCTCTGTGCTGCGACGGCTGGAGGCCGGGTTCGCGGTGATCGGGGACGTCCAGTTCCTTCCGGGGTATTCGGTGCTGTTGGCCGATGATCCGGAGGTGCAACGGCTGTCGGATCTGCCGAGGCCGAAGCGGATGTCCTTCCTCTCCGACATGGATCGTCTCGGGGAAGCGGTCGAACGCGCCTGCCGCAGCCTGGACCGTTCTTTCAGGCGCGTGAATCTGGAGATCCTCGGCAACACCGACACCTTCCTGCATGCCCATGTGTGGCCGCGGTTCGACTGGGAGCCCGGTGAGCTGGTGGGGAAGCCGGTGTGGCTGTATCCGCGTGAGCGGTGGAGTGATGACCGGTTCGCCCTCGGTTCGCAGCACGACGCGCTGCGGCAAGCGATCGGAGCGGAACTGGACGCGTTGTCCCTCACCACGGAGTGACCGGTGTACCGGGACGTGCGGCGGGGAACAGCGGCCCACCACCCGTGGCGAGGCCGGATCGTTGCCTCGGTCACGCGGTGGCCGGCATCAGCGCAGGCCCATGACAGCGGAGAGGGAGCCGACCTTGGGTCGGCTCCCTCTCTCCTGTGCTGGTCAGCGGCCTTGGCAACGGGTGCTCGATGCCGCGGCGGCTGCGATTCCGCTCGTTGTCAGCTGCAACCGCTGGTCGAGCCGCAGCCCTCGCAGATGTAGCAGGAGCCGGCGCGCTGCATCTTGGTCCCGCAGGAGAAGCAGAGCGGGGCGTCGGCGCTGATGCCGAGCTGCATCTCGACCAGTTCCGCCGAGGTGTGCGCCGTCTTCGGGGCCGGCTTCACGGCGGGCTCCGCGGGGTCCGGCACCGCCTTCAGGGGCTCGGACCGGACCGGGGCCGACTGGGCCAGGCTGTCCGTGTCGAGGTCCTCCGACTCGAACGCCGGCTCGTAGCTGCCGGTGTCCAGGTGGCGCTGGCGTTCCTCGGCGGAGTGGATGCCGAGGGCCGAGCGGGTCTCGAAGGGCAGGAAGTCCAGCGCCAGGCGGCGGAAGATGTAGTCGACGATCGACTGCGCCATCCGCACGTCCGGGTCGTCCGTCATGCCGGCCGGCTCGAAGCGCATGTTGGTGAACTTCGAGACGTACGTCTCCAGCGGGACGCCGTACTGCAGGCCCACCGAGACGGCGATGGAGAAGGCGTCCATCATGCCCGCGAGGGTCGAGCCCTGCTTGGACATCTTCAGGAAGACCTCGCCGAGACCGTCGTCCGGGTAGGAGTTGGCGGTCATGTAGCCCTCGGCGCCGCCCACCGTGAAGGAGGTGGTGATGCCGGGGCGGCCCTTCGGGAGGCGCTTGCGGACCGGGCGGTACTCGACGACCTTCTCGACCGCCGTACGGATGGTCTCCTCGGCCTTCGCGGTGACCGCTTCCTTCTCCTTGTCCTTGGTCTTGGCGGAGAGGGGCTGGCCGACCTTGCAGTTGTCGCGGTAGATCGCGAGCGCCTTGACACCCATCTTCCACGCCTCGAAGTAGACCTCCTCGACGTCCTCGACGGTGGCCGTCTCGGGGAGGTTCACCGTCTTGGAGAGCGCGCCGGAGATCCACGGCTGGATGGCCGCCATCATCCGGACGTGGCCCATCGCGGAGATGGAGCGCTCGCCCATGGCGCAGTCGAAGACCTCGTAGTGCTCGGTCTTCAGACCGGGGGCGTCGACCACGTTGCCGTGATCGGCGATGTGGGCGACGATCGCCTCGATCTGCTCGGGCTGGTAGCCGAGGCGACGCAGGGCCTGCGGCACCGTGCCGTTGACGATCTGCATCGAGCCGCCGCCGACCAGCTTCTTGAACTTGACCAGGGCGAGGTCGGGCTCCAGACCGGTGGTGTCGCAGGACATCGCGAGACCGATGGTGCCGGTGGGCGCGATGACCGAGGCCTGCGCGTTGCGGAAGCCGTTCTTCGCGCCGAGCCGGATCACGTCCTGCCAGGCCTCCGTCGCCGCGGCCCAGACCGGGGAGTCGAGGTCGTCGACGTGGACGGCCTTGGCGTTGGCGTCGGCGTGCTGCTTCATGACGCGCTGGTGCGGCTCGGCGTTGCGGGCGTAGCCGTCGTACGGGCCGACGACAGCGGCCAGCTCGGCGGAGCGGCGGTAGGAGGTGCCGGTCATCAGCGAGGTGATGGCGCCGGCCAGGGCGCGGCCGCCGTCGCTGTCGTACGCGTGACCGGTCGCCATCAGGAGGGCCCCGAGGTTGGCGTACCCGATGCCCAGCTGACGGAAGGCGCGGGTGTTCTCGCCGATCTTCTGGGTGGGGAAGTCCGCGAAGCAGATCGAGATGTCCATCGCGGTGATGACCAGCTCGACGACCTTGGCGAAGCGCTCGGACTCGAAGGACTGGTTGCCCAGGCCGTCGTCCTTGAGGAACTTCATCAGGTTCAGCGAGGCGAGGTTGCACGAGGTGTTGTCCAGGTGCATGTACTCGCTGCACGGGTTCGAGCCGTTGATCCGGCCGGACTCCGGGCAGGTGTGCCAGGCGTTGATGGTGTCGTCGTACTGGATGCCGGGGTCGGCGCAGGCCCAGGCGGCCTCGGCCATCTTGCGGAAGAGGGACTTGGCCTCGACCTCCTCGATGACGTCACCGGTCATCCGGGCGCGCAGCCCGAACTTGCCGCCGGCCTCGACCGCCTTCATGAACTCGTCGTTCACGCGGACCGAGTTGTTGGCGTTCTGGTACTGGACGGACGTGATGTCGTCGCCGCCCAGGTCCATGTCGAAGCCCGCGTCGCGCAGGGCGCGGATCTTCTCCTCCTCCTTCACCTTGGTCTCGATGAAGTTCTCGATGTCGGGGTGGTCGACATCGAGGATGACCATCTTGGCCGCGCGGCGGGTGGCGCCGCCCGACTTGATCGTTCCGGCGGACGCGTCGGCGCCGCGCATGAACGAGACCGGGCCGGAGGCGTTGCCGCCGGAGGAGAGGAGTTCCTTGGAGGAGCGGATGCGGGAGAGGTTCAGGCCGGCCCCGGAGCCGCCCTTGAAGATCATGCCCTCTTCCTTGTACCAGTCGAGGATCGACTCCATGGAGTCGTCGACGGCCAGGATGAAGCAGGCGGAGACCTGCTGCGGCTGGGGCGTGCCGACGTTGAACCAGACCGGGGAGTTGAAGCTGAAGACCTGGTGCAGGAGGGCGTACGCCAGCTCGTGCTCGAAGATCTCGGCGTCCGCGGGGGAGGCGAAGTAGCCGTGGCCCTCGCCGGCCTTCCGGTACGTCTTCACGATCCGGTCGATCAGCTGCTTGAGGCCGGTCTCGCGCTGCGGCGTGCCGACCGCGCCGCGGAAGTACTTGCTGGTGACGATGTTGACCGCGTTCACCGACCAGAAGTCGGGGAACTCGACGCCACGCTGCTCGAAGTTGATCGAGCCGTCGCGCCAGTTGGTCATGACGACGTCACGGCGCTCCCACGTCACCTCGTCGTACGGGTGCACGCCGGGGTTGGTGTGGATGCGCTCGATACGCAGACCCTTGCTCGTCTTGGCGCCCTTGGTACGGGAACCTCGTGCCGGGCCGCTCGCCGTCTCTGTCATGCCGCCTCCCATATGTGGGCGAAAACGCCCTGAAGTGCCCGGATCTTCCCAGGGCACAGTGTGTGTCCGATGCTCCGGGCGCCGCACAGGGCGGCCGGAAGCACATCTCATGTCGCCCCGCCGCCGGTCCGCAGAGTTCCGTCTGCGGGCACGGGCGTACCGGGCGGGGTACCGCTCAGTCGGCGGCGATGGCGGGCGCGGGGACCCCGGGGGTCTCTCCGGTCCCGCGGTCCTCCGTGGAAGGGCGCTGCGCACGCAGTTCCACGATGGCGGTCTCGAAGTCCTCCAGGGAATCGAACGCCCGGTAGACCGACGCGAAGCGCAGGTACGCGACGAGGTCGAGTTCCTGCAGGGGGCCGAGGATGGCCAGTCCCACGTCGTGGGTGGTCAGCTCGGCGCTGCCGGTGGCGCGCACCGCCTCCTCGACCCGCTGGCCGAGCTTGGCGAGGGCGTCCTCGGTGACGGGCCGTCCCTGGCATGCCTTGCGGACGCCGGAGATGACCTTGGTGCGGCTGAAGGGCTCGGTCACGCCGCTGCGCTTGACCACCATCAGCGAGCAGGTCTCCACCGTGGTGAAACGGCGGGAGCAGTCGGGGCACTGCCGGCGGCGACGGATCGACGTCCCGTCGTCGGTGGTGCGACTGTCGACGACCCTGCTGTCGGGGTGCCTGCAGAAGGGGCAGTGCATGGCTCCCAACCCTCCTTCACACGCACGACTGAATAGCCTCGTCTGGGCCCTTTCCCAGGCCCTTGGAAGCAGTCCCCAGCATAGGCGATGCTCACGGCACGATTGCACCGAGACCACAACTTCTGGGCGACCGGAGCAATCCAACCACTAGATCTAGGGTCGAGTCGCGTTTTTGGCCCTAGCGCGTGTCGCGCGCCGGACCTCACGCGAAGGCCACTGGAAGGGGCCGCCGGAGGGAGCTCCCGGCCAGGGAAGAGGGTACGGGAAACGCGGGGCCGTCGAGCCGCCGGGGCATCGCCGCGCGGGCCGGACGGGGGACGGCACGCAGGCCGGACGGGGGCGCCGCGCGGGCGGATGAAAGACTGGTGCCGAGAGCCGGGCGATCCACCCCGGAGAGGCCGGACAGGGCCGCCCACGAGGGCGCGCGACGACCGCCGCGGAGTCCGCGCGACCACCCACCGACGACCGTACGGCCCTGCGGGAAGCCGCACGGTGCCCGTCCATCCGCGTTGCTCATACACCTCTCGGCAGCACCACGGCACCCCTTTATTCGTTTTTCACTCGAACGTGTGTTTGGCGCAACCTTTCGAAAGCTACTACCGTTGTCCAGCTAGGGAGACCATTCGAGAGGGGCCGACGTGACCACCACCGCAGACAGCGCCACCATCACCGCCCGGGACCACCGCTCCCAGAGCCGACTTGAGCCGGTGCATGCCATGAATGACGCACTCACGAACACGGACGGGCCCGACCCCGCACGCTCCGGGCGCTCCATGCCCGGCAGGCCGCCCGGCATCCGCGCGGACAGCTCCGGGCTGACGGACCGGCAGCGGCGGGTCATCGAGGTCATCCGCGACTCCGTGCAGCGGCGGGGGTATCCGCCCTCCATGCGGGAGATCGGCCAGGCGGTGGGCCTCTCCAGCACCTCGTCCGTCGCCCACCAGCTCATGGCACTGGAGCGCAAGGGCTTCCTCCGCCGGGACCCGCACCGGCCCCGCGCCTACGAGGTGCGCGGATCGGACCAGCCCAGCACCCAGCCGACCGACACGACCGGCAAGCCCGCCGCGTCCTACGTGCCGCTGGTGGGCCGGATCGCGGCCGGTGGCCCGATCCTCGCCGAGGAGTCCGTCGAGGACGTCTTCCCCCTCCCCCGCCAGCTCGTCGGCGACGGCGAGCTGTTCGTGCTGAAGGTCGTCGGCGACTCGATGATCGAAGCAGCGATCTGCGACGGCGACTGGGTCACCGTCCGTCGCCAGCCGGTCGCGGAGAACGGGGACATCGTCGCCGCCATGCTCGACGGCGAAGCGACGGTCAAGCGCTTCCGCCGGGAGGACGGTCACGTATGGCTGCTCCCGCACAACGCCGCGTACCAGCCGATCCCCGGCGACGAGGCGACCATCCTCGGCAAGGTGGTGGCGGTGCTGCGCCGGGTCTGAGGAGAGCGTCGGTCACGGCTTCCGGCCCCGGAATCTCTGCCTAGGGCGTCGATCACGACGTCGATTCCGGGGCTTTGCCCTGCCCGCTCTCCCTCTCGGGCCGCTCTCCCGCCTCGGCCGCTCCCGTTCTACGCCCCGTCCGCCTTGGCCTTGGCGTCGATGGCGGCCAGGGAGCGGCGCACCTGGTTCCGGTCGGTGGTGTACCAGAAGTCCGGCAGCGAGGCGCGGAGATAGCTTCCGTACCGTGCGGTGGCGAGCCGGGGGTCCAGCACCGCGACGACGCCCTTGTCGCCCGTCGCCCGGACCAGCCGCCCCGCGCCCTGGGCCATCAGCAGGGCCGCGTGCGTCGCCGCCACCGCCATGAAGCCGTTGCCGCCGGCCTCCTCGACCGCCTTCTGCCGTGCGCTCATCAGCGGATCGTCGGGCCGGGGGAACGGGATCCGGTCCATCACCACCAGCTGGCAACTCGGCCCCGGCACGTCGACGCCCTGCCAGAGCGACAGCGTGCCGAAGAGGCAGGTCTCCGGGTCGGCCGCGAAGTTCTTGATCAGCTCGCCGAGCGTCTCCTCGCCCTGGAGCAGGATCGGCTTGCCCAGCCGGCCCCGCAGCTCCTCGGCCGCGGCCTTGGCCGCCCGCATCGAGGAGAACAGCCCCAGCGTGCGACCGCCCGCCGCTTCCACCAGCTCGGCGAGCTCGTCCAGCATGTCCGTACGGGAACCCTCGCGGCCCGGCGTGTTCAGATGCCGGGCGACATAGAGGATGCCCTGCTTCGGGTAGTCGAACGGGGAGCCGACGTCCAGCCCCTTCCACTGCGGGACGTCCTCGCCCGCCGTGCCTTCCGGAGCCAGCCCGAGGGACGCGCCCACCCCGTTGAAATCGCCGCCCAGCTTGAGGGTGGCCGAGGTCAGCACCACGGACCGCTCGGAGAACAGCTTCTCGCGCAGCAGACCCGACACGGAGAGCGGAGCGACCCGGACGGAGGCCCCGAACCGATCGTGCTGCTCGTACCAGACGACGTCGTATTCCGAGCCCTGGGTGATGCGCTCCGCGACCCCGTGGATCGACTCGACCGAGGCGAGGGCCTGCTTGCGGACGGCGTTCTCGTCCTCCACCGACTTGTCCCGCGTGGCGCCGATCGCGGAGATCACCGTACGGGCCGCGTCGCGCAGCGCCATCAGGGCGTACCCGAGGTCCTCGGGCACCTCTTCGAGCCGTCCGGGCAGCGCCAGCTCCATGACCCGCTCGAACCCCTCGGCGGCGGTCATCAGGGCGTCGGCGGCCTTCTCGTTCACCAGCTTCGCCGCACGGCGGACCGCGCGGTTGACCTGGGCCGGGGTCAGCTCGCCGGTGGCGACACCGGTGACCCGCGAGACCAGCTCATGGGCCTCGTCGACGATCAGGACCTCATGGGACGGCAGCACCGGCGCGCCCTCGATGGCGTCGATCGCGAGCAGCGCGTGGTTGGTGACGACCACGTCCGCCAGCTTCGCCCGCTCCCGCGCCGCCTCCGCGAAGCACTCCGCCCCGTACGCGCACTTCGACGCGCCCAGGCACTCGCGTGAGGAGACCGAGACCTGCGCCCACGCCCGGTCCGAGACGCCGGGCGTCAGATCGTCACGGTCACCCGTCTCCGTATCGTCCGACCAGTCCCGCAGGCGCAGCAGGTCCTGCCCCAGCTTGCTGGACGGGGCCGCCGCCTCGAACTGGTCGAACAGCCCCTCCTCCTCGTCCTGCGGGACCCCTTCGTGGAGCCGGTGCAGACAGAGGTAGTTCGACCGCCCCTTGAGCATGGCGAACTGGGGGCGGCGGCGCAGCAGGGGGTGCAGGGACTCGACCGTGCGCGGCAGGTCGCGCTCCACGAGCTGCCGCTGGAGGGCCAGGGTGGCCGTGGCCACGACGACCCGCTCCCCGTGCGCCAGGGCCGGCACCAGGTAGCCGAGCGATTTGCCCGTACCGGTGCCGGCCTGGACGAGCAGATGGGATCGGTCGTCGACGGCCTCGGCGACGGCCTCGGCCATGGTGACCTGGCCGGGCCTTTCCGTACCGCCGACGGCGGCGACGGCGGCGTGCAGGAGCTCGGGGAGGGATGGCTTCGTCATAGCCCGACCACCCTACGGCGCACCACTGACAACGGCGATCACTCCCGGACGCGGACGGAGGGGTGCAAGGGGTTGGGGACGGTGCCGTGGACCGCCGCGTGCGGACGGCCGGCCCGGTCCCGGTAGCCGTCGACGAGCAGGCGGTTGCGGTTCAGGCAGAGGCGCTCGATCTCGGGGGTGAGCATGTCGAACAGCTCGAACCGCTCCTTCAGTTCCGGGAACCGGGCGTGATGGCGGACGATCTCCGCCCGGACGAGTGACCAGAAGGCGTCCTCGGTGACGCCGAGCTGCTCCTCGCACAGCGGTGAGAGGTAGCGGAAGACGCCCACGAAGAGACCGGAGTGGATGAACTGGGTGAGGAAGGCCGGGTGCTCGGTGAGGAGGACGGCGCGCACCTCGTCGGGCATGGTGGCGTGCTCCGGCAGCGGGTGGGCGCTGACGTTCACGTCGTCGACGAAGTCCTTGATGGCGAGGCGTACGGGCACGTCGTTCTCGTCGAAGACCACGATGGCGTTCTCGCCGTGCGGCGAGAAGACGGTGCCGTAGCGGTAGAGGAAGTGCAGCAGGGGCGGCAGGAGGGCGGCGAAGAGCCGCTTCAACCACGTCTCCGGGGCCAGGCCGGAGCGCTCGACCAGCTCCGCGGTGAACGCGCGGCCCGCCGGGTCCGTATGCAGCAGGGAGGCGAGCGTACGGGCGCGTTCGCCCGGGGCGAGGCGGGGCGGCAGCGGCTCCCGCCAGATCGCGCCGAGGATCTCCTTGTACTGGTACGGCACTTCGGGGAGGCGGTCGTACAGCGGGTGCTCGACGGCGACGGAGGCGACCTCGCCCAGCAGGACGACCCGACAGGTGTCGCGGAGGAACGGATCGTCCTCGCACAGCCCCTGGACCCAGGCGGTGACGGCCGGAGCGGCGAGGGTCCGCTCGGTCGGCAGGCCGCGCCAGACCAGGGTGTTGAGGATGGAGAGCGGCAGCTTCACCGTGTGCCGCTCGGGCCGTTCCACGTTGGCGAACGTGCGGATGGACTGCTGCGGGAGGCGGGCGTCGCCGTCCGTGTGCAGCGCGACGATGTCGCCGTCGGCGATGGCCGGGGCGAAGAGCGGCACGATCCACTCGTCCCACTGCCAGGGGTGCACGGGGAGGTAGAGATAGTCCCGCGGGTCGTGCCCCCGGTTCCGCAGAACGTCGGCGAAGGCGTCCCGGACGTCCTGGTCGAGCTCTCCGGCGTACAGCTCCTCGGGGGTGCCGACGCGGCCCACGCCCCGGTACTGCGCGATGCGGTTGCTGACCGCGATCCACGGGAGCCGGAGCGGGGTGCGGGTCTCGGGGGTGAAGCGGTCGGCGTCGGCGGCGGAGAAGCCGAGCCGTCCCTTGCTGGCCACCAGCCAGGGGTGGCCGGTCTGGTGGCCTTCCAGCTCCGCGTAGTCGAGCGCGGCGAGCCGGTCGGCGGTGAGCGCGGTGTGGTCGAGCCGGGCGTCGGCGGAGAGCGTCCGGGTCAGCTCGCGGATCAGGTGGCCCAGGGTCGTGCCGTCGAGGCCGAGGAGGTCGCGGGCCCGGCTGAGGAAGACCAGCGGGTCGCGGAACGGCCGGGTGGCGATCGCCGGGCCGGTGGTGGCGGCGGAGCCGTTGACCGGTGCCGGGGCGGGCGCGTCCGCGGGGGACTGTGCGCCCGCGGGCGGTGGTGCGACGGCGTGCGAGCCCGCCTGCGGCGGCGCGGCGGTGTGCGCGTCGGCGTACGCGCTGATGGGAGCGCTCTCGGCGTGCGCCGCGACGGGGGCGACTCCGGTGTGCGCGGTGACGGGTGTGCTGGGGGCGTGGGCGGCCGGGGGCTGTTCGGTGACCTCGATCGAGTCGGGGTCGACGCGCCAGCTGCCGTACGCGCCGCGCCTGGCCCTGAAGGCGAGCTCTCCCCCGTCGTCGAGGGTCAGCCGGTGGAGCCCGTCGGTCGCGGGCTCGGGGACGGGCTCGATGATCTTCTCGTAGGCGAACTCGCCGAGCATCTTGGCGAGGAGCCGTGCGGCGGCCCGGTCCCATATCTGTCGGTTCAGCTCCGGAGGGCTGAACAGCTGCGGGGACCCGACTGCGTCACGGCTCGCGGGATATATCGGCACGGGGACTCCTCCGGATGGAACCTCTGGGGTTCGAACGGTGTGGAAGGTGCGGCGCGTAGGTCACAGCTGGTCTCGGTACGTTCGGTCGCGGATCATCAGTGCGGCGCGCTTGTCGGGGAGATCCACTTCGGCGGAGAAGCGGAAGCCGGCGCCGAGGAAGGCGGAGACGGACGGGGTGTTGCGCAGGTCGGGTTCGGCGACGACCCGTCCGCACCGCGGAAGGTTGTCCAGGACGAGGTCGGCGACGGCGCGGATGAGGGTGGTGCCCACGCCCCGGCCACGGTTCCGCACGCCTCCGATGAGGAGGTGGATACCGGTGTCGTGCGGCCGGGCCGGGTAGTGGCGGGCGAGCGGGTCGAGGTCGGCGCGGTAGATCTCCCAGTAGCTCATGGGCGTGCCGTCGAGCACCCCGAGACAGGGGATGCTGCGGCCGTCCCCTTCGAGCTGGGGCCTGAGGTGGTCCGCGGTGACGGCTTCCGGTCCGGAGAGTTCCCAGAAGGCCGCCACCGCGGGATCGTTCATCCAGCGGCTGAGGACGGGGAGATCACGCTCGGGCCGGACGGGGAGGAGGGCGAACTCCCCCGCTGTCGTCCGCACGGCCGGCCAGGCGCCCGGGTCGCCCAGCAGCTCGCTCGGGGCGTGGGCGCGGGCCGCTCCGGAGCCGCGTTCCTCGGCGATCACCGCGAGGAGTTCTTCGGTGAGCCGCAGGTCGAGTGTGTCCTCGACACCGGTGCTCCCGCCGTCGGGTGCGGTGCCGGGTTCCGCTGAGGCGTCGGCGGGAGGCATGGTGGCGCTCTCCTCTCTGGACCGGGTTCGGTCGGGGGCGGCTCCGGGGTGGTGCGCTCGGAGTCTGCCCGGTGCGGGTGCTCAGCTGTGCAGCGGGTTGGCGATGGTGACGTACACCGACTGGGTGTCGACCGGTCCGACCAGCTCGTCGAGTCCGTGCAGGCGGGTCAGCAGGTTGGCCTTGCAGCGCAGTTGGCGGTTGTCCAGGAGATACGCGGGCAGGGGCGAGCCCATTTCCGCGGTCTCGGTGAGGAACTGACGCAGCACCGCGAGGAGTTCCCGCTCGTCGGCCAGATGCTGGGATCCGAACGCGCCGATCAGGCCGAGGACGTTGTTGATGCCGAGGTAGTAGGCGAACCGTTCGTCGGTGACCGGGTCGGAGACGAAGGTGTCGCTGACGGCGCCGATGCCGGGGAGCCGCTTGTCGAGCTCGGCGCGGCGGGATTCGCGGAAGTAGTAGCCCTGGTTGTCCCGGTAGCGGCCGCCGACGGGCCAGCCGTCCGGGTCGAGCAGGACGATCGTGTTCTGCTGGTGGGCTTCGAGCGCGACGCCGCCGTGGGCGTCGAGCCAGAGGACGGGGCGCACGACGTGGTGCAGATAGCGCCGGAACCATTCGGCGGAGACGGCGGTGGCGGTGAGGCCGGTGCGCGTGGTCAGGCCGGAGACGACCTCCGCGAGCCGGGAGCGCATGCCGGGGTGTCCGGGCCGGGGGCGCTGGGCCGTGAGCCCGGCGATGCAGGCGGCGTCGTCGCCCGGACCGAAGGGGTTGTGGCGGAGCACGACGTCGAGTCCGGTGACGGGGGCGCCCTCGGGATCGTCGACGGCGAGCCAGGCGGGGTCCCGGACGATGTCGAAGCCGGGGTGCTCCCGCTGCCAGCTCTCGGCCAGGCCGGTCGACAGGAGGCGGTGGACCTCGACGCCCCGGTGCAGCTCCTTGCGGAGGTTCTCGCGGCGGGAGTTGGTGATGCGTACGCCGAGGGAGAGCTTGAGCATCACGCGCGCCGCGGGCCGGTGCACGGTGCGGATGGAGGAGGTGGGGTGCCAGTGCTCGCCGTGCGGACCGAGGTCGTGGAGCAGGCCGGACTCGGCGAGGGCCCGGACCTGGGGGCGGTGGAGCAGGTCGGCGGCCTGCCAGGGGTGCACGGGGACGGCGACGGTGCCGGGGGGTGCGGTCAGCCCTGCGGCGTGCGGGGCGAGCAGATCCTCGGCGGTGGCGGGGCCGTCCTCGGTCCAGGCGGAGTCGGTCGCCGTCAGCGACCGGTCGACGGCGAACCAGTGGAGCGGAAAGGAGCCGTGGAGCTCGGGCGAGTAGCGGCGGGCCTCCGACTCGGAGAGCCCTTCGCGGCTCTTGGGCGTGGGGTGGAGCGGATGGCCGAGCAGCAGCGACTGTTCGGCGGTGAGGAAGAGGTCGGCGTCGGCGGGGTCCGCGGGGCTGCGCCGCCGCAGTTCGACGAAGCCGGCGGTGTGGCGTACGGAGTCGGCCACCCGGGCGACCAGATCGCCCGCGCCGCTCTCGCCGCCTTCGCGGCCGATGAGGACGGCGACGGTGGCGGCGTCGGCGTGCGGGGCGCCGGCGGGGGCGTTCTCCAGGACGGGTGCGCCGAAGCGGTGGGCCCCGGTGGCGGACCAGTAGCGCACGGGCACGAGCAGCGCGGTACCGCTGGCGGGGAAGGCGATGCGGAGGGTGTCGTCCGCGGGCCGGGGCAGGTCGTTCTCGCGGGTCCAGCAGCGCAGGAGGCTCTCCGTGCCGGCCGCGTCGGCGGCCCGCAGCGGGTCGGGGTCGTCGAGCGGGTCGGGGTCCGGGTCCCGGTCGGACGGGGCGCCGAGGTCCGGACGGGGCGCGTACGCAGGGGGGTTGGGGGTACGCGCGGCCTTCTGCCGGGGCACGATCGTCGCCTCGACCGTGCCGGGGGCGGCCGGTCCGTCCTGCCCTCGGTGCTGGGGGGTCCCGTGGCCGTCGGCCTCGGGTGCGGGGGTGGGGTTCACGGCGTTCTTCCTTGTGGGGATTCCGGGTTCAGGTGGTGGACCCGGCGGTGGTCCGACGGTGCGGGGAGCGTTCGGCCGCTGCCAGCGCGTCGGCGAGACGGTCGACGACGGCGTCCGCCTGCTCGTCGGTGAGGGTGAGCGGTGGCAGAAGGCGCACCACCGCGTCGTACCGGCCGCCCAGTTCGACGATGAGGCCGCGCCGCAGGCATTCCTGCTGGACGGCGAGGGCGAGGGCCGGGTCGGGGGGCGGGGCGGGGGTGGCGTCGCCGGCTTCGGCGGGCAGGGGCGCGCGTTCGGGATCCACCAGCTCCAGGCCGATCATCAGTCCGCGCCCCCGTACGTCACCGATTCCCGGGTGATGCGCCCTCAGTTCCCTCAGACGGGCGAGCATCCGGGACCCCAGGACCGCCGCGCGGTCCGCCAGTCGATTCTCCCTGACGTACGCGAGCGTGGCAGCGCCCGCCGCCATGGCGAGCTGGTTGCCACGAAACGTACCCGCGTGCGCGCCCGGCTGCCAAAGGTCCAGTTCAGCGCGGTAGACGATGACGGCGAGGGGCAGGGAGCCGCCGATGGCCTTGGAGAGGACCATGACGTCGGGCACGATGCCGCTGTGCTCGACGGCCCAGAAGGCGCCGGTCCTGCCCACCCCGGTCTGCACCTCGTCGGCGATGAGCGGGATGGACCGGTCCTCGGTGACGGCGCGCATGCGGCGCAGCCAGGCGTCGGGGGCGGGGTTGACGCCGCCCTCGCCCTGGACCGGCTCCACGATCATGCCGGCGGGGGCCGGGACCCCGCCCTTGCGGTCGTCCAGCAGGTGCTCGGTCCACCGGGCGGCGAGCGCGGCCCCGTGCTCGCCGCCGGTCCCGAACGGGCAGCGGTAGTCCTGGGGGAAGGGCAGCCGGGTCACCTGGACGTCGGTCGCGCCTCCGGAGGCCGCCAGGGCCCCGGAGGTCATACCGTGGTACGCGCCGGTGAACGCCAGCAGCCCGGTGCGGCCGGTCGCGGCGCGGACGAGCTTGAACGCGGCCTCCACGGCGTCGGTTCCGGCGGGGCCGCAGAACTGGATGCGGGCGTCGTCGGCGAGGCCGCGCGGCAGGGTGGCGAACAGCTCGGTGGTGAAGGCGTCCTTGACCGGGGTGGCCAGGTCCAGCACGTGCAGGGGCGCGCCGGAGTCGATGACCTTGCGGATCGCTTCGAGCACGACGGGGTGGTTGTGCCCGAGCGCCAGGGTGCCCGCGCCGGAGAGGCAGTCGAGGTAGCGGCGTCCGTCGGCGCCCTCGATGGTGAGCCCGCGGGCGCGCACCGGGACGATCGGCAGGGACCGGGCGTAGGTGCGGGCCGCCGATTCGCGCAGGGTCTGGCGCCGGAGGATGCCCTCGTGCGCGGTCGGCGGCGCCACCGGAGCGGGTTCGGTCACGGACACGGCTCTTGATCCTCCTGCGGTAACGGTTGCGTTGCACGTCGGTACGATGTCGCGCGGACGCGCCGAGGCGGTGAACGCTGTCCTGGTGTCCCCCGTACGTACCAACGACGCCGTTCGCCACGGATCACGGGTGTGCCGGAAGATCCTCGCGGCGACGGAACCGCGGACCTGCCGCGCACCGTCACCATCGGCACCGGCATAGTGGGGGCCGCACAGCGGCGCGGAAGCATCTGCTCCGGCGCCCCAGGCATCCGCAAGGCAGCACGAGTACCGAGTGACGAAGTCCCAGGGGGATCACCAGATGCGACCCATTCGCCCGACCGATACCGCACACCGCGGCAGGCGTGCACGCCGCATGCCCTCCGCCGCGTTCGCGGCGACGGCCGTTGCCGCCGTGCTGGCGCTCACCGCCACCGCGTGCGGCCCCGAGGAGGACGACGCGGGCGGTACGACGCCCAGCGCCTCGGCCGGCCAGTCGTCCGACGGCAAGGTCACCATCCCGGACGATCTGAAGAACCGGC
Source organism: Streptomyces sp. V2I9 (assembly GCF_030817475.1). NCBI lineage: Bacteria > Bacillati > Actinomycetota > Actinomycetes > Kitasatosporales > Streptomycetaceae > Streptomyces > Streptomyces sp. V2I9. The sequence continues at coordinate 5,473,628 of NZ_JAUSZJ010000002.1, read as the reverse complement.
TCAAGGAGCACGGGATCGACCCGGACAAGTGGCGGGACGGCGAGTGGAAGAACTGGGACAAGGACAAGTGGCTCCGTGAGGCCAAGGACTTCGTCAACCCGGTCATCGAGGACCTGTGGGACCCGGACCGGATGCGGGAGGCCGACAAGCCCCCGGAGAACCCGGTCGACAACGACATCTCCGGCGACGACGGTGTGACGGACCCGACGCCGGTGCCCGTCCGGGCCGCCGGTGTCGCGACGCCGTACCACGACAACGCCCCGGAGTCCGGGAAGCTGCTCTTCGACGGTCCGCAGGGGTCGATGGTCTGCTCCGCGACCGTGGTGAAGGACCCGGCGAACCCCGGCAAATCCAACATGGTGTGGACTGCCGGACACTGCGTGCACGCGGGCAAGAAGGGCGGCTGGTACCGCAACATCGCCTTCGTCCCCGCGTACAACAACGACGGCCTGTCCCTGGCCGAGCTGGAGACCGCGTCCAAGGAGAAGATCGCTCCGTACGGCGTGTGGTGGGGCGACTGGGCCCAGACCTCGGAGCAGTGGATCGCCGAGGGCGCGGCGACCGGTGGCCAGGGCGCCCCGTACGACTTCGCGGTGCTGCACGTGACGCCGGAGAAGGGCGCGGGCGGCAAGTCGCTGGAGGAGACCGTCGGTTCGGCCTTGCCGGTCGAGTTCAACGCCCCGGCCGTGCCGCAGATCTCCGGGATGACGGCCACGGGTTACCCGGCCGCGCCGCCGTACGACGGCCAGAAGCTGTTCCAGTGCAAGGACAAGCCGGGCCGGCTCTCCGTCTTCCAGGACCAGCCGACGATGTACCGCATCGGCTGCACGATGACCGGTGGCTCCTCCGGTGGCGGCTGGGTCGCGGCGGGCCGGGACGGCAAGCCCGCACTGGTCTCGAACACCTCGATCGGGCCGGTCACGGCGGGCTGGCTGGCCGGCCCGCGCCTCGGCGAGGAGGCCGAGGGCGTCTACCGCGCGGTGAGTGAGAAGTACGCGGGCCGGTAGGTCCTGGTCAGCGGCCTCCGGCGGGCGACCGCCGGAGGCCGCCGGCGTTCGGCGCCCGGCTGCTCACCGGGTGGTGAGGCAACGGCGAGGGCCCGGCCCGAACTCTTCGGAGAGTTCGGGCCGGGCCCTCGGCTGTCGTACGGTCCCGTGACGTCAGTGCGCGGCGAGGACGAAGGTCTCCAGCTCGGCGGCCAGCTCCTCGTGGACCTGGGCCTTGAGCAGGGTGCCCTCGGCGGTGTGCTCCTCGGAGAGCACCTCGCCCTCGGCGTGCACCCGCGAGACCAGGGCCCCCTGGATGTACGGCACGAGCGCCTCGATCTCGACGGACGGCCGGGGCAGCTCGCTGTCGATGAGCGCCAGCAGCTCGTCCATGCCCTCGCCGGTCCTGGCCGAGACCACGATGGCGTGCTTCTCGTTGCGCAGCAGCCGCTGGACGACCAGGGGATCGGCCGCGTCCGCCTTGTTGATCACGACGATCTCCGGCACGTCCGTCGCGCCGACGTCCCGGATCACCTCGCGCACCGCGGCGAGCTGCTCCTCCGGCACCGGATGGGAGCCGTCCACCACGTGGAGGATGAGATCGGAATCGCCGACCTCTTCCATCGTGGAGCGGAACGCCTCGATGAGGTGGTGCGGCAGATGCCGTACGAACCCGACGGTGTCGGCCAGCGTGTAGACACGGCCGCTCGGCGTCTCGGCCCGGCGGACGGTCGGGTCCAGGGTGGCGAACAGGGCGTTCTCCACCAGGACTCCGGCCCCGGTCAGGCGGTTGAGCAGCGAGGACTTGCCCGCGTTGGTGTATCCGGCGATGGCGACGGAGGGCACCTTGTTGCGCCTGCGCTCCTGCCGCTTGATGTCGCGGCCGGTCTTCATCTCCGCGATCTCCCGGCGCATCTTCGCCATCTTCTCGCGGATCCGGCGCCGGTCCGTCTCGATCTTGGTCTCACCGGGACCACGGGTGGCCATGCCGCCGCCGCCGCTGGAACCGCCGCCGCCCATCTGACGGGAGAGCGACTGGCCCCAGCCGCGCAGCCGCGGCAGCATGTACTGCATCTGCGCCAGCGAAACCTGCGCCTTGCCCTCACGGGACTTGGCGTGCTGGGCGAAGATGTCGAGGATCAGGGCGGTCCGGTCGACCACCTTCACCTTGACGACGTCTTCCAGGTGGATCAGCTGGCCGGGGCTCAGCTCACCGTCGCAGACGACGGTGTCGGCACCGGATTCGAGCACGATGTCGCGCAGCTCCAGCGCCTTGCCCGAGCCGATGTAGGTGGCCGGGTCCGGCTTGTCGCGCCGCTGGTACACCGCGTCCAGCACCTGCGCTCCCGCCGTCTCGGCGAGTGCGGCCAGCTCCGCGAGGGAGATCTCCGCGTCACGCACCGTCCCCGAGGTCCAGACGCCGACCAGCACGACGCGCTCCAGGCGCAGCTGGCGGTACTCGACCTCGGTGACGTCCTCGAGCTCGGTGGAGAGACCGGCCACGCGTCGCAGGGCCGCGCGCTCGGAGCGGTCCAGCTGGTCGCCGTCCCGTGCTCCGTCGATCTTGTGGCTCCAGGCGACGTCCTCTTCCATCAGGGCGTCGGCCCGGCGGGCCTCGGTGAGGCTCTCGGTGGTGTTCTCCGTGGCGCTCTGCGCGTCCTGCGCGTCCTGGGGAAGGGAAGAAGAGGAGGTCATTGGATCCTTACGTCGATAGAAGTCTTTACGTCAGTCACAACGCGTGATCTTCCCGGAAGATTCCCTGCCGGGTCTTCCGGTGCGGTCCGCCGTACCGACGCGTCGATAGTGGCATGGCCCGGCCGGGCCCGTCACGCGGGTTTCGCGCTGGTCCAGTCGGGGTGTCCGGGCATCGGCGGGGTCTTCTTCCCGTACAGCCAGCCGTCGAAGAACGCGGTCAGGTCCCGGCCGGCGATACGGGACGCCAGCCGGGTGAAGTCCGCGGTGGCCGCCGTGGCGTCCCGGTGCGCCCGGACCCAGGTGCGCTCCAGCCGGTCGAAGGCGGACTCGCCGATCTCCTGGCGCAGGGCGTAGAGCACCAGCGCGCTGCCGTCGTACACGACGGGGCGGAACAGGCTCAGCTTCTGCCCCGGCGCCGGGCCGTCCGGGTGCGCCGGAGGGCCGCCGTCCGCGCGCCAGCCGTCGGAGAGCCGGTACGCCTCGCGCATCCGCCGCTCCAGGGTCCCGCCTCCGTTCTCCTCGGCGTACCGGGCCTCGTACCAGCTGGCGTGTCCCTCGTTGAGCCACAGGTCGGACCAGCTCGCGGGCGAGACGCTGTTGCCGAACCACTGGTGGGCCAGCTCGTGGATCATCACCGAGTCGACGTACCACTCGGGGTAGGCGGGCTCCGTGAAGAACGACTTTCCGAACAGCGACAGCGTCTGGGTCTCCAGGGCGAACCCGATGGGGCTGTCGGCGACGAGCACCCCGTACGCCTCGAAGGGGTAGCGGCCGACCTGCTGCTCCATCCACTCCAGCTGGGCCGGTGTCTTCTTCAGCCAGGGTTCCAGCTTCTTCCGGTCGGCCGCCGGGACGACGTCGCGCACCGGCAGCCCGTGCGGGCCGGTGCGGTGGGCGACGGCGGAACTGCCGATGGAGACCTGGGCCAGTTCGGTGGCCATGGGGTGCTGGGTGCGGTACGTCCACGTGGTGGTGGACCCGTGGCGGGTCTTCCCCACGGGCAGGCCGCCCGCGACCGCTGTCAGCTTCTCGGGCGCGGTGATCCGGAAGGTGAAGTACGCCTTGTCGGAGGGGTGGTCGTTGCCGGGGAAGACACGGTGGGCGGCGTCGGCCTGGTTGGCCATGGCGAGGCCGTCGGCGGTGCGTACCCAGCCGCCGTCGTCCCCGGAACCGGTCGGGTCGCTGGTGTGCCGGACGGTGATGTCGAGCGGTACGCCCGGAGGGAGGCGGCGGGGGGCCTGGACGACCAGGTCCTCGTTCTTGCCGGCGAAGTCGGCGGGCCGCCCGTCGACCTCGACGCTCCGGACGGTGCCCCGTGCGAAGTCGAGGTTGATCCGGTCCAGCGGGGCGGTGGTGCGGGCCCTGATCTTCGTGACCGCGTCCAGGGGTTCGGTGTTGCTGCCGTGGTAGGTGAGGGCGATGTCGTACGCGAGGACGTCGTAGCCGGGGTTGCCCAGCTCGGGGAAGAGCCGGTCACCGATGCCCAGGGGCTCGGGGGCGGGCAGGGCGGCGGCGACGAGCGTGGCCGAGGCGGTCGCCAGGAGGGCGGCGCGCAGGCGGCGGGTCAGGAGCGGCATGGACTACCGCTATCAGCGCGGTGCCGCCCGGCCGGGGAGCCGCGCGCCGCACCACCCGAACGAGGACGGGCGGTGGCCGCCCGCGAGGGCGTGCCCGTACCGGCGCCGGGCTGCCGCGGGAACGCCCGGCAGGCTCCGCTGGGGCGCTTCCGGGAGGCTCCGGCACCTTCCGGAAGCCGTCCGGAAGGTGCCGGACGGGCCGAGGCCGGGTCCGGGGCCGTTGTCCGGGGAGGGCCGTATCAGCCGGTGGGGGCCGGGTGCTGGGCGCGGCTGACGTCGTAGACCCCGGCGACGTCGCGCATGGCGCGCATCAGGGCGGGCAGGCCCGCCGCGTCGGGGAGCTGGAGGGTGTAGGTGTGGCGCACCCGCTGCTCGCTGGGCGGTTCGACCGTGGCGGAGACGATCGCGGCCTCGGCGGTGGCGATGGCCTCGGTGAGGTCGGCGAGGAGATGGGGGCGACCGAAGGACTCGGCGACGAGCGTGACGCGGCAGCCCGCGCCGGATTCCCGGCCTCCGGACTCCTCCCAGCGTGCCCCGACCGGGGTGCGGCCGATCTCCCGCATGGCGGCGACGGCCGGGCACTCGCGGCGGTGGACGGTGACCGCGCCGCCCCGGACGGTGAAGCCGGTCAGCTCGTCGGGGGGCACCGGTGTACAGCAGCCGGCCAGGCGCACCGGCGCGTCCGGGTCCTCGACGACGACGCCCGTGGTGCGGGGGCCGGACCGGGTGCGGGCCGGTGCGGCGGCGCCGGGGGCCTCGCCCGCCGGGACGGCGGAAGCGGGGCGGCCGGGTCCGGGTGCGCCGGGTTCGGCCGCGTCCACGGTCTCCGGGTCGGGCTTCGCCTCGTCGGGGTGGCCGGTGAGCCAGCCGGTGATCGCGATCCGGGCGGCAGGGGTGCGGGCGTGGTCGAGCCAGTCGGGAGAGGGCCCGGAGGCGGTGTCCTGCGCGAGCAGCAGCTGCACGGTGTCACCGTCGCCGAGGACGGTGCTCAGGGTGGCCAGGCGGCCGTTGATCCGCGCGCCGATGGAGGTGTGGGCCCGGTCGCCGTACTGCGCGTAGGCGGCGTCGACGCAGGTGGCCCCGGCGGGCAGCCCGAGCGTGCCGCCGTCGGTGCGGAAGACGGTGATCTCACGGTCCTGGGCGAGATCGTCACGGAGGGTGGCCCAGAAGGTGTCGGGGTCGGTGGCGGACTCCTGCCAGTCCAGCAGCCGGGAGAGCCAGCCGGGCCGGGTCGGGTCGGCGCGCTCGTCGGAGGGCTCGGTCTGCGGGGAGGCATGGTCATGGGCGTACGGATTGCCCAGGGCGACGACGCCCGCCTCGGCGACCTTGTGCATCCGGTGGGTACGGATGAGGACTTCGGCGACCGCGCCCTCGGGCCCGACGACGGCGGTGTGCAGCGACTGGTACAGGTTGAACTTGGGGGCGGCGATGAAATCCTTGAACTCGGAGATCACCGGGGTGAAGCAGGTGTGGAGTTCACCGAGGACGGCGTAGCAGTCGGCGTCCTCCCCGACGAGGACGAGGAGGCGGCCGAAGTCGGTGCCGCGCAGTTCCCCGCGTTTCCTGCGGACCCGGTGCACGGAGACGAAGTGGCGTGGCCTGATGAGGACTTCGGCGCTGATGCCCGCCTCGCGCAGGGTGCGCCGTACGTCGTCCGCGATCGTTTCGAGGGGGGCGTCCCGGTCCGCCGCGGCGATCAGGGAGCGCGTCTCCTCGTACGCATCGGGGTGCAGGATCGCGAAGACCAGGTCCTCCAGCTCGGTCTTGAGCGCCTGCACGCCGAGCCGTTCCGCGAGCGGGATGAGGACGTCACGGGTGACCTTGGCGATCCTGGCCTGCTTCTCGGGACGCATCACGCCGAGCGTGCGCATGTTGTGCAGCCGGTCCGCGAGCTTGATCGACATGACCCGGACGTCGTTGCCGGTGGCGACGAGCATCTTGCGGAAGGTCTCCGGCTCCGCGGCGGCCCCGTAGTCGACCTTCTCCAGCTTCGTCACGCCGTCGACGAGATAGCAGACCTCGTCCCCGAACTGCTCGCGCACCTGATCGAGCGTCACCTCGGTGTCCTCCACGGTGTCGTGGAGGAGGGAGGCGGTGAGGGTGGTGGTCTCGGCACCCAGCTCGGCGAGGATCAGCGTGACGGCCAGTGGGTGGGTGATGTAGGGCTCGCCGCTCTTGCGCATCTGGCCGCGGTGGGAGGTCTCCGCGAGGACGTAGGCCCGGCGCAGGGTGCTCAGGTCGGCGTCGGGATGGTGGGCGCGGTGCGCCTCCGCGACATGGCCGATGGCGTCGGGCAGCCGGTCGCGGGAGACCGGCCCGCGCAGCGCCACCCGGCCCAGTCTGCGGAGATCGATCCGGGGGCGGCTCCGCCTGCGAAGGGGGGCGCCCGGATCGGCGGCCTCTGCACTCATGGGCACCTCCGGCGACGTCGACCGGCGCTGGGCGGGGCGGATTGCCCCTCGGGGCCGGTGCTTGATGCTACCGACCCCACCACGTGGCGCAGTCCAGCTCTCGCCCAGCGTGAAACGGATCACCCATTCGAGCGAAGCTCTGCGCGGTCACCGTTTCGACTGAGCCATTCCTCAGAAGGTTTCGAGCCACGCGGGGTCGATGAAGCCCTCCGCGACGATCACGGCGGGCCCGGTCATGTCGATCGCGCCGTCGGGGTGCTCCGTGATGACGAGGGTGCCGCCGGGCAGGTCCACCCGGTAGGTGACGGGGAGGCCGGTCACCGCGGGGTCGGCGCCGTCCCGGCGGGCGGCCGCGACGGCGACCGCGCAGGCGCCGGTGCCGCATGAGCGGGTCTCGCCGGAGCCCCGCTCGTGGACGCGCAGGGCGACGTGGCGCGGGCCCCGGTCGACGACGAACTCCACGTTGACACCCTCGGGGTAGACGCCCTCGGGACTGACGGGCGGGGCCGTGTACAGATCGCCCGCGTGGTCCAGGTCGTCGACGAAGGCGACCGCGTGCGGGTTGCCCATGTTGACGTTCCGGGTGGGCCAACTGCGGTCGCCCACGCGGACGGTGGCGCTTTCCTCGGGCAGCAGGGCGCGCCCCATGGAGACGGTGACGTCGCCGTTCTTGGCGAGGTGGACACGCTTGAGGCCGCCCCTGGTGGCGACGGTGAGGTCGCCCTCCTCCACGAGGCCGGCGCGCTGGAGGTGGTGGGCGAAGACGCGGACGCCGTTGCCGCACATCTCGGCGATCGAGCCGTCCGCGTTGCGGTAGTCCATGAACCACTCGGCCGCATCCGCCATGTGCCGCGCCTCCGGGTGCGCGGCGGACCGTACGACGTGCAGCAGCCCGTCCCCGCCGATCCCGGCCCGGCGGTCGCAGAGCCGGGCGACCACGTCGGCGGGCAGCGTGAGGGCGTTGTCGGGGTCCGGGACGATCACGAAGTCGTTCTCGGTGCCATGACCCTTGAGGAAGGCGATCTGCGAGGTGCTCACAGGTCAACTGTACGAGGCGGCTCCGACAACCGGCACGAGCGGGCCCGGCGGCACTCCGGGGCGGGGCGCGCGCGTCTCGTACGAGCGGTCCGTGCGTCCGGGGCCCCTGCGGTACGGGCGTGGCGCGGCGACCGGTCCGGGGCCGTCAGCGCAAGCGTGCGACGCGCCACACGGCGAGGGCGACCAGAGCGAGGCCGGTCACCGCGTACAGCGCGATCACCCGCCAGTCGGGACGTTCGCCCGAGCCACGGGCGGGCAGCCCGGGCCAGGTGTGGCCGACGCGGCGGGCCGCCATCATGCCCCAGCCGGCCGCACAGCAGCTGATCAGGAGCCCCAGCATGGCGACGATGGCCCCGCCGTCGCCGAACTCGAAGGCGAGGGGGAAGGCGAACATCAGCGAGCCGACCGCGGCCAGCACGACGATGGGGGCGAGCTGCCAGATCCGCAGCTTGCGGGTGGGCCGCAGCTCGACCTCGACCTCGGGGGCCACGTCCTGCTCGTCGGGCCCGTCCGGGCTCAGTCGTCCCGCGGTCTCCCGCGGCGACGGCACGTCGTGCTCCGTGTCGCGCTGTTCCGTGTCGCGAGGGCCGGCCTCCATCACCACGCGCCCTCCCAACTCGGACTCCACCTGTGGATCGATGTTTGATGATGGCACGAGCGCGGGCGCCGAATTGACGGCCGGAGCTTCCCGATGCCATCACGTGATCAGGCTGTGACCGCTCGTTCGACCAACGCCAGCGCCCGCTGCGGGAGTTCCTCCCGGTCACGGTCTCCCCCGCCGAGCCAGACGACACGCGTGTCACGGCGGAACCACGAGTCCTGACGGCGGGCGAAGCGCTTGGTGGCGCGCACCGTCCCGGTCCGCGCCTCCTCCTCGGTGCACTCCCCCGCGAGCGCCGCGAGAACCTGCTGGTAGCCGAGGGCGCGGGACGCCGTGAGGCCCTCGCGCAGCCCGGCCCCCTCCAGGGCGCGGACCTCGTCCACGAGTCCCGCCTCCCACATCCGGTCGACGCGCCGGGCGATGCGCTCGTCGAGTTCGGGGCGGTCCACGTCGACGCCGATCTGCACGGCGTCGTAGACCGGCTCCTCGCCGGGCAGATTGGCGGTGAAGGGCTTGCCGGTGATCTCGATCACTTCGAGTGCGCGGACGATGCGGCGGCCGTTGCCCGGCAGGATGGCGCCGGCGGCGTCGGGATCGGCGGCGGCGAGCCGGGCGTGCAGGGCCGCCGGGCCGCGCTCGGTCAGTTCCGCTTCGAGACGGGCGCGGATCCCGGGGTCCGTGCCGGGGAACTCCAGGGCGTCGATGGCGCCCTTCACGTACAGCCCGGAGCCGCCGACCAGGATGGGCGTGCGCCCCTCGGCGAGCAGCCGGTCGATCTCCGCGCGGGCCAGCCGCTGGTACTCGGCGACGCTGGCGGCCTCGGTGACGTCCCAGATGTCCAGCAGCCGGTGCGGCACCCCGTCGCGCTCGGGGAGGGTCAGCTTGGCGGTGCCGATGTCCATCCCCCGGTAGAGCTGCATGGAGTCGGCGTTGATGACCTCTCCGTCGAGCCGCTGGGCGAGGAAGACCCCCAGATCCGACTTTCCGGCCGCGGTGGGGCCGACGACGGTGATGACACGGGGGGCGGGGGTGCGAGGGGTCACCGGAACAGTCTCCCAAACACCCCGCGCACTCCGGACACGGCGGTGCCCCGGAGTGGGCGCGGGGACGCGGACGAGGAGGGCGACACCCGGGGCGTTCCCGAAAAGCACTGAAGGAGGTGTAAAAACGGCAGGAACGGACAGGTGACTGAACAGGGGGCAGGAGAACGCTCCCGCGCGCACACGTCCTCACTGCACGGAAGGTGACCCAATGGGGTTCCTGGACAACCTGAAGGCCAAGCTGGGACCGGCCAAGGAGAAGGTCGGCGACCTCGCGCAGCAGCACGGGGGCAAGATCGAGCAGGGCCTCGACAAGGCCGCGCGCACGGTCGACCAGAAGACCAAGGGCAAGTACAGCGACAAGATCGACACGGGTACGCGCAAGGCCAAGGAGGCCGTGGACAAGCTGGGCCGGAAGGACGGCGGCGCTCCGGGCACGCCCGGCCCGCACGGCACTCCGGGTACTCCCGGCCACACCCCGCCCCCGCCGCCGCCCGCGCCCTGACCCGGTGCCACCTTCCTGACGCGGTCGTCAGGTCCCGGAGGCGGGTGCGGAGCCGAGTGCTCCGCACCCGCCTCCGGTCCGTTCAGGACCAGGCGGCGACGGTGTAGCCCACGCCGTACGGGGCGTCCTCGTACAGCAGGCGTCCCGAGAGCCCGGCGTTCCGGGCGGCGCCGCCGAGAAGCTGCCAGGGGGCCCGGCCGGCTGCCTTGAGTTCGTGGGCGAGCGACACGTCGAGCGCCGCGAGGGCGTCGAGGTCCGCGGAGCCGAGCGCCTCGGTGGCGCGGGCGTCGAATCCGGCGGCCCGCTCGTCGAGGTAACCGGGCGCCTTGAGCGTGCGGCAGGCGCTTCCGTCGCCCATCACGAGCAGCGCGACCCGCTCCGCACGCCGGGCCAGGACCTCTCCGGCCGCGGCGCAATCCTCCGCGGCGGCGGCCTCGGGGAGCGCGAGTCCCTCGACGGGCGATCCCGTCCAGCGGGCCCGGTCCAGCAGCCACGCACCGACCGTGAGGGACTGCGGCAGCGGCCTGCCCGGTGTGAAGGCCGCCTCGGGCACCTGGCCGAGCGTCACCTCGAGATCCACGCCGACGCTCCGGAAGCTGCCGCGCGTCCCCGGCGGGAAGGGCCCGACGGAGAGGCTCCCGCCCGGCCCGGACGAGGTCCGACCGGGTCCCACGACGACCAGCAGGTCCGGGCGCGAGGCGGCGAGGACGCCCACGGCGTCGAAGCACGCGTCCCGCGCGGCGTCGAGTTCGGGGGCGGCCCCGGCGGCGACCTCGGGCACCAGGAGCGGCGGACAGGGGCACACGGCGGCGGCGACAAGCATGCCGGTCAGCGTACTTGCCGGTCTCCGTCGACCGCCCGCGAGCCGTCTGCGGAGGGCCTGTCCGAACGCCGGAGAACCGGAACCGCACGGGCCGTCCTGTCGGGGGCGGCCCGTGCGAGCGGTCCGCGGGGTGTCAGCCGATGCCGCAGGCCGGAGCCGGGGCGGCCGGGAGCGGGTCGGGGGCGCCGATGCCGGGAAGTCCGAGCATCACCCCGGCCGGCTCGGCGGCGGCCCCGGCGGTGCGCTTCTCCCAGGCGTCGCCGGCACGGGTGGACCGTACGGAGAGCGGCGTGCCCTCGGCGAGGAGGTGGTGGGGGGCCGCGTAGGTGATCTCGACGGTCACCACGTCACCGGGGCGGACGGCCTGCTCGGGCTGGGTGAAGTGGACCAGGCGGTTGTCGGGGGCACGGCCGGAGAGGCGCTGCGTGGCGCCGTCCTTGCGGCCCTCGCCCTCCGCGACCATGACGTCCAGGGTGCGGCCGACCTGCTTCTTGTTCTCGTCCCAGGAGATCTGCTCCTGGAGGGCGGACAGCCGCATGTACCGCTCCTGGACGACCTCCTTGGGGATCTGGCCGTCCATCTCGGCGGCGGGGGTGCCGGGGCGCTTGGAGTACTGGAAGGTGAACGCGTTGGCGAACCGGGCCTCGCGGACCGCGTGCATCGTCTGCTCGAAGTCCTCCTCGGTCTCGCCGGGGAAGCCCACGATGATGTCGGTGGAGATGGCGGCGTCCGGCATCGCGGCGCGCACCTTCTCGATGATCCCCAGGAAGCGCTCCTGCCGGTAGGAGCGGCGCATCGCCTTCAGGACCCGGTCCGAGCCGGACTGCATCGGCATGTGGAGCTGCGGCATCACGTTGGGCGTCTCGGCCATGGCGGCGATGACGTCGTCGGTGAAGTCGCGGGGGTGCGGCGAGGTGAAGCGGACGCGCTCCAGGCCCTCGATCTTCCCGCAGGCGCGCAGCAGCTTGGAGAACGCCTCGCGGTCGCCGATGTCGGAGCCGTACGCGTTCACGTTCTGGCCGAGCAGGGTGATCTCGGAGACGCCCTCGGCGACCAGGGCCTCGATCTCGGCCAGGATGTCGCCGGTGCGGCGGTCCTTCTCCTTGCCGCGCAGCGCCGGGACGATGCAGAACGTACAGGTGTTGTTGCAGCCGACCGAGATGGAGACCCACGCCGCGTAGGCGGACTCACGGCGGGTGGGCAGCGTGGAGGGGAACGCCTCCAGGGACTCGGCGATCTCGATCTGCGCCTCCTCCTGGACGCGGGCGCGCTCCAGGAGGACCGGCAGCTTGCCGATGTTGTGTGTGCCGAAGACGACGTCGACCCAGGGGGCCCGCTTGACGATGGTGTCGCGGTCCTTCTGCGCGAGACAGCCGCCGACGGCGATCTGCATGCCGGGGCGCTTGGTCTTCATGGGCGCGAGACGGCCGAGGTTCCCGTACAGCTTGTTGTCGGCGTTCTCCCGCACCGCGCAGGTGTTGAAGACGACGACATCGGCGTCACCGTCGGAGCCTTCGGGGGCGCGGACGTAGCCGGCGCCCTCCAGGAGGCCCGACAGCCGTTCGGAGTCGTGGACGTTCATCTGGCACCCGTAGGTGCGTACCTCGTAGCTCTTCTGGACGTCCACTGCTTCGCTCCGGTTGCCGCTGCTCATGGGACAAGGGTAGGCGGTTGCCGGGCGGCGCCCTTCCCGTCCCCTTCGGCAGGCGTTCTCACCGGCCCGCCCCTGCCCCGGCCGCTGTGGGCCGGGCCTCACGGGGAAACCTGGTCAGGGGGCCGGTGAGCTGGCAGGATCGCGCGCATGTTCCGCGCTCCGTCCCGATTCGACCGCCGGCGCACCCTGCGGGCGGTCGCCGTCCTCGCGGTGGTGCTCGGGCTGCTCGCCTGGTGGTTGCGGCCCGACGGGGACGACGGGGGCCCGCGCGGTTCCCTCACCTTCTCCACCGGGGTGCCCAGCGGTGTCTACCAGCGGTACGGGGAACGGCTGGAGGGCGCGCTCGCCAAGGACATGCCGCAGGTGTCCATACAGCTGCGGACCAGTGAGGGTTCGCAGCAGAACCTGGCCAGGGTGGCGACGGGCGAGGCGGACTTCACCATCGCCACCGCCGACGCCGTGGCGACCTATCTGCGCGACGGACGGCCCGGCGCCCAGCGGCTGCGCGGCTGCGTCCGGCTGTACGACGACTACGTGCAGCTCGTCGTCCCCCGCGACTCCGACGTCCGTACGGTCGCCGATCTGCGGGGCAAGCGGGTCGGCGTCGGCCAGGAGGGCTCCGGGGTACGGCTGGTGGCGGACCGGCTGCTGACGGCGGCGGGGCTCGACCCGGCCGACGACATCACACCGGTGCCGGTGGGCATCGACACCATGCCGGTCCGGCTGACCCAGGGCCGGCTCGACGCCTTCTTCTGGTCGGGCGGGCTGCCCACGGCGGCCGTGCAGGAGCTGTCGCGGCGCTTCGAGGTCCGGCTGGTGCCGATGGAGGCCGCACTGGTCGCGAAGTTGCAGGCGGCGACGGGGCCCACCCGGTTCTACCGGTCGGCCATGATGCCCGCCGACGCCTATCCGGAGGCGCAGCAGGGGCAGTCGGTGCCCACGGTCGCGGTCGCCAACCTGCTCGTCACGACGGACCGGACGGACGCGGCCATGACCGAGGCGTTCACCCGGACGGTGATCAACAGCCGGGACCGGATCGGCCGCGAGGTCCACGCTGCGCAGCTGGTGGACCTGCGGACGGCGATCTACACCGACCCGCTGGACGTGCACGACGGGGCCAAGGACTACTACCGCTCGGTGAAGCCGTGACGGCCGCCACCGCTGTGACCGCCCCGCTGCCGTGACCGCCGTCGCGCCGTGTCCGCCGCTACCGGGCCCGGTGTCCGCTCAGGCCGGGCCCGGCAGGTCGCGGGGGACCGAGACCGTCACCCGCAGACCGTGCGGCTCGTGGTGCTCGTAGGCGATCGAGCCGCCGCCCGCCGCGAGCAGCACCCGCGAGATGGAGAGGCCGAGGCCCGATCCGCTGATGTTCTGGTGGCGGGTGCTGCGCCAGAAGCGGTCGCCGACGCGTTCCAGCTCCGCCTCCGTGAGACCGGGTCCCCGGTCGGCGACCACGACGGTCGCCTCGGCGGCCCCGCTGGCGACGGTGACGGTCACCTCCTCGCCGGCCGGGGTGAACTTCAGGGCGTTGTCGATGACCGCGTCCAGGGCGCTGGAGAGTGCGATCGGGTCGGCCCAGGCGGTGGCCGCCGGGACCCCGTCCAGGGCGAGCCGCACCTCCTTCCGCTCCGCCATCGGACGCCAGGAGGCGACCCGCTCGGCGGTGAGCGGGACGATGTCGATGAGCTGGAGGTCGGCCTCGGCGTGCTCGGCCAGCGCGAGGTCGAGGAGGTCGTCGAGGACCCGCGCCAGCCGCTTGCCCTCGGTGCGCACGGCGGCGATCTCCTCGCTGCCCTCGGGCAGTTCCAGGGCGAGCAGCTCGATGCGCAGCAGCAGGGCGGCCAGCGGGTTGCGCAGCTGGTGCGAGGCGTCGGCGACGAAGGCGCGCTGCTGCTCCAGCACGTCCTCGACGTTGTCCGCCATCTCGTTGAAGGAGCGCGCGAGGCGTCTCAGCTCCGGCGGCCCGGCCGACGCGGCCACGCGGGAGCGCATCCGGCCGCCGGCGATGTCGTGGGTGGCCGCGTCCAGGGTGCGTACGGGCAGCAGGACCCAGCCGGTGAGCCGTACGGCCGCGCCGACGGCCACCAGCAGGGCCAGCACCTCGCCGAGGCCGATGAAGAGCCAGGTCCGCAGGGTGCGGGAGCGCATCTCGCCGGTGGGCGAGTCGATGACGACCACGGCGACCACGTCACCGTCGCGCACCACGGGCGAGGCGACGACGACGCGCCCGTCGTGCCAGGGCCAGACCTGCGGCGGATCGTGCGAGCGGCGGCCGAGCAGCGCCTCGGCGAACGCCGTGCGCCCCTCCCCTTCGGCGGGCAGGGCCCAGGAGCCGGGGGCCTTGGCCAGGGCCCGGTCGTCGCGGAAGAAGACGCCGGCCCGTATGTCGTACACCGAGGCGTAGACCTCCAGGTCGGTCTGGAGGGTGCGGCGCCGCTCCTCACTGTCCGGGGAGGTGTCCGTGATCGCCTGGGCGAGGCCGGCGAACCGCGCGGTGTCGTCGATCCGGTCGATCACCAGGCGCTGCTGCTCGGCCGCCGCCACGCTCACCGCGAGCGGGAAGCCGAGGGTGAGCAGCATGGCGGCCATCAGGACGATGAGCAGCGGAAGGAGGCGGGAGCGCACCGGGAGACGTACCGCCGGTCACGCGGACGGGGCGACGAGCCGGTAGCCGACGCCCCGCACGGTCTCGATCAGGGCGGGCAGCCGCAGTTTGGAGCGCAGGGAGGCGACGTGGACCTCCAGGGTGCGTCCGGTCCCCTCCCAGCTGGTGCGCCAGACCTCACTGATGATCTGTTCGCGGCGGAAGACCACGCCGGGGCGCTGGGCGAGGAGGGCGAGCAGGTCGAACTCCTTGCGGGTGAGCTGGACCTCCTCTCCGTCCACGCTGACGCGGCGGGTCGGCAGCTCGATGGTGACGGGCCCGAGGCGCAGGGCGGCGGCGGGGGTCGGCGCGGTGTCCTCGCCGCTGGTGGTGCGCCGGGCGACCGCGTGGATACGGGCGAGCAGTTCGCCGGTGTCGTACGGCTTGGTGACGTAGTCGTCGGCGCCCAGGTTGAGTCCGTGGATGCGCGAGCGGACGTCGGCGCGGGCGGTGACCATGATGACGGGGGTCGCGGTGCGCTTGCGGATCTTCCCGCACACCTCGTAGCCGTCCTGGTCGGGCAGGCCGAGGTCGAGGAGGATCACCCCGAAGGGCTCCTTCTCGGCGGGCAGCAGCGCGCGCAGGGCCTCCTCGCCGTTGCGGGCGTGCACGATCCGGAATCCGTGCCGGGCGAGCACGGCGGACAGGGCGGCCGCGACATGGTCGTCGTCCTCGACGAGCAGCAGTCTCATGGACCTCCTTCCTCTCCCGTGTCTCCGGGCACCGTACGGCTCTCGGGTGCGTCCGCGTCGGCGAGGCGTCCGGATCGCCGGCGCACCGGACACCGTCGCACCGCGTCACCGGGTGGAGCCCGACCACGGGCCCGCGTCCCACGGGCGCGTACGCGGGTGGCTCTTCCCGTTCATCGGCGCTTCATGTCTTCCTCGCTCAAGGCATCCACGCCGATGAGCGGCACACCCGTCAAGGCCCTGCCGGTCACAGCAGGGTTTCCGTTACGCACCCGGTACGCCCCCGGAGCGGGGTGCGACGTCCCGTTCACACGGAGTGTCCGGTTGCCGCCGGATCGTTATGCTCAATTTCCGCTCAGATGTAATGACGTTGATCGCACTGCGTCATTACTGTCCTTGTTCAACCGAGGAGGACGGAGCAAGAAGCCGATGAGCGGAGTTTCAGTGACCAAGGCCGCCGAGGATGCCGCGCCCGAGGCGAACGATCTGGTCGTACTGAGCAACGTCAACAAGCACTTCGGCGCGCTGCATGTGCTCCAGGACATCGACCTGACCATCGCCCGTGGCGAGGTCGTGGTCGTCATCGGGCCCTCCGGGTCCGGCAAGTCCACGCTGTGCCGCACGATCAACCGCTTGGAGACGGTCGACTCGGGATCGATCTCGATCGACGGCAAGCCCCTGCCCCAGGAGGGCAAGGAGCTGGCCAGGCTGCGTGCCGACGTGGGCATGGTCTTCCAGTCGTTCAATCTCTTCGCCCACAAGACGGTGCTGGAGAACGTCATGCTGGGCCAGGTCAAGGTCCGCAAGGCCGACAAGAAGGCCGCGGAGGAGAAGGCCCGGACGCTGCTCGACCGGGTGGGCGTCGGCGTCCAGGCCGACAAGTACCCGGCGCAGCTCTCCGGCGGCCAGCAGCAACGCGTGGCGATCGCACGGGCGTTGGCGATGGACCCGAAGGTCATGCTCTTCGACGAGCCCACGTCGGCGCTCGACCCGGAGATGATCAACGAGGTCCTGGAGGTCATGCAGCAGCTGGCCCGCGACGGGATGACGATGATCGTCGTCACCCACGAGATGGGCTTCGCCCGGTCCGCCGCCAACCGCGTCGTGTTCATGGCGGACGGAAAGATCGTCGAAGAGGCGACGCCCGAACAGTTCTTCAGCAACCCGCGCAGCGACCGGGCCAAGGACTTCCTGTCGAAGATCCTTCACCACTGACGACAACGACCTACGAACTTAAGGATTGTTCACATGAAGCTCCGTAAGTCCGCCGCCGTCGCGGCCATCGCCGTCCTCGCCCTGACCGCTACCGCGTGCGGTGGCAAGGAGGGCTCCGCCGGTGACAAGCCGGGCGGCACGAAGCCGGGTTCCTCCGAGGCCCCCGCGCTGCCCACGTACACCGTGGCCAAGGACGTCGCCCTGGACTCCCCGGTCTTCAAGAAGGCCAAGGAGCGCGGCAAGCTGATCCTCGGCGCCAAGGCCGACCAGCCGTACCTCGGCTTCGAGGACCAGTCGACCAAGGAGCGCTCGGGCTTCGACATCGAGATCGCCAAGATGATCGCGGCCGACCTCGGTTTCTCGGACAAGCAGATCGAGTGGAAGACCGTCGACTCCGGCGTCCGCGAGACGGCCATCTCCAAGGGCCAGGTCGACTACTACGTCGGCACCTACACGATCAACGACGAGCGCAAGAAGCAGGTCGGCTTCGCCGGTCCGTACTACAAGGCCGGCGCGGACCTCCTGGTCCGCAAGGACGACACCTCCATCACCGGCAAGGAGTCGGTGAAGGGCAAGAAGGTCTGCTCGATCGTCGGCTCCACGCCGCTCCAGGAGATCAAGAAGCCCGAGTACGGCGCGAGCGTCGTCGAGCTGGCCAAGTACTCCGACTGCGTGCAGCAGCTGCTGACCAAGCAGATCGACGCCGTCACCACGGACGACTCGATCCTCAAGGGCTACGCGGCCGCCAACTCCGGCAAGCTCAAGGTCGTCGGCAAGCCGTTCACCGACGAGCCCTACGGCGTCGGCCTGAACAAGGACGACAAGGTGCTCCGCGAGGCCATCAGCAAGTCGCTGGAGGAGCGCGTCAAGGACGGCACGTACAAGAAGATCTACGAGGCCACGCTGGGCCTGTCCGGTTCGGACTACGTCGAGCCGCCGGCCATCGAGCGCTACTGACGCTCCTCGGGCGCCCGGTACCTCCGGGCGCCCGCTGATGCCGGGCGCGCCCCGCAACCGTCGCGCGCCCGAGCGCCGACACCTTCGTCACGACGCCCCGCGAGTGACTCGGGCGTCCCGTACGCCACCGCCGTCCCGTCCCTTCCGGGGGCGGCGGGCGTACGGGGCGCCGCTTCCCCTGCCCCGATGCCGATGACCGCCGACGCGGAGACCTCATGAACGTACTGCTCGACAACTTCCCAGCGTTCCGCGACGGCTTCATAGGAACTGTGTCGATCACCGCCGTCAGCTCGCTCATCGCCCTGGTCCTCGGTGTGGTCGTCGCCGGGTTCCGCGTCTCGCCGGTGCCGCCGCTGCGGTACTTCGGCACCGCGTGGGTCACGCTGATGCGCAACACCCCGCTGACCCTGCTCTTCCTGATCTTCTTCTTCGTGGTGCCCGAGATCCTCTTCCCGGGGATGAGCCCGTTCGTCCTCGGCTCGCTGGCCCTCGGCTTCTACACCTCCTCGTTCGTCTGCGAGGCGGTCCGCTCCGGCATCAACACCGTGCCGCTGGGGCAGGCCGAGGCCGCGCGCTCGATCGGTATGACGTTCGCGCAGACCCTGAGGATCGTGGTGCTCCCCCAGGCGACACGGACCGTGATCCCGCCGCTGAGCAGCATCTTCATCGCGCTGACGAAGAACTCCGCGATCGCCGGCGCCTTCAGCAACGCCGAACTGTTCGGCTGGCAGAAGCTGATGAGCGACAAGGGCTACGACATCGTGCCCGTCTTCATCTGGGTGGCCATCGGCTATCTGATCATCACCTTTACCATCAGCGGCCTCTTCCGGCTGCTGGAGCGTCGCATGGAGGTCGCCCGATGAGCGCCAGCGTTCTTTACGACGCCCCGGGCCCCAAGGCCGTCGTCCGCAACCGGATCTACGCCGTCGTCGGCAGCCTCGCCATCGTGGCGCTGATCGTCGTCAGCCTCGTACGGCTCTCGGACAAGGGGCACCTCGCCCCGGAGATGTGGGACATCTTCAACTACGCGGGCATCCGGCAGAACATCGCCGACGCGGTGCTGGCGACCCTCAAGGCGTTCGGGCTGGCCGCGGTCGGTTCGCTGGTCCTCGGCGTGCTCCTGGCGGTGGGCCGGCTCTCCGACCACCGGCCGGTCCGCTGGGTGGCGACCACGTTCATCGAGCTGTTCCGCTCGCTGCCGCTGCTGATCACCATCTACGCGATCTGGGTCGGCTTCCTCACCGACCACTCGATGTGGGCGCTGGCGGCGGGCCTGTCCGTCTACAACGGCTGCGTCCAGGCCGAGGTGCTGCGCGCCGGCATCAACTCGGTGCCCAAGGGCCAGAGCGAGGCGGCGTACGCGCTCGGCATGAGCAAGACGCAGGTCATGACGACCGTCCTGATGCCGCAGGCCGTCCGGTCGATGCTGCCGACGATCATCAGCCAGCTCGTGGTGACCCTCAAGGACACCTCGCTCGGCTTCATCATCCTGTACCCGGAGCTGCTCCAGACGGCGCGTCTGATCGCCTCCAACACCCAGGTGAACGGGCAGTACCCGTACGTCTCGACGATCGCCGTCATCGGCACGATCTACATCACGATGTGTCTGCTGCTCTCGGCCCTGGCCACATGGATCGAGAAGCGCGGCCGCCGGGCCAAGACCGGCATCAAGGTCGCGCCCGGCGCCCAGACCGCCGGCATCCCCACCGTGGACGCCGCCGGCCCGGACGCGGGGGGCGCAGGGGGCGCAGGCCCGGTGGACGGCGGTGCCGGTGGGGCCGGTGTGAGCAAGGACTGACCGTCCGGGAGCCTTTCCGGCAGGAGCATTCGAGGCAGCGGCGCACGCGTCGCTGCCTCGGTCACTTGACGCAAACACCACCAGTGGGTTGCATACGTTCTGTGATCACGCACCCGGCTACCTCCGCCATGTTCCGCATGACCGCACGGGCCGGAGGGTACGCGCCGTGGACCCGGTGATCGTCGTCGGCGCCGGGCCCGTCGGCCTGACGCTGTCGCTGGCCCTGGCCGCCCAGGGCGTCCCCTCGGTCGTCCTCGACGAGGGCTCCGGCGCGGAGGAGGCCCGTCCCGCCCGTACCGTCGTGCTGCGCGAGGACACCGCCGACCTGGTGGGCCGTCTCGGCTGCCGGGAGCTGGACCGGGTCGGGCTGCGCTGGGCGGGCTGGCGCTCGATGCGCCGGAAGCAGCTCGTCCGGAACGTTCCGCTGAGCGGAGGCCCCCGTGACGAGAAGGCCCCGCCGCTCCGTTCGCCGCTCCACCTCCCGCAGCACGAGCTGAGCGCGGCCCTGCGCGCGGCGGCCGACAAGGAGCCGCTGGTCCGGCTGGTGCCGATGAGCCGGATCGACACGCTGGAGCAGGACCGCGACGGCATCACGGCGCACACCCGCGAACCGGGCTCGACCTGGTGGCGCGGGAGCTATCTGGTCGGCTGCGACGGCGCCCGGTCCACCGTGCGCAAGCTGCTCGACATCCGCTTCCCCGGTCGTACGGCGGTGGAACGGCACGCCGTCGCCGCCCTGCGGGCCGAACTGCCCTGGGCCGACGAGGCCGTTCTGCACCGGCAGCCGCCCTGGCGGAGCGGAGGCGCCGAGGTCTCCGCCCGGCCGTTGCCGGGCGGCGTGTGGCGGCTGGACTGGCTGCTGCCTCCGGGCGGCGAACTGGTCACCCCGGAGGCCCTGATCAGCCGGGTCCGGGACACCCTGGCCGGCTGGTGCGGCGACACCCCGCCGTACGAACTGCTGGACACCGGCGTCCACACGCTCCACCACCGGCTCGCCCGGCGCTGGCGCAGGCAGCGCGCCTTCCTCGCGGGGGATGCCGCGCATCTGCTGGGCGCTCTCGGCACCCAGGGCCTCGACGAGGGCGTCCGGGACGCGGAGAACCTGGCCTGGAAGCTCGCCCACGCCTGGCACCACGGCCCGGCCGAGCAGCTCCTCGACAGCTACCAGGCGGAGCGCCGGGCGGCGGTGGCCGCCCGGCTGCGCGCCGCCGACCAGTCGCTGCCGATACTGCGCGGTGGTGGCGGGCTGCGCACCCTGGTGCCGGGCGCGGCACGTGGCCACGACACCCTGGTCGCCGACGGCCACCTGGGCCGCGGAGCACTGGGCGCGCCCCCGTCGTACTCCCACTCGCCTCTTTCACCGCCGCACTCGGAGGCGCACACCGTCGTGGGTACGCCCCCCGGTGCGCCGGTGACCGATGTGACGGTGACCGCGCCGGACGGGACGACGACACGGTTGCGGGAACGGCTCGGACAGGGCCACCCGCTGGTGATCCTGGTCGCGCCGGGGACCGGTGTCTGGGACCGGCGGCACTGGCAGACGGCGGGCGTCATGCCGCGCCTCACGGACGCCGTCGCGGCTCTTCCGGGGACGGCGGAACTACTGGTCACCGAGAGCTACCCGGGGGCCTCCGCGCACACCGTCCTGCTGGTCCGGCCCGATGGTCACCTGGTGGCGGCGTTCGGCGGCGTACAGCCGCGGGAACTGTTCACCGCGGCACAGGCCGCGCTGGGCGGTGCGCCCCGCGACGAGCGGGAGCGGGAGGCGGAGTCCGACTCCGTCGAGCCGGGCGAGGTGAACGGCCGCCAGCGGGAAGCTCCGCGCGTGCAGCGGCCCAGGACGCGGATTCACGCGGACGGAACGGCCGGACGCCCCTGACCGGGGGCACCCTTCGGCCCACCCGCCCTCCGTACCGTCCACCGTCACGGAGGCGCGTTGACCGTCACAGGCGCACATGGTTCACTCCAGATCATGACCGACACCGATGTGCGCCTGTGGCGGAGGGTCCATATGGACCTCGTCCGCTACGCGGGCTGCGTGTGTCGTCCGTCCTGCTGAATCGCCTCCCTCTGCCGGTCCGTGCCGCTTCCGCACGGCCGGATCACCGCGCGAACTCCCAGGACGGTCCTCGTGTCTTCCCTCCGCCCCGCCGTGCCCACGGCTGCCTCCCTCCCCTCCCCCGCATCCACGGCTGCCTCCGTGCCCTCCGCCGCGGCCACGGATGTGCCCGTTCCCTCCCCTTCCGCGACCGGTTCGTCCGGCGCGGCACCGACGCTCGCGGAGCTGATGGACTTCGTCCGGAGTGCGGCGCGCGACGAGGCGCTCATCGCCTCGCTTCCTCTCGATCCGGACGGCCGCACCTGGCTCCGCCTCGACGGGCCGGGCGGCAGCGAGGCGTGGCTGATCGGCTGGCCGCCGGGCACCGGTACGGGCTGGCACGATCACGCGGACTCGTTCGGCGCGTTCACCACCGCGGCCGGTGTCCTCACGGAGCACTCGCTGGCCGTACGGCTGCCCACCGACGGCTGGAGGACGCTGGAACTGACGGAGGGCGTCGACCGGTCGAGGGCCCTGGCGACCGGCCAGGGCAGGGCCTTCGGGCAGAACCACGTCCACGAGGTCCTCAACGAGTCCGGCACCACCCACGCCGTTTCCGTCCATGCCTACTACCCGCCCCTGCCGCGGATCCGCCGGTTCAGCCGGGCGGGCGCGGTGCTCCGCCTGGAGCAGACCGAGCGCCCGGAGGACTGGCAGTGAGCGAGGAACGGGACAGGACCGTGACAAGCACACCGGAGCCGGATGCTCCCGGGGAAGGCTCGCGGAATCAGGGTTCGCCGGAGACCGGCGTTCCCGAACCGGTGGGCATCGACGAGCTGCTGGAGCGGGTGAGGGCCGGCTACGACCGGATCGGCCCGGCCGAGGCCGCCGGGGAGGCGGCGTCCGGAGCACTGCTGGTGGACATCCGCTACGCCGCGCTCCGCGACCGCGACGGACTGATCCCGGGCGCACTGGTCGTCGAACGCAATGAGCTGGAGTGGCGGCTCGATCCCCGCGGCAGCCACCGTGCCGCCGAGGCGGTCGGCCACGGCCTGCGGATCGTCGTCGTCTGCGACGAGGGGTACGCCTCCAGTCTCGCGGTCGCCTCGCTGCGGCAGTTGGGGCTGCGCCGGGCCACCGACCTGATCGGCGGCTTCCAGGCGTGGCGCGCCGCGGGACTCCCCGTCATCGCTCCCCTCGGCAGCTGACCCACGACCGGCCCCGGTGTTCGGGGCCCCACGCCCGACCGCCCCCCGTTCCGGGCACGGCGGGCCTGACCCCGCCCCCGGGCTACGGGCTACGGGCTACGGGCTACGGGCTACGGGCTAATCGCACACCCGAACGCCACGTTCCAGTGGAGCAATCGCCGCGCGTGACCGACATTCGCCTCACACCGAGGCCGACATGTACGGAGATGACACGCTATGGCGATCGCGGCTCTCACCCCGGACCAGCTGGACGACCAGGCTTCCCGGCTGCACAACACCCGAGCATGGCAGCAGATCGTCACCGGTTGGGAGCACACGGCCGTCGAGCCGGCGCGGCCTTCCGACTGGCGGGATCTGCTGTCCGTCCCCGTCGAGCAATTGATCGACGACACGCTTCGTACGCTGCCTGCGGTGTCTCCGCGCGAGCGCCGGTTGCCCGGCAGGCTGGGCGCGGTGCTGCCCGACCGCGTCCACCTCTGGCGGCGGGTCGGGCAGAGCGATCTGCGGCCCTCGACCCATCTCGGCTACGCACGGCAGATCCTGGCCGAATGGGGTTGGCAGAACGCTCCGTACCGGCTGCGGAACGTCCGTGGCGCCCGCTGTGTCTGCGGTGCCCTGATCTCCGCGCACCGCCTCGGCTACGGTTCCCTCGAGACCGTGGACCGGGCCGGCGCCTGGCTGATCACGGAGTTGCGCGCGCAGGGATGGCCGGGACTCATCGGCCCCTGGAACCGTCATCCGGGCCGCACGGCCGCGGACGCCCTGGCGCTCGTGGACGCCACCATCCGCCGGGCCTCCCTGGCCGGGGAGTGACCCCCGCCCCGGTGGACCGCTGCCGTCGGAGAGGACGCCGGAGCACCGGGCTTCTGCCGCCGGTGTCCGACCGCTCGGCGTTCACATGAGGCCGACCCGGAACACCTGGTATCTTGCTCGGCCCCGAACCGCCCGGCCCACGGGCCTGCTCGCCTCCACCGCCCGTCGTCGGGCCACCCGGCTTCGGACCGGCCTGCTCACGGCTCGCTCGCCTCCACCGCCTCCTTCGGCCGGCCCCGCTTCCGGACCGACCCGGCCACAGACCGCCCGTCTCCAAGCAGCCCCGCTTCGGACAGCCTGCCTTCCGCGCCTCCCGGTTCAGAAGGGCTCGTCCAGACCCTCCGCGTCCTCGCCTTCCTCCTCCAGCGCCTGACGCACCACCCGCAGGGCCATGCCCTCCCCGTACCCCTTGCGGGCGAGCATCCCCGCCAGCCGACGCAGCCGCTTGTCGCGCTCCAGGCCCCGCGTGGAGCGGAGCTTGCGGGCCACGAGTTCGCGCGCCGTCTCCTCCTCCTGATCCGCGTCGAGCTGCCCGACCGCCTCGTCGATCACCGCGGAGTCCACGCCCTTCGTCCGCAGCTCACGGACGAGGGCACGGCGCGCGAGCCCCCGGCCGTGGTGCCGGGACTCGACCCAGGCCCCGGCGAACGCCGCATCATCGATCAGTCCGACGTCCTCGAAGCGCGCGAGCACCTCCTCGGCCGCCTCGTCCGGGATCTCCCGCTTCCGCAGGGCGTCCGCGAGCTGCTTGCGCGTGCGCGGCGTCCCGGTGAGCAGCCGCAGGCAGATGTTGCGCGCCTGCTCGACCGGGTCGCGCGGCTCCTCCGAGCCACGCGGTTCCCCTTTCCCGGCCCTCGACGAGGAAGGGGAACCGCTGCTTCTGGTGCCGGAGCGGGCCCCGCGGCCCGCTCCTTCGCCGAACCCGCTCCCGGCGCCCGGTCCGCCGCGTGAGCGGCGCCCGGACCGGGCGCCTACGTGGTCCGCTGCCGCCCCCCGCTCGGCGGCGAACCCGTCGGCGTTCCCGTATCCGGATGCGGGAACGCCGGGCTCGGGGCTGTCCGGCCACTCCGTACGACGTGTCACGGTCTAGCTCTTGGCCGCCGCGGTCTTGGCCGGCTTGGCCTTGGCGGCTGCCGCGGTCGCCGGCTTCGCCGCCCCTTCGGCCGCCGGGGCCGCACCGTCCGCGGCGGGCTCGGCAGCGGCGGCGGCGTCCGGACGGACGCCGACACCCAGCTTCTCCAGGATCTTCTTCTCGATCTCGTTGGCGAGGTCGGGGTTGTCCTTGAGGAAGTTGCGGGCGTTCTCCTTGCCCTGGCCGAGCTGGTCGCCCTCGTACGTGTACCAGGCACCGGCCTTGCGGACGAAGCCGTGCTCCACGCCCATGTCGATCAGACCGCCCTCGCGGCTGATGCCCTGGCCGTAGAGGATGTCGAACTCCGCCTGCTTGAACGGCGGGGCGACCTTGTTCTTGACGACCTTGACACGAGTGCGGTTGCCGACCGCGTCGGTGCCGTCCTTGAGCGTCTCGATCCGGCGGATGTCGAGGCGCACGGAGGCGTAGAACTTCAGCGCCCGGCCACCCGTGGTGGTCTCCGGGGAGCCGAACATCACGCCGATCTTCTCCCGGAGCTGGTTGATGAAGATCGCGGTGGTCTTGGACTGGTTGAGCGCACTGGTGATCTTGCGGAGCGCCTGACTCATCAGCCGGGCCTGGAGACCCACGTGCGAGTCGCCCATCTCGCCCTCGATCTCCGCACGCGGCACCAGGGCCGCCACGGAGTCGATGACGATCAGGTCCAGCGCGCCGGAGCGCACCAGCATGTCGACGATCTCCAGCGCCTGCTCACCGTTGTCCGGCTGGGACAGGATGAGGTTGTCGATGTCGACGCCGAGCTTCTTCGCGTACTCCGGGTCCAGCGCGTGCTCGGCGTCGATGAACGCCACCGAGCCGCCGAGCTTCTGCGCGTTCGCCACCGCGTGCAGCGTCAGCGTCGTCTTGCCGGAGGACTCCGGCCCGTACACCTCCACCACGCGGCCGCGCGGCAGACCGCCCACGCCGAGGGCGACGTCGAGGGCGGTCGATCCCGTGGGGATGACCTCGACGGGCTCGTTCGGCCGCTCGCCCAGGCGCATCACCGCACCCTTGCCGAACTGCCGTTCAATCTGTGCGAGTGCGGCGTCCAACGCCTTCTCGCGGTCGGTTCCTGCCATGGGTTCCACCCGATTTGCTTGAGTTGATCGCTTCACGCCACAGACGCTAACCCCTGCCACTGACAATGGGCCTCGACGTCCGCCCGCCCTGTGGACAACTCCACGGCCGAGCCCGGAAAAATCCGGTCCGGACTTCCATCAGAATGGATGTTCGATTTTCGTGTCAAGCGCACCACGCGGCGCCGCCGGGGCCGATCGCAGCGGCCGTCCGGTGCCACCGAACCTTGAGCGTGGGCCGACGAACTGTGGATGGCACGGCGGTAGCTGTCGTCGAGAGTGGTGACCGAAGGGTTGGGGTGCGGACCTCGCCAGCCTTCAGCCGAGCTGCTCGGCCAGTCCGACGATGATGCCCTCAGGGCCGCGGACATAGCAGAGCCGGTAGCTGTCCTCGTACTGTGCCAGCTCGCCGACGAGCTCGGCGCCGCGGGTGCGCAGGCGGGCAACGGTGTCCTCGATGTCGTCGACCGCGAACATGACGCGGTGCGTGCCCAGAGTGTTGTGCGGCCGGTTGCGCGGCCCGTCGCTGATCGCCTCGGGGCTGTGGTACTTCGCCAGCTCGAGCCGACTGTGACCGTCAGGGGTTCGGACCATCGCGATGTCACAGCGGACACCGTCGAGTCCGGTGCACTGGTCGGCGAAGAGGCCCTCGATCTCCGCCCTGCCCTCCAGTTGCATACCGAGTTCCACGAAGAACGCGATGGCGGCGTCCATGTCCTCGACAACGATGCCGACGTTGTCCATCCGCTGAATCGCCATGCTGGTCTCTCCTTCTTCCGTGTGCGGCCGGTGGTGGCCGCCTGATGTCCCTGGGACGGAGCCGGCGGCACGTTCTCGACATCCTCCACCACGAATCTCGGCGAGCGGCCCGCGTCACTCGAATTTCGCTGGCACGCGCTCAAGGTTCGGTGGCACCGGACAGCGGCTTCGCGTCCTCCGGAGGCGCGGACGCCGACGCCCCGAACCGACAGGACCGGCGTCGCCGCCCCGACCGGCGACGCCGCTACGCCCGGTTACTGCTGGGACGGCCCGCCCGAGCCGTCCGCGCCTCCGGGGCCGGCGGCCGGGCGGCCGCTCATCAGCCGGCGGAGCCGTGACGACAGCGGCCTTCCGGGCCTGCGGCTGCTTCCCCCGTGCACACGGGGATCGTCGGTGACGTCGTACCGCTTCACATAGGCGCTGAGGAACGCCTGGAGCGTGGCGACGGCGGGGATGGCGACCAGCGCGCCGACCGCACCGAGCAGGGCCGTGCCGGCGACGACCGATCCGAAGGCGACCGCGGGATGGATGTCCACGGTCTTCGCGGTCAGCTTGGGCTGGAGCACATAGTTCTCGAACTGCTGGTAGACCACGACGAAGCCGAGCACCCACAGCGCGTACCAGGGGTCGACCGTGAAGGCGATCAGCATGGGCAGCGCGCCCGCGAGATACGTGCCGATGGTGGGGATGAACTGGGAGACGAGTCCGACCCAGACCGCGAGCGCCGGGGCGTACGGCACCTCGAGGATCATCAGCAGGATGTAGTGCGCGACGCCGGAGATCAGCGCCATCAGGCCGCGCGAGTAGATGTAGCCGCCGGTCTTGTCGACCGCGATCTCCCAGGCGCGCAGCACCTCCGTCTGCCGGGCCGGCGGCAGGACGGAGCACAGGGCGCGCCGCAGCCGGGGGCCGTCCGCGGCGAAGTAGAAGGAGAACAGGAAGATCGTCAGCAGCCGGAACAGCCCGCCGAGGACGGTGGTGGAGACGTCGAGCACACCGGTGGCGCTGTTCTGGACGTACTTCTGCAGCCAGTCGGAGTGCAGCAGGCTGTCCTGGACCTCGACGCGGGACAGTCTGGTGCGGAACGTCTGGTTGACCCAGTGGATCACCGAGTCGATGTACTTGGGGAGCTCGTCGACCATGTTGACGATCTGGCCCGCGAGCATGGACCCCAGGAGCACGACGAATCCGACGCCGAAGATCATCAGACCGAGGAAGACGAGGAACGTGGCGAGTCCGCGTCGCATGCCGTATCCGGCCATCCGGCCGACCGCGGGCTCGATGGCGAGGGCCAGGAAGAACGCGATCAGCACGTTCGTCAGCAACCCGATGAGCTGGTGGAAAGCCCAGCTGCCGAGCAGGAAGCAGGCGTAGAGCGCGAGGGCCAGCACCATCGCCCGCGGCAGCCAGCCGGGCATGCGGACCCCGCCGGCGCCGGACGGCGGCGCGGGGGGCGGGACGGGTGGCGCGGCGGACGACTGGGCGGGGGCGGTCTCGTCTGTCGATGACACGGGACAAGTCTCGCCTACGCCACGGCCGGCGGGACCCCCGCCCTTGACCGGCCGCTCAGGCTCCGCTTCCGCCGCGGCCGGGCTCGCACCGGTTCAGCGCTTCCGCGACGGGAACGCGGGTTCTTTCGGTGCGACGCTTGTCCGCCGGAAACAGGTCCACCCGTCAGCACCCGTCCGCCCTGAGAAGGGTCCCTGTCAGCGCTTGTCCGCCGGGATGTCCATGGCCGAGCAGACCGCGCGCCAGACGTCCTTGGTCTCCCAACCCGCGTCCAGGGCTTGGTGCACCGTACGACCGCCGAGTTCGGCCATCACATGGTCGCGGGCGAAGGAGTCCGCGTACGCCGCGCCGAAATGGTCGGCCATCCGCTCCCAGAAAATCGTCAACCGCATGCCCCCAGTATCCCGCCCCTGAGAGTGCAGCATGCCCACCCGGCATGTGCCGGGCCTCGTTCCCCTCTACGGTCGGTCCATGGTTGGAACCGGAGCAAACACCCTCGCCCGCGCCGAGCAGTTCATCTGGCTCACAGCCCGTGTGCTCGAACAGCGGCGGTTCGCCCATGACTTCCTGGGCGGAGATCCCGACACCGTCGAGACGGCCCTCGCCGCCTATCGCAACGAGGACGGAGGCTACGGTCACGCGCTGGAACCCGATCTCCGGGGCCCGGTCAGCCAACCGCTGCACACCGCCCACGCGCTGAGCGTCCTCGACTCGATCGGCCGCTGTGAGGGACGGCGCGTCGAGCGGATCTGCCGCTATCTGACCGATGTGTCGACCAAGGAAGGTGCGTTGCCCGCGCTGCTCCCCACCCAGCGCGGCTATCCCGCCGCCCCCTTCATCCCGATCGTGGACGACCCGCCGCCGGAGCTGCTGGCGACCGGCCCGATCGTCGGACTGCTGCACGCCAATCAGGTGTGGAACGCCTGGCTGTTCCGGGCGACGGACTTCTGCTGGAGCGCCGTGGAGGCCTTGGAACAGTCCCACCCCTACGAGGTCGAGGCCGCGATCGCCTTCCTGGACGGAGCGCCGGACCGGGCCCGCGCGGAGGCGGCGGCCGACCGGCTCGGACGCCTGGTGCGTGACCAGCGGCTCGCGGTGCTCGACCCCTCCCGGCGCGAGGACTACCCGGTGTCGCCCGGCTACGCACCGGGCGAGCACCACTTCCCGTACGACTACGCCCGTACACCCCGGTCGCTGGCCCGCCGCTGGTTCACCGACGAGGAGCTGGAACGTTCGCTCGACCATCTGGCCGCCGAGCAGCAGGACGACGGCGGATGGCCCGTGACCTGGCGGCAGTGGGCTCCGGGGACCGCGCTGGAGGGGCGCCCGCTGGTGACGCTCAGGGCCCTGGGAACCCTGAGCGCGTACGACCGCCCGCTCGGCTGACCACGCCCTCACGAGCCGTCCCCTCTCACGGGCCCTCCCCCGCGTGCTTCGTCGCCCCGTGCCCTCGTCACCCCCAGGCCGGTGCGCGCACGGCCGCCGTGACCAGCACGCCCGCGCCGACGACCACCAGGAAGGGCGCGCGCAGGACCAGGGCGAGTGCCGCCGCGCCGAGACCGACGGCGCGGGCATCGAGCACGAGCTGCCCGCCGTCCCCGGCGAAGGTCTGTTGCGCGGTGAGCGCGGCCAGCAGCGCCACGGGCAGCAGGGCGGCCATGCGGCGGACGAGCGGTCGCTCCAGCGCTCCCGCCGGTACGAGCAGGCCGAGGAGCTTGGCGAGGTAGCAGCCCACCGCGGTCAGGCCGATGGCGATCCAGACGTTCACGTCCACCGCTCCCCCTCCGTCCGCTCCGCCACGTCCCCGTGATCCCCATAGCCGCTGTGGCCCTCGGCGTCGTAGCCCCTGTGGTCCTCGGAGTCACCGCCGCTCCCGCCGGCCTCGTCGGCCGTTCCCCGCTTCGTCCGTCCCATCAGGAAGAGGACGACGGGTGCCGCGAGAGCCGACAGCAGGACGGGCACGCCCGCCGGGAGCACGGGCAGCAGCGTCAGGGCGAGCAGGACCGCGAGGGCGGCCGTGACACGTTCGACGGTGCTCCCGAGCAGCGGCGCGAGCAGCGCGAGGAACACCGCCGGACTCGCCGCGTCCAGGCCCCACGCGTCGGTGTCGCCCAGCGCCCCCGCGCCCAGAGCACCCACCAGGGTAGTGAGGTTCCACAGCCCGTAAAGGGCGAGACCGGTGACCGTGAAGCCGACGCGCGCGGCCCGCCGGGTGGGCTGCGGAAGGGTGACGGCGGTCGTCTCGTCGGTGACCCAGTGGGCGGCGAAGGGCCGCACCGCGCGGGGCAGGGCGAGCAGCTGGGAGAGGCGCAGCCCGTAGAACGCGTTCCGGATGCCCAGGAAGAACGCCCCGGCCGCCGCGGTGTACGGATTGCCGCCCGCCGCCAGCGCGCCGACCAGGGCGAACTGGGAGGCGCCGGTGAAGACGAACAGGCTCAGGGCGCAGGTCTGGAGCAGGCTCATGCCGGAGCCGGCCGAGGTGACGCCGAAGGCGAAGCCGGAGAGCCCGACGGCGACGCCGACGCCGAGCGCGTCCCGGACGACGGCCGCGTCCGGCTTGTCCGGTCGGGCCTCCGACGCCGGACCGGGGCCGCCGGACGGACCTGCGGGGAGGGCACCGGCCGTGCCGGTGCCCCCGGTGAGTGCTGTCTGTTCTGCCACGTCCGGAACGCTACGGGGACCGTTCGGGACCGGTCTTGTACGTTCTTGCGCCTGTTCCCGCTTCTTGCGCCTGTTCCCGCACGGGCGGCGCTCACCCGCTCACACCCGTGCGACGCCGGCCCCCATCCGTGGACACCTCCGCCGTGTACGCCCCCGGTGCGCGGCCCCGCCCCGAGCCCGCCTCTCACCGGCCGGGCCGGCCCACTCCGCGTTCGCGCTGGTACGCGCCGGGCGGCACCCCGACGATCCGGGTGAAGTGGCGGTTGAGGTGGGGCTGATCGGTGAAGCCGACGGCTGTCGCGGCCTCGGCGGGGGCGACACCGGCGTCGAGCAGGCGGCGCGCCCTGCGCACGCGGGCGTCGGTGAGCCAGGTGTGGGGCGGCATCCCGAACTCCTTCTTGAAAGCCCGCAGCAGCGCGAACGGCCCGGTTCCCAGCTCGGCGGCGAGCGCCTCCAGCGTGGGCGGGGCGGCCATGCGGTCCTCCAGCACGGTCCGGGCCCGCACGGCGTTCCGCGTGCCGCCGGCGCGCACGGCAGGTGCGGGCAGCGGGCTGCCGTAGTGGCCGAGGAGCCGGGAGACCACGATGCGCAGCAGGCTGTCGGCCGCCAGCGCGTTCCCCTCCTCCGCCGCCCGGTGCACCTCGGTGATCAGCCGGGACGCGTGCGGATCGGTCACCCGGTTCTCGGCGAAGCCGGCCGTGCCGCGCAGGGACGTCACCTCGGCCGCGATGTCGTTGACCACCTGGTACGACGGGTAGAGCGTCGAATACGCCCAGCCGTCGGGCGCCCCGGAGCGGGCGGTGTGCGGCACCTCCGGGTTGATCAGGACGACGGTTCCGGGGACCGCCTGGATCGTGCCGCCCGGCAGCCCCACGTCCTCCACGCCGCCGGTGACCGCTCCGATGACGTAACCCTCGTGGCTGTGCCGGGGGAAGGCGTGGCGGACGTACCGAGCGCGCAGCAGATCGAGGTCGGGCAGTGCGGCGTACTGCCAGTGCCGTGCCCACTCCCCCGTGCGGTCCGCCCTCGCCATGAGGACATTCTCGCAGGTCCCGGCCGTGCACCCCCGGCCGAGCGGGCCGGGGGCGGCGGTGTCGGCGGCCCGTTGTCAGTGGCGGGGTGCACGATGGTGACCATGACCGGTTCCGCGCTCGACGCGTTCTCGCCCGCGACCCGCAGTTGGTTCGCCGGAGCCTTCAGCGCGCCCACCGCGGCACAGGAGGGCGCCTGGCGGGCCATCGGCGAAGGCAGTGACGTGCTGGTCGTCGCGCCGACCGGTTCCGGCAAGACGCTGGCCGCCTTCCTCGCCTCGCTGGACCGGCTGGCCGCCGAGCCGCCGCCCGCCGACGCCAAGAAGCGCTGCCGCGTGCTGTACGTGTCCCCGCTCAAGGCCCTAGCGGTCGACGTCGAGCGCAACCTCCGCTCGCCGCTGACCGGCATCCGCCAGGAATCGGTGCGCCTGGGACTGCCGGAGCCCGACGTACGGGTCGGCATCCGGTCCGGGGACACCCCGGCCGCCGAGCGGCGGTCCATGGTGACCAGACCGCCGGACATCCTGATCACCACGCCCGAGTCGCTGTTCCTGATGCTGACGTCCTCCGCGCGGGACGCGCTGGGCGGCGTCGAGACCGTGATCCTCGACGAGGTGCACGCGGTCGCCGGGACGAAGCGCGGCGCCCATCTCGCCCTGTCGCTGGAGCGGCTCGACGAGCTGCTGCCCCGCCCCGCCCGGCGCATCGGTCTGTCCGCGACGGTCCGGCCGGTCGACGAGGTGGCCCGCTTCCTGTCGCCGCAGCGCAAGGTGGAGATCGTCCAGCCCCGGTCCACCAAGGAGTTCGACCTCTCGGTCGTCGTCCCGGTCGAGGACCTGGGCGAGCTGGGCGGCTCCCCCGCCACGGACGGCGATTCCGGGCAGGCGGACAAGCCCTCGATCTGGCCGCATGTGGAGGAGCGCATCGCCGATCTCGTCCAGGCACACCGCTCCACCATCGTCTTCGCCAACTCCCGGCGGCTGGCCGAGCGCCTGTGCAACCGGCTGAACGAGATCGCCTACGAGCGGGCGACCGGCACCGCGTTCGACCCGGACGCCCCGGCCCCCGACCTGCCGGAGGCCCACGCCCCCGCCGAGATCATGGCCCAGTCCGGTGCGGGCAGGGGTGCGCCGGCCCTGCTGGCCCGTGCCCATCACGGGTCGGTCTCCAAGGAACAGCGGGCCCAGGTCGAGGAGGACCTCAAGGCGGGCCGCCTGCCTGCCGTGGTCGCCACCTCCAGCCTGGAGCTGGGCATCGACATGGGCGCGGTCGATCTGGTGGTCCAGGTCGAGTCCCCGCCCTCCGTCGCCTCCGGCCTCCAGCGGGTGGGCCGGGCCGGGCACCAGGTGGGCGCGGTCTCCACCGGGGTGGTCTTCCCGAAGTACCGCGGCGACCTGGTGCAGGCCGCCGTCGTCACGGAGCGGATGCGTGAAGGGGCCATCGAGGCGCTGCGCATCCCGTCCAATCCGCTGGACGTCCTGGCGCAGCAGCTGGTCGCCATGGTGGCCCTGGACAGCTGGCAGGCCGACGATCTGCTGGCGCTGGTCCGCCGGGCCGCCCCGTTCGCCTCGCTCCCCGAGTCGGCGTTCACCGGTGTGCTCGACATGCTCGCCGGACGCTACCCCTCCGACGCCTTCGCGGAGCTGCGCCCCCGCGTGGTGTGGGACCGGGTGGGGGGCACGGTCACGGGCCGCCCCGGTGCGCAGCGGCTCGCCGTCACCTCGGGCGGCACCATTCCCGACCGGGGCCTCTTCGGGGTCTTCCTGGCCGGGGCCGACCCGAAGAAGGGCGGCGGCCGGGTCGGCGAGCTGGACGAGGAGATGGTGTACGAGTCCCGCGTCGGGGACGTCTTCACCCTGGGCACCACCTCCTGGCGGATCGAGGACATCACGCGGGACCGGGTCCTCGTCTCGCCCGCCCCGGGCGTTCCGGGCCGGCTGCCGTTCTGGAAGGGCGACCAGCTGGGCCGCCCGCTGGAGCTGGGCCGCGCTCTGGGGGCCTTCCTCCGGGAGATCGGCGGCCTGTCGGACGAGGACGCCCGGCTGCGCCTGCTCGCCGCCGGGCTCGACGCCTGGGCCGCGGACAACGTCCTGGCCTACCTGGACGAGCAGCGCCGGTCCTGCGGCCATGTGCCGGACGACCGGACCATCCTGGTCGAGCGGTTCCGGGACGAGCTGGGCGACTGGCGGGTCGTCGTCCACTCCCCCTTCGGCGCGCAGGTGCACGCCCCCTGGGCGCTGGCCCTCTCCGCCCGCCTCGGTGAGCGGTACGGGATGGACGCCCAGGTCATGCACGCCGACGACGGCATCGTGCTGCGGTTGCCCGACGCGGACATGATGGGCCTGGACCTGTTCGATCTCGATGTTCCGGCGGCCTCGGACACCCCGGGCGACGGACCCGCTCCGGGAGCCGTCGCATACGACAGCGACCAGCCGCCGGTGGCCGCGGCCGACGTCGTCTTCGACCGGGGCGAGGTCGAGCAGATCGTCACCGACCAGGTGGGCGGCTCGGCCCTGTTCGCCGCCCGGTTCCGTGAGTGCGCCGCACGCGCGCTGCTGCTGCCCCGGCGCTCCCCGGGCAAGCGCACCCCGCTGTGGCAGCAGCGCCAGCGGGCCTCCCAGCTGCTTCAGGTCGCCTCGGAGTTCGGCTCGTTCCCGATCGTGCTGGAGGCCGTCCGCGAGTGCCTCCAGGACGTGTTCGACGTCCCCGGGCTCACGGAGCTGATGGGCGATCTGGAGGCACGCCGGGTCCGGCTGGTCGAAGTGACCACCCAGGAGCCCTCGCCGTTCGCCCGCTCGCTCCTCTTCGGTTACGTCGCCCAGTTCCTGTACGAGGGGGACTCGCCACTCGCCGAACGGCGTGCCGCCGCCCTCTCGCTGGACTCCCATCTCCTGGCCGAGCTGCTGGGCCGGGCGGAGCTGCGCGAGCTGCTCGACCCCGAGGTCCTCACCGAGCTGGAACGGGAGCTGCAGTGGCTCACCGAGGACCGGCGGATCAAGGACGCCGAGGGAGTGGCCGACCTGCTGCGGGTGCTCGGGCCGCTCACCGACGCCGAGCTGGCCGAGCGGGGTGCCGAGCCGTCCTGGGCACCGGAGCTGGCCACGGCACGCCGGGCGATCCAGGTCAGGATCACCGGTGCCGACCACTGGGCCGCGATCGAGGACGCGGGCCGGCTG
This sequence comes from Streptomyces sp. V2I9, assembly GCF_030817475.1. Lineage (NCBI taxonomy): Bacteria > Bacillati > Actinomycetota > Actinomycetes > Kitasatosporales > Streptomycetaceae > Streptomyces > Streptomyces sp. V2I9. Next base: position 5,438,592 of record NZ_JAUSZJ010000002.1, on the reverse strand, counting down.
CGGGACGCCCTGGGCACGGCGCTTCCGGTCGGTGTTCCGGAGGCGTTCACCGAGCCGGTGAAGGACCCGCTCGGGGATCTCCTCGCCCGGTACGCGCGGACCCACGGCCCGTTCACCGCCACCCGCGCAGCCGAGCGCTTCGGGCTCGGCACAGCCGTCACCGACGGAGCGCTGCAACGGCTCTCGGCCTCCGGCCGGACCGTCCAGGGCGAGTTCCACCCGGCGGGCATCGGCCAGGAGTGGTGCGACGCGACGGTGCTGCGCCGGCTCCGCCGCCGTTCGCTGGCGGCGCTCCGCCAGGAATTGGAGCCGGTGCCGCCCGCCGCCCTGGCCTCCTTCCTCCCCCAGTGGCAGCACTTCGGCTCCCACCGGCTGCGCGGCATCGACGGGCTGGCCCGTGCCGTCGAGCAGCTCCAGGGCGCGCCCGTTCCCGCGTCGGCGCTGGAGAAGCTGATCCTGCCGAGCCGGGTCATGGGCTACGCCCCGGCGATGCTCGACGAGCTGACGACCACCGGCGAGGTCGTCTGGGCCGGTGCCGGGGCGCTGCCGGGCAAGGACGGCTGGATCTCCCTCTACCTCGCCGACAGTGCACCGCTGCTCCTGCCGCCCGCGCACCCGCTGGAGCTGTCGGCGCTCCACGAGTCCGTGCTCACCACGCTCTCCGGCGGGTACGGCCTCTTCTTCCGCCAGATCGCCGACCAGGTCCGGGCCACCACCCACCCGGACTGCACGGATCAGCAGCTGGCCGACGCCGTGTGGGACCTGGTCTGGTCCGGGCGGCTCACCAACGACACCCTGGCCCCGCTGCGCTCGCTCCTGGGCTCGGGGAGGACGGCGGGAGCCACCGCCCACCGTTCCCGGCGCAGCGTGCCGCGCGGGCGCTACGGATCGCTCACCGCGGCGGCCCGCACCGCGTCCCGCACCGGCCCGCCGACCGTCTCGGGCCGCTGGTCCCTCCTCCCCCCGGCCGAACCGGAGCGGACCCACCGCGCCCACGCCCTCGCCCGCACCCTTCTCGACCGGCACGGCGTGGTGACCCGCGGCGCGGTGCAGGCCGAGGGGGTGGAGGGCGGCTTTTCCGCGACGTACCGCGTGCTGGCCGCCTTCGAGGACAACGGACAGGCGCGACGCGGTTATGTGGTCGAGGGGCTGGGGGCCGCCCAGTTCGCGATGGACGGCGCGGTGGACCGGCTGCGGGCCGCCTCCACGGCGCGCGACCGCCGCGATCCGGAGGCCGTGCCCGAGGCCGTGGTGCTCGCCGCGGCCGATCCGGCCAACGCGTACGGCGCGGCGCTGCCGTGGCCGGAGTCCCCGGACGGCGCCGGACACAAGCCGGGGCGGAAGGCGGGGGCGCTGGTGGTCCTCGTCGACGGCGAGCTGACGCTCTACATGGAGCGCGGCGGCAAGACCCTCCTGGCCTGGCCGTCCGACCCCGACTCCCCGGCGCTGCGAGCGGCGGCCGAGGCTCTGGCCGCCTCCGCCCGCGCCGGAGCCCTGGGCACGGTGACGGTGGAGCGGACGAACGGCGTCTCCTCCCTCACCTCACCGCTGGGACGCACGCTGGAGGCCGCCGGATTCCTCGCCACCCCGAAGGGCCTGCGCCTGCGCGCCTGACCGGGCAGCCCGGCCGAAGCCCGGCTCCCGCGCCCAGGGCTCGTCCGCGTTCGCAGCGACGGCCGTACACCGGGACAACCGGCCGTACACCGCGATGGCTCGGACGTCGCGGCGGACGGAGCCGACGGGCCGGACCGACTCCCGCGACCGGGCGGCCGGGCGGATCCCGCACGGACCCGGCAGGCTCCAGGGCCGGGCAGGCTCCAGCGGGGCGGACTCCGGGGCGGGGGCGGCGCACAACCGCGTCCGGCGCACCATCATGGAGGCATGCCCGAAGGAGACACCGTCCTGCAGACCGCCGCCCGGTTGCACACGGCGCTGGCGGGCCGGGTGCTGACCCGGTCGGACCTGCGCGTCCCCCGCTTCGCCACCGCCGACCTCACCGGCCGTACCGTCCTGGACGTCACCGCGCGCGGCAAGCACCTGCTGACCCGTGTCGAGGGCGGGCTGACCCTGCACAGCCACCTCCGGATGGACGGCGCCTGGCGGGTGTACGCACCGGACGAACGGTGGCGGGGCGGGCCGGGACACCAGATCCGCGCGATCCTCGGCAACGCGGAGCACACCGCGGTCGGCTACCGGCTCCCCGTGCTGGAGCTGATGCGTACCGATGAGGAGAGCCGGGCCGTGGGCCATCTCGGGCCGGACCTGCTGGGCCCCGACTGGAACCCGGCCCTCGCCCTGGAACGGCTGCTCGCCGCACCGGAGCGCCCCCTCGGCGAGGCCCTGCTGGACCAGCGCAACCTGGCGGGCATCGGCAATGTCTACAAGTGCGAGCTCTGCTTCCTGGCCCGCGTCACCCCGTGGCTCCCCGTGGGCGCCCTCCCCGACGGCGTACTCCCCCGCGTGGTCACCGCGGCCGAACGCCTGCTGTACGCCAACCGCGAGCGCCCCACCCGCACCACGACGGTCGTCTCGGAACTCCGCACCGCACCCAGCCGGACTCCGGGATCGGGCCCCGACCACGGCTCGGCCCCGGACGCGACCCGCGACACCACCCCGGCGTCCCCCAGCCCAATCCGGCGCCCGCCCGCGAACCGGGCCCCCGCCGCCGGCCGCGCGCGATCGCTCCCGCCCGTCCGCGTCCGGGAGCCGCTGTACGTCTACGGGCGGGCCCGCCGCCCCTGTCTGCGCTGCGGCACGCCGATCCGGCGCGCCGACCAGGACGACCGGCCGACCTACTGGTGCCCCACCTGCCAATCCGGCCCGACCCCGTAGGGAACGATCCGGCGCCCCCTCGGGCCGACGAACCGCCCGACGCGCTCGTACGGTCCCGTCCCCCTCCACGCACGCGGACGATCTCACGGGTCGCGCCGCGCTCATCATCCGCGCCTCACCACGACGCCGGCCGCGGAGCCGGGCCCGCCCGCCGTACGAGTGAACGCGGGTGCCCGGCGGGCCCGTACGCCGGTGACCGATCGGCACCGAGCGGCCGGCGCCCTGCCGATGCGTCGATGGCCGGACATCACCGACGGGCCGGGTCGGCGGACCCGAGGACGCCGCCCCTCCCGGCCTCGGACGCTTCGGCCTTCACGGCCGCCGCCCGGGTCCTCCGCCCGAACGATGGCGTCGCCCCGCACCGGTGAGCCACCTCCGGGTCCACGACCGACCCGCCGTCCCCACCCGGCCCGCCGGTACCGCCGACGCGACATGGACCGGCAGCAGGCTCAGCCCCCAGCCGCCCGCCGCCACCGCCCCCTCGACCAGACCCGCCTGGTCCGGGCGCAGTACCAGCCGGAGCACCGCCCACCACCACAGCCCGCCGAGAACCAGCGCCGGCACCCATCGCCGTATCATCGCTGCCTCCCACGGCCGAGGTTCTTTCCGGCAGTTTCCCCTGGCGGCGGCAGGGGTGCATCCAGAGCGTCCGGCCGAAGCGCCACCCCGCGGAAGCACCCGCACGGCCGCACACAGAAGCGCCCCCGCCGTGACGGCGGGGGCGCTCACGCTCCGGGGCGGCTTCGAGAGCCGCGAGGGGGGCGGACTACTTGTCGTCGTCCCGGCTCAGCGAGTCCTTGACACCCTTGGCGCGCTCGCCGAGCCCGTCCGCGGTGTCCTTGGCGCCGCCCTTGGCCTGGTCGGCCTTCCCCTCGGCCTCCTTGCGGCGGTCGCCGGTCAGCTTGCCCACCGCTTCCTTGCCCTTGCCCTTCAGCTTGTCCATGGCTCCGTCGCTCATGTTGTCGCTCCCTCTCGCTCGTCGGACATCTCGCGGTCGCCGGCCGGGCGCCGACCGATACGGTCAGGTGCCGCAGTCCGGCAGGCCAGCCGGTCAGGCGCTCTCCGCCTGGAACATCCAGGCGTGCTTCTCCAGGTCTGCCGTCAGCGCGATCAGCAGGTCCTGGGTGATCGGGTCCGGCTCGTCGGTCACCTCGATGCGCTCCCTCATCCGGCCGATGACCACGCCCAGCGCGTCCACCAGGATCCTCACGGCGTCGGTGTCCTTGATCCAGCCTTCGGGCACGGCCGCGATGGCGGTCTCCTTGGCCACGGTGCCGGACCGTCCGTCCGGGTTGACGCCGACCGCCGACGCACGCTCGGCGACGGTGTCGGAGTGCTGGCGCGCCGTGGCGACGACGTCGTCGAGCTGAAGGTGTACGGAGCGGAAGCGCGGACCGACCACGTTCCAATGGACCTGCTTGGCCACCAGGGAAAGGTCGACGAGATCGACCAGAGCGCCTTGCAGCGCTGTTCCCACGACCTTCAGATCGCCCTCGGACAACGTGCTCTTGACCACAGTCATGTGCGCTACTCCCATCCGTCAGCCGCTTGACCGACCGTTTCGGTGCATCACCCACGATGGCACATATCAAGCAAAACGGTCACGCGGGCCTCGTCCTCCATGTGCCCGCCCGACGAGGACTCACACACGTCACCCGCGCATGAAGCACAGGTCACATCCGCGGAGCCCAGGCCACCCGGACGGCCCGGCCTTCACACACGAAAGTCCCGGCCGGCCCTGGTGGGGCCGACCGGGACTCCGGTCGAGCAACTGTGCCGCAGCGGATCAAGCGGCGACGACGTCCACAGCTTCCGCGGGCGCCTTGATGGTCACCCGCCCCGACGGCACACCTGCGACCGACGAGACGGAGACGGAGTTGAGCATGGGACGAACCGGCACTGGCACCGGATCACCGGCAGTCGCCGACTCGGCGAGTTCGGCGAGCGAGAGCTCGTCGCTCACCTCACGCATGAGCTCGGACATCCGTACGTCAAGCGCGTCGCAAATCGCGGAGAGCAGCTCGGAGGAAGCCTCCTTCTGCCCCCGCTCCACCTCGGAGAGATAACCGAGCGAGACCCGGGCGGACGAGGAGACTTCGCGCAGAGTACGGCCTTGGCGCTGGCGCTGCCGACGCAGCACGTCACCCAGCAGGCGACGGAGCAGAATCATCGGTGGCTCCCTCCTCGGACCGCGTAGCCGCATCCTTCACGCCCTACCGTACCGCCTTGCGGTGCGGCCGTGCGGGGAGCGATGTCGTGTTCACTCAGGGCTGCAAACATCCATTCCCCCCGTGTTGTTCCGTATCCTGTGCCCGCGCATTCCCGCCGAGTTCGCCCGCGAGCAGTTCGAGGACGCTTCGCACACTCTCATGACGGATTTCCGCCCTCTCACCATTCAACCGCAGCGCAGTGACTTTCTCGGTGCCGGAGGGGCCGACCACGGCCACGTAGACCGTGCCGACCGGCTGCCCGTCCTGCGGTTCCGGACCGGCGACCCCGGTGGTGGCGAGGCCCCAGTCGGCGTCGAGAACCCGGCGCACCCCGGCCGCCATCTGCGCCGCGACCTCGGGGTCCACCGCTCCGCGCTCCGCCAGGAGGGTGGCGTCGACGCCCAGCACGTCCCGCTTCAGCGGGGTGGCGTACGCGGTCACCGAGCCCCGGAAGGACCGGGAGGCGCCGGGTACGGCGGTCAGCTCGGCGGCGACGAGGCCGCCCGTCAGCGATTCGGCGACGGCGAGCGTCTCGCCCCGTCCTCCGAGCAGCCGGAGCACCCGGGCGGCGGCTGTCACCGCTCGGCCTCCGCGGCGCCCCGCGCCTCGGACGGCCCGGACCGCACCTCGTTCACTCCGGACCGCACGTCGGACGCCCCGGCCCCCGCGTCCGTCGCACCGCCCCGCACATCCGTCACACCGGCCGCAGTCGGCCTGGCGCCCACGGGGGCACCGGCGGCCGCCCGCAGCGCCTCCGTGGCGTCCTCCGCCCGCGCCGCGGCGGCGGCCCGCTCGGCCGCGAGGCCCTTGCGGCGCAGGACGAGGGCCTGGCGTACGTAATCGAGGCCGGTGACCACCGTCAGCACGACGGCGACCATCATCACCCAGAACCGCAGGGTCGCCAGGGGCCCCGTGAGGGCCAGGACGTACATCCCGGCCGCCGTGCCCTGTGCGAGCGTCTTGAGCTTGCCGCCTCTGCTGGCCGGGATCACCGCATGGCGGATCACCCAGAACCGCATCAGCGTGATGCCCAGCTCGCGCGCGATGATCACTCCGGTGATCCACCACGGCAGATCGCCCAGGATGGACAGCGAGACCAGTGCGGCGCCCATGATCGCCTTGTCGGCGATCGGGTCCGCGATCTTCCCGAAGTCCGTGACCAGGTTGTACGTCCGCGCCAGATGGCCGTCGAACAGGTCGGTGATCATCGCGACGGCGAAGGCCGCCCAGGCGAAGGAGCGCCAGGCCGGGTCGTACCCGCCGTTGTGGAACAGCAGCAGGACGAAGCCGGGCACGAGCAGCAGCCGGATCATGGTGAGGATGTTGGCGATGTTCCACAGGCTGGCCTGGTTGACGGCCGCAGTGCCCAGCTTGCCGCCGCGGACCGGCTTCGCGCCGGAGCCGCCTGCCGCGGATGCCGGGACTCCGGTCATCTGGCTGCCTCCGCGAGCTCGTGGTGTTCGGCCACCAGGTCCACGCCCTCGGTGGCCACTGCCGTTGCCTCGACCATACGGCCGGGTACGAGTCCCTCGCGTGTGGTGAAGAGCACCTGGCCGTCCGTTTCGGGCGCCTGGTGCGCCGCACGCCCGATCGCGACCTCGCCGTCCTCGTCCGACTCCACGGACTCCACCAGCACCGTCAGGGTCTCCCCCACGCGCTCCTCGGCGCGCTGCGAGGTCAGCTCCTCGGCCAGCTGGGAGATGTGGGCGAGACGTTCCGCGATGGTGTCGGCGTCGAGCTTGTTCTCGTAACCGACCGCTTCGGTGCCTTCCTCGTCGGAGTAGCCGAAGACACCGATCGCGTCGAGGCGGGCGCCGGTGAGGAAGCGTTCCAGCTCCGCGAGGTCGGCCTCGGTCTCGCCGGGGAAGCCGACGATGAAGTTGGAGCGCGCACCGGCCTCGGGGGCCTTGCTCCGAATGGTGTCCAGCAGTTCCAGGAAGCGGTCGGTGTCGCCGAAGCGGCGCATGGCGCGCAGCACGCCGGGGGCGGAGTGCTGGAAGGAGAGGTCGAAGTACGGGGCGACCTTCGGCGTCGAGGTGAGGACGTCGATGAGGCCGGGGCGCATCTCGGCGGGCTGGAGGTAGCTGACCCGGATCCGCTCGATGCCGTCCACGCCGGCGAGCTCGGGCAGCAGGGTCTCCAGCAGGCGGATGTCGCCGAGGTCCTTGCCGTAGGAGGTGTTGTTCTCGGAGACGAGCATGACCTCCTTGACGCCCTGCTCGGCCAGCCAGCGGGTCTCCTGGAGCACGTCCGAGGGCCGCCGCGAGATGAACGAACCGCGGAAGGAGGGGATGGCGCAGAAGGAGCAGCGGCGGTCGCAGCCGGAGGCGAGCTTCACCGAGGCGACGGGGCTGGTGCCGAGCCGACGGCGCAGCGGCGCCCGGGGCCCGGAGACCGGAGCGACGCCTTCCGGCAGGTCCTCGGGGGCGGGAGCGGGGGCCTCCTGGGCGTGGCCGGGCAGCGCCACGGCGGCGTCCTGCCGTTCGGCGGGGCTGATCGGCAGCAGCTTGCGGCGGTCGCGCGGGGTGTGCGAGGCGTGGATGCCGCCGTTGAGGATGGTCTGGAGCCGGTCGGAGATGTCGGCGTAGTCGTCGAATCCGAGGACGCCGTCCGCCTCCGGCAGGGCCTCGGCGAGGTCCTTGCCGTAGCGCTCGGCCATGCAGCCGACGGCGACGACGGCCTGGGTGCGGCCGTGGTCCTTCAGATCGTTGGCTTCGAGCAGGGCGTCGACGGAGTCCTTCTTGGCGGCTTCGACGAACCCACAGGTGTTGACGACTGCGACATCCGCGTCGGAGGCATCCTCGACGAGGTCCCAGCCGTCCGCTGCCAAGCGGCCTGCAAGCTCCTCCGAGTCCACCTCGTTACGGGCGCAGCCAAGAGTGACAAGGGCGACGGTACGGCGTTCGGGCATGGACTCAAGACTACTTCGTCCCCGCGCCCCTCCTGCCGTGCAGGGTTACCGAGGCCACCCATGAGCGCTTTCCGGCTACGGGGAGTGACGGGCGCGGGTCCGGGGAACGCCGACGGGCGCCCGGCGCGAGGCCGGACGCCCGTTGTGAGGCTCACGGAGAGGACGGAGAGGTGGGGCGCGGCGGATCAGCCGGCCTCGGGGTCGCCCTTGGTGTAGGAGAGACGTTCGACCTGTCCGGGACCGAAGCGGTCCTGGACCTGCTTGCCGTTGACGAAGAGGTCGATCGCCCCCGCGTCGCCGAGGACGAGGTCGATGCGCTCGTTGTCCTGGAAGGTCTTGGACTCGCCCTGGAGCAGCAGCCCGTCGAAGAGCAGCCGTCCGTTGTGGTCCTTGGCCGAGATCCAGCTCTTGCCGCGGTCGGCGCTGAGCTTGACCGTCACCTTGTCACGGGGGGCGGCGGCGATGGCGCTCTCGGAGGGCACGGGCTTGGGGTCGGCGGGCTTGGTCGCGGTGGGCTTGGCCGCCGTCTTGTCGGGCTTGGAGCCCTCCGCGATCTGTGCGGTGTCGGTGGGTTCGTCCGCGCCGCCGTTGAAGAGGGTGAAGCCGACGAACCCGATGACGGCGACGATGGCCGCGACCATGGCCGCGGTCCAGTTGGGCCGCCGGGGCTCGGACCGGATGCGTTCCGCTTCGAACAGCGGGGCCGCAGGGGTCGGTGCGGGACGGCCGCCGTGGTCGGCGTCGTACTCCTCGACCAGGGGTTCCGGATCGAGGCCGACGGCGCGGGCGAGCGTGCGGATGTGGCCGCGGGCGTAGACGTCGCCGCCGCAGCGGGAGAAGTCGTCCTGCTCGATCGCGTGCACGATGGGCATGCGCACCCGGGTGGAGCTGCTGACTTCCTCGACCGTCAGACCTGCGGCGATACGAGCCTGCTGGAGGGCACGACCGATCGAAGGCCGGTCGTCTTCGGGGGAGTTGCCGATGGACACGGGGGCGCCTTTCGAGCGTGAGCCACCTGCTGGATGTTCAGTCTAGGGGGGGTACGAAAGGGAGGGGCAACCGGGAGGGACGACTTTGTACGCCATCGGGTCGCCGGTCGGCCCCGCCTCCTGCTCCGGGGAGGAGCGTCGGCGGAGCACGGCCCCGATCGAGGACTGGGCAACCGGTAGTGGGCCGAACGGGGGTGGGGGAACGGGAGGAACGACGACGGAGCGGGCTACGGGGAGGAGCACGGTTCCGTCCCTCCCTTCAACTGGACGTACGGCCGTACGAAACGGTTGCCCACCAAACCTTTACGGAGCTCATTCCGTTACGGGGCGGATTCCCCGCGGATGACGGCCAACACCCCGTCGAGCTCGTCGGGCTTCACGAGGACGTCACGCGCCTTGGAGCCCTCGCTGGGGCCGACGATGGAGCGGGACTCCATCAGGTCCATCAGCCGGCCGGCCTTCGCGAAGCCGACCCGGAGCTTGCGCTGGAGCATCGAGGTCGATCCGAACTGGGTGGAGACGACCAGTTCGGCTGCCTGGCAGAGCAGGTCCAGGTCGTCGCCGATGTCCTCGTCGATCTCCTTCTTCTGCTGCGTGCCGACGACGACGTCGTCCCGGAAGACCGGGGCCCATCTGGTCCTTGCAGTGCTGGACGACGGCGGCGACCTCGTCCTCGGTGACGAACGCCCCCTGCATGCGGGTGGGCTTGTTGGCGCCCATCGGGAGGAACAGCCCGTCGCCCTTGCCGATGAGCTTCTCGGCGCCGGGCTGGTCGAGGATGACGCGGCTGTCGGCGAGCGAGGAGGTGGCGAAGGCGAGCCGGGAGGGAACGTTGGCCTTGATCAGGCCGGTCACCACGTCGACCGAGGGGCGCTGGGTGGCGAGCACCAGGTGGATGCCGGCCGCGCGGGCGAGCTGGGTGATGCGGACGATGGAGTCCTCGACATCGCGCGGGGCCACCATCATCAGGTCGGCCAGCTCGTCGACGATCACCAGCAGGTACGGGTAGGGGGACAGCTCCCGCTCGCTTCCCTCGGGCAGCTTGAGCTTGCCCTCGCGCACCGCCTTGTTGAAGTCGTCGATGTGCCGGTAGCCGAAGTTCGCCAGGTCGTCGTAGCGCAGGTCCATCTCGCGGACGACCCACTGGAGCGCCTCGGCGGCCTTCTTGGGGTTGGTGATGATCGGGGTGATGAGGTGGGGGATGCCCTCGTACGCGGTCAGCTCGACGCGCTTGGGGTCGACGAGGACCATCCGCACGTCCTCGGGGGTGGCACGCACCATGACCGAGGTGATCAGGCAGTTGATGCAGGAGGACTTTCCGGAGCCGGTGGCGCCGGCCACCAGCATGTGGGGCATCTTGGCCAGGCTGTGCATCACGTAGCCGCCCTCGACGTCCTTGCCGAAGGCCACCATCATCGGGTCGTCGTCCTCGGCCAGGCGCAGTACGTCGCCGAGTTTGACCATCTCCCGGTCGCTGTTGGGGATCTCGATGCCGACCGCCGACTTGCCGGGGATCGGGGAGATGATCCGCACGTCCGGACTGGCCACGGCGTACGCGATGTTCTTGGCCAGCGCCGTGATCTTCTCGACCTTCACGGCGGGGCCGAGCTCGATCTCGTACCGGGTGACCGTCGGCCCCCGTGTGAAGCCGGTGACCGCGGCGTCGACCTTGAACTCGGTGAAGACGGTGGTCAGCGATGCCACGACCGCGTCGTTGGCGGCGCTGCGGGTCTTGCCCGGCCCGCCCCGCTCCAGCAGGTCGAGCGAGGGCAGGGAGTACGTGATGTCGCCGGAGAGCTGGAGCTGTTCGGCGCGGGCGGGCAGCCCTGGCGCGGTCTCGGGGGCGGGCTTGGTCAGGTCGGGCACCCCGCCCGACCGCTCCCCGGCGTCCCCCGACGCGGGGGCGGACTTCCGCACGCCCGGCTGCGGGCGCTCCTCCCGTTCGGCCTCGCGGGCGCCGGGCACGGGGGTGCCGGTGCGCTCCCGGTCCACGGAGACGCCCTGCGTCAGGTCGGCGACGACCGGCGAGGGAGGCATGCCGTTGAGTACGGCCCCGTCGAGCGCGGCGGCGGCGGCAGCGGCGACGTCCACCGCGTCCAGCGGCCGGTTCATCGCGGGCTGGGCGGAGGGCCGCCGGGACCTGCGCCGCTTGGTGAGTGCTTCCTCCTCGGCCCGGTCGTGGTCGGGGACCGGTTCGGCGCCCGGCCGCCGGGCACCACCGCGTCGTGACCGCGCGGGCAGGGCCTCCCGCCACTGCTCGTCGTAGCGCTCGTCGTCGCCCTCGTGCCCCTCGTACCCGTCGGCGGCCTCGGGGGTGGGTTCGACGATGCCGAGGCGGACGCCGAGCTGACGCAGCCGCTGCGGGATGGCGTTGACCGGGGTGGCGGTGACGACGAGGAGCCCGAACACGGTCAGCAGGACGAGCAGCGGGACGGCGAGGACCTCGCCCATCATGAAGATCAGCGGCTTCGAGGTGGCCCAGCCGATCAGGCCGCCCGCGTCCTGCATCGCCTCGGTGCCCGCGTCCCGGCCGGGCGAGCCGCAGGCGATGTGGACCTGGCCGAGGACGCCGATGACGAGGGCGGAGAGCCCGATGACGATGCGTCCGTTGGCCTCCGGCCGCTCCGGGTAGAGGATCAGCCTGACCGCCATGGCGCCCAGCAGTATCGGCGCGAGCAGATCGAGACGGCCGAAGGCACCGGTGACCAGCATCTCGACCAGGTCGCCGACCGGGCCCTGGAGGTTGGACCAGGTGCCGGCGGCGACGACCAGCGCCAGACCGAGCAGAAGCAGCGCGAGCCCGTCCTTGCGGTGGGCGGGGTCAAGTCCCTTGGCTCCACGCCCTATCGAGCGGAACACCGCGCCGACGCCGTGTGCCGCTCCGAGCCAGACCGCGCGCACCAGGCGGTAGAGGCCGCCGGTCGGCGACGGCGCCGGTTTGGGAGCGGGCCTCCTGGCCGCCGCCTTCTTGGCGGGTGCCTTCTTCGCGGGGGCTGCCGCCTTCTTGACGGCGGTCTTCTTCGCGGGCGCGGCTTTCTTCGCCGGCCCCGAGGTACGGCCGACGCGCTTCGCGGTGCCCGCCGTGCCCTGGGAACCCTTGCCGGACGTACGTGAGGCCATGATGCCGAGGTTACCGCTGTCGCCGCCCGTGAACACGTTCGCCTACTGGTTCACCCGTCCGTGTCGCCTTCGGGCGGCCGGGAACTGACGTCGCCTCACGGTGACGGCCTCTCGCCCACCGCGCGTCGGCGTGCGCCCGGGCCGTGGACCAGGGCGACGCGGGAGGGGTCAGCTCGGGGCGGGCAGCACGCCCGCGCTTCCGCCGGTACCCGGCTCCAGGGCGTCGAGCGCGCGGCGCAGGCCGGTCAGCTTGCGTTCCAGGTGAGCGGCGGTGGCGACGGCCGCGGCGTCCGCGGATTCGTCGTCGAGCTGCTTGGAGAGCGCTTCGGCCTGTTCCTCGACCGCGGCGAGCCGCGCGGAGAGTTCGGCCAGCAGTCCGGCCGGCTCCTTCTCGTGCCGTCCGCCCGCCTGGCCGTCGCCCTCCAACTGGAGCCGCAGCAGCGCCGCCTGCTCGCGGAGCTTGCAGTTCTTCATGTACAGCTCGACGAAGACGGAGACCTTCGCCCGGAGCACCCACGGGTCGAACGGCTTCGAGATGTAGTCCACCGCACCGGCCGCGTAGCCGCGGAACGTGTGGTGCGGACCGTGGTTGATCGCGGTGAGGAAGATGATCGGGATGTCGCGGGTCCGTTCCCGCCGCTTGATGTGCGCGGCGGTTTCGAAACCGTCCATGCCCGGCATCTGGACGTCCAGCAGAATGACCGCGAAATCGTCCGTGAGCAGCGCTTTGAGCGCCTCCTCCCCTGACGATGCCCGGACCAGTGTCTGATCGAGCGCAGAGAGGATGGCCTCCAGCGCCAGCAGATTCTCCGGCCGGTCATCGACCAGGAGGATCTTGGCCTTCTGCACCATGGCCCGTCCTCCTCGCCCCGGAAATGCGCCGGGTGCCGCCCCAGGGGACGACTCCCTTACGCCGTCCGTCCTTGTGCCGGTCATGGTAGCCGCACCCCGCCCGTCACCACACCCTGTCACCGAGATGTCACTGTGCACACAACGCCAACGTGGTGGGAGACCAGAAGGTTCCCCCGATCCAGCGGGTTCACACCCGTTCGAGCACAGTCGGTCAACAACTCATGCAAATTCACTCAGTCGTCGATCACTCTCCGTTCATCCACTGCTCCATCACCGCGAGCAGGTGATCAGGATCGACCGGCTTCGTCACATAGTCGGAAGCTCCGCACTCGATGGCCTTCTCCCGGTCGCCCTTCATCGCCTTCGCGGTGAGCGCGACGATCGGGAGCCCGGCGAACTGCGGCATCCGCCGGATCGCGGTCGTCGTCGCGTACCCGTCCATCTCGGGCATCATGATGTCCATGAGCACGACCGTCACATCGTCGTGCTGCTCCAGGACTTCGATGCCCTCCCGCCCGTTCTCCGCGTACAGCACCGCGAGGCCGTGCTGTTCCAGCACGCTGGTGAGCGCGAAGACGTTACGGATGTCGTCGTCGACGATGAGCACCTTCTCACCGCGGAAGCGGAATGTCCGCCGAGGCGCCGGCTCGTCGGCAGCGGTCAGGTCCTGCGCCTGGCTCTCACCCTGGCTTCCCCGCACCCACTCCTCCTGCTGCGGGGCGCTCTCGGGCCCGGTGCGGCCGGCCGGCAGCGCGGCCCTGCGTGCCGCGTCCCCCAGGGCCTTGCGCCGCCGGCGGAACACCCCGGCGGAGTTGGCCGGATCGCCGAGCGGAGCCTGTCCGCCCTGGGACGGACGAGCCTGCCCCGGCTCCCCCGCGCCGCCCAGCGCCTCGGCGGAACCGGAACCCGTCGAGGGGTAGCCCTGGGGCGGCAGTTCGGCGCGGTGCAGCGGCAGGTACAGCGTGAAGGTCGAGCCCCGGCCCGGCTCACTCGCCGCGTGGATCTCGCCGCCGAGCAGCCGGGCGATCTCCCGGCTGATGGAGAGGCCGAGACCGGTGCCGCCGTACTTGCGGCTCGTCGTCCCGTCCGCCTGCTTGAACGCCTCGAAGATCACCAGCATCTTGCTGGACGCGATCCCGATCCCGGTGTCGGTGACCGAGAACGCGATCAGGTCGGCGTCCGGGTCGCGCAGCGAACCCGCCTCCAGCAGCTGCTCCCGGATCGCTTGGGGCACATCGGCGCCGGCCGGCCGGATCACCAGCTCCACCGCACCGCTGTCGGTGAACTTCACGGCGTTGGACAGCAGGTTGCGCAGCACCTGGAGCAGGCGCTGCTCGTCCGTGTGCAGCGTGGCGGGAAGTTCCGGCGAGACCCGTACGGAGAAGTCCAGTCCCTTCTCCGCGGTGAGCGGACGGAAGGTCGCCTCCACGTAGTCGACCAGCTGGACCAGCGCGATCCTGGTCGGGCTGACGTCCATCTTGCCCGCCTCGACCTTCGACAGGTCGAGGATGTCGTTGATCAGCTGGAGCAGGTCGGACCCGGCCCCGTGGATCGTCTCGGCGAACTCCACCTGCTTCGGCGAGAGGTTGCCCTCGGCGTTGTCCGCCAGCAACTTGGCGAGGATCAGCAGCGAGTTGAGCGGCGTGCGCAGTTCGTGCGACATGTTCGCCAGGAACTCGGACTTGTAGCGCATCGAGACCGCGAGCTGCTCGGCGCGCTCCTCCAGCACCTGGCGCGCCTCCTCGATCTCGGTGTTCTTCACCTCGATGTCGCGGTTCTGCTGGGCCAGCAGCTCGGCCTTCTCCTCCAGTTCGGCGTTGGACGCCTGGAGGGCCTTCTGCCGGTTCTCCAACTCCTGCGAGCGGTCACGCAGTTGCTCGGTCAGTTCCTGTGACTGCTCCAGCAGCTTCTCGGTCTTGGTGTTGACGCTGATCGTGTTGACGCTCGTCGCGATCATCTCGGCGATCTGGTTCAGGAAATCCCGCTGGATGTGCGTGAACGGCTGGAAGGAGGCCAGTTCGATCACCCCGAGGACCTTGCCCTCGAAGAGCACCGGCAGCACGATCACGTGCGCCGGCGGGGCCTCCCCGAGCCCGGACGAGATCTTCAGATAGCCCGGCGGCACGTTGTCCACCTGGATCGTTCGCTTCTCCTCGGCCGCTGTCCCGATGAGCGTCTCGCCGGGCCGGAAGGAGGTCGGCATCGAGCCCGCGGAGTAGCCGTAGCTCCCCCGCATCCGCAGCTCGTACGAGCCCGGCCGGCCGTTGTCCGGACCGACCTCGTCCGAGTCGCCGGGCGCCATCGCCAGGAAGAACGCGCCGTGCTGTGCCGAGACCACCGGCGTCAGCTCGCTCATGATCAGCGACGCCACGTCGTCCAGATCGCGGCGGCCCTGCATCAGACCGGAGATCCGGGCGAGGTTGCCCTTCAGCCAGTCCTGCTCCTTGTTGGCGAGCGTGGTGTCGCGCAGGTTCGCGATCATCGTGTTGATGTTGTCCTGGAGGACCTGGATCTCACCGGCCGCGTCCACATCGATCTTGAGGTTCAGATCGCCGCGCGTCACCGCCGTGGCGACCGCCGCGATGGCACGTACCTGACGGGTCAGGTTCCCGGCCATCTCGTTCACCGACTCGGTGAGGTCGCGCCAGGTGCCGTCCACGTCCCGCACGCGCGCCTGGCCGCCCAGCTGCCCCTCGGTGCCCACCTCGCGCGCGACCCGCGTCACCTGCTCGGCGAACGAGGACAGCTGGTCGACCATCGTGTTGATGGTGTTCTTCAGCTCCTGGATCTCACCGCGCGCGTCGATGTCGATCTTCTTGGTCAGGTCGCCCTTGGCGATGGCGGTGGTGACCGTGGCGATCTGCCGCACCTGACCGGTGAGGTTGGAGGCCATCGAGTTCACGGACTCGGTGAGGTCCTTCCACGTACCCGAGACGCCCGGCACCCGCGCCTGACCGCCCAGCTCGCCCTCCGTGCCCACCTCGCGGGCCACACGCGTCACCTCGTCGGCGAACGAGGACAGCGTCGTCACCATCGTGTTGACGGTGTCGGCCAGCTCCGCGACCTCGCCCCGCGCCTCCACGGTGACCTTCTTCGTCAGATCGCCGTTGGCGACCGCGGAGGAGACGCGGGAGATGTTGCGCACCTGGCTGGTCAGGTTGTTGGCCATCAGGTTGACGTTGTCGCTCAGGTCCTTCCAGATGCCGGTCGCCCCGCGCACCCGTGCCTGCCCGCCGAGGATCCCCTCGGTGCCCACCTCGCGGGCCACCCTGGTCACCTCGTCCGCGAAGTTCAGCAGCTGGTCGACCATCGTGTTGACGGTCGTGACCAGTTCGAGGATCTCGCCCTTGGCATCGACGGTGATCTTCTTGGAGAGATCGCCCTTGGCGACCGCCGTGGTGACCTCGGCGATGTTGCGGACCTGGAGGGTCAGATTGTTCGCCATGCCGTTGACGGACTGGGTGAGGTCCTTCCACGTACCGGACACACCCTGCACCTCGGCCTGACCGCCGAGGATGCCCTCCGTACCCACCTCACGGGCGACGCGCGTCACCTGCTCCGCGAAGTTGGACAGCTGGTCCACCATCGTGTTGAGGGTGTTCTTCAGCTCCAGGATCTCGCCGCGGGCGTCCACGTCGATCTTCTGCGACAGGTCACCGCGCGCCACCGCCGTGGCGACCTGCGCGATGTTGCGGACCTGGGCGGTGAGGTTGCCCGCCATGCCGTTCACCGAATCGGTGAGATCACGCCACACTCCGGCCACGCCGGGCACCTGCGCCTGGCCGCCGAGGCGCCCGTCCGTACCCACCTCGCGGGCCACCCTGGTGACCTGGTCGGCGAAGGCCGACAGCTGGTCGACCATGGTGTTGATGGTGTTCTTCAGCTCCAGGATCTCGCCGCGGGCGTCCACGTCGATCTTCTGCGACAGGTCGCCCCGCGCCACCGCCGTCGTCACCTGGGCGATCTGCCTCACCTGGGAGGTGAGGTTCCCGGCCATGAAGTTGACGGAGTCCGTCAGCTCCTTCCACGTACCCGAGACACCGTCCACCCGCGCCTGACCGCCGAGGCGGCCCTCGGTGCCCACGTCCCGTGCCATCCGTGTCACCTGGTCGGCGAAGCTGGACAGCTGCGCCACCATCGTGTTGACGGTGTTCTTCAGCTCCAGCATCTCCCCCGCCACGTCGACCGTGACCTTCTGGGAGAGGTCGCCGTTGGCGACCGCCGTCGTCACCTGGGCGATGTCCCGGACCTGACCGGTCAGGTTGCGGAACGCGGTGTTCACCGAATCGGTGAGGTCCTTCCACGTCCCCGCCGCGCCCGGCACCTCGGCCTGGCCGCCGAGCCGGCCCTCGACGCCGACCTCGCGGGCCACGCGGGTCACCTCGGAACCGAACGACTGGAGCTGGTCCACCATCGTGTTGACGGTGTTCTTCAGCTCCAGCATCTCCCCGGCCACATCGACCGTGACCTTCTGCGACATGTCACCGCTGGCCACCGCCGTGGTCACCTGCGCGATGTCCCGCACCTGCGTGGTCAGGTTCCGGAAGACCGTGTTCACCGAATCGGTGAGGTCCTTCCACGTCCCCGCGGCCCCCGGCACCTGCGCCTGGCCGCCGAGCAGCCCCTCGCCACCGACCTCGCTCGCCACCCGCGTCACCTCGTCCGCGAAGGTGCGCAGCGTCTCGGTCATCTGGTTGATCGTCTCGGCGAGCTGGGCGACCTCGCCGCGCGCGCTCACCGTGACCTTCTGCGTCAGGTCACCGTTGGCGACCGCCGTCGTCACCTCCGCGATCCCACGCACCTGGGAGGTGAGGTTGCCCGCCATCGTGTTGACGGAGTCGGTGAGGTCCTTCCACACACCGGCCACGCCCGGCACGGTCGCCTGACCGCCGAGCTCGCCCTCCGTACCCACCTCGCGGGCGACGCGCGTCACCTCCGAGGAGAACGAGGACAGCTGGTCGACCATCGTGTTGACGGTGTTCTTGAGCTGGAGCATCTCGCCGGCCACGTGCACGGTGACCTTCCGGGACAGATCGCCCTTGGCGACCGCCGTCGTCACCAGCGCGATGTCCCTCACCTGTGCGGTGAGCCGGTACGCCATGGTGTTGACGGAGTCCGTGAGGTCCTTCCACGACCCGGACATCCCGCGCACCTGCGCCTGACCTCCGAGCTTGCCCTCGGTGCCCACCTCGACGGCGACCCGCGTCACCTGTTCGGTGAAGACCGACAGCTGGTCCACCAGGTTGTTGACCGTACGGGCGACCTTCAGGAACTCCCCGCGCAGCGGACGCACCGTCTCGTCCTGCGTGTGCGAGCGCAGCTCCATCCGCTGCTCCAGGTCGCCGTCGGCGACCGCCGACAGGACCCGGCCCACCTCGGAGACGGGCCGCGCGAGATCGTCGACGAGTTCGTTGGAGGCGTCGATCGCGGCGGCCCAGGAGCCCTCGCAGGCGCCCGTCTCCAGGCGTTCGGTGAGCTTCCCCTCGCGTCCGACCACCCGTCGTACGCGCGCCAGCTCGCCGGTGAGGTGGAGGTTGCGGTCCGCGACCTCGTTGAAGACGGCGGCGATCTCCGACAGCACGCCGTCCCCGGAGACGGTGAGGCGCCGGCGGAAATTGCCGTCGCGCATCGCCATGAGGGCGCCGAGGACTCTGTTCAGAGCCGCCGCGTCCACTTCGACGGTGCCATTGCGCTGCTTTTTCACGGACTGCCCGCCTTTTGTACGCGCCTTCGAACCCTGCGCCGCCACGCCAGACTCCACCGTGTCCCTCCCGCAGGGGTTGACCGTTCGACCCTGGGCTTCCTCGGAAGTCTGCCCAGTTCCACTGTGGCTCACCGCCACCGCACACCGTCGACGGGCGGCGGGGCGGACGTCAAATCATTGCAACGTACCAGGCCGGAACCGGTCGCCGGGCCACCTGCTCCGGTTGCCCCCATCCCCTGCGCCGGGAGTCCATACTTGTGCGCCCGCGCACCACCGCCGGGGCGACGTGTCCCGAACTCGGCCCTCGTGTATCCGGCGCCTTCGCCGAAGGTCTAGCCTGGCAGGCGAATCGAAGCGGCGATAAACGGGCACAGGACTCGGGGAAGCGACGAGACACCATATGGGGAGTGCTGTGATCACCGCGCGCGCGGCCGCCACGTTCGAACCGGTCGGACGCTCTGTCGCGACCGCCCGCGCCTTCGTCCGGGACACGCTCCAGGGGTGGGGCTACAACGATGTCGTCGACGACGCCGTCGTTCTCACCAGTGAGCTCGTCACCAACGCCGTCATCCACGCGGGCACCGCCGCCGACGTGCTGTGCCTGCGCACCGCGGAGGGCGTCCGCGTCGAGGTGGCGGACCACTATCCGGAGCGCGAGGTGCCGCTCCAGAGCAGCGGCATCGACTTCGGCAGCCCCGACCGTGAGAACGGTCGCGGGCTGCTCCTCTGCGCGGCCCTGGCCTCCCGCTGGGGCGTCGAGTACAGCCCCACCCGCAAGCACGTCTGGTTCCAGCTGGACCTGCCGGACCGGCCCGTGGGCATCCGCTCGGCGGGCCCGGTCCTGCCCACCTCGCTCCTCCCGGTCACCGACCAGCGGGTGAGGGTCGCCGTCGTGCAGATCGACAGCACGGGCGCGATCAGCGCCTGGAACGACGACGCGGCGTACGTGTTCGGGCACACCACGGAGCAGGTCGCCGGCAAACAGTTCACGGACTTCGTGGCCTGGCCGCACACCCCCGGCACCAGCACGGGCATCGCCGACGCCCTCCAGCTCTCCCGCTGGGAGGGCAGTTACGGGATCCGCGGTGCCGACGGACGGACCATCGCCGTCTACGCCTCGCACCTGCGCGTCCGCGACAACGACGGCGAGCCGTCCACGGTCTGCCTCCTCGTCCGCGACGACGAGCGCGCCGTCCTCCAGTCCCCGGTCCGCGCCCCGGTCTCCGACGCCTCTTCCGACAGCCGCGCGGCGGACCCGTTCGAGATCTTCATCGGCTCCCCCGCCCCCGACGACCTGGACGGCCTTCTCCAGCGGACGGTGGAGCGGGCCCGCGACATGCTCGACGCCGATGCCGCCTTCCTCCTCCTGGCCACGGACGACGAGACCGAGTTGGAGGTCCGCGCGACGACGGGCCTCCCCTCGGCCCGCCAGCGCTTCGCACGGGTCCCCGTCGAAGCCGGCACGGGCCGCTACGGCTCCGCCCGTATGCCCGCCGTCCACGAGGACCTGACAGCCGTGCCCGGCGCCGTCCCGCTGCTCACCGACACGGGGATGCGCTCGGTCGTCACGGTGCCGCTGAAGGTCGAAGGACGGCTGACCGGTTCTCTCGGCGTCGCGGCGGAAGCCGCCGGCCGCTACTCCAACGAGGAGGCCCTGCGCCTCCAGTTCGCGGCCGACCGCATCGCGCTGGCCGTGGAGTCCGCCCGTCTCGGCGAGCTGGAACGGCTGCGGCGCGGTTCCCTGTCCTTCCTCGTCGAAGCGTCCGACCTGCTGGCCGGCACGCTGGACCGGGACCAGACGCTGGCGCTCATGGCCCAGATGACGGTCCCGACCCTGGCCACCTGGTGCGCCGTCTACACGATCGCGGACCAGTCCTCCGAGCCGTACCTCTCGTACGTGCTCCACGAGGACGAGGACCTCATCGACGGGCTCAAGGCCCTGCTCTCGACGATCTCCCCGCCGGATCCGGTGCCGGCCCCGGGGGCCCGTGTCTGGGCCGCGCCGTCGGAGGCGGGACACCGCGCGGCGTTGTCCACGTCCACCCGCAGCCTGGCCCACGACGCTCCGCTCAGCATGAGCACGGCCACCCGGACCACGCTCGCCACGGCTCAGGCGGTCGGCGGTGAGACCGTGGTCCTTCCGCTGGTCGCCCGCAACCGTGTCATCGGCATGCTGACGCTCGGGAAGCCTTCGGACGACCACTTCCGCCAGGAGATCCTGGAGCTGGCCGAGGACCTGTCCCGCCGGGCCGCTCTGGCCCTGGACAACGCCCGCCTGTACTCGGAGCGCATGGCGATCAGCCAGTCCCTCCAGCGCAGCCTGCTGCCGCCGGGCCTTCCTGATGTGCCGAACGTCGAGATCGAGGTCATCTACCGCGCCGCGGGCGAGGGCAACGAGGTCGGCGGCGACTTCTACGACGTCTTCCCGATCAGCGACGGCGCGTACGGCTTCGCCATCGGCGACGTCTGCGGTACGGGCCCCGAGGCGGCGGCCGTCACGGGCCTGGCCCGGCACGCGCTGCGCCTGCTGGCCCGCGAGGGCTTCGGCGGCCCGGCGGTCCTGGAGCGCCTGAACGCGGCGATCCTCGACGAGGGCGCCCGCAGCCGCTTCCTGACCCTGCTGTACGGCGAGCTGTGGCCGCAGGAGGACGGCAGCGCCCTCCTGAAGGTCGTCTGTGCCGGCCACCCGCTGCCGCTGCGGCTGCGTCAGGACGGCTCCGTGGAATCCGCCGCGGAACCGCAGCCCCTCCTCGGCGTCCTCGATGACCTGGAGCTGTACGAGCAGGAGGTCGTCCTCGACCCGGGCGACGTACTCCTGTGTGTCACGGACGGCGTCACCGAACGCCGTGAGGGAACCCGCATGCTGGGCGACGACGGCCTCGCGGAGGTCCTGTCGACCTGTACGGGGCTGACGGCCGGGGCAGTCGCCGCACGCATCCTGCGGGCCGTGGAGCGCTTCGCCGCCGAGCCCGCGTCGGACGATATGGCGATCCTCGCCATGCGCGTCCCCGAGCCGCCGCTGATCTGACCCGCACAGCCCGGACCCCATGAGAAAGGCCCCCGCCATCAGGCGGGGGCCTTTCCTTTTCTCTGAGCCCCAATGCGGAATCGAACCGCAGACCTTCTCCTTACCATGGAGACGCTCTACCGACTGAGCTATTGGGGCCTCGTTGCCCTGCGGCAACGAGGTAAACCATACACGGGATCCGGGATTGCTCATAATCGGTGTCCTGCCTTGGTCCCGCAGTCCCTGAACGCCTCTCTGAGCGCCAGCCTTCAAGCTCTCGAAGAGGCCATGCCCAGGACGACCGGCCGACCGTCCCACCTGGGCAGCCCACGCGCCGGCCGGGACAAGTAGCGCCCGCCCCGGAGACGAACTGAAGACGTGTCCCATGGATTCCGAACGCAGAAAAGCCCCGTGCCACAAGGCACGGGGCTTTCCCGGAAAAATTGTTCGGCGGCGTCCTACTCTCCCACAGGGTCCCCCCTGCAGTACCATCGGCGCTGAAAGGCTTAGCTTCCGGGTTCGGAATGTAACCGGGCGTTTCCCTAACGCAATGACCACCGAAACACTATGAAAATTTGAACACCGGGCAACAACACGGCCGTTCGTTATTTCAGAACTAACACAGTGGACGCGAGCAACTGAGGACAAGCCCTCGGCCTATTAGTACCAGTCAGCTCCACCCGTTACCGGGCTTCCACATCTGGCCTATCAACCCAGTCGTCTACTGGGAGCCTTAACCCTTCAAGAGGGTGGGAATACTCATCTCGAAGCAGGCTTCCCGCTTAGATGCTTTCAGCGGTTATCCTTTCCGAACGTAGCCAACCAGCCATGCCCTTGGCAGGACAACTGGCACACCAGAGGTTCGTCCGTCCCGGTCCTCTCGTACTAGGGACAGCCCTTCTCAATATTCCTACGCGCACAGCGGATAGGGACCGAACTGTCTCACGACGTTCTAAACCCAGCTCGCGTACCGCTTTAATGGGCGAACAGCCCAACCCTTGGGACCGACTCCAGCCCCAGGATGCGACGAGCCGACATCGAGGTGCCAAACCATCCCGTCGATATGGACTCTTGGGGAAGATCAGCCTGTTATCCCCGGGGTACCTTTTATCCGTTGAGCGACAGCGCTTCCACAAGCCACTGCCGGATCACTAGTCCCGACTTTCGTCCCTGCTCGACCCGTCGGTCTCACAGTCAAGCTCCCTTGTGCACTTACACTCAACACCTGATTGCCAACCAGGCTGAGGGAACCTTTGGGCGCCTCCGTTACTCTTTAGGAGGCAACCGCCCCAGTTAAACTACCCATCAGACACTGTCCCTGATCCGGATCACGGACCCAGGTTAGACATCCAGCACGACCAGAGTGGTATTTCAACGGCGACTCCACAACCACTGGCGTGGCCGCTTCACAGTCTCCCACCTATCCTACACAAGCCGAACCGAACACCAATATCAAACTATAGTAAAGGTCCCGGGGTCTTTCCGTCCTGCTGCGCGAAACGAGCATCTTTACTCGTAGTGCAATTTCACCGGGCCTATGGTTGAGACAGTCGAGAAGTCGTTACGCCATTCGTGCAGGTCGGAACTTACCCGACAAGGAATTTCGCTACCTTAGGATGGTTATAGTTACCACCGCCGTTTACTGGCGCTTAAGTTCTCAGCTTCGCCACCCCGAAAGGCAGCTAACCGGTCCCCTTAACGTTCCAGCACCGGGCAGGCGTCAGTCCGTATACATCGCCTTACGGCTTCGCACGGACCTGTGTTTTTAGTAAACAGTCGCTTCTCGCTGGTCTCTGCGGCCACCCCCAGCTCAAGCAGCAAGTGCTATCACCAGTGATGGCCCCCCTTCTCCCGAAGTTACGGGGGCATTTTGCCGAGTTCCTTAACCATAGTTCACCCGAACGCCTCGGTATTCTCTACCTGACCACCTGAGTCGGTTTAGGGTACGGGCCGCCATGAAACTCGCTAGAGGCTTTTCTCGACAGCATAGGATCATCCACTTCACCACAATCGGCTCGGCATCAGGTCTCAGACTCATATGCACGACGGATTTGCCTACCGTGCGTCCTACACCCTTACCCCGGGACAACCACCGCCCGGGCTGGACTACCTTCCTGCGTCACCCCATCGCTTACCTACTACAAGTCTGGTTCATCGGCTCCACCACTACCCTCAACTCCGAAGAGATCGGGCCGGCTTCACGGACTTAGCATCGCCTGATTCAGTACTGGGCGTTTCAAAGCGGGTACCGGAATATCAACCGGTTGTCCATCGACTACGCCTGTCGGCCTCGCCTTAGGTCCCGACTTACCCTGGGCAGATCAGCTTGACCCAGGAACCCTTAGTCAATCGGCGCACACGTTTCTCACGTGTGTATCGCTACTCATGCCTGCATTCTCACTCGTGAACCGTCCACAACTCGCTTCCGCGGCTGCTTCACCCGGCACACGACGCTCCCCTACCCATCCACACAGGCGTTGGCCCTATATGTGTGAATGACACGACTTCGGCGGTACGCTTGAGCCCCGCTACATTGTCGGCGCGGAATCACTTGACCAGTGAGCTATTACGCACTCTTTCAAGGGTGGCTGCTTCTAAGCCAACCTCCTGGTTGTCTCTGCGACTCCACATCCTTTCCCACTTAGCGTACGCTTAGGGGCCTTAGTCGATGCTCTGGGCTGTTTCCCTCTCGACCATGGAGCTTATCCCCCACAGTCTCACTGCCGCGCTCTCACTTACCGGCATTCGGAGTTTGGCTAAGGTCAGTAACCCGGTAGGGCCCATCGCCTATCCAGTGCTCTACCTCCGGCAAGAAACACACGACGCTGCACCTAAATGCATTTCGGGGAGAACCAGCTATCACGGAGTTTGATTGGCCTTTCACCCCTAACCACAGGTCATCCCCCAGGTTTTCAACCCTGGTGGGTTCGGTCCTCCACGAAGTCTTACCTCCGCTTCAACCTGCCCATGGCTAGATCACTCCGCTTCGGGTCTAGAGCGTGCAACTCAAACGCCCTGTTCGGACTCGCTTTCGCTACGGCTTCCCCACACGGGTTAACCTCGCTACACACCGCTAACTCGCAGGCTCATTCTTCAAAAGGCACGCAGTCACGACTGCATGTGCAAGCACATACAGCGACGCTCCCACGGCTTGTAGGCACACGGTTTCAGGTACTATTTCACTCCGCTCCCGCGGTACTTTTCACCATTCCCTCACGGTACTATCCGCTATCGGTCACCAGGGAATATTTAGGCTTAGCGGGTGGTCCCGCCAGATTCACACGGGATTTCTCGGGCCCCGTGCTACTTGGGTGTCTCTCAAACGAGCCGTTGATGTTTCAGCTACGGGGGTCTTACCCTCTACGCCGGACCTTTCGCATGTCCTTCGCCTACACCAACGGTTTCTGACTCGCCTCACAGCCGGCAGACTGTGAAAGAGAGATCCCACAACCCCGCATGCGCAACCCCTGCCGGGTATCACACGCATACGGTTTGGCCTCATCCAGTTTCGCTCGCCACTACTCCCGGAATCACGGTTGTTTTCTCTTCCTGAGGGTACTGAGATGTTTCACTTCCCCTCGTTCCCTCCACACTGCCTATGTGTTCAGCAGCGGGTGACAGCCCATGACGACTGCCGGGTTTCCCCATTCGGAAACCCCCGGATCAAAGCTTGGTTGACAGCTCCCCGGGGACTATCGTGGCCTCCCACGTCCTTCATCGGTTCCTGGTGCCAAGGCATCCACCGTGCGCCCTTAAAAACTTGGCCACAGATGCTCGCGTCCACTGTGCAGTTCTCAAACAACGACCAGCCACCCATCACCCCGCCCGAACAGGCGAGTTCACTGGGGCCGGCAACCGAAGGACAGCCACAATCGGCCGTACCCTCAGACACCCAACAACGTGCCCGACACGACCAACCCGTTCCCGTTTTCCACGCCGAAGCAGTACTCACGAAACCGTGCTCATCGTGCCGAATAGTCAACGTTCCACCCATGAGCAACCAGCACCGAACACTCGCCGGTGTACTGGCCTCTGACCACACCCCGAAGGACATGGTGAGAAGTGCTCCTTAGAAAGGAGGTGATCCAGCCGCACCTTCCGGTACGGCTACCTTGTTACGACTTCGTCCCAATCGCCAGTCCCACCTTCGACAGCTCCCTCCCACAAGGGGTTGGGCCACCGGCTTCGGGTGTTACCGACTTTCGTGACGTGACGGGCGGTGTGTACAAGGCCCGGGAACGTATTCACCGCAGCAATGCTGATCTGCGATTACTAGCAACTCCGACTTCATGGGGTCGAGTTGCAGACCCCAATCCGAACTGAGACCGGCTTTTTGAGATTCGCTCCGCCTCACGGCATCGCAGCTCATTGTACCGGCCATTGTAGCACGTGTGCAGCCCAAGACATAAGGGGCATGATGACTTGACGTCGTCCCCACCTTCCTCCGAGTTGACCCCGGCAGTCTCCTGTGAGTCCCCATCACCCCGAAGGGCATGCTGGCAACACAGAACAAGGGTTGCGCTCGTTGCGGGACTTAACCCAACATCTCACGACACGAGCTGACGACAGCCATGCACCACCTGTATACCGACCACAAGGGGGGCACCATCTCTGATGCTTTCCGGTATATGTCAAGCCTTGGTAAGGTTCTTCGCGTTGCGTCGAATTAAGCCACATGCTCCGCTGCTTGTGCGGGCCCCCGTCAATTCCTTTGAGTTTTAGCCTTGCGGCCGTACTCCCCAGGCGGGGAACTTAATGCGTTAGCTGCGGCACCGACGACGTGGAATGTCGCCAACACCTAGTTCCCAACGTTTACGGCGTGGACTACCAGGGTATCTAATCCTGTTCGCTCCCCACGCTTTCGCTCCTCAGCGTCAGTAATGGCCCAGAGATCCGCCTTCGCCACCGGTGTTCCTCCTGATATCTGCGCATTTCACCGCTACACCAGGAATTCCGATCTCCCCTACCACACTCTAGCTAGCCCGTATCGAATGCAGACCCGGGGTTAAGCCCCGGGCTTTCACATCCGACGTGACAAGCCGCCTACGAGCTCTTTACGCCCAATAATTCCGGACAACGCTTGCGCCCTACGTATTACCGCGGCTGCTGGCACGTAGTTAGCCGGCGCTTCTTCTGCAGGTACCGTCACTTGCGCTTCTTCCCTGCTGAAAGAGGTTTACAACCCGAAGGCCGTCATCCCTCACGCGGCGTCGCTGCATCAGGCTTTCGCCCATTGTGCAATATTCCCCACTGCTGCCTCCCGTAGGAGTCTGGGCCGTGTCTCAGTCCCAGTGTGGCCGGTCGCCCTCTCAGGCCGGCTACCCGTCGTCGCCTTGGTAGGCCATTACCCCACCAACAAGCTGATAGGCCGCGGGCTCATCCTTCACCGCCGGAGCTTTCAACCCCGTCCCATGCGGGACAGAGTATTATCCGGTATTAGACCCCGTTTCCAGGGCTTGTCCCAGAGTGAAGGGCAGATTGCCCACGTGTTACTCACCCGTTCGCCACTAATCCACCCCGAAGGGCTTCATCGTTCGACTTGCATGTGTTAAGCACGCCGCCAGCGTTCGTCCTGAGCCAGGATCAAACTCTCCGTGAATGTTTACCCGTGATCGGGTGCACACCACGAGAGCGGAACAACCGGTCGGAATAAGACCCGTTGTTCACAGCGTCCTCGCTGTGTTGTCGCCCACCGGCCACCGAAGTGACCCTGTGGGACTTTTCAAAGGAACCACCAACCTGCACCAGGTGCAGGCCGGGGTATCAACATATCTGGCGTTGACTTTTGGCACGCTGTTGAGTTCTCAAGGAACGGACGCTTCCTTCGGTCCCGTTTCACCGGGCCCCTCCGGGCGCTTCCCTTCGTTTACTGCTTTGTCTTGCTGTCTTGCGTTTCCGACTCTATCAGACTCTTTCGTGTCCGATTCCCGGTCGAAGCGGGGCCGCTTTCCAGGTCCTTCGCTTTCGCGTTTTCCCTTTCCGGCGAGTCCAACTTTACCAGACTCTTTTTCGTTCCGTTTCCGGTCCGAATTCGATTTCCGGTGGCCTGTGGAGTGGCCTTGCCTTTCGGCGGGCCCGACTTTATCAGAGACTCTGAGTCGGATTTCTCCGCCCCTCCAGGTCGGCTCCGGGCACACATGTGCGCGCCGTGCTTCCCGTTCAGGCGGAGACGTAAACGTACTGGAGCGGGGCTCCTCGATGCAAATCGAGGGCCCCGCTCCAGGTCAGGCGGTCACGAGGATCAGACCTCGACGACGACCGGAAGGATCATCGGGCGCCGGCGGTAGGTGTCGGACACCCACTTGCCGACGACCCGGCGGATCAGCTGCTGGAGCTGGTGGGGCTCCATCACGCCGTCCTGGGCCGATTTGTCCAGGGCTTCCTGGATCTTCGGTGTGACGCCGACGAAGGCGTTGTCGTCGATGCCGGAGCCGCGGGCCTGGATGTGGGGGCCGCCCACGATCTTGCCCGAGGAGCTGTCGACCACGAGGAACACCGAGATGATGCCCTCGTCACCGAGGATGCGTCGGTCCTTGAGGGAGGTCTCGGTGACGTCTCCGACGGAGAGGCCGTCGACGTAGACGTAACCGGCCTGCACCTTGCCGACGATCTTCGCCTTGCCGTCGATGAGGTCGACGACCACGCCGTCCTCGGCGATGACGATGTGGTCCTTCGGCACGCCGGTGAGGGCGCCCAGTTCGGCGTTGGCACGCAGGTGGCGCCATTCACCGTGGACCGGCATCAGGTTCTTCGGCTTGCAGATGTTGTAGAAGTACAGCAGCTCGCCGGCCGAGGCGTGGCCCGAGACGTGCACCTTGGCATTGCCCTTGTGGACGACGTTGGCGCCCCAGCGGGTCAGACCGTTGATCACGCGGTAGACCGCGTTCTCGTTGCCCGGAATCAGGGACGACGCGAGGATCACCGTGTCGCCCGGAACGATCCGGATCTGGTGGTCGCGGTTGGCCATCCGGGAGAGGGCGGCCATCGGCTCGCCCTGCGAACCCGTGCAGACGAGCACGACCTCGTCGTCCGGCAGGTCGTCGAGCGTCTTGACGTCGACGACCAGGCCGGCCGGGACCTTCAGATAGCCCAGGTCACGGGCGATACCCATGTTGCGGACCATCGAGCGGCCGACGAAGGCGACCCGGCGTCCGTACTCGTGGGCGGCGTCCAGGATCTGCTGGATGCGGTGCACATGGCTGGCGAAGCTGGCCACGATGATGCGCTTCTGGGCGTTCGCGAACACCGTGCGCAGGACGTTGGAGATGTCCCGCTCCGGCGGCACGAACCCGGGCACCTCGGCGTTCGTGGAGTCCGAGAGGAGGAGGTCGATGCCCTCCTCGCTGAGCCGGGCGAACGCGTGCAGGTCGGTGAGACGGCCGTCCAGCGGGAGCTGGTCCATCTTGAAGTCACCGGTGGCCACGGCCAGGCCCGCGGGGGTGCGGATGGCGACGGCCAGGGCGTCCGGGATCGAGTGGTTGACCGCGATGAACTCGCAGTCGAAGACGCCGATGCGCTCCCGCTGTCCTTCCTGCACCTCAAGGGTGTAGGGGCGGATGCGGTGCTCCTGGAGCTTCGCCTCGATGAGCGCGAGCGTCAGCTTGGAGCCGATGAGGGGGATGTCCGGCTTCAGGCGCAGCAGGTACGGGACACCACCGATGTGGTCCTCGTGGCCGTGCGTGAGGACGATGCCCTCGATGTCGTCCAGGCGGTCCCGGATCGTGGTGAAGTCCGGGAGGATCAGGTCGATGCCCGGCTGCTCCTCCTCGGGGAAGAGGACGCCGCAGTCGACGATGAGCAGGCGGCCGCCGTACTCGAAGACCGTCATGTTGCGGCCGATCTCGCCCAGGCCGCCGAGCGGGGTGACCCGCAGGGCGCCCTTCGGGAGCTTCGGCGGGGTACCGAGTTCAGGATGCGGATGACTCAAAAGACTCTCCTTACCACGCGCGCCACGTACCGCTGAGGCACGTGGCGCGCATGTCGTTCGTGCACTTGCTGTTGTCTTGGGTATTGCTCGATGCGAGTCGCCTCGCGTGTTCAGTTGTGAAGTCCGTGCTCCTCGCGGTGGGCGCGAGGTCTGTGCTGGATGGAGTCCGTGCTCAGAGCTGTACCCCACCGGCGGCGAGATCGATCTTGAGCTGGGCCGTCTCCTGTGCGCTGAGTTCCACCAGCGGCAGGCGCAGCGGCCCGGCCGGCAGGCCCTGGAGGGTCAGGGCTGCCTTCGTGGTGATGACGCCCTGGGTACGGAACATGCCGGTGAAGACCGGGAGCAGCTTCTGGTGGATCTCGGTGGCCTTCTGGACGTCGCCGCTCAGGTGCGCCTCGATGAGGGCACGCAGCTCGGGGGTGACCATGTGGCCGACCACGGAGACGAAGCCGACCGCGCCGACCGAGAGGAGCGGCAGGTTGAGCATGTCGTCGCCGGAGTACCAGGCGAGACCGGACTCGGCGATGGCCCAGCTGGCGCGGCCCAGGTCACCCTTGGCGTCCTTGTTCGCAACGATCCGCGGGTGGTCGGCGAGCCGGACGAGGGTCTCGGTGTCGATCGGCACCCCGCTGCGGCCGGGGAT
The DNA here is from genome assembly GCF_030817475.1 of Streptomyces sp. V2I9. Lineage (NCBI taxonomy): Bacteria > Bacillati > Actinomycetota > Actinomycetes > Kitasatosporales > Streptomycetaceae > Streptomyces > Streptomyces sp. V2I9. Next base: position 5,408,397 of record NZ_JAUSZJ010000002.1, on the reverse strand, counting down.
GTCGTACAGCATGACAGGCAGGCCGGTCGAGTCGGCGATGGCCGTGAAGTGCCGGAGGAGACCCTCCTGCGGCGGCTTGTTGTAGTACGGCGTCACCGCGAGCAGGCCGTGGGCGCCGCTGCGCTCCGCCGTCCGGGCGAGCTCGACGCTGTGGCGGGTGTCGTTGGTGCCGATACCGGCGACGACGTGCGCGCGGTCGCCGACCGCTTCGAGTACCGCTCGTACGAGCTGGTCCTTCTCCGCGTCGCTGGTGGTCGGGGACTCACCGGTGGTGCCGTTGACGATCAGACCGTCATTGCCTGCGTCCACCAGGTGGGCGGCGAGCCGCTGGGCGCCGTCGAGATCGAGAGCGCCGTCCGCCGTGAAGGGCGTGACCATAGCGGTGAGGACCCGCCCGAAGGGGGTCTGCGGAGTGGAGATCGGAGCCATGGGTACCACGCTACTCGCTGCTCAGCGCGCGGGGTCCCCTAGGGGGGACGGGGAAGAGGAGCCCGGCACTGCCTGCTCGGGGGTTCAAGCAGTGCCGGGTCCGTTTGATCAGCCTAGATGAACTTCTCGAAACGCCGCAATACGGACACCGCCTATGGGGCAACCCGTCCGTTTTTGTTGAAGGCGGCATGAGTGAGCGGCATGAGCTGCTCCCAGTGGGCTTCCATCTGTTCGCCGACCATCTCGATCTCGCGCTGCGGGAAGGAAGGGACCTTCGCCAGCTCGTGCTGGGTGCGCAGGCCGAGGAAGTGCATCAGTGAGCGCGCGTTGCAGGTGGCGTACATCGAGGAGAAGAGGCCGACGGGGAGGACGGCGCGGGCGACCTCGCGGGCCACGCCCTTCGCCAGCATCTCCTGGTACGCGTCGTAGGAGGCCCGGTAGGACTCCTCCATCGCGCGGGTGGTGACGTCGTACTGCTCCTCGGTGCCCTGGACGAACTCGTACTTGCCGGGGCGGCCCTGCTGGACCAGCTTGCGGGAGGTTCCGGGGACGTAGAAGACCGGCTCCAGCTCCCTGTAGCGGCCCGATTCCTCGTTGTACGACCAGCCGACGCGGTGCCGCATGAATTCGCGGAAGACGAAGATCGGGGCGCTGATGAAGAAGGTCATCGAGTTGTGCTCGAACGGACTGCCGTGCCGGTCCCGCATGAGGTAGTTGATGAGCCCCTTGGAGCGCTCGGGGTCCTTGGTGACCTCTTCGAGCGACTGCTCGCCGGCGGTGGAGACCCGCGCGGCGAACAACACGTCCGCGTCGCGCGCGTCGCTCTTCACCAGCTCGACGGTGACATCGCTGCGGAAGTGGGGCTTTGCGGGTTCGGGAGTGTCGGTCACCGACAGGGGTCCTTCCAGGGGCGGCGCGGGGAGGCCCGAGGGCATCGCTCGGGCGGCGACCACTCTACGGGCCGGCAGGGGACGCATGTCGGCGGCGGCCTCGGGCAGCCGTTCGTGGAGTCTCCTCAACAAGTACGGCGATTCGGGCACCGATCCGGCCGTTCGTACGTCTGACTCAATAGCAGCACCCGCCACAGAGATCAAGGAGAGTTTCCTCATGTTCCGCCGGCGTGAAGCCGTTCCGTTCTCGTTCGTCGCCGAGTCCGAGCGGTTCCGCAGTAATGTCACTCCCCCGCCCGCCGCCCGCGCCTCCGTGCCCGAACTTCTGGGGCGGTCCCTGGTCGGGCTGACCGTGGTCGCCGGTCTCGTGGGCTCGCTGCTGCTGGGGCTCCCCGCGCTCGACTCCGGGCACGCCCCGGACCAGGGCAAGCAGTCCACCGCGTCACAGGGGCGCTGACTCGTACGGACCCCCTGGGGTGGTCGGGCCGGTGGCACGCTCGGTAGCCTCACCGGGCACAGCAATCGAGCGTGCTTGTGAGTGAGGATCAGTCGTGCCCCTGCCCTTTCTGACGGCCGACCGCGCATTCGACGCGAGCGCTGAGGACGTCGCGCTGCCGTTCGACGACCACGACAGCTGGCGGCGGCCCTACCGCCCCGGCCCGTGGCGGGTCGCGGCGGCGGCCACCCTGTTGTTGCTGGCCTCGTTCGTTCTGCTCGCGGCCATGATCATCGGAGTGGCCGGAGCTCCTTCGGGCGCCACCGCCTGCCTGCTCCTGGCCGGTGCGGTGATCGCCGCCGCCCTGCGGCTGTTGCGGGTCGGCGCGTGGGTCAGCCGCCACGGTGTCCGGCGTGTCGGCTTCTTCCGGACCACCACGGTGGCCTGGAGCGAGACGTCGGCGGTCCGTACGGTGCAGCAGCCCGTGAAGTGGATGGGCCTTCCCCGTACGGTCCAGGGCCAGGCGCTCGTCGTGGTCCGGCGGAACGGTGAGACGCTGCCGCCGCTGGCCACCGACCGCAACGCGGACTTCCTCGGGCGCGAGGAGGCGTTCGAGCGGGCCACGGACGCGGTGGAAGCCTGGGCGGACGAGTACCGGCGGGGCTGATCCCCCGCTTTCCGTCCGTACGCGGGTGAGCCCGGAACCCCTGTGGGTTCCGGGCTCACCCGCGTACGGACGGAAGGACGTCGTCAGACACCGGCCGGGCTCGACGGCGTGGCCGCGTGCAGGGCGATCGCCCGCTGCATCGCCTTGCGGGCTCGCGGCGTGTCCCGCGCGTCCTGGTAGGCGACCGCCAGCCGGAACCAGGCCCGCCAGTCGTCCGGGGCGTGCTCGGTCTCCTCGCGGCGCTCGGCGAAGACCGCGTCGGCGGCGTCCCGGTCGATCCGGCCGGACGGCGTGCGGGCCAGGTCGTCGACCGGCAGCCCGCCCTCCGCGTCCAGCTCCGCCGCCAGGGCGTTGGCGCGGCGGACGAACTGGGTGTTCTTCCAGAGGAACCAGACGCCGATCACCGGCAGGATCAGCACGGCCACGCCGAGCGGGACCGTGATCCACGTGCCGTGCCGGATGAGCATCAGGCCTCGGCTGCCGACCAGGACGAAGTAGAAGACCAGGACGGCGGCCGTGACGATGTAGGTGATCTTTGCGCGCATGGTGGGCTCAGTCAGTTCAGGTCGAGGAAGTGTTCCAGGCCGAACGTGAGGCCGGGAGTGGTCACCACGCGGCGCACCCCGAGCAGGACGCCCGGCATGAAGCTGCTGTGGTGGAGGGAGTCGTGGCGGATGGTGAGGGTCTCGCCCTCGCCGCCGAGCAGCACTTCCTGGTGGGCCAGCAGGCCCCGGAGACGGATCGCGTGGACGGGGACGCCGTCCACGTCCGCGCCGCGCGCGCCGTCCAGGGCGGTGACGGTGGCGTCCGGCTGGGGGGCGCTGCCGGCCCGCGCGCGGGCGGCCGCGATCAGCTGGGCGGTGCGGGTGGCGGTGCCGGAGGGGGCGTCGGCCTTGTTCGGGTGGTGCAGCTCGACGACCTCGACGGACTCGAAGTACCGGGCGGCCTGCTCCGCGAACTTCATGGTCAGGACCGCGCCGATGGAGAAGTTCGGGGCGATCAGGACACCGGTCTCCGGGGAGCCGTCCAGCCAGGTGGTGAGCTGCGCGAGCCGTTCGTCGGTCCAGCCCGTGGTGCCGACGACGGCGTGGATGCCGTGCCGGACGCAGAAGTCGAGATTGCCCATGACCGACGCGGGGGTGGTCAGCTCGACGGCGACCTGGGCGCCCGCGTCGGCGAGGGCCTCCAGCTTGTCGCCCCGGCCCAGGGCCGCCACCAGTTCCAGGTCGTCGGCGGCCTCGACGGCCCGTACGGCCTCGGAGCCGATCCGGCCCCGGGCGCCGAGAACGGCTACGCGCAGCTTGCTCATCGTGGTTCCTTAAAGGGTGCGAGCACTTCGGGTCAGGAGACCGCTTCTTCGAGGCGGTCCGCCTGCTTGTCCTTGAGCGGGCCGATGACGGAGAGCGAGGGGCGGTGGGTGAGGAGTTCCCCCGCCACCTCCCGTACGTCGTCGGGAGTGACCTCCGCGATCCGCGCGAGCATGTCGTCGACCGACATCTGCTCGCCCCAGCACAGCTCGCTCTTGCCGATACGGTTCATCAGCGCGCCGGTGTCCTCCAGGCCGAGGACGGTGGAGCCGGAGAGCTGCCCGACGGCGCGGGCGACCTCGTCGTCGTCCAGGCCGTGTGTGGCGACCCGGTCCAGCTCGTCGCGGCAGATCTTCAGCACGTCGTGGACCTGGCTGGGGCGGCAGCCCGCGTAGACGCCGAAGAGGCCGCAGTCGGCGAAGCCCGAGGTGTAGGAGTACACGCTGTAGGCCAGGCCGCGCTTCTCCCGTACCTCCTGGAAGAGGCGGGAGCTCATACCGCCGCCGAGGGCGGTGTTCAGGACGCCGAGCGCCCAGCGGCGGTCGTCGGTGCGGGCGAGGCCGGGCATGCCGAGGACCACGTGGGCCTGCTCGGTCCTGCGGTTGAGCAGCTCGACCTTGCCGGCGGTGCGCAGGGTGCGGGAGCCCTCGCGGGGCGCCATGGGGACCGCGTCGTGACGCGAGAGGGCGCCGGCCTTCTCGAAGGCGCGGCGGACCTGGCGGACGACCGTGGCGTGGTCGATGTTGCCCGCCGCCGCGACGACGAGGTGCGTGGGGTCGTAGTGCTTCTTGTAGAAGCGGGCGATCTGGCCGCGGTTCAGCGCGTTGATCGTGTCGACGGTGCCGAGGACCGGGCGGCCGAGGGGGGTGTCGCCGAGCATGGTGTGCGCGAACAGGTCGTGCACGCAGTCGCCCGGGTCGTCCTCGGTCATCGCGATCTCTTCGAGGATGACGCCGCGCTCGGCGTCGACGTCCTCGGGGGCGATCAGCGAGCCGGTCAGCATGTCGCAGACGACGTCGATGGCCAGCGGCAGGTCCGTGTCCAGGACCCGCGCGTAGTAGCAGGTGTACTCCTTCGCCGTGAAGGCGTTCATCTCGCCGCCGACCGCGTCGATCGCGGAGGAGATGTCGAGGGCGGTGCGCTTCGCGGTGCCCTTGAAGAGGAGGTGTTCGAGGTAGTGGGTCGCGCCGTTCAGGGCGGGCGTCTCGTCGCGGGAGCCGACGTTGGCCCAGATGCCGAAGGTGGCGGACCGGACGGAGGGCAGGGTCTCGGTGACGATCCGCAGACCGCCGGGGAGGACGGTCCGGCGGACCGTCCCGATGCCGTTGCTGCCCTTGAGAAGCGTTTGGGTACGGGCGACGGCCCGCCCCTCCGAGGAGGTGCGGGCCGTCGTCGCGGAACTACGGGACGTCACTGGTCGGTGTCGTCCTTCTTCTCGTCCTCTTCGCCCTCGATGACGGGGATGAGGGAGAGCTTGCCGCGGGAGTCGATCTCGGCGATCTCGACCTGGACCTTGGCGCCGACGCCGAGCACGTCCTCGACGTTCTCGACGCGCTTGCCGCCGGCGAGCTTGCGGATCTGCGAGATGTGCAGCAGACCGTCCTTGCCCGGCATGAGCGAGACGAACGCACCGAAGGTGGTGGTCTTGACGACCGTGCCCAGGTAACGCTCGCCGACCTCCGGCATGGTCGGGTTGGCGATGGCGTTGATCGTGGCGCGGGCGGCCTCGGCCTGCGAGCCCTGCTGCGCGCCGATGTAGATCGTGCCGTCGTCCTCGATCGTGATGTCGGCGCCGGTGTCCTCCTGGATCTGGTTGATCATCTTGCCCTTGGGGCCGATGACCTCACCGATCTTGTCCACCGGGATCTTGACGGTGATGATCCGGGGGGCGTTCGGGGACATCTCGTCCGGGACGTCGATGGCCTCGTTCATGACGTCCAGGATGTGCAGACGGGCGTCACGGGCCTGCTTCAGCGCGGCGGCCAGGACCGAGGCGGGAATGCCGTCGAGCTTGGTGTCGAGCTGGAGCGCGGTCACGAACTGCTTGGTGCCGGCGACCTTGAAGTCCATGTCGCCGAAGGCGTCCTCCGCACCGAGGATGTCGGTGAGGGCGACGTAGTGGGTCTTGCCGTCGATCTCCTGCGAGATCAGACCCATGGCGATACCGGCGACGGCGGCCTTGAGGGGCACACCGGCGTTCAGCAGCGACATGGTGGAGGCGCAGACCGAGCCCATGGACGTCGAGCCGTTGGAGCCCAGCGCCTCGGAGACCTGGCGGATCGCGTAGGGGAACTCCTCGCGCGTCGGGAGGACCGGCACGATGGCGCGCTCGGCGAGCGCTCCGTGGCCGATCTCGCGGCGCTTGGGCGAGCCCACGCGGCCGGTCTCGCCGACGGAGTACGGCGGGAAGTTGTAGTTGTGCATGTAGCGCTTGCGGGTCACCGGGGAGAGGGTGTCCAGCTGCTGCTCCATGCGGAGCATGTTGAGGGTGGTGACGCCCAGGATCTGGGTCTCGCCACGCTCGAAGAGCGCCGAGCCGTGCACGCGCGGGATGGCCTCGACCTCGGCGGCGAGCGTACGGATGTCCGTGACGCCGCGGCCGTCGATGCGGACCTTGTCCTTGATGACGCGCTCGCGGACCAGCTGCTTGGTCAGCGCGCGGTAGGCGGCGGAGATCTCCTTCTCGCGGCCCTCGAACTCCGGGAGGAGCTTCTCGGCGGCGATCTCCTTGACGCGGTCCAGCTCGGTCTCGCGCTCCTGCTTGCCGGCGATGGTGAGCGCCTGCTTCAGCTGGGGCGTGACGGCCTTGGCGAGGGCGTCGAGGACGTCGTCCTGGTAGTCCAGGAAGACCGGGAAGTCGCCGACGGGCTTGGCGGCCTTGGACGCCAGGTCCGACTGCGCCTTGCAGAGGGCCTTGATGAAGGGCTTCGCCGCTTCCAGACCGGCGGCGACGATCTCCTCGGTGGGAGCCTCGGCGCCGTCCTTGACGAGCTGGATGGTCTTCTCGGTGGCCTCGGCCTCGACCATCATGATCGCGACGTCGCCGTCGTCCAGGACGCGACCGGCGACGACCATGTCGAAGACGGCGTCCTCGAGCTCGGTGTGCGTCGGGAAGGCGACCCACTGGCCCTTGATCAGGGCGACGCGGGTGGCGCCGATCGGGCCGGAGAAGGGCAGGCCCGCGAGCTGGGTGGAGCAGGAGGCGGCGTTGATCGCGACCACGTCGTACAGGTGGTCGGGGTTGAGCGCCATGATCGTCTCGACGATCTGGATCTCGTTGCGCAGGCCCTTCTTGAAGGAGGGGCGCAGCGGGCGGTCGATCAGGCGGCAGGTGAGGATCGCGTCCTCGGAGGGACGGCCCTCCCGGCGGAAGAAGGAGCCGGGGATCTTGCCGGCCGCGTACTGCCGCTCCTCGACGTCCACCGTGAGGGGGAAGAAGTCGAGGTTGTCCTTGGGCCGCTTGGAGGCGGTGGTGGCCGACAGCACCATGGTGTCGTCGTCCAGGTACGCGACGGCGGAGCCGGCGGCCTGCTTGGCCAGGCGGCCCGTCTCGAAGCGGATGGTGCGGGTGCCGAAGGTTCCGTTGTCGATGACGGCCTCGGCGTAGTGGGTCTCGTTCTCCACTAGTGATTTCTCCATACTCGTCGTCTTTCGTCCTCACGCCCGTATGGCGCAGGACGGTGCGGGAGAGGCGCACCGTGGATGCGGGCCGGTCTTCGATCGAAGCTCCCGGGCATGTTCCCGGGGGCCACTACCGAGGACCGGCGGCGGCGTCGTAGCGCCTCTCCCTCGTTCTTGCTGCCGCGCGTGTTCGTCGCGCGGGTCCTGCTGGTGTCGCAGTCCCCAGGTTACTGAGGTTGGCACCGGTCTCGCACGTACGGCAAAGGGAGCGATCCCCTCAGACGCGGGAACCGCTCCCTCTCCACGGCGTACTTACTTGGCGCCGCCGGCCGCACCGCGGCGGATGCCGAGGCGGTCGACGAGCGCACGGAAGCGCTGGATGTCCTTCTTGGCCAGGTACTGCAGGAGGCGGCGACGCTGGCCGACCAGGATCAGCAGACCACGACGGGAGTGGTGGTCGTGCTTGTGCGTCTTGAGGTGCTCCGTCAGGTCCGAGATGCGGCGGGAGAGCATGGCGACCTGGACCTCGGGGGATCCGGTGTCACCCTCCTTCTGCGCGAAGTCGGACATGATCTGCTTCTTCGTAGCGGCGTCGAGCGGCACGCGTACTCCTCTTGGTGTTCGAAGCGCCCACGAGTGCCCCTGGTCTGGTTCTCAGGGGAGCTTCCGTGACTCGGAGGCGAAGGTCCGATGAGCGCAGCCCCCAGGATGATCCGAGGACGCGTACACAAACGGCCACTGGACAGGCTACCAGCCATTCGGGTCACACCCTGCCGGTTTCGCTCCGGCAGGGTGTGCGGGCCGTCGCCGCCGGTCAGCTGGTGAGGGCGCGGATCGAGCGGTAGACGTCGAAGACGGCGAGGCAGAGCGGGAGCAGGGTCAGCAGGACGGCCGTCTCGGCGATCTCCAGGAAGCGGCCCCAGAACGGGGTCACCCCCTTGCGCGGCACGATCAGGCCGATGGCGGTGATCAGGACGGCGACGCCCGCGACCGCGGCGGCGAGCCAGACCGTACGGATGTCGAGGGCGGCGCCGTCGCCGCGCAGGGCGTCGCGGACCATCGCGGCCGGCGGGTTGAGGGACAGGCCGAGGCCGAGGAGGACCAGGGAGGCGAGGCCGGCGGCGAGCGCGCAGCCGACCTGGGCGGTGTAGCGGAACAGGTGGGCGCGCATCAGCATGGCGATGCCGGTGGCCAGGGCGAGCAGCTGGCCCCAGACGTTGTCGGAGAAGCCGAGGACGGCGGAGGCAGCCACGGCGACCAGGGCGCAGCCGCCGACCAGGCCGAGGAGCAGTTCGTGGCCGCGCCGCGCCTGGGCGGCGAGGCGGGCGGCGTCCACCGGGCCGGAGGGCGCGGGCTCGGAGGTGCCGTAGTCGCCGACGGTGGTACGGGGCGGTTCGAAGCCGATGGGGAGCCGGGCGAAGCGGGTGGAGAGTCCCGGCAGGAAGGCGAGGGCCCCCACGGCCAGCGGGGAGCAGACGGCGGCGGCCTCGATCGGCTCCAGGCCGCTCAGGATGGCGACGAAGGTGACCACGAGGCCGATGGCGCTCGCGAAGACGAACGCGACGAACGGCCCGTCGCCGGCGGGCGCGACGATCATCAGAATGACCGCCACCACGAGGACGGCGGCGCAGGCGAGCAGGAACTGGAGCCGTCCGATGCCCTGCCCGGCGCTCAGGGGCAGCAGTCCGGAGCCGGCCACCGCCGCGTTGACCAGGGCGCCGGTGCCGAGCGCGATCGACGAGGCCCGGTCCTCGTACACGCGGGCGCGCACACAGGCGAAGGCGAGCAGGAGGAGGGCGACGACGGCGGCCAGGATGCCGGGCAGTCCGTGCATGTCGTGGAGCGGGTCGGCGGTCCACAGCACGAAGCCGAGCAGGGCCAGCAGGACGGAGCCGCCGAAGAGGCCGGCGCCGCGCATGAGCGCGTCGCCCCAGAGCGTGCGGTCCTTGGCCACGGCGGTGGCGACGGCGTCCGAGACGTCGTCGAAGACGGCGGGGGGCAGCGATTCGGAGAAGGGCCGCATCGACAGCAGCTCGCCGTCGAGGATGCGGTGCCCGGCGAGCGTGCGCGCGCTGTCCAGGACGGTGCCGTCGCGGCGTACGAGGTGGTAGCCGACGGGTGCGCCGGGGGCGGGGCTCTGTCCGGAGAGCCGGAGGACCTCGGGGTACAGGTCCGCGATGGGAATGTCCTCGGGCAGGGCCACGTCGACACGGCTGTCGGGCGCGACGACCGTGACCCGGCAGAATCCGGTGGCGCTCCCGGACGGTGTTCCGTGGCTCTGCCGTCCAAGTCCGGTGGCTGCCGCTTGGGCCGTCGTGGTCACCTGGTGCTCCCCCTAGCTCGTTCTGCGCTCGCTGCTCGTTCCGCGCACGTTCCGGGTGTCGCGGGCGTGGTGCCGCGCCGCGTGCCGCTCCCACGACACCGCCGGGCCGCGTCCGCCCCGGACGCACCGCCGGGACCGCCGATCGCACCGCGCGTCCCGAATGACCGCCTTCGCACGACAGTTAGCGGATGCGTACGTGCGTCGCGACACCCTACCGCCATCGGGTCGCGCTCACGCCAGTAGGATCCCTCCCGCGGATGGAGCCCGTCGCCACGGGGGCGCCGATAGGAACACTTCCGTCCGGCAAGGGAATTGGTGAGCTGTGAGCCAGATCGTCGTCAAGCGCCCACCGCGGGCCCTGCCCACCGAAGTGCCGGTCGAGCAGGTGCAGTTGCAACCTCCGCCGGAACTCCCCCGAGGCCAGCAGGAGGGGGCGCTGATGCAGCTCCTGCCGATGCTGGGCATGGGTGGTTCCGTCGTCTTCTTCTTCATGACGCCCAACCCGATCATGCGCATCATGGGCATGATCATGATCGCCTCGACGCTCGCCATGGCCATCGCGATGCTCGTACGGTACCGGCGGGGCACCCAGGGGGAGCTGGCGGATCTGCGCCGCGACTACCTCAAGTACCTGACGCAGACCCGTCGTACGGTGCTGAGGACGGCGCGCAAGCAGCGCGACGCGCAGTTCTACCTCCACCCCTCCCCCGAGCAGTTGTGGGCGCTCGTCGCCGAGGGCAGCCGGGTCTGGGAACGGCGTGCGGGGGACGCGGACTTCGCACAGGTGCGGATCGGGCTGGGCAGCCAGGAGTTGGCGACGCCGCTCGTCGCGCCCGAGACGGCGCCGGTGGACGAGCTGGAGCCGCTGGCCGCCGGGGCGATGCAGCAGTTCCTGGCGACGCACTCCACCCTGGACGGACTGCCCATGGCCGTCTCGCTGCGCGCGTTCTACCACCTGACGGTCAGCGGTGACGCGGAGTCGGCGCGCTCGGCGGCGCGGGCGATGGTGGGCGGGCTGGCCTCCCTGCACTCCCCCGAGGACCTGGTGATCGCGGTCGCGGCCGGTGCCGAGGCGGCGCCGCGGTGGGAGTGGGCGAAGTGGCTCCCGCACGCGCAGGCGCAGGGTCCCGCCGACGGGGCGGGGACCAGGCGGTTGATCACCACCGGCCTGCCGGCGTTGGAGGACCTGCTGGCGGGGCGGCTGGAGGGCAGGCCCCGCTTCCAGCCCGGTGGCCAGCCGCTGGTGGAACAGCCGCATGTCGTCGTGGTCCTGGACGGTGAGTCGGTGCCGCCCATGTCGGTGCTCGCGTCGGCGGAGGGCCTGCAGGGCGTGACGGTCATCGAGATCGTGCCGGGCGAGGTCACCGGGGCGCGCGGGGGCCTGTCCATCGTGGTGCAGCCGGCGTCGCTGCGATTGGAGTCGGGCCAGGGGCTCGTCTACGACGGGGTTCCGGACCTGCTGAGCCTCGAGGCCGCCGAGGCGCTCGCCCGCCAGTTGGCCCCGCTGCACATGGCGACGGGCGGGGATGACGACGAACCCCTGCTGGCCAACCTGGAGTTCACGGACCTGCTGAACCTGGGGGACGCCGCCTCGGTCGACGTGGGCCGGACCTGGCGGCCGCGGTCCCAGGCGGAGCGGCTGCGGGTGCCGATCGGTGTGGGCGAGGACGGTTCGCCCGTGATGCTGGACCTGAAGGAGGCGGCCCAGGAGGGTATGGGACCGCACGGACTCTGCGTGGGCGCCACGGGTTCCGGCAAGTCGGAGCTGCTGCGCACCCTGGTGCTGGGTCTCGCCGTCACCCACACCTCCGAGACGCTGAACTTCGTTCTCGCCGACTTCAAGGGCGGCGCGACCTTCGCCGGAATGGCGCAGATGCCGCACGTGGCGGCGGTGATCACCAACCTGGCGGACGACCTGACGCTGGTCGACCGCATGGGCGACTCCATCAGCGGTGAGCTCAACCGCCGGCAGGAGATGCTGCGCGACGCGGGCAACTACGCCAACATCCACGACTACGAGAAGGCGCGCGCGGCCGGTGCGCCGTTGCAGCCGATCCCCTCACTCGTCCTGGTCATCGACGAGTTCAGCGAACTCCTCACCGCCAAACCGGACTTCATCGACATGTTCGTCCAGATCGGCCGTATCGGCCGTTCGCTGGGCGTGCACCTGCTGCTGGCGTCGCAGCGGCTGGAGGAGGGGCGGCTGCGCGGCCTGGAGACGTATCTGTCGTACCGGGTGGGTCTGCGGACGTTCTCGGCGGCGGAGTCGCGGGCCGCGATCGGCGTGCCCGACGCGTACCACCTGCCGAACGTGCCGGGTTCGGGGCTGCTGAAGTTCGGTACGGAGGAGATGGTCCGGTTCAAGGCGGCGTACGTCTCCGGGGTGTACCGCTCCGGTGGGCAGCGGGCCGCCGCGCCGGGCGCCCCGCTGCCGGTGGACCGCAGGCCGGTTCCGTTCACGGCCGCGCCGGTCCCCGTCCAGTACGTGCGGCCGGCGGCGCAGGTCGGAGGCGTACCGGAGCAGCGTTCGGCGGAGGACGACGCGCTGGCGGACACGGTGCTCGATGTGATCGTGCGCCGGCTGGAGGGCCGCGGGGCCTCGGCGCACCAGGTGTGGCTGCCGCCGCTGGACAACCCGCCGTCGCTGGACGAGCTGCTGCCGGGGCTCTCCCCGGTGCAGGGCCGGGGGCTGACGCAGCCGGATTTCGAAGGCTCGGGTCGGCTGGTCGTGCCGCTGGGCGTGGTCGACAAGCCGTTCGAGCAGCGGCGCGACACCCTGTACCGGGACTTCTCCGGCGCCGCCGGCCACATGCAGATCACGGGCGGCCCGCAGTCGGGGAAGTCGACGCTGCTGCGGACGCTCATCGCCGGTTTCGCGCTCACGCACACCCCGCAGGAGGTCCAGTTCTACGGGCTCGACTTCGGCGGCGGCGGTCTGTCCTCGATCGCGGGTCTGCCGCACGTCGGCGGTGTGGCGTCCCGGCTCGACCCCGAGCGGGTGCGCCGCACGGTCGCCGAGGTGTACGGCATCCTGGCGCGGCGCGAGGAGTACTTCCGCAGCGCCGGCATCGACTCCATCGCCACGTTCCGCAGGATGCGGGCGCGCGGTGAGATCTCGGTGACGGACCAGCCGTGGGGCGACGTGTTCCTGGTGATCGACGGATGGGGCAGCTTCCGTACGGATTACGAGGCGCTGGAGACGGCGGCGACGGACATCGCGGCGCGTGGTCTGGGGTACGGCATCCACCTGATCGTCACGGCGTCGCGCTCCATGGAGGTACGGGCCAGCCTGAAGGACCACCTGATGAACCGCCTGGAGCTGCGGCTCGGCGACGTCATGGACTCCGAGCTGGACCGCAAGGTGGCCGCCAACGTGCCGGCCGGGGTGCCGGGCCGCGGTCTGACCCCGGAGAAGCTGCACTTCATGGCGGCGGTGCCGAGGATCGACGGCATCAACTCCGACAGCGACCTGTCCGAGGCGACCGCGGCGATGAACCAGGAGGTCACCCGCCACTGGACGGCCGCGCCCGCCCCGGCGGTACGTCTGCTGCCGCGCGCGCTTCCGGCGGCCGAACTCCCGCCGGGTCACGCGGTTCCCCAGCGCGGTGTCGCCTTCGGCATCGACGAGAACAACCTGGAGCCGGTGTTCCTGAACTTCGAGCAGGACCCGTTCTTCCTGGCGTTCGGCGAGGCCGAGTCGGGGAAGTCCAACCTGCTGCGGCTGCTCATCAAGCAGCTGACGGAGCGGTACGACGGCAACACCTGCAAGCTGTTCGTCATCGACAACCGGCGATCGCTGCTGGACGTGACCCCCGCCTCGCACCTGGCGGAGTACATCCCGATGTCCAACAACATGGACCATCACATGGCGGCGCTGCACGACCTGATGAAGCGCCGCACGCCGGCCGCCGACGTCACGGCACAGGAGCTGCGCGAGCAGAGCTGGTGGCAGGGCCCCCACGTGTACGTCGTCATCGACGACTTCGACCTGGTCGCCACGTCGAGCGGCAACCCGCTGTCGGCGATCACGGAGATGCTGCCGTTCGCCCGTGACGTGGGCGTCCGCTTCATCATCGCCCGCAGCACGGCGGGGGCGAGCCGCGCGCTGTACGACCCCTTCCTCCAGCGCATGATCGAGCTGGGCGCCCAGGGCGTGATGCTGTCGGGCGACCCGAACGAGGGCGACATCCTCGGCAACGTACGCCCGCGCCCGATGCCTCCGGGCCGCGGCATCTTCGTGACGCGCCGCCGGGGGAATCCGCTGGTGCAGACGGGGCTGGTGGCGGAGTAGCCGGGGGCCGGGCGGGGCCGGCTTGCGGAGGGGCGGGGCGCACGAGGTTCGTGCGCCCCGTTTCTCGGCCGGGGGCGCTTCTCGGTGGCTGTTCCCGCCGTCCGACAGCCCAGGGGCGGGGCGAACCGGTGCCGCCCGGCAGCCGGGGCGGGCAGCGCGGCCCGACAGCCCGGGCGGACCGGTGCCGCATGCCGGGCCGCGACCGGCGTGGGCAGCACTTCCCGCCCGCTGCCTGCCGGTGTGGGGGCACACGGTTCAGGGTGGACACCTCCCGCGCGTGTCCACCCTGATGTGCTGTGCCGCGTCATGCTGCTCAGCGGCGGCTTTCGGCACCGCCTCGGCCGAACTCCGTCAGAAGTTCGCCGCCGCGCGCTTGTCGCCGCCGCGGTAGATCGGCGCGGCCTCGGCGACCTTGCGAGCGATCTCGTTCAGGTTGGACTGGATCGCGGTGGCGTCCGCGTTCCACCTGGTCTGAGCGGTGGTGTAGGCCTGCTTCGCCTCGCCCTCCCACAGCTCCGAGACCTTGGCGATCATGCTGCTGATCTCCTTGAGGTCCTGAGCGAGATTCGCGGCCTGCTTCTTGATCTCACCGGACGCGAGATCAAGGCTCGCGTAAGTGACGACCGTCGTACCGTCGTTGTGTGCCATGGGGTCCTCCGTCGAATCCGGGTTACGGGGTGAGGGGTGCGGGTCAGAAGTCGTTCAGGCTGGACTTCGGGGGCGTGTAGCCCTCCACGACATCCACGCCCTGGAGCGCCTGGCGGATCTCGTCCTCGTTGTCGCCCGAGATGGTACGGGCCGCCTTGATGGCCTCCTGGAAGCTGAGGAGCTGCTTGCCCAGGCTGACCATGCGGTTGTTGATCTCGGTCTGCTTCACGTTGAAGTGGTTGGCGCCGATGCCCTGCCACTTGCCTTCGAGGTTGTCGATCGTCGCGTGGAGGCTCTTGAGCTGGCTCTTCACCGACTCGAACTTGATGGTGAGGTCACCCTCCAGCTTCAGGAGCGCGGCATCTGAGACCTTCTGGTCTGCCATGGTTCTCTTTCCCTTTCGGTTGGTTCTGCGAGGCCGGCATGGATGGCCGGCCGGTACAGGCGGAACGTGCGGGTCAAGCGGCCTTGCGCCTGCGGATCACGGCGTAGGCGATTCCTCCGAGGACGGCCACGGCTGCGGCGACTCCGAGGAGGAGGCCCGACCGGTCGTCGCCTCCGGAGGACCGGGTGTCCTTCACCGCCACGGTCTGCCCGCCCTCCGCCCCGTTCCCGGCGGGCTGCGCCGGGGTCTGGGCGGAAGGGCCGGACGGCGCGGCGCGGCCGGTCGTCCTCTTCTTGGTCAGCGGGCTGATGTCCGGGGCCCCCGGATCGCCCTTGCCCTTGAGCACGCTCATGGAAGGCCGGATCAGCCCGTGCCCGAGGTAGTCGCTGCGCGTGCCGTCCTTCCAGTCGCGGCCGGCGGTGTCGAAGAGGACGTTGAGGACCTGGTTGGCGGTCCAGTCGGGGTGGAGGGACCAGACGAGGGCCGCGGAGCCGGAGGCGATGGCGGTGGCGGCGCTGGTGCCGCCGTCGCCGTCGCAGTAGCGCTTGAAGGAGTTGTCGCACCACCTCGGGACGTCGCTCCCTGGAGAGGCGACATCCGCCGTGCCGGCGTGCTGGGAATAGAACGAGACCTTTCCGGCGCGGTCCGCCGAAGCGACGCCGACCACAGCGGGATAGGCCGCCGGGTACCCACGCTTGTTCTCCTGGTGTCCTTCGTTCCCTACGCCCGCGAAGAGCAGCTTGCCTTTGCCCTCGGCATACTTGATCGCTTCGTGTTGCTGAGGGGAGACCCCATAGCCGCCGAAGGACATGCTGATGATCCGTGCATCGCCGTCGGCCGCGGTCCGGATGGCATGCGCGATGTCGTCGCTCGCCTTGGTGTGTTTCTCCTGGAACTCGTCCAGGCCGATGCGCAGAGGAATGATCTTGGCTCCGGGGGCGAGCCCCTTCAGGCCGCCTCCTTTGCCCGTCCCGGCGATCAGTTCGGCCATCGTCGTACCGTGACCGTCGTAGTCGTCGGTTTCGTCGCCCGGCGCCCCGGTGGCGTCGACGCCCTGGAGAACCTGTCCCCGCAGGGACGGGGTGGACGAGTTCACACCGGAGTCGATGACAGCGACCTTGATTCCCTCACCGGTCGTGACCTTCCACATCTCCTCGGCCTGCATCGCACCGAGGTACCACTGCTTCGAGCGGGTGTCGGCGGCGGCGGGCTGCGCCGCGCCGACGAACACCACGCTCCACGAAGCAACCGCAGCCACCGCACCGAGCACACGCACGCGCCTCGGAGGTCGGCCCATCCCTGCTGTCATCCGGCTTCCGAACCTTCCCTGGGGCTGTTACTCGACCACCGGCGGCACGGCTCCGCGCCGGACGGCGTTCCATGTCTCTTCGTCTTCTGTCAGGTAGTCGGGACGGGTCGATCCGTTGTCCTCGTCCTCGCGCCCGCCTTGGCGGCGATCCGCGGGACCTCGCACGAGCCCCGCGCCACCTGTCGTGAACCCCTTGGTGTTCGGACCACCTCCCGCAGCCTTGCGGGCGGCGCCCACAACACCGCTGCCACCCGGAGCGGGAGTGGTTCGCCCACCGGCACGAGAAGCGGCGGCGGCCCCCGGGCCTCCGATCACTCCCCGCTGGCCGACGCCGCCGGCAGCGCCTCTGCTCCGGGGAGGCTGTTGGGCGGTCCCGCCGACGATGCCGTTCCTACCTCCGGCACGCGGCCCGCCGACCGCAGGCGTCCCGCCCTGGCCGACCACGGGCCGCCCGCCCGTCACACCGGGCCGCCCCGCGATCGGCGACTGCGGACCGCCCACCGGACGTCCGGCGAACGAGGAACCCCCGCCGCCGCTCATCGGGCCGGGGCGGCCGGCCGGAAGGCCGCCCTGCCCTCTGGCGACCGGACCGCCCCCGGTGGGCTGGGCCTTGCCCCAGCCCGGACCGGTCTGGCCGACCGTGCGCGACATGCCCGTGGGCCCCGTCGGGCGCTGCGTTCCCCGTGGACCAGGGTTCGTCGGGCCGGGCAGCATGGGCGGCAGCACCCCGGTCGGCCCTGTGGAGGGCGTGGGAGCGGGAGACGGTGGTGCGCTGGTGACCGTCGGCGGAGTCTGGGGAGGTGCGACGCTGTTGATCTCCGTGGCCGTGCTCCCGTCCAGCGTCGGCGCAGGCCCGAGTGGGTCCACGGCAGCCCGGCCACCAAATGTGCTCGGCGCTTCCGGTCCTTCTGCGACGGAGCGCACCGAATAGCTCTGGCCTGTCCCGCCACCCGCGACGAATCCGTCGGGGGATGAACCGCCGGAACCTCCTGGTAGCCCGACCCCTCCCACTGGCGGCGGCATGTCGATAGGCAGCAGCTTTTCGAACCGCGGCGGCTCCTGCCCCTCCAGCCGCTTCCCCGAGACCGCGTAGTACGAAGCCAGCCGGTTGATCTGGTTGATGGCCTCCTGGCGGTTCTTCTCCACCTTGAGTGCGGCCTGGTACTCCGGGTTGTCCGCGGTCCGGGCCGGGAGTTCGATGTCGTCCGGGCTCTTGCGGACCTGGCGGTCGTCGCGTGGCGGCATGGCGCTGCGTACGGAGGCCAGGCCGGTGCCCGCGACCGTGATCTGGGTGCCGGCGACCTCCGCGAAGTCGCCCAGCTCGCGTGCGTGGGCGACCAGGCCCTTGCCGAACGCACGGAAGGCCGTGCCGGACTCACCCTGCCAGTCGACCCCTGTGAGGTACGTGTCCAGCTCCTCCGCGGCCTTCGAGATGGCATCCCTGGCTGCCCAGAGTGCCTTGCCCGCGCTCTCCAGGTCTTCCGGCCGGGTGTTCTCCACCAGGTCGATCATGGAGTTGAGCTCGAACCCCTCGAAGGAGGTACGGCCCGCGGGCGGGCCGGCGAAAGGCACCCCCTTGCGGAAGGCCTCGACGATGTCCGTCTGCGCCATCTGGATCTTGACCTGCGCCTGGTCCTGCACCCGCTGCTCGGCGGGCGTCAGCTTCTGCGGCGTCTCGTCGCTCATTCCGCTCCCCACCCGCCCTCGACCTGCTTGACCTGGTTGGTCGGCCCGGTGTCGGTGCTCCGCTCGATGCCTTCCTCGTACAGGCGCGTCTGGATCTCGTGGAAACGTCGCCTGATGTCGTCCTCGACGTTGTCGAAGCCGACAGCCGCCGCGTGGACGCCCAGGCTCAGGTACTCGATCTGGTCGCCGAGGGACTTGGAGAGTGCGACGAGGGAGGTATGGACCCGGTTGTACTGGGTGTAGAGGCCGTCGGCCTCGGCGAAGCACGTGTTCTGGCCGCTCAGCGAGGCCCGCGAGATCTTCTGGTCGGCGACCTTCGTCCTGCTGGCCGCCGAGCCCTCGAAGTCGACCAGCAGGTCGTCGACGCGCTTCTTGAATGTCTCCAGCGCGCCCACACCCCGTTTGAGGTCACTCCCACCTTCGGACATCGTTCTGTCCTCCCCGTTCCGCATCCCCGTTTGCTCGGACCGTACGCGTTGCTTTCGCATCGGTGCGGTGCGGTCCGACCCCTCCGGCCAACTCTAGTCACTGGGTACGACAGCGCCAATCGACTTGAGCGTCGCGTGACTTGTCTCATGACGGCGGCCGTCCTGATGTTCCGTCACACGCCACCCGCCGCACGCCCCGTACGTCGCCGGTTGTCCCGCACCGCCACGGCCGTACCGGCGATGGCCGCCACCAGGACCCCGCCGCCGACCATGACGTACGTCGCAAGACGGGCGTTGCGCTCGTCGGCGGTCTCGCCCAGGTGGAGTTCGGCGGGGGCGGGGGCTTTGCCCTTGCTCATGCCTTCGCTCGCGACCGGGCGGTCGATCGGCCTGTCGTCCTCGGTGAGGGCCCGGACCGGGTCGACGACGCCCCAGCCGACCGCGTTGTCGTGGCCGGCGATGGAGCGTTCCGCCGTCTGCTGGATCTGCGCGACGACCTGCGCCGGGGTCCAGCGGGGGTGCTTCGCCCGTATCAGGGCGGCGACCCCGGCGACGTACGGGGCGGAGAAGCTGGTGCCGTTGTCCGCGCAGTGTCCGCCGCCGGGGACCGTGGAGACCATGTCCACGCCGGGGGCGGCGATGCCGACGAAGTCCCCGGACTGGGAGAAGGGCGCGCGTTCGTTGTTCCGGTCCGAGGAGGCGACGGCCAGCACGCCCTCGAAGGAGGCCGGGTAGGTCTCCTTGACGTTGCCGCCGAGCCCGTCGTTGCCGGCCGAGGCGACGACCACGACGTTCCGGGCGAGGGCCCTGTCCACGGCCTGCTTCAGCGCCGCGGACGGCTTCACGGCGTCGGCGGTGTCCTGGGAGATGTTGATGATGTCGGCGCCGGCGTCGTCCACGGCGTAGGTGATCGCCCGCGCGAGGCTGTCGGTGTTCCCGTGGCCCTCGGCGTCGTTCTGCTGGATCGGGATGATCGTCGCGTCGGGGGCGAGGCCGGTGAAGCCGGTGCCCTTCGCCTCGCGTGCGGCGATGATGCCGGCGACCTTGGTGCCGTGGCCCACGGTGTCCGTGGTGCCGTTCTCCTTGCCGCGCTCGATCTTCATACCGTCGGCGGTCTTGAGGTCCTTCGGCAGGAAGTTGCGGCCCGCCCCTGCGTCCACCGCCGGTGTGAGCTGCTCGTTCCTGATGTCGACGCCGGTGTCGATGACCGCGACGCGCACGCCCTTGCCGGTGGACTGCTTCCACAGCTCGTCCAGCAGGACGCGCTGCAACGCCCAGGGGCGGCCCGGGTACTTCTTCGACGGGAAGGTGCACCGGGTCGCGTCGTCCGCCGCCGCGGGGTGCGCCGGCAGGGTGACCAGGAGGACGGCGGCCGCCGCCCCGGCGGTCAGCAGGCGGCGGGCCGCGCGGCGATGGGCGGCGAAGCCCTCGGGGTGCTCCGTGTTCGTCGCCACGTTCACGACCCCTGCGGCTGGCTGGCGGCACCGGTGGAGAGCCGGGGGCCGGTCGGCAGGAGGGCGGACCAGGCCGCCGGTACGGGGCTGGGGTCGACACCCTTGTAGCCGAGCCGGTTCTGCGCCTGCTGCGCCTCCTGCTGCTGGGCCTCCCGGTCCTCCTTCCCGCCGGACTCGCCGATGCCGGACCTGCCGTCCTGGCCGCTGTCGCTGTTGGACTGCATCGCGTAGCGCAGGCCGGTGTCGGTGACCAGGAAGAGAAAGCCCGCACTGGTGGTGGAGCCCTTGAACTGGCGGAAGAACTGGCCCGATCCGGGGGTGACGTAGGCGCTGCTGGAGCCGGTGGGGAGCGTCGCCGGGAAGCTCGTACCCGCCCAGGTGCTCAGGGTGGTGGCGCCGCTGTCGGCGTCAACTCCGCGCAGTACGTTGCACACGGTGTTGCGGCTGCCCTTCTTGACGTCCGGGGAGTTGACGGGTTCGGGCCGGCTGAGCGGCCAGTCGCTCTCCTGGTTGAACGGGGCCCCCGGTTCGAGTTCGGCGGCGCTCACCGGCTGGGCGTTGCCCGCCTGCTTGAGGGGCACCAACTGCCTGCTGCTGAGCAGGAGTTTGGCGGTGAAGTCCGAGACAGGGGCGACCCTGCCCGGCAGGACGACGTAGCTCTGGGTCCGGGTCCCCGCCGTGGCGGTCAGGACCATGCCGACCCGGTTCGTCCGCTCGTCGAGGGTGCCGGGGGCGCCCGCCGGGGCTCCGGGGGTACCGTCCACCGTCGGGAAGGTGATCGGGTCGCCGGTGTGGAGCGTGGCGAGCCAGGCGGCCGAGACCCGCTGGGGCTCGGGGTTCTGGGAGACCAGGGTGCGCAGGAGGAGTTCGTCCTTGCCCACGGGGTAGGCCTTGCCGGCGGCGTCCACGATGTAGCGGGCCCGGTCCGGGCCCTCGACGTACATCAGCTCGCCGCCGCGCAGGGCGTTCTTCCCCTCGGTCTTCTTCTTCTCGCGCTCGGCGAAGACGAAGGTCGCCTTCTGGATGGCCCTGCCGCCCTCGCCGGGGCGTTCGCAGACCGCCCAGCGCTTGGCCGCGCCCGCTTCCTTCGCGTCGGGCAGCCGGTCGGGGGCGTACGGGATGCCGAGGGTCGCCCCGTGCGGGATCCTGCCGTTGTCCAGGACGGACTCGTCGACGTTGACGACGGTGCCCTTGTCCGGGGCGAGCAGCAGCTTGGCGGACGCCATGTTCAGCACGGGGTGCAGCTGCTTCTTGCCGTCGGTCTCCAACACCACGTACCGGGTGGTGGACTTGCTGGCGATGATGACGTGTTCCTTGGGGGTGTCCCACTTCTGCGGCGCGACCGGCTTGAACATGCCCCAGGCGCCGAAGACGGCGAGGACCACGACGGCGATGATGGCTCCGGGCACGACAGCGCGCAGCGGGCGGGGGGCGCCTTCCTCGGAACCGGTGGGGTTGGGTTGCAGGAACTGTGCGATCAACCTCCGCTTCGCAAAGGTATAGGCGTTGAGCTCGTCCCGCCGTGATGCCATGTCGTCCGCTGCCCCTTCATCCCCGATGAGCGCACAGGGTCCCACACGCACCGTCGGCCCCCGTTGCCGTTCCGCGCCCCTACTATGCCTGCTGGGGTTCGACTCCCGGTGCTCAGGTAGGGTGACGACCCGATCAACACCCGTGTAAAAAGCGGTGAATACGGACACGAGGGGGGCAACGGGGCGATGGGTGCAGCCACGCGTGAGCGTTCCGGGCGGGCCGGGCGTCGGGCATCCGGGTCTTCCCGGAGGCAACGCAGCAACGCGTCACCCTCGACGACGTCCGCGCAGCCCTCCGGCTCCGGCGTCCCGGAGTCGCGCGACGCGCCCGCGGCGACGACCCTGCGGTCGATCTCACGGACCGACCGGGTACGCCCGGTGCTGCGGCAGTTGGTGATCGTCGAGGTGGGCCTCGCGGTCGCCGCCGTGGGCGCGGCGCTCGGCGGCGCGTGGCTGATCCCCTCGCTCGTGGTGCTCTGTCTGCTGGTCGCGCTCGCGGTGGTACGCCGACGGGGCCGCGCGCTCCAGGACTGGGTGTCGACCGCGCTCGGGATGCGCGCCCGCCGCCGGGCCGCCGCCACGCCGGCCGCCGACGCGGAGCCGATGCTGGCCCCGGTGGCGGAGAACGTGCCGGGTTTCGGCCCGCACGTCTATGTGGACCGGGCGCACCGCACGGTGGGCATGCTCGGCGACGGGACGTTCCTGACCGCCGTGGTGCGGGTGCAGGCGAGCGGTGAGTCGCTGCGGCCCGCCTTCGGGGCCCGGTCGCTCCCGCTGTCGCTGCTGGGCGACGCCCTCCAGGTGGACGACATCGTGCTGGAGTCGGCGCAGTTGGTGCAGCAGGTGCGGTGCGCACCGGCCCCGCATCTGCCGCAGCAGTCGGTGGCCCGGCTGTCGTACGCGCCGTTGCAGGACCGGACGGGCGCGCCGGCCCTGCGGATGACCTGGGTGGCCGTGAAGCTGAACCCGGAGCTGTGCCGCGAGGCCGTCGAGGCGCGCGGCGGTGGGGCGGCGGGAGCGCAGCGCTGCCTGGTGCGGGCCGTGGACCATGTGGCGAGCCGGATCACGGGCGCCGGTTTCCAGACCGCGGTGCTCGACCAGGACGAGCTGAATTCGGCGGTGGCCACGTCCGCGTGCGCCAACCCCATCCTGTCGGGGCGGGCCGGCCGGCCGGACGCCGCACCGCAGCGGCGCACGATGGAGACCTCCCGGGTCTGGCGGTGCGACGACCGCTGGCACACCACGTACGCGGTGGACCGCTGGCCCGAGTTGGGCCGGGGCGCGACGCCGCTGCCGCAGCTGGTGGCGCTGCTGACCTCGGTGCCCGCGTACGCGACGACCTTCAGCCTGACGGTCCGCCGGGGGGTGCGCCAGGGCTCGACGCGGGTCGGCGGGCACGTGCGGGTCACCGGCGGTTCGGACACGGAACTGATCGGCGTGAGAAGGACGTTGGAGCAGGCCGCCCGGCACGCCAAGGTGGGGCTGGTACGACTGGACCGGGAGCAGGTGCCGGGCGTGCTGGCCACGCTCCCGCTGGGAGGCGCGGAGTGAGCATCCGGACCGAGCCCCGACGTGGTCTGCGCGGCCCTCGTCACGCGGGCCACACGGTGGCCGCGGACCACCTCGGCGCGTTGTCCCTGCCGGTCGGCGACGACGGCGTGATCATCGGCAACGACGCGAACGACACACCCCAGTTGATCGGGTTCCACCGTCCGGTACCGTACGACGTCACGCTCATCGGCGGGCTGTGGACGGCCCAGGTCCTGGCGCTGCGGGCGGCGGGCACCGGCGCGCGGGTGGCGGTCGAGACCGGTCGCGTCCATGCGTGGACGACGCTCGCCCGGGCGGCGGGCGCCGGGCTGGAGTGCGTCTCCCTGTACGACGTGGGCCGCGTGCCGCCGACCGGGGCGACGGTGGGCAGCCCCGTGGTCGTCGTACGGGACTGCGGGATGCGTCCGCCGCGCGGCCGGGTGGTGTCCTCGCCCTGGCAGTCCGTGTTGACGCTGCTCCCCTATCTGAGCCCCGTCGCACCGCGGTTGATGCGGTCCTCCGCGCTGGTCGGCGTCCAGCGGGTGTCGCCCGGCGAGGCGGAGCAGATCGGCCGCATCCTCGGGCTGGCCCGCGCCGAGTACGAGGCGCTGCCCACCCTGGCGGACGGTGTCACGCTGTGGGTGGCGGGGAGCGAGCACCACTGGGTGATGACGAACCCGACGGACGCGGAGACCGGACTGCTGGGCACGGCCCGCCGGATGGACTGAATCCCGTCCGTTCGCCCCCGCCCACCCCTCCCGCCGGGGAACATGGACCACACACAGATTCCGTTCGATCGAAGGGACGCCTCATGGGCACCCAGCAGGAAAAGGACGAGCTCTACGCTCTCGACATCTCCGACGTGACGTGGCTCAGCGCCCCGGGCACGGAGAACGACGAGGAGCGGGTCGAGATCGCGCATCTGCCGGGCGGGGCCGTCGCCATGCGCTCCTCGCTGGACCCGGACACCGTCCTGCGGTACACGGAGGCGGAGTGGACGGCGTTCGTCCTGGGCGCTCGTGACGGGGAGTTCGACCTCAAGTAGGCCCGGTCCCGCACATCCGGCCGTGCGTGCTGGGCGGGTTCGACCCGGATTGACCGTCTCGCCGTTGCCGTTCCGTCGCACCCGCTTCACCGGGGTGTGACCTGGGGACCGCGGGACGGGATTCGCCGTGCGCCACGCCCTGCCGGTGTTCAGCGGATGGCGATTAGGGTGGGTGGGGCGCGACACAGGAAACCTGCTCGCAGGCGATACGCGTCGCACGGGGGAGAGCCGGGCGGACCGGCACATCGGGAACGGTCGCCCCCACCCACCACGGCACAAGGGTGCTCGACCACACCAGGAGGCAAAGTGAACGGCGATCGGGACGAGATCCGCGGCGGATGGGACCTGCCCGTCGACGAGTCGTCCGACGCGGATCCCGCCGAGATGACGGGTGAGTTCACCATCGACTACACCCCTCCCGCCTGGTACACGCAGAACGCGGCGGGGGACTCGTCGGGCGGAGCGGGCTCGCATCTGGCGCCCCCTCCGCCGCCGGTCGGGGCGCCGCTGTCCGCGCCCGGTCTGTCGTCGGCACCCGGCGGCCCCGACCCCGAGCGGGCGCCCGCGCCCCCGGCGCCCTCCGAGCCCGCCACGCCGGACCGGTCCCCGGAGCCCGCGGCACCGGTGGTCCCGGTTGCCGGGAGTGGGGACACCGGCGCGTTCGGCGGCGGCGATGTGGAGAGCGGCGCGACGATGCGGTTCTCGCCCGCCGCCCTCAAGCGGGAGATCGCGGAGCGCGAGGGGTCGGCCGCCGCCGAGCCGGATCCGGCCGGGCCGGGGGCCGTCGCCGACCCCGGTGCGGTTTCCGTCCCTGATTCCGGTTCCGGCGCGGAGGGCACGCCTGCGGCCGGAGCGAAGGCCGACAAGGGCGATCAGGAAGCCGGCGCCCACGCCTCCGGTACGGGTTCCGGGGACGCGTCCCCTCCCGGTACGGGCTCCGAGTCCTCCGCCTCCCCTGCCGCGTCCGCCGCCACGGCGTCCGCAACCGACCCCGCCACGGACGCGGGCCCTGCCTTCCGTACGGACGCGGCCCCGGCGGACGCCGGGGGCAGCGGTACGTCCGGGGCGAACGACACCGGGGCCCCCGGCTCCGACGACGCCCCCGCCGACGTGACCGCCGCCGAGCCGCAGGACGCGGGCCCGCAGGACGCCGTCCCTCAGGATGCTCCGCATCAGGTCGCTCCGTCTCCGGATGGTCCGCAGGCCGCCGCCGCACCGGTGCCGTGGTCGGCGCCCGCGCAGGGCGGCGCACTGCCGCCGCTGCCGCCCGCCTTCCAGCCGGCCGCTCCGGCGCCCTCCGCCCCGCAGCCCGCGGCGCAGTGGCCCGGTTCCGCCCCGGCCGGCCAGGCCCCCGGCGGTTACGGCTTCCCGCAGGCGGCCGGGGCGCCTCAGCAGCCCCACGAGGCCCAGCCGCCGCACCAGCAGCAGCCCTACGCGGGACAGCCCGGCCCCGGAACACCGCTGCCCCCGCAGGCCCCCCGGGGCGCGGACGGTCACGGCTTCCCGCCGCAGGGCGGCTACGGCTTCCCCCAGCCCGGACCGGGGCAACCCGGACCGGGGCAGCCGGTGCCCCCGCAGCAGGGGCGGAACCAGGCGCCCGACGCCCCGCAGCCGCACACGCCTCTTCCGGCACAGGGCCACGGCACCCCGAACCTCCCCGCCCCCGTCGCCCCGCAGCAGCCGGAGCCGTACGGACAGCAGCCCCCGGCCCAGGCCCAGCCGCAGGCCCCGGTCCAGCCGCAGCAGCCCCTGGATCCGCGCGCGGGCGGCGCCTGGCCCACCCCGGTCGCGCACGACCAGCGCGAGCGGTCGGTGCCCGGCGCCCCGCTCGGGTACACCGCGGCCGTCGAGCTGTCCTCCGACCGGCTCGTCCGGGGCAAGCAGAAGGCCAAGAGCAGCCGCAACCCCTCCGCCGCCTCCCGGTTCAAGCTGGGCGGGAAGAAGGAGGAGGCCGAGCGGCTGCGCAAGCTGGAGCTGATCCGCACCCCGGTGCTGTCCTGCTACCGGATCGCCGTCATCAGCCTGAAGGGCGGGGTCGGCAAGACCACCACGACGACCGCGCTGGGTTCGACGCTGGCCACCGAGCGGCAGGACAAGATCCTCGCCATCGACGCCAACCCGGACGCCGGCACGCTGGGCCGCCGGGTGCGCCGCGAGACCGGGGCGACCATCCGCGACCTGGTTCAGGCGATCCCGTACCTCAACTCGTACATGGACATCCGCCGGTTCACCTCGCAGGCGCCCTCCGGCCTGGAGATCATCGCCAACGACGTGGACCCGGCCGTCTCCACGACCTTCAACGACGAGGACTACCGGCGCGCGATCGACGTGCTCGGCAAGCAGTACCCGATCATCCTCACCGACTCGGGCACCGGGCTGCTGTACAGCGCGATGCGCGGGGTGCTGGACCTCGCCGACCAGCTGATCATCATCTCCACGCCCTCGGTCGACGGCGCGTCCAGCGCTTCGACGACGCTGGACTGGCTCTCGGCGCACGGTTACGCCGATCTGGTGCAGCGTTCGCTCACCGTCATCTCGGGCGTCCGCGAGACCGGCAAGATGATCAAGGTGGACGACATCGTCCAGCACTTCGAGACGCGGTGCCGCGGAGTCGTCGTCGTACCGTTCGACGAGCACCTGGCCGCAGGCGCCGAGGTCGATCTCGACATGATGCGGCCCAAGACCCGTGAGGCCTACTTCAACCTCTCGGCGCTGGTGGCCGAGGACTTCGCGCGGGCCCAGCAGCAGCAGGGGCTGTGGACGGCGGACGGCCAGAACCCGCCGCCGCAGTTCGCCCCGCCCATGCCCGGCCGACAGGGCTACCCCGCACCGGGCGCACCCCAGCCCCAGCCCGGACAGCCTTATCCGGACCCGCAGGGCAGGCCCTACCCCGGACAGCCGGGCGGGCCCGGAGAGGCGCACCCCGGCCAGGGCCCGCAGCATCAGGGGCACGAGGGCGCGCCGATCCCCGGCCGGCACCCGTACGCCCCGCAGCAGCCCGGCCCCGGCGAGCCGTACCCGCCGCAGGCCCCCCAGCCGCAGCACCCCGGCCGACCGCACCCGGCGCAGCAGCCCTACGCGGGACAGCAGCCCTACGGCGGACAGCCGCCGTACGGGGGATATCCGGCGGCCGGTCAGCCGGGTGCGCCCCGGGCGACCTACCCGCCGCAGCCCGCGCCGGGCGGACCGCAGCAGGGGTGGCCCCAGGCTCCTTCCCCGCCGGCCGGGCCCGGTGCGGCCGGGGCCGGTGTGCCTCAGCAGGGGCAGCCGGAGCAGCAGAGCGGGCAGGGCGACCCGGCAGGCCAGCCCGATCTGCAGGGCCCTGTGCCGCCCGCCGGGTGGCAGCAGACGCCTCCGCAGCAGCCGCCGGCGCCCCCGCAGTAAGGGCGGCGGAGGGCCGCCGGCCCAGCCGAAGTGGTAGAGACCAATGAGGGCTCGCATCGCTCACGCGGTGCGAGCCCTTCTGTATTCCCGCAGCCCACACGCGGTTTGACAGACCGTTGACGAGGCTCGACCCCCGCTGATAGACCTTCGCTTCACCAACTGGCGATCCAGAGCTCTACCCGCCTTCTCCAGCGAGTGATGACGCGAGGTCCCCGTCCATGGTCACAAGAGTTCCCCATCACTTCTTCCGGCCACGCCGACGCCTGCACCTCCTGCTGGCCTCCGGCGCGGCCGCCCTGGCGCTCACCGCCGGGTCCGTCGTACCCGGAAACCCGCTCATGCCCGCGCCCTCCGAAGCTCGCGCCGACGACGGGAAGACCACCCTGACGGTCGCCGTCGCGCAGAGCGTCGACTCGCTCAGCCCGTTCCTGGCCCAGCGGCTGGTCAGCACCAGCATCCACCGGCTGATGTACGACTACCTCACCAACTACGACCCGAAGGACAACAAGGCCATTCCGGGTCTGGCCACCGCGTGGGAGCCCTCGGCGGACAAGCTGACGTGGACGTACACGATCCGCTCGGACTCGAAGTGGTCCGACGGGCAGCAGGCCACCGCCGAGGACGCGGCCTGGACGTTCAACACGATGATGACCGACGAGGGCGCGGCGACCTCCAACGGCAGCTTCGTCGGCAACTTCGAGAAGGTGACCGCGCCCAGCAAGGACAAACTGGTCATCAAGCTCAAGGAGCCGCAGGCCACCATGGCCGCCCTCGACGTGCCGATCGTCCCCAAGCACGTCTGGGAGAAGGTCGACGACTTCTCGAAGTTCAACAACGACAAGGACTTCCCCGTCGTGGGGAACGGTCCGTTCATCCTGACGGACTACAAGGTCGACAGCTTCGTGAAGCTCAAGGCCAACAAGGACTTCTGGCGCGGCTCGCCCAAGTTCGACGAACTGGTGTTCCGCTACTACAAGGACCAGGACGCGGCAGTGGCCGCCCTGCGCAAGGGCGAGGTCTCCTTCGTCGCGGGCAGCCCCAGCCTCACTCCGGCCCAGTCCGCCTCGCTGGAGAAGGCCCCCGACATCGAGGTGAACGACGCTCCGGGCCGCCGCTTCTTCGCGCTCGCCGTCAATCCGGGGGCGCGTACCAAGGGCGGGCAGAAGTTCGGCGACGGGCATCCGGCGCTGCTGGACCAGAAGGTGCGGCACGCGCTGTTCATGGCGGTCGACCGGAAGACCATCATCGACAAGGTCTTCCAGGGCCATGCCGTCGAGGGCGAGGGCTACATCCCGCCGCGCTTCGGGAACTACTTCTGGAAACCGTCGGCGGACCAGAAGCTGGCCTACGACCCGGAGAAGGCCGCGGCCCTGCTGGACGAGGCGGGCTACCGGAAGAACAGCGCGGGCAAGCGGGTCGGCAAGGACGGCAAGCCGCTCGACTTCCGCATCCTCTGCCACGCCACCGACCCCAACGACAAGGCGATCGGCAAGTACCTCCAGGAGTGGTGGGGCGCGCAGGGCATCGGGCTGAAGGTCGACTGCCTCGACAACGTTTCCGACCCCTGGTACGCGGGTGAGTACGACCTCGCCTTCGACGGCTGGTCCGTCAACCCCGACCCCGACTTCGTCCTCTCCATCCACACCTGCGCCGCGCTGCCGACCAAGGCGAAGGAGACGGCGGCGACGGACAACTTCATCTGCGACAAGCAGTACGACGAGCTCTACAAGAAGCAACTGGCGGAGTACGACCCCGCCAAGCGGGCGGATCTGGTCAAGCAACTGGAGTCGCGGCTGTACGACACCGGGTACATGAACGTCATGGCGTACCCCAATGCCGTCGAGGCATACCGCACCGACCACATCGAGTCCATCACCACCATGCCGTCGGCCGCGGGCAACATCTACGGCCAGGACGGCTACTGGAGCTGGTGGTCGGCGGTCCCTGCTGCCGGGGCCTCCTCGTCCGGCTCGTCCGACTCCGGCGGTTCCTCCACCGGGGTGCTCGTCGGGATCGGGATCGCCGTCGTCGTCCTCGCCGGTGGCGGACTCCTGTTCGCCATGCGTCGCCGCTCCACTGCGGAAGACCGTGAATAGTCCATGAGCTCAGAAAGCACTCCCGCCCTGGTGAAGGGCGCGGCGGGCGTGGAGAGCGCCGAATCCGGCGGTCCGGCTCCGGCCGGGCCGTCGGCCCGCTCCCCGCGCTCCCGCTCCGCCGCCGGCTACGCCCGCTACACGGCGGGCAAGCTGGCGGGGGCGGCCGTCTCCCTCTTCGCCGTCCTCGTCACCAGCTTCTTCCTCTTCCGGCTGATCCCCGGCGACCCGGTCAAGCAGATGACCGGTGGCCGTCAGGTCTCGACCGAGCAGATCGCGGCGATGCGCCGTGAATTCGGGCTCGACCTGCCGTTGTGGCAGCAGTTCACGCAGTACTGCGGCAAGGCGCTGACCGGTGACTTCGGTACGTCGTACCAGTTCCGCGCCCCGGTCGTCGACAAGATCGCCGAAGCGCTTCCCGCCACTCTGCTGCTGACCGGCACCGCCTTCGTGATCTACACCCTGCTCGGCATCTGGCTGGGCGCCCGCTCCGCCTGGCGTAACGGTTCTGCCGAGGACCGGGCCAACACGGCGCTGGCACTGACGCTGTACTCGGTGCCCTCGTTCTGGCTCGGCCTGCTCCTCATCATCACCCTGTCGGTGGGTGTCGGCCCGATCCCCGGTCTCTTCCCGACCGGCGGCATGGAGTCCGGGAACACCGAGGGCTTCGACCGGGTGCTGGACATCGCCCACCACATGGTGCTGCCCGTCGTCACCCTGGTCGCCGTGGAGTACGCGCGCACCCTGCTCGTGATGCGCTCCTCGCTGCTGGACGAGATGGGCGGCGACTACCTGACGACGGCCCGCGCCAAGGGACTCCGCGACGACCTGGTCCGCCGGAAGCACGCCGTGCCGAACGCGATGCTGCCGACCGTGACGCTGCTCTTCGTGAACCTCGGCACGACGGTGGCGGGGGCGATCCTGGTGGAGACGGTCTTCTCCTGGCCGGGCCTCGGCGGCCTCTTCTACCAGGCACTGAGCGTGCCCGACCTGCCCTTGGTGCAGGCACTGTTCTTCGTGTTCGCCTCCGCGGTGATCCTGATGAACACGCTCGCCGATGTGATCTATCCACTGCTCGATCCCCGGGTGGGCCGATGACGACGTCGATGGAGAAGCCCTCCGAGCCGCGCGAACCGGACCTCGGCAAGCCTGCCGGGGAGCGGAGGAAGGCGGCCCCGGTCCCGAGCGCGCGCGCCCTGACCCGTGCCCGGCGGCGGCAGGCGGCGGTCCGCTTCTGGCGGCAGTACCGCACGCACCGCGCCGGTCTCGTCGGGCTCGCCGTGCTCGGGTTGATCGCCCTGCTGGCGCTGACCGCCCCCCTGCTGGTGGGGGCCGATTCACAGAGCGTGACCGACGCGCCGGGCGGCCCGATGGAGGCGCCCAGCGGTGCGTTCCCGCTCGGCACCGACCAGTTCGGGCGCAGCCTGCTCGCCCTGATGCTGTGGGGCACGCGGGTCTCGCTGACCGTCGGACTGCTCGCGGCATTCCTGTCGGTGGCCATCGGCACCCTGGTCGGGATCACCGCCGGGCACTTCAAGGGCTGGTACGCCACCGTCGTCATGCGGGTGACGGACTGGTTCCTGGTCATGCCGACCCTGGTGCTGGCGATCGCGCTGGCGACGGTCCTGTCCCGGTCGGTGTGGACGACGATCCTGGCGATCGGCGTGACGACCTGGCCGACCACCGCCCGCCTGGTCCGGGCGCAGACGCTGTCCGTCGAGTCACGCCCGTACATCGAACGCTCACGGGCGCTCGGCGGCGGGCACGGGCACATCATGTCCCGTCACGTCCTGCCCAATGTGATGCCGCTGGTGCTCGCCCAGACCACGCTCGTGATCTCCACCGCCATCCTCACCGAGGCGACCCTCGCCTTCCTCGGCCTCAGCGATCCCACGGTCGTCTCCTGGGGCGGTCTGCTCCAGGACGCCCGCGAGGCCGGCGCGGTCAGCTCCGGCAACTGGTGGTACCTCGCTCCGCCCGGACTCGCCATCGCGGTGGTCGCCCTCGCCTTCACGCTGTGCGGCCGCGCCATCGAATCCGTGCTCAACCCCAAGCTGGGGGTGTCCCGTTGACCGCCACGACCACGACCGGCGCGCCGAACCCCGACCCGGGCGGCGCGCCCGAAGCGCATCGGCCCACCGGTGATCCGCCGCTCCTGGAGGTGCGGAACCTGACCGTCACCTACGGCGGCGGGGCCGACGCCGTCCCCGCCGTACGCGGGGTCGACCTGCGGGTCGAGGCCGGGCAGAAGCTCGGCATCGCCGGCGAGTCCGGCTGCGGGAAGTCGACGCTGGCCCTCGCACTGCTGCGGCTGCTGCCCGCGACGGCGAAGCTGTCCGGCGAGATCCTGCTGGAGGGCGAGGACGTCCTGACCATGAAGTGGGGGCGGCTGCGGGCGGTCCGCTGGGCGGGCGCGTCGATCGTCTTCCAGGGCGCGATGCACTCCCTGAACGCCGTGCACCGGGTCGGCGACCAGATTGCCGAACCGATCCTGCTGCACAGCGGGTCCACGCCCGCCGCGGCCCGCAGGCGCGCCGGCGAGCTGCTGGAGCAGGTGGGGCTTCCCGCCGCCCGCGCCCGGGCGTACCCGCACGAGCTGTCCGGCGGCCAGCGGCAGCGTGTGATGATCGCCATGGCGCTGGCCTGCGATCCGCGGCTGATCGTCGCCGACGAGCCGACGACCGCGCTGGACGTGATGATCCAGGCCCAGATCCTGCGCCTGATCGAGCAGCTGGTCGCCGACCAGAACGTCGGCCTGATCATGATCAGCCACGACCTCGCGGTGCTCGCGGACACCTGCGACCGGCTCTCGGTGATGTACGCGGGCCGGGTCGTCGAGGAGGGCCCGGCCCGGCAGGTGTACGCGGACGCCCGTCACCCGTACGGCAAGGCGCTCTCCGCCGCGTTCCCGAGGATCGGGGACCTCGCCTCCCGGCACGCGCCGCGCGGTCTGCCGGGGGACCCGCCGGACCCGGCGGCGCTGCCGGGCGGCTGCACGTTCCATCCGCGCTGCCCGGTGGCGCTCGATCTCTGTGCCACCGAGGACCAGGAGCTGCGGGACGCCGGGGCGGAGCGCCGGGCGGCCTGCGTGCGGGTGAGCGCGGACGACACACACGCGGACGGCGCGGGGCCCGATGCCCGGGGCGCGCCCGTGGACGGCGCACAGCCCGGGGACGACGCAGCAAGGAGCACCTCGTGAGCACCACGCACCTCGTCAACACCACGCCCCTCCTCAGCGCGGAGGCGCTGAAGGTCGCGTTTCCCGGCCGGCGCGGGGCGGCCACCGCCCGCGCGGTGGACGGCGTGGACCTGGACATCCGGCCCGGCGAGATCGTGGCGCTGGTCGGCGAGTCGGGCTGCGGCAAGACGACGCTGGCCCGGTCGCTGCTCGGCCTGGTTCCGCCCACCTCCGGCCGGGTCACCTTCGGCGGCGCACCGCTCGACTACGCGGGCCAGGCCCTGAAGGCGTACCGCAAACGGGTCCAGCTGGTCCTCCAGGACCCGAGCGGCTCGCTCAACCCCCGGCACACGGTGTACGAGGCGGTGGCCGAGGGGCTGCGCATCCACGGCTGCGCCGGGGACGAACGCGCTGCCGTCTCCGACGCCCTGGCCCGGTCGGGTCTGCGTCCGCCGGAACGGTTCTTCCTGCGCCTCCCGCATGAGCTGTCGGGCGGTCAGCGCCAGCGCGTGGTGATCGCCGGGGCGCTCGTGCTGGAGCCCGAGCTGATCGTGGCGGACGAGCCGGTGGCGTCGCTGGACGCGTCGGTACGGGGCGAGATCCTGGCCCTGCTGCTGCGTCTGCGGGACGAGCTGGGGCTGTCGGCGCTGGTGGTCACCCATGACCTGGGGCTCGCCTGGAACATCGCGGACCGGGTGGCGGTGATGTACCTGGGCCGGATCGTCGAGACGGGCCCGGTCGAGCAGATGCTGACGGCCCCTCAGCATCCGTACACCCGTGCCCTGTTGTCCGTCCTCCCGGAGGCGGAGGGCGAACCGGTGGTGCTGGCCGGCGAGCCGCCGGACCCCTCGAAGGTGCCCTCCGGCTGCCGCTTCCACGTCCGCTGCCAGGTGCTGGCCTCGGGCGAGGCGGAGCGGGCGGGGGTGGCCGAGGCGTGCCGCACGGTGGATCTGCCGGTGCTGGACGGAGGCGGGGCCGCCCGGGTGGCATGCCACTGGGCGGCGGCGCGCGGCGGGGAGAGCGGAGGCGGGGCCGGCGTGCCGACGGCCTGAGGGCGACGGCCCGAGGCCGGTGGCCTCAGCGGGTCCGGTAGCGGGCGTAGATCAGCCCACTGGCGAAGGCGCGCTCCTCGACCAGTTCGAGGTCGAGGCGCACGCCGTCGGGGAAGAACCGCTTGCCGCCGCCGACCACGCTCGTGGTGATGAACAGGTGGTACTCGTCCACCAGGCCGGCCGCGATGGCCTGAGCCGCGAGGTTCGGGCCGTCGACCGTAAGGTCGGCGTCCGCCCCGTCCTTGAGCCGCCGCACCGCGTCCGGGTCGAAGGACCGCTCGATCCGGGTCTTGGCGCTGGACACCGAGTCGAGCGTCGTGGAGTACACGACCTTCTCCGCGGCCTGCCAGTCGCGGGCGTACTGCGCGATGTGCGGCGGCTGACCGGGCTCGTCGAGCGCTGTCTCCCAGTAGAGCATCGTCTCGTACATCCGCCGGCCGTAGAGATAGGTGCCGACCGGGCGGAAGAGGTCGTTGACGAAGGTGTGGACCTCCGGATCGTCGGCCCCGGTGCCGAGGCCGCCCTCCGCCGCCTCGGCGTAGCCGTCGAGCGAGGTGATCATCGAGTAGATGAGCTTGGCCATGGGATTCCTCCGGTTGCGGGCGCCGCGGTCTGCGGGTGGTTCCGGGTGATGACCTCCGGATGGACCGGAACTCATCGGTTCCGGTGGATCGCTCCCGTCAGTTCACCCAGCGGGCGGCCCGTGCCGCCCCAGCGGTGCTGGATGATCTCGGCCGCGATGGAGACCGCCGTCTCCTCCGGCGTACGGGCTCCGAGGTCGAGGCCGACGGGCGAGGCGAGGCGCGCGATGTCCGCCTCGCCCACTCCGGCCGCGCGCAGCCGGGCCAGCCGGTCGTGGTGGGTGCGGCGGCTGCCCATCACCCCGATGTACGCGGCGGGTGTGCGCAGGGCCGCGACGAGCAGCGGCACGTCGAACTTCGGATCGTGGGTGAGGACGCAGATCGCGGTGCGGGCGTCGACCTCGGTGGACTCCAGGTAGGTGTGCGGCCAGGCACGGACGACCTCGTCCGCCGTGGGGAAGCGCTCCCGCGTGGCGAAGGCGGGGCGGGCGTCGCAGACGGTGACCCGGTAGCCGAGGAACGCGCCGATGCGGGCGGTGGCGGCCGCGTGGTCGATCGCGCCGAAGACGAGCATGCGCGGCGGCGGGGCGTACGTCCGGACGAAGACGGCCACCTCCTGCATCCGGCGCTGCCCGCAGGCCCCGTACCACTGGACGCCGGTGTGCCCCTGGGCCAGCAGCCCGCGGGCGTCGTCGGTGACGGCCGCGTCGAGCCCTTCGGAGCCGAGCGTTCCGGTGGGGGGCCCGGCAGCGGGGGGACGGACCACGAGGCGGGCCCCGGTCTCCGCCGCGCCGGACAGGACGGTCGCCTCGGCCACCGGCCGGTCCGCGGCGATCAGCTCCAGCAGCGCCGCGAGATCGGCCAGTTCGGCCGCGGAGGCGTACGCACGCACCAGGACCTCGATCGTGCCGCCGCACGTCAGCCCGACGCCGAACGCCTCGTCGTCGCTGATCCCGTACGCCACCACGCGCGGTCCGGCCCCGGCGAGCACCTCGCGGGCGACCTCGTACAGATCTCCCTCGACGCAGCCTCCGGAGACGCTGCCGAGCACCGTGCCCGCCGCGTCGACGGCCATGACCGCGCCCGGATCGCGGGGCGCGCTGCCGTGCACGGCGACGACGGTCGCCAGGGCGAAGGGGACGCCGTCGGCGCACCGGGCACGGAGGTCGGGCAGGATGTCGCGCACCCTGTCAGCATCCGCCGTCCGCGGGCGCGGCGCACGGGGAGCCGCGGTGTCAGCGGGCCCGGTCGTACGCGGCGGTCAGCTCGCGGCAGCGCTTCACGTCGGCGGCCATAGCGACCAGGAGGTCGTCGATCGAGTCGAATTTCAGCATGCCGCGTACGTAGGCGAGGAAGTCGACGGCCACGTGCAGCCCGTACAGGTCGAGGTCGACCCGGTCGATGGCGTACGCCTCGACGGTCCGCTCCGTCCCGTCGAACTGCGGGTTCGTGCCGACCGAGATCGCGGCGGGCATCGACTCGCCGTCGACCTCCAGCCAGCCGGCGTAGACGCCGTCGGCGGGGATCGCGGTGTGCGGCAGGGTCTCGACGTTGGCCGTGGGGAAGCCCAGCTCACGGCCGCGCTGCGCGCCGCGGACCACGATGCCCTCGACCCGGTGCGGGCGGCCGAGGATCTCGGCGGCGCCGGTGACGTCGCCCTCCGCGATCAGCCGGCGGGTCAGCGTGGAGGAGAACGGCAGTCCTCCGCCCGCCTCTCCCGTGACGTACAGGTCGATGACCTCGACGGTGTAGTCGTAGGTGGCGCCCAGCTCGGTCAGCAGTTCGACGTTGCCCGCGGCCTTGTGGCCGAAGCGGAAGTTGGGGCCCTCGATGACGGTCTTCGCGTGGAGACGGTCCACGAGGACCTTCGCGATGAAGTCGGCGGGCGCCAGCTGGGAGAACTCCGTGGTGAACGGCAGGATCAGCACCGCGTCCACGCCCAGCTCCGCCATCAGCTCGGCGCGCCGGTGGTGCGGCGCGAGCAGCGGCGGGTGGCTGCCGGGGCGGACGACCTCGCTGGGGTGCGGGTCGAAGGTGACGACGACGGACGGAATGCCCAGCTCACGGGCGTGCTCGACGGCCCGGCCGATGATCAGCTGGTGTCCGCGGTGCACGCCGTCGTAGGAGCCGATGGTGACGACGCTGCGTCCCCAGTCCCGGGGGATGTCCTCCAAGCCACGCCAGCGCTGCACTGTGACCGCTCCTCGCCCGAACCCGTGTACGTGTCATTAGCCGGTTACGCAGGTCTAAGACTGCCATGCTCACGTCCCGCCGCCTGCATCGGCATCGGCATCGGCGGACGGGACGGCTCCGAGGACCCGAGCCCCCGGCGGGCGCCGGGGCCGACCACCGCCGCCCATTCCTCGGGGGCGTCGGCCAGCCAGCGGGTGATGAGGGCGGCGAATCCGGGTACGTCACGGGCGCACTCGATCAGCGTCCGGTCGAAGCGGGCGGCTCCCTCGGGGGTGCGGACCAGCAGCACGCCGGTGCGGTGGACGAGGGCGCGCGTACGGATCTCGGGGCGGCGCTCCGACCCCTCGGCGGCGGCCCGGAGCAGGGCCTCCAGCACGTCCGGGTCCCGGCCGGTGGTCTGCTCGAACTCCAGCAGGACCTCCAGCAGCTCGGCCCGCAGCGGCCGGGAGTCCGTGTTCCCCGGCCCGGCGAGGACGCGGGCCAGCTCGGAGCGGACCGGCGGCGGAGCGGGGCGGTCCCGGAGCAGCCCGGTCACCAGCGGCAGCAGCAGGGCGCGGGCCGCCGGGCCGTGCTCCAGGCGGAGATCGACGTACTCGGCGGCGTGCGTGCCGTCGTCGGGGTGGGCGTCGATGTACTCCCGTACGAGTCCGGCGACGTGCAGCGCGAGCGCGGGCGTGTCGAGTCCGGCGAGGGCCCGCAGCACCGCCGCCCCACCGTCGCCGGGGCGGGCGAGACGGGCGCGGAGTGCGGCGAGGACGGGCTCCGGGTGGGCCGGGAACACCTCGGCGAGGAGTCCGACGGGGATCCGGGGGTCTCCGGTGGCGAACGCGCGCAGGGTGTCCGGGAGGTGGCGGGCACGGGACTTCGGGTCGCGGACGAGCAGGGCGCGGGCGGCGGCATGCGGCTCGGCGTCCTCCGGGCGCTTCAGCAGGACCTCGGCGGCGGAGCGCAGCAGGGCCCGGTCGCCCTCGGCGGTGACGCGCGGCTGGAGGAGCCCTGCGTAGCGGGCGGCGGCGGAGCGGCGGGCCGGGCGGTCCTCGTCGCGGGCCCAGCGCTCGACGGCCCGGCAGAGCACGGTGGGCTCGTCCTCCGCCAGGGCGGCGAGCAGCTCCCCGGCACGCTGGTGCGGGGTGGCGATCAGGGCGTCGGTCAGGTCGTCGGGGGCGAGGCCGCGGCGGGCGTGGAGGAGGGCCTGCGCGGCGGCGGCGACGGTGGGGCGCAGCGGTACGTCCGGCGCGTCGGGGCCCACGAGGAGCGGACGTTCGTCGGTGAACCAGCGGCACAGCAGCGGCTGTACGGCAGGGGCGTCGAGGGCGAGACGGTGGGCGACCGCGTCCAGATAGCGTTCGTCGCCGTCGGTCCGGGGCAGTCCGTCGGCGGGCACGAGGCGGCGGAGGAGGTCGATCCGGTCCTCCTCGGGCAGCCTCAGCCGCCGCCAGAACCAGGGGCCGAACTCCCCGTACGCGCCGAGGTCCCCCGGTCCGCCGGGGGCGGCGGAGCGGCGGGTGATGCGTCCGGCGAGGACGCGCAGGACGCCCAGGTAGGGGCGGGCGTCGGCGACCCGGAGGAGGCTGCCTCCCAGCAGGTGGGCCGCCCACCAGGCGGCGTCCTCGTCGCGCGGCCCCTCGTCGGGCCAGAGCCGGTCCAGCGCCTCGATGAGGTCGGCCATCCGGTGCGCGAGAGCGGCGGCGCCCTGGCGGCGGCCGAGGAGCACCATCGCCTGGATCACCGGCCCGATGCGATGCCGGGGCACGGGCAGGCTGCGGGGCGAGCCCGCGTCGTGGAGGCGCGGGGCGTGGTCCTGCCCACCGCTCCCCCGGTGCCAGCGGTGCACCAGCGAGCGCAGGGCCGCGTCCAGGTCGAGGTGCGCGCCCTGCACCCAGTCGCCCAACTCCTCGTGGGCGAACCGGTAGCCGGCCCCGGCGGGGACGAGCAGGCCCTCGGTCAGCACGGCGGAGGCCCACCCGGTACGCCAGGGGAAGATCTCCTCGAACGCCTCCCGGTCCAGCTCGCCCTGTCCGGGGCCCAGGCAGCGGCGGGCCGCCTCGTGGACCTGGCCCGCCACCCGGGCGGCCAGCCGGCGCACGTCCGCGCCCCGCGGCTGTTCGTCGGCGGCGGCCGCGATGCGGACCGCGGCGCGCACGCACAGCAGGTCGAGGTGGGCGCCGAAGACGTCCTCGGTGTCGGGGCGGCCCGGCACGCCCGGCGGCAGGGCTGCGCGGACCTCGGCGAGGAGGCGCAGGGTGAGCGGGTGCCGGTCGTGGCCGGGGGCCAGGGCTGCGGGCGGGATCCCGTACGCCTCCTTGGCCCGCTCCGCCTGTTCCGGGGTGAGGTCGCCCAGGCTCAGCGCGGGCGGCAGCCGGCGGGCGGGGCGCTGGGGCCGGTGCAGGGCTCCCGGCGGGTAGAGGCCGCCGGCGGTCTCCCAGTGCTCGGGGCGGCAGGAGACGACGAGCCGGACGCCCTGCTCGCGCAGCCAGGCGGCGGTGGCGGCGGTCCACTCGGGGAGCCGGTGCGCCAGCAGCGGCCCCATCTCCTCGGGGCTGTCCAGGACCACCAGGAGCGGGTGCCCGGCGTCGGCGGCGAGCCGGGCGACCCGCTCGGGGGTGGCCGTGCCCATGTCGCCGCGGGCGCCCCCGGCGGTGACGATCCGGCCGGAGCGGACGAGCGCCCGCTGCGCCGCGTCGGCGATCGAGACGTCCTCGGCCAGCAGGTCGGCGCCGCGCAGCCAGAGCGTGGGGGCGGGCGCGCCGCCGTCCGCGCGGCGGGCGGCGAGGGCGGCCAGCTCGGTGGTGCGGCCGGTGCCGGGGGCGCCGACGAGGCCGAGGACCGACGCGGTGCCGGAGGCGAACGCGGCCAGCTCGGCGTGGACGGCCTCCCGCTCGACCGGTGCGATACGGGCCTTGGGGCCGTCCGCCGATCCGACGGAGGTGGCGGTGAGCTGGAGGGCTCCGGCGAGGTTGAGGTGGGCCCCGTAACCGGGGGCGACGGCGGCGTTGCGCCGCAGCAGGGTGTCGAGCGTGCCGTCCGCGCCCCGCGTGATCGGCAGGGCGAGCCCGGCCGCCTGG
The DNA here is from genome assembly GCF_030817475.1 of Streptomyces sp. V2I9. Taxonomy (NCBI): domain Bacteria; kingdom Bacillati; phylum Actinomycetota; class Actinomycetes; order Kitasatosporales; family Streptomycetaceae; genus Streptomyces; species Streptomyces sp. V2I9. Next base: position 5,368,870 of record NZ_JAUSZJ010000002.1, on the reverse strand, counting down.
TGCGCGGCGGTGAGCGTGGTGCACAGGATGCCGAGGACCGCGCCGGTGGCCGGGTCGGTGACGGGACCGCCGATGGCCGCGCCTCCCGAGCGCAGGGCGTCGCGGCCGTCGGTGCCGAGGGCGAGCTCCAGGGCGGCGGGGACCGGGTGGCCGGTGCCGTCCGGGGCGGTGTAGGTGGCGGGGGTGGTGCCGAGCACCCGTGCCTCACGCCGTCCGTGGGCGGCGATGTCCACGTAGCCGCCGGGTTCGGGGCGGCCCCGCCCGGCGATGGGCAGGGGCTCCACGGCGAGGGCGTCGGGGCCGCCGGTGCGCAGCAGGGCGAGGCCGAGGGCGGGCAGCGCGGTGATGTCGTCGGGGGCGACGGAGCACGTGCGGTCGCCGGTGCCGTGGAGAAGGAGCGGGCCGGGGCAGGTGACGGCCTGGTGGGCGGTGACGACGGTGCCGCGGTCGTCCGCGACGAATCCCGTCCCGCGCGGCCGGCCGGCCTGATCACAGATGCTCACCAGTTTCGACCGGTCCCCACTGCCCATGGTCCGACCGTAGGCCGCCGGTGATCCCCCGGAGCGCGCGGACGGGGAAAGCGCCCCCCGCGCCCCCGGCATTCACTCCGAGCGCCCGTCCGTTGGGGTGAATGAGCGTGTCCCCGGAGGAGCAGGAATGGTGCCGGGGAGGGGGAACGTGGAGCGGGCACCGGTGGGGGCAGGGGTGTCCGCTCCACGCAGGGCGCGCGTCGGCGGCACGGCCCCGCTCCGGGCGGAGGCCGTACGGCCCGGCACGGGCGAAGGCCGTACGGCCGCTCGGCTCAGGCGAAGACGGCGAGGCTCCTGGCCTTGCCCTTCTCCTCCTCGACGAGCACGAGGAACGCGCCGTCCGGACCGAAGACCGCGACCGGCCCCGGCGGATACGCGGGCATGTCCAGCCGTACGCCGTTGAGGAGAAGCTTGGCGCGCCTCTCGTCCACGTCCCAGCGGGGGAAGGCCGCGTCGGCCGCCGCGGCGACCGGCATCACGGCCAGCTCCTCCTGGTGCTGGTCGAGCGTCCGGGCCGCGTCCAGCCCGTACGGGCCGACACGGGTGCGGCGCAGCGCGGTCAGATGGCCGCCGGCGCCGAGCCCGGCGCCGAGATCGCGGGCGAGGGCGCGGATGTACGTCCCCGAGGAGCAGACCACGGAGACGACCAGGTCGAGCACGGGGGTGGAGTCCTCGGCGACGGCCTCGCGGACGTCGTACACGCGGAAGGAGGAGACGGTCACCGGACGGGCCGGGATCTCGAACTCCTCGCCGCCGCGCACCCGCGCGTAGGACCGCTTGCCGTCGATCTTGATGGCGCTCACCTTGGACGGCACCTGCATGATCGCGCCGGTCAGCGCGGCCACCCCGGCGTCGATGCCTTCCCGGGTCACCCCGGAGGCGTCGGTGGACGAGGTGATCTCGCCCTCGGCGTCGTCGGTGACCGTGGACTGGCCGAGCCGGATCGTGCCGAGGTACTCCTTCTCGGTCAGGGCGAGGTGCCCCAGGAGCTTGGTGGCCCGCTGGACGCCGAGCACGAGGACGCCGGTCGCCATCGGGTCGAGCGTGCCGGCGTGGCCGACGCGTCGTGTGCGGGCGATGCCGCGCATCTTGGCGACGACGTCGTGCGAAGTGAAGCCGGACGGCTTGTCGACGATGACAAGGCCGTCCGGCGTGGTGGTCTGCTCGGTCATGCGGAGGCGGGGCCCTCGTTCTTGTCGGTCGAGCCGGGGGTCTCCGCCTCGTCGTCGTCCTCGGGCTTGCGGTACGGGTCGGCCTCGCCGGCGTACGTGGCGCCCGTGGACACCTGGCGCACCTCCGCGTCCTTGGCCCGCGCCTTGTCGAGGAGGTCCTCGATGGTGCGGGCGTTGTCCGGGAGGGCGTCCGGCACGAAGGCCAGGGTCGGCGTGAACCGGACCCCGGTCTGCCGCCCGACCTCGGAGCGGAGGACGCCCTTGGCGCTCTCCAGCGCCGCGGCGGAGGCCGCGCGCTCCTCGTCGTCGCCGTAGACCGTGTAGAAGACCGTGGCCTCCCGCAGGTCGCCGGTGACCCGGGCGTCCGTGATCGTCACGAATCCCAGCCGCGGATCCTTGATTCGCCGGTCCAGGGTCTCCGCGACCACGACCTGGATGCGATCGGCCAGCTTGCGGGCCCGCGCGTTGTCGGTCACCGGTCCGTCACTCTTCCTTCTGGTTTCGCTCGACTGTCAGTCTTCGTCACTGTGCAGCCGCCGTCTCACCGACAGCAGCTCCACCTCGGGGCGCGCCGCGACCAGCCGCTCGCAGCGGTCCAGCACGTCCGTGAGGTGTCCGGTGTCACCGGAGACCACGGCAAGGCCGATCTCGGCCCTGCGGTGGAGATTCTGCCCGCCGGTCTCGGCCGCACTCACCGCGTACTTGCGCTGGAGCTCGGCGACGATCGGGCGGACGACGGAACGCTTCTCCTTCAACGACCGTACGTCGCCGAGGAGCAGATCGAAGGACAGGGTCCCCACATACATGTGCGTCCGGATGTCCCGCCGGTTCGGGTTCGTGCCCCGCCAGAGCTTGCCGGGGACATCAGAACCGTACCGGAACGGCCGGAGCCGATCGACGGAAATACGACCCGTCGACCGGCCCCGACCGTGGTGGATGGGCCGCGTGAGTCGACTCACGCGGCCCATCCGAAATCCCTCCGGGTCCTTGCGGGCCCGAGGTGGGAGCGGTTCCGTGAGTGGCTCACGGAACCGCTCCGACTTCCCTGCGGATCCTCGCGGACCCGAGGTGGATCAGCCTCGCGGCTTCTCGCGCATCTCGTACGTCGCGATGACGTCGTCGATCTTGATGTCGTTGAAGTTTCCGAGGTTGATACCGCCCTCGAAGCCTTCGCGGATCTCGGTGACGTCGTCCTTGAAGCGGCGCAGACCGGAGATGTTGAGGTTCTCCGCGATGACCTTGCCATCGCGCAGCAGGCGCGCCTTGGTGTTGCGCTTGACCTCGCCGGAGCGGACCAGCACACCGGCGATGTTGCCCAGCTTGGACGAGCGGAAGATCTCGCGGATCTCCGCCGTGCCGAGCTCGACCTCTTCGTACTCCGGCTTGAGCATGCCCTTGAGGGCCGCTTCGATCTCTTCGATCGCCTGGTAGATGACCGAGTAGTACCGGACGTCCACGCCTTCGCGCTCGGCCATCTGCTCGGCACGCCCTGCGGCGCGCACGTTGAAGCCGATCACGATGGCGTCGGACCCCGTCGCCAGGTTGATGTCCGACTCGGTGACCGCACCCACACCGCGGTGCAGGACCCGGATGTCGACCTCTTCACCGACGTCGAGCTGGAGCAGCGAGGACTCGAGAGCCTCCACCGAACCGGACGCGTCGCCCTTGATGATGAGGTTGAGCTCCTGGACCAGACCGGCCTTGAGCGCCTCGTCCAGGTTCTCCAGGGAGAACCGGACACCCTTGCGGGCGAAGTTGGCGTTGCGCTCACGGGCGGCGCGCTTCTCGGCGATCTGACGGGCCGTACGGTCCTCGTCGACGACCAGGAAGTTGTCGCCGGCACCCGGGACGTTGGTGAGACCGAGCACCAGGACGGGGGTCGAGGGACCCGCTTCCTGGACGTTCTGACCGGTGTCGTCGAGCATGGCGCGCACGCGGCCGTAGGCGTCGCCCACGACCATCGTGTCGCCGATGCGCAGCGTTCCGCGCTGGACCAGGACCGTCGAGACGGCACCGCGACCGCGGTCGAGGTGGGACTCGATCGCGATGCCCTGCGCGTCCTGGTCGGGGTTGGCCCGCAGGTCGAGCGAGGCGTCGGCGGTGAGGACGACGGCCTCCAGGAGCGCCTCGATGTTGAGGCCCTGCTTGGCGGAGATGTCGACGAACATGGTGTCGCCGCCGTACTCCTCGGCCACCAGGCCGAACTCGGTGAGCTGACCGCGCACCTTGGTCGGGTCGGCGCCCTCGACGTCAATCTTGTTGACCGCGACCACGATCGGCACCTCGGCCGCCTTGGCGTGGTTCAGCGCCTCGATCGTCTGGGGCATCACACCGTCGTTGGCCGCCACCACGAGGATCGCGATGTCGGTCGACTTCGCACCACGGGCACGCATGGCGGTGAACGCCTCGTGACCCGGGGTGTCGATGAAGGTGATCCTGCGCTCTTCGTCGTTGACGTCCGTCGTGACCTGGTAGGCACCGATGTGCTGGGTGATGCCGCCGGCCTCGCCCGCGACCACGTTGGTCTTGCGGATCGCGTCGAGGAGCCGGGTCTTACCGTGGTCGACGTGACCCATGACGGTCACGACCGGCGGACGGGAGACCAGGGCCTCTTCGCCGCCCTCGTCCTCGCCGAACTCGATGTCGAAGGACTCGAGCAGCTCGCGGTCCTCCTCCTCCGGGCTGACGATCTCCAGGACGTAGTTCATCTCCTCGGCCAGGAGACGCAGCGTGTCGTCGGAGACCGACTGCGTGGCCGTGACCATCTCGCCGAGGTTCATCATCACGGCGACGAGCGACGCCGGGTTGGCGTTGATCTTCTCCGCGAAGTCGGTGAGCGAGGCGCCGCGCGACAGGCGGACGGCCTGTCCGTTGCCGCGGGGCAGCATGACGCCGCCGACCGACGGGGCCTGCATGGCCTCGTACTCCTGGCGCCTCTGCCGCTTCGACTTGCGGCCACGACGCGCGGGACCGCCGGGGCGGCCGAAGGCGCCCTGCGTGCCACCACGGCCGCCGGGACCACCCGGACGGCCACCGAAGCCGGGACGACCGCCGAAGCCGCCGCCGCCACCGGGACGACCGGCACCGCCGCCGCCACCACCGGGACCGGCCGGACGGCCGGCGAACCCGCCGCCGCCACCGCCACCGGGGCGGCCGGCGAAGCCGCCGCCACCGGGACGACCGCCACCGGCACCGCCGGGACGACCGCCGCCGCCGGGACCGCGGCCACCGCCGCCGGGACCGGGACGCGGGCCGGCAGCGGGACGCTGCGGCATCATGCCCGGGTTGGGGCGGTTACCGGCGGGACCGCCGCCGGGGCGCGGAGCCTGCGGACGGGGCATGCCGCCCGGAGTGGGGCGGGCGCCGCCCTGGGGCTGACCGCCCTGGGGACGCGGGGCGCCGCCGGGGCCGCCCTGGGGACGCGGGGCGCCGGGGCGCTCCGAGCCGCCACCGGGGCGCGGGGCACCGCCGGGACGGGGCGCCGAGGGGCGCGCCATGCCGGTGGAACCGCCGGAGGTGAAGGGGTTGTTGCCCGGACGGGGACCGGCCGGACGGGCGCCGCCGGGACGCGGCGCGCCCTGGCCGGCGGGACGCGCGGGGCGGTCGCCGCCACGCTGGTCGCCGCGCTGGCCGCCGTCACGCTGACCGCCGTCGCGCTGGCCGCCGCCCTGCGCCGGACGGGCCGGGGCGGGACGGGGGCCGGGGGTGGCGCCGGTGGGGCGCTGCGCCTGCGGCTGCTGCGGGGCGGCCGGACGCTCCGGGGCCGGGGCCGGGGCCGAGAACTCGGCGGCCGGGACCGGGGTGACCGGGGCCTTCGGGGCGGGCTTCGGGCCCGGACGGGGGCCCGCCGAGGGCGCGGAGGGCGCCGTCGGGGTGCTGCTCGGGGCCTCGGCGGCGGCCGGCTTGGGGGCCGGTGCGCCGGGCTTGGGGGCAGCGGGACGTGCCGCGGCGGCCGGGGAGGGCGCCGCGGGCTTCGCCGGCGTCGCCTTGCGGGGCGCGCCGGGCTTCGCAGCGGACTTGCCGGCGTTGCCGCCGGGCCCCTGCAGTGCGTCGGTCAACTTACGTACAACCGGCGCCTCGATCGTCGAGGACGCCGAACGGACGAACTCACCGAGTTCTTGGAGCTTGGCCATGACGACCTTGCTCTCGACTCCGAACTCCTTGGCGAGTTCGTATACCCGGACCTTAGCCACTTCGCTCCTTTTAGGTCCGGGTTACCGCCGGACCGTCGCTACTTCATGGGCGTACTCATCGCGTACTCATCGAGTGCTCATCGCAATCTCGACCTACTTCCAACTCGCGAGGTACCTGACCGCACGGGGTCCCGTGCCGTTCACTTCTTACGTTTCTTACGGTGTCGCCCGCTCGACGAACCGCGTCAGAGCCGCGGTGTCGAACGGCCCCTTGGCCTTGAAGGCCCGGGGGAACGCCCGGCGGCGGACCGCCAGGTCGAGACAGACAGAGACGGGGTGCACGTAAGCACCCCGGCCGGGCAGCGTACCGCGTGGATCAGGGGCGCAGGCGCCCTCGTCCACCACGATGCGCAGCAGCTCGCTCTTGGCCGCTCGCTCCCGGCACCCCACACAGGTGCGCTCGGGGCAAGCGCGGGCTTGCGTCCGGCCAGACACGGTTAAGTCTACCTCCCCGTACCGACCCCGCCGCTTTGGGGCAGAAATCGAACGGACGTTGTCGTGATCTCAGCGGTGTGCACCCCAGATCTATTCCCTGGAGCCGCTGCGGGTCAACGCCTTTCCGAGCGCTCCCGAGCCCGCTCGGCCCGCTCGCGGTCGGCGTTCTCCCGCTCCTCGTCCGTCTCGGTGTCCGGCCGGATGTCGATCCGCCAGCCGGTGAGCCGGGCGGCCAGGCGGGCGTTCTGCCCCTCCTTGCCGATCGCCAGCGACAGCTGGTAGTCCGGCACGGTGACGCGGGCGGAACGGGCCCCGAGGTCGACGATCTCCACCTTGCTCACGCGGGCGGGCGAAAGGGCGTTGGCGACCATCTCGGCCGGGTCGTCGGACCAGTCCACGATGTCGATCTTCTCGCCGTGCAGCTCGGCCATGACGTTGCGCACCCGGCTGCCCATCGGGCCGATGCAGGCGCCCTTGGGGTTCAGGCCGGAGCGCGTGGAGCGCACGGCGATCTTGGTGCGGTGACCGGCCTCGCGGGCGATGGCTTCGATGACCACCGAGCCGTCCGCGATCTCCGGGACCTCCAGCGCGAAGAGCTTCTTCACCAGGTTCGGGTGGGTGCGCGAGAGCGTCACCGAGGGACCGCGGACGCCCTTGGCGACCCGGACGACGTACGTGCGCAGACGCAGGCCGTGGGTGTACTCCTCGCCCGGAACCTGCTCCTGCACCGGAAGGATGGCTTCCAGCTTGCCGATGTCGACCAGGACGTTCTTGGGGTCCTTGCCCTGCTGGACGACGCCCGTGACGACGTCGCCCTCGTGGCCCGCGTACTCCCCGAAGGTCCTGTCGTCCTCGGCGTCGCGCAGCCGCTGCAGGATGACCTGCTTCGCGGTGGACGCCGCGATCCGGCCGAAGCCGGAGGGGGTGTCGTCGAACTCCTCGGGCTCCTGGCCCTCCTCGAGGTCGGCCGGGTCCTCCTTGGCCCACACCGTGACGTGGCCGCGCTCGTCGATCTTCACGCGCGCCCGGCGGTGGCTGCCGTCGGTGCGGTGGTACGCGATGAGGAGGGCCGACTCGATCGCCCCGACGAGCACGTCGAAGGGGATCTCCTTGTCCTGCGCCAAGCCCTTCAGAAGCTTCACATCGATGTCCACGGCTACGCCTCCTCTTCCTTCTTGTCCTTGCGGTTGAATTCGATCTCCACGCGCGCCTTGGCGATCTCGTCGAAGGCGAGGCGGCGGGCGGTGGGCTTGCGGCCCTTGACGCCGGGCACTTCGAGGTCGAGCCCGTCCTCGTCCACGGCGAGGATGCGGGCGACCAGCTCGCCGGAGCCGCCGTCGGCCGGATGGAACCTGGCCAGCCGGCCGATGGCGCGTACGTAGTGGCGGTGCTCGGTCAGCGGGCGGTCCGCGCCCGGGGAGCTGACTTCGAGGACGTACTCGCCCTCGCCCATCGCGTCGGTCTCGTCCAGCTTCTGGGAGATCGAGCGGCTCAGCTCCGCACAGGCGTCCAGCTCCACGCCCTCGTCGGAGTCCACGACGATCCGCAGCACCCCCCGGCGGCCGGCGCGGGTCACCTCGATCTCCTCGAGGTCCAGCTGCTGCGCGCTGACGAGCGGTTCCAGCAGCCCGCGCAGCCTCTCGCTCTGGGTGGTGCTCATCCGGGTGACTCCTCGGCCGCGTGTGCTGTTGTGGGAACGTCGTGCGTCAGGTCAAAGGGTATCCGGTCGCCAGGGGTGTTGCCGTCCGCCTGCCGCTCGGCCACGGGTACGCTCACGTGCAGTGATCACATCAGGACAGATCCGGTCAGGACCGGTCCAGGCCCGAAGGAGAGACGTGCGGCGCACGGGGACGACGCGCAGGGGGGCGCTCACCGCGACGGGAGCCCTCGCCCTGGGTGCGGTGCTGACCGGCTGCGGGGGCGACGACGGGGCGACCGGAGGCGGGAGGCCCGCGCGGGCCGTCCCGGAGCGGACCGAACGGACGCTGCGGGAGAGGGCGGTGCGCGACGGCGCCCTCCTGCTCGCCCGGTACGACCTGGTGGCCGGGGCGCATCCGGCGACGGCGGCGGGGCTCGCGCCCCTGCGGGCGGCCGTGGCCGAGCACGGCCGGGCGCTGGCGCCGCCGCGCGCCGAGGACGCCCCGGAGAAGGGGGCTCCGAAGGACGCCCCGCCCGCGGACCCCGGGCCGGTACCGGCCGATCCGAAGGCCGCGGTGAAGGAGTTGGCGACCGCCGAGCGCCGCCGGGCCGACGCGCACGCCGAGGCCCTGCTGACGGCCGGCCCGGAGCTGGCCCGGCTGCTGGCCTCGGTGGCGGCGGCCGCCGCCGCGCACGCGTACCTGCTGACCGAACTGGCCGAGGAGACCGCCGCATGAGCACCCGTTCCGTCCGGCCGTCCGAGGACGACGCCGGTTCTCCCGAACTGACCGCCGTCCAGGCGGCCCTGGCCGCCGAGCACGCCGCGGTGTACGGGTACGGGGTGCTGGGCGGCCGCCTCGACGGGAAGCGGGCCGCCGAGGCCCGTGCCGCGTACGACGGACACCGTGCGCGGCGGGACGCACTGGCGCGCACCGCGCGGGACCTGGGCGGCCGGCCGGCGGCGTCGGACGCCGCGTACGCTCTGCCGTTCGCCGTCGCGGACGCCGCGTCGGCACAGCGGCTGGCCGCGGTGCTGGAGGACCGGATCGCGGGCGCGTACGCCGACCTCGTGCGGGCCTGCGAGGGGCCGCGCCGCAAAGAGGCCGCGGGCGCGTTGCGGGAGGCCGCGGTGCGCTCGGCCCGGTGGCGGGGCGGCAACGTAGCCTTTCCGGGGCTCGCCGAGCGGGCCGCCGGTGCGGATCCGGCCGCGACGGGCCCGGTGGAGGCGGCGGGCGCGGACGGGTCGCGCTGATCCGAAGGACCGGAAAGGGAACACACGACGTATGGGTTTCGAACCGCCGCCGCGCCTGGAGCGCGCACTCGGTGAGATGTACGGGGACGCCGCCGCCGACTGGCTGGCCGCGCTCCCCGCGTTGACCGAGCGGGCGCTCACCGCCGGGGACGGCCTCACCGTGGAGCGGGCGGCCGCTCCCGGCGGGCGCAGCTCCCTGGTGGTGCTGGTGCGGCGGGCGGACGGGACCCCGGCGGCGCTGAAGATCGCCCCGCCGGTCGCCCGGCCCGATCTGGAGCGGGCGGCGCTGGAGCACTGGAACGGCTGGGGCGCGGTCAAGGTGCTGGACGCGCCGGAGCTGCGGTCGTCGCAGCCGGACGCGCCGGGGGCGCACGTGTCGGGGCTCGGTGCGTCCGGGCTCGGTGCGTCGGAGGGCGCTGCGGCCGGGGCGGTGCTGCTGGAGCGGCTGCACCATGAGGTGTCGCTGCGCTCGCTGCCGGAGGCGAAGGCCCTGCTGGAGGCGGCGGGAACGGTACGTCGGCTGTGGGTGGAGCCGCCCGCCGGGCACGGCTTCGAGACGGTGGCCGAGCGGACCGGGCGGCAGAGCGCCGGGATGCGGGCGGCCGCCGAGGCCGATCCGGAGCTGGCGCCGCTGGTGGAGGCGGCGCTCGCGGCCCGCGCGGAGCTGGTCGAGGGATCACCCGAGCTCCTGCTGCTGCACGGCAATTTCCGGCAGAGCAAGGTGCTGTCCGGGGAGCGTGCGCCGTGGCTGACGGTGGGTCCGGAGCCCCTGGTCGGGGAGCGGGCCTACGACCTGGCGCGGCTGGTGAGGGACCGGGTGGAGGATCTGATCGCCTCCCCCGGCGGCCCGGTGACGGCCCGGCGGAGGGTCAAGAAGCTGGCGGAGTCGCTGGAGGTGGACCAGGCGCGGCTGCACGGCTGGACGCTGTTCCGGGCCGTCGAGTCGGGCACCCGTGCGCTGGCCGAGGGGCGGCGGCAGATGGGCGAGGTCAATCTGGAGTTCGCGGGCTGGCTGTAGGGCCCCCGCCCCTGCCGTACGACGCCCTTCCCGTACGACGAAGGCCCCCGCGCGACGTGCGCGGGGGCCTTCGTCGGCGGTCGGTCAGGCCAGGTCGGCCGTCAGGCGGGCGATCGCCTCGTCGACGGTCAGCTCCTCGCGCTCGCCGGTGCGGCGGTCCTTCAGTTCCAGGACGCCGTCGGCGGCGCGGCGGCCGGCGACCAGGATCTTGGGCACGCCGATCAGCTCGGAGTCGGTGAACTTCACGCCGGGCGAGACGCCGGGACGGTCGTCGACCAGGACGCGCAGGCCCGCCGCGTTGAGCTTCTCCGAGACCTCCAGGGCCAGCTCGGTCTGGAGGGCCTTGCCGGCGGCGACGACGTGGACGTCGGCCGGGGCGACCTCGCGGGGCCAGCACAGGCCCTTGTCGTCGGCGGTCTGCTCGGCGAGGGCGGCCACCGCGCGGGAGACGCCGATGCCGTACGAGCCCATCGTGACCCGGACGGGCTTGCCCTGCTGGCCGAGGACGTCGAGCTGGAAGGTGTCGGCGTACTTGCGGCCGAGCTGGAAGATGTGGCCGATCTCGATGGCGCGGTCCAGGACGAGGCCGGTGCCGCACGCGGGGCAGGGGTCGCCCTCCTCGACGACGACGACGTCCAGGTACTGGTCGACCTCGAAGTCCCGGCCGGCGACGACGTTCCTCGCGTGCTTGCCGTCCTTGTTCGCGCCGGTGATCCAGGAGGTGCCGGGGGCGACGCGGGGGTCGGCGAGGTAGCGGACCTTCTCCAGCCCCTGGGGGCCGACGTAACCGCGTACGAGGTCGTCGCGGCCGACGAAGTCCTCGGCGGTGACCAGCTCGACGACGGCGGGCGCCAGGTGCTCGCCCAGCTTGCCGAGGTCGACCTCGCGGTGGCCGGGGACGCCCACGGCGACGATCTCGCCGTCCACCTTGACCAGCAGGTTCTTCAGGGTGGCGGAGGCGGGCACGCCCAGGTGCGCGGCGAGCGTCTCGATGGTCGGGGTGTCGGGGGTGTCCAGCTCCTCGACCGCGCCGTGCGCCGAACCGTCGACCGGGGCAAGCGCGAAGGTCACGGCCTCGGTGTTGGCCGCGTAGTCGCAGTTCGGACAGTCCGCGAAGGTGTCCTCACCGGCGGCGGCGGGGGCCAGGAACTCCTCGGAGGCGGAGCCGCCCATCGCGCCGGAGACGGCGGAGACGACGCGGTGGTCCAGGCCGAGCCGCTCGAAGATCTTGATGTACGCGGCCCGGTGCAGGGCGTAGGAGTGCGCCAGGCCCTCGTCGGTGGTGTCGAAGCTGTACGAGTCCTTCATCTGGAACTCGCGGCCGCGGAGCACGCCGGAGCGGGGGCGGGCCTCGTCGCGGTACTTCGTCTGGATCTGGTAGAGCATCACCGGCAGGTCCTTGTAGGACGTGCACTGGTCCTTGACGGTCTGGGTGAAGATCTCCTCGTGGGTCGGACCGAGGAGGTAGTCGCCGCCCTTGCGGTCCTGGAGGCGGAAGAGCAGGTCGCCGTACTCCTCCCAGCGGCCGGACGCCTCGTAGGGCTCCTTGGGCAGCAGGGCGGGCAGCAGCACCTCCTGGGCGCCGATGGCGTCCATCTCCTCGCGGACGACGTGGGAGATGTTGTCCAGGACCTTCTTGCCGAGCGGCAGCCAGGACCAGATGCCGGCCGCGTTGCGGCGCACGTACCCGGCGCGGACCAGCAGCTTGTGGCTGAGCGTCTCGGCGTCCGCCGGGTCGTCGCGCAGTGTCTTGATCATCAATCGGGACATGCGCTGGACCTGGGCCATGATGAACTCCTGCTCGCAAGGGTGGTGAGCCCGAGGTTAGCCGGGCAGTGCGGGCGGGCGGAAATCCATTCGCCCGGCGCGCAGCAGCGGCAGCGGCGCGCCCATGACCGCGTACGGCTGCGGAGCGCTCGGGAAGAGGACCTGGCGGGCGAGGTCGCGGTAGCCGAGGGAGCGGTACAGGGCGCGGGCCGGGCTGTCCTTGTCGATCGCGGACAGGATCGAGCGGGGGTGGTCGACGGCGTCGGTGATGGCGGTGATCAGGGCCCGTCCGAGGCCGCGCTGCTGGTGGTCGGGGTGGACGTGGAGTTCGGTGATGACGAAGGAGTCGTCGAGCCAGTCCTCGGTGCCGGTGGCCCGCAGACAGGGCTCCACGACGGTGGACCACCACTGGACCCGGTCGTTGGGCAGCCCGTAGACGAACCCGACGAGCCGCCCGTCGGGGGTGAGGGCGCCGAGTGCGCGGGCGCGGGGGTGCTCCAGGTGTCTGAGGACGATGTGGCGGCGTACGTCGATCTCGTCCTGGCCGAGTCCGAAGGCCGCCGCCTGGACGCGCAGCGCTTCGTCGACGCGGGCGGCCAGGTCGACGGGGCCGATCCGGGCGTCGGGGTGTGCGGGGCCTTCTCCGGGGACTGCCATGCCGGAACCCTACTGGCCGGGGCGGGCGTATGGGCCCGACAGCGCGGCGGGCCCCCGGCGGTGAGCGCGCGGGGCGGCGCGGCGGTCCGGACCGGGACGCGGGAGGGGGGACGAGGGAACATGGGCGGGTGGCGGGAGCCCGGAGCGCGGGGAGCGGGGGCGGCTGGGCGGGGCGGCCGGGGTGGGGCCGGTCAGAACAGGACGCTCATGAACGCGCCGACCTCGCGGAAGCCGACGCGGTGGTACGCCTTGCGGGCGGGGGTGTTGTAGTCGTTCACGTACAGGCTGACGACGGGGGCGACGTCGGCCAGGGCGTAGCGCAGGACGGCGGCCATGCCCGCCTCGGAGAGGCCCTTGCCGCGGTGTTCCGGGGCGACCCAGACGCCCTGGATCTGGCAGGCCCGGGGGGTGGCCGCGCCGATCTCCGCCTTGAAGACGACCTTGCCGTCGTCGATGCGGGCGAAGGAGCGGCCGGCGCCGATGAGTTCGGCGACGCGGGCCTGGTAGAGGAGTCCGCCGTCCCCGGCGAGCGGGGAGATGCCGACCTCCTCGGTGAACATGGCCACGCAGGCCGGCATCAGGACCTCCATCTCGTCCTTGCGGATGCGGCGGACGAGCGGGTCGGGCGCGACGTCGGCGGAGAGGCTCTCGGTGACCATGAGGGGCTGGTTGGCGCGGACCTCGCGGGCGGGGCCCCAGCTCGGTTCCAGGAGCCGCCACAGCCGGGTGGTGGGTTCGGCGGGGCCGACGATGGAGGAGCAGCGGCGGCCGGCCCGGCGGGCGCGGTCGGCGAAGGCGCGGACGGCTTCGGGGCCGGCGCAGATCGGGACGAGGTTGGCTCCGGAGTAGCACAGGGAGCGGAGCATGCCGTCCGCGTACCAGCCCCACATCTCGCCGCCGAGGCGCCAGGGGTCGAGCCCCGCGACCTGCACGCGGGACGTCACGAAGGCGTTGGCCACGGGCTCGCTCTCCAGGATGGCGAGCGCGGCGCCGAGGTCGCTGGGTTCGAGGACCCGGGTGGTGGTCTGCGTCAACACGAGGGGGCCTCACCATACGGTCTGCTGATTTCCGCACTGTAACCGAGAAGCCCCTCGAACGCCGCCCGAGTCCGGGGACCGGTTTGGGGGTGCCGCCGCCCGCCCGCCGGACCGTGCCGATACGCCGCCGCCCCGCCGGGCACGGGGCTCGGCGGGGCGGGACGGCCGGAGAGGCGGGGAGCGCCGGTCAGCTGATGGAGACCTCGGGCTCGCCGGACGCGATGCCGTCCTTCTCCATCTGCTCGGCGATCTTCAGGGCCTCTTCGATGAGGGTCTCGACGATCTTCGACTCGGGGACGGTCTTGATGACCTCACCCTTCACGAAGATCTGGCCCTTGCCGTTGCCGGAGGCGACGCCGAGGTCGGCCTCGCGGGCCTCGCCGGGGCCGTTGACGACGCAGCCCATGACCGCGACGCGGAGCGGGACCTCCATGCCCTCCAGGCCGGCGCTGACCTGGTCGGCGAGCTTGTAGACGTCGACCTGGGCGCGGCCGCAGGAGGGGCAGGAGACGATCTCCAGGCGGCGCTGCTTGAGGTTCAGCGCCTCCAGGATCTGGAGGCCGACCTTGACCTCCTCGGCGGGCGGGGCCGAGAGGGAGACGCGGATGGTGTCGCCGATGCCCTCGGAGAGCAGTGCGCCGAAGGCGACGGCCGACTTGATGGTGCCCTGAAACGCCGGGCCGGCCTCGGTGACGCCGAGGTGCAGCGGGTAGTCGCTCTGCGCGGCGAGCTGGCGGTAGGCGTTGACCATGACGACCGGGTCGTTGTGCTTGACCGAGATCTTGATGTCGCCGAAGCCGTGCTCCTCGAAGAGGGACGCCTCCCACAGGGCGGACTCGACCAGGGCCTCGGGGGTGGCCTTGCCGTACTTCTTGAGGAGCCGCGCGTCCAGGGAGCCGGCGTTGACGCCGATCCGGATCGGGGTGCGGGTCTCGCCGGCCGCCTTGGCGATCTCCTTGACCTTGTCGTCGAACTGCTTGATGTTGCCGGGGTTGACCCGGACGGCCGCGCAGCCCGCGTCGATCGCGGCGAAGACGTACTTCGGCTGGAAGTGGATGTCGGCGATCACCGGGATCTGCGACTTCTTGGCGATGGTGGCCAGCGCGTCGGCGTCGTCCTGGGTCGGGCAGGCGACCCGGACGATCTGGCAGCCGGACGCCGTCAGTTCGGCGATCTGCTGGAGCGTGGCGCCGATGTCCGACGTCCGCGTCGTCGTCATCGACTGCACGGACACGGGCGCGTCGCCGCCGACCGCGACCGAGCCGACCTGGATCTGTCGGCTGACCCTGCGGTCGGCGAGCTTGGTCGGAACGGCCGGCATTCCGAGAGAAATCGCAGTCATGCGCTGTGCATCCCCAAGGTGTGGATCAAGGTCCCGAGATCGGCGGGCTTTGGCCTTCGAGGTTACGGCACCGGCGGCGGGACGGACGCACCGTGTCGACATGTCCACCCGTTGGTGAGCGGCCGGACACGGTCTGTGTGTCCGGCCGCCACCCGTGGGGTGACCGGGGCGGAAGGGTCCGTCAGGTGATCTTGACGGGGTTCACGATGTCGGCCACCAGGACCAGCAGCGTGAAGCAGATGAAGAGCCCGGCGACCACGTAGGCGACCGGCATGAGCCGGGCCACGTCGAACGGCCCCGGATCGGGGCGCCGGAACACCCTGGCCAGATTGCGCCGCAGCGACTCCCAGAGCGCGCCCGCGATGTGTCCGCCGTCCAGCGGGAGCAGCGGGAGCATGTTGAACAGGAACAGCGAGAGGTTGAAGCCCGCGAGCAGGAACAGCATCATCGCTACCTGGTTCTGCGCCGGGATGTCGAGATTCATCACCTCGCCGCCGATGCGGGCCGCTCCGACCACGCCGACCGGCGAGTCGTCGGCCCGTTCCCCGTCGCCGAAGGCCGCGTCCCAGAGAGCGGGAATCTTGGACGGCAGGGCGATGATCGAGTCGACGCCGTTCTCGATCATGTCGCCCATGCGGACGACGGAGTCGCCGAAGGAGAGCGGCACGATCTCGGTCTGCGCGGCGAAGCCGAGGTAGCCCGCCTTGACGAACTCCTTCGGGATGATCTCGCCCTTGTCGTCCTTCTTCGCCACCAGGTTCTCGCGCAGGACGGCGTTGAGCGTGACTTCCCTGCCGTCGCGTTCGACGACGATGGTGGCGGGGCCGATCGTCTCGCGGATGCGGTCCGAGAGCGTGGCCCAGTCGTCGACCTTCTTCCCGGCGAACGCGACGATCCTGTCGCCCTCCTGGAGCCCGGCGGCCTTGGCGGGCGAGACGTCGTCACCGGGCTTGCAGGTCTGGCGCTTGTCGCTCTGCGAGATCACGCACTTCTGGACGCCGGCGACCTCGGTGGTCTGGGTCTGGAAGCCGAAGGTCATCGCGACGCCCATGAAGATGGCGACGGCGAGGACCAGGTTCATGAAGGGCCCGGCGAACATCACGATGACGCGCTTCCACGGCTTGCGCGTGTAGAAGAGCCGCTTCTCGTCGCCCGGTTCCAGCTCCTCGAAGGCGGCGGAGCGGGCGTCCTCGATCATGCCGCGCCACGGGGAGGTGGAGCGGGCTTCGAGGCGGCCGTCCGGGCCGGGCGGGAACATCCCGATCATGCGGATGTAGCCGCCGGCCGGGATGGCCTTGATGCCGTACTCGGTGTCGCCCCTCTTCCTCGACCAGAGCGTCGGGCCGAAGCCGACCATGTACTGCGGGACCCGGATGCCGAACATCTTGGCCGTGGAGAGGTGGCCCAGCTCGTGCCAGGCGATGGAGAAGAGCAGGCCCACGACGAAGACGGCGATCCCCAGGACCGTCAGCAGGATCGAGGTCAGACTCATGCGCGCGCCTCCGCTGTCGCTTTCGCCGAGAGTTCCCGGGCCCGTGCGCGGGCCCGGGTTTCCGCTTCGAGGACGTCCGCGACGCTGAGCGAGGTTCCCGGGGCGGGGGTGCCGTGTTCGGTCACCACGGTGGTGACCGTATCCATGATGCCGTTGAACGGCAGCTGTCCGGCGAGGAACGCGTCGACGCACTCCTCGTTGGCCGCGTTGAACACGGCCGGGGCGGTGCCGCCGAGCCCGCCGACGTGCCGGGCGAGGCCGACGGACGGGAAGGCGTCGGTGTCCAGCGGGAAGAACTCCCAGCTGGAGGCCTTCGTCCAGTCGAAGGCCGGGGCGGCGTCCGGGACGCGCTCGGGCCAGCCGAGGCCGATGGCGATGGGTCCGCGCATGTCCGGCGGAGTGGCCTGGGCGAGTGTGGAGCCGTCGCTGAACTCCACCATCGAGTGGACGTAGGACTGCGGGTGGACGACGACCTCGATCCGGTCGAACGGGATGTCGTAGAGGAGGTGCGCCTCGATGACCTCCAGTCCCTTGTTGACCAGGGTCGCGGAGTTGATCGTGATGACCGGTCCCATCGCCCAGGTCGGGTGGGCGAGGGCCTGCTCGCGGGTGACGTCGGCCAGCTCCTCGCGCGTACGGCCCCGGAAGGGTCCGCCGGAGGCGGTGACGACGAGCTTGCGGACGTCGGCGCGGGTGCCCGCGGCGAGCGCCTGGAAGAGCGCGGCGTGCTCGGAGTCGACGGGGATGATCTGGCCGGGGGCGGCGAGCGCCTTCACCAGCGGCCCGCCGACGATCAGCGACTCCTTGTTGGCGAGGGCGAGCGTGCGGCCCGCCTTCAGCGCGGCGAGGGTCGGGGCGAGTCCGATGGAGCCGGTGATGCCGTTGAGCACGGTGTGGCAGTCGCTCGCCGCGAGGGTGGCGGCCGCGTCGGGGCCGGCCAGGATCTCGGGGAGCGGTTCCCCGGCCCCGTACCGGTCCCGCAGCGCGGAGCGCAGGGCGGGGACCGCGTCCTCGGCGGCTACGGCCACCGTGTCCACCCGGAGGCGGCGCGCCTGCTCGGCAAGGAGGGCGACCCGGCCGCCGGCGGCCGAGAGCGCCGTGACCCGGAAGCGGTCGGGGTTGCGCAGGACCAGGTCGATGGCCTGGGTGCCGATGGACCCGGTGGAGCCGAGGATCACCAGATCCCGGCGGCCGTCCGCGGCGTCGAAGACGAGATGCGGATCGGCGAGGGGGGCGGGGCTGTCGCTCATGCCCCCCATTGTTGCCGCTCCCGCCGGGTACGGGGACAGCGCGTCCCGGTGGGCCGCGGATCGACCGCGGGAGCGGAGCCGGATTCCCCGCGCCGCGGCCCCGGTGCCGGGCCCGCGGACTCCCGGCGCGAGGCCCGCCCGCTCCCGGTGTCAGGGCCGCGGGGCCCCGGCGAACTCCGCGAACACCTCGTGGAAGCGCGGGAACGTCTTGCGTACGCAGCCGGGGTCGTCGTACGTGAGACCGGGGGTGCGCAGTCCGGCGACGGCGAAGGACATCACGATGCGGTGGTCGCCGTGGGTGGCGATCTCGGTGGGCTTCGGGACGCCGGGGTGGATCTCGATCCGGTCGGGGCCGGTGTGGACGGTGATGCCCATGGCGCGCAGGTTCCGGGCGCATGCCTCCAGCCGGTCGCACTCCTTGACGCGGGTGTTGGCGACGTCCTCGATGACGACGGGCCCGTCCGCGTACGGGGCGATGGCGGCGAGGGTCGGCATGGTGTCGGAGATGTCGCGCATGGTGACGGTGAGGCCGCGCAGTCGGCCGGTGGAGCGGACGGTGGTGGCGTCGGCCCCGATGCTCACCTCGGCGCCCATCTTCCGCAGGACCTCGACGAAGCGCAGGTCGCCCTGGAGCGCCCCGGTGCCGAGGCCGGGCACGGTCACCTCGCGGCCGGTGAGGGCGGCGGCGGCGAAGAAGTAGCTCGCGGTGGAGGCGTCGGGCTCGACGGCGTAGGCGGTGGCCCGGTAGCCGCCGGGAGGCACGGTGAAGGTGTTCCCCTCGCGCAGCACCTCCACGCCGAAGTCGCGCATCATCGCGCGGGTGATCTCGACGTACGGGGCGGAGACCAGGTCGGTGACCTCGATGCGCAGGCCCTTCGCGGTGAGCGGCCCGAGCATCAGCAGCGCGGTGAGGTACTGGGACGACTCCCCCGCGTCCAGGGTGAGTTCGCCGCCCTCGACGCCCGCCGCGCGCACGGTGAGCGGGTGGTGCCCCTCGGCCTCCTCGTGACGCAGGTCCACGCCGAGGGCGGTGAGGGCGCGGGTGAGCGGGGCGAGCGGGCGGCGGCGCATCTGGGCGGAGGCGTCGAAGCGGTACGTCCCGGAGGCGGCGGCCGCGACGAGGGCGGGCAGGAAGCGGGCGGTGGTCGCGCCGTCGCGGCAGTGGACCTCGGCTTCCGGGACGGCGGGCCCGGCCGGGCGGCCCTCGACGCGCCACCGGTCGGCCTGCTGGACCACCCCGTACCCGAGGGTCCTCAGCCCTTCGGCGAAACCCTCGGTGTCGTCCGAGCGCAGCGGTCGCAGCAGGGTGGTGGTGCCTTCGGAGGCCGCGGCCAGGAAGAGGGCGCGGGCGGTGACGGACTTGGAGCCGGGGATGTCGATGACGGTCACGGCGCTCATCCTGCCCCGCGGCGGCGGGCCGGGCGGGGCGCGTCCGGTGCGTGGGACGTGCCCCGCCCGGCCGTACGCCGGGGACGGGGACGGGGCGGGAGGCCCTCCTGGCGTGCGGCCGCGGGCGGCCTGCGCACCTGCCGCCCGGCGTTCCGGCCCGTCCGGGGCCCTGGCAACTCCGGCCGGTACAGGCCTCCTGGCCCCGCCGTCCGGCAGAGGTCTCCTGACCCGTCGGCCGGCAGAGGTCTCCTGACCCGGCGGCCGGTACGGGGATCAGCGCACCGGCCGGTGCTGGTTTCCGCGGGTGGAGGGGCCGGGGGTGGCGTCCGCGATCCAGGGGCCTTCGCCGCTGGGGTCGATGACGCCCTCCTCCAGCCAGGTGTACGTACCGGACAGGATGCCGTCGACCACGCGCCGGTCGAGGTCGTCGGTGTTGGACCACAGCCGGGTGAACAGTTCCCCGACCCGGATGCGGGCCTGCTCGCAGAAGGCGTCCGCGAGCTGGTACGCCTCGCGGCCGTGCTCCCCCGCCCCGCGCAGGTGCTCGGCACGGACGCAGGCGGCGCTCATCGCGAAGAGCTCCGCGCCGATGTCGACGATCCGGCCGAGGAAGCCCTGCTTGGTCTCCATCCGGCCCTGCCAGCGGGACATGGCGTAGAAGGTGGAGCGGGCGAGCTTGCGGGAGGACCGCTCGACGTACCGGAGATGGCGGGAGAGGTCACGGTGCCCGGCCGGGTGGAACTCCGCGTAGGTACGCGGCAGATGGCCCGGTCCGACGGCGAGTCCGGGCAGCCGGCGGGCGTAGAACGCGGCGGCGTCCGCCCCCGCCCTCGCCTTGGCGGAGAGCGGCTTGTCGGGGTCGATGAGGTCGCCGGCGACCTTCAGGTGGGCGTCCACGGCCTCGCGGGCGATCAGCAGGTGCATCATCTCGGTGGAGCCCTCGAAGATCCGGTTGATCCGCATGTCGCGGAGCATCTGCTCGGCGGGGACGGCGCGTTCGCCGCGGGCGGCCAGCGAATCGGCGGTCTCGAAGCCCCGGCCGCCGCGGATCTGGACCAGTTCGTCGGCGATGAGCCAGCCCATCTCGGAGCCGTACAGCTTGGCGAGGGCGGCCTCGATGCGGATGTCGTTGCGGTCCTCGTCCGCCATCTGCGAGGAGAGGTCGACGACGGCCTCCAGGGCGAACGTGGTGGCCGCGATGAACGAGATCTTCGAGCCGACCGCCTCGTGCCGCGCGACGGGTCTGCCCCACTGCTCGCGTACGCCGGACCATTCGCGGGCGATCTTCAGCGACCACTTGCCGACGCCCACGCACATCGCGGGCAGCGAGAGGCGGCCGGTGTTGAGGGTGGTCAGGGCGATCTTGAGCCCGGCACCCTCGGGCCCGATCCGGCAGGCGGCGGACACCCGGACGCCGTGGAAGCGGGTGACGCCGTTCTCGATGCCGCGCAGCCCCATGAAGGCGTTGCGGTGCTCCACGGTGACGCCGGGGGCGTCGGCCTCGACGACGAACGCGGTGATCCCGCCGGGGTGGCCCTCCGAGGCGGGGACGCGGGCCATGACGACCAGGAGGTCGGCGACGACGCCGTTGGTGGTCCAGAGCTTCACCCCGTCCAGGACGTAGTCCGGCCCGTCGGGCATCGCGGTGGTGGCGAGGCGGGCCGGGTCGGAGCCGACGTCCGGTTCGGTCAGCAGGAAGGCGGAGATGTCGGTGGTGGCCAGCCGGGGCAGGTAGACGTCCTTCTGCTCACGGGTGCCGAAGATCTTCAGGGGCTGCGGTACGCCGATCGACTGATGCGCGGAGAGCAGCGCGCCGATCGCGGGGCTGGCGGAGCCGGCCAGGGCGAGCGCCTTGTTGTAGTACACCTGGGTGAGGCCGAGGCCGCCGTACCTGGTCTCGATCTTCATCCCGAGCGCGCCGAGCCGCTTGAGCCCGTCGATCACCTCGTCGGGGATCCGCGCCTCGCGCTCGATCCGCGCGCCGTCGACGTGCGTCTCGCAGAAGGCGCGCAGCCTGGCCAGGAACTCCTCGCCGCGCCGGATGTCGTCGGGCGGCGGCAGGGGGTGCGGGTGGATCAGGTCGAGCCGGAACCGCCCGAGGAACAGCTCCTTGGCGAAGCTGGGCTTGCGCCAGTCCTGCTCGCGCGCGGCCTCGGCGACGCGGCGCGCTTCGCGCTCGGTGACCTTGGGCGCCTTGGGGACCTGAGGCGTGTTGTGGGGTGCGGACATGGGGGACCTCGCCTCGCCGCGCGCCGCCGGGGCGGAGGGACGCCCGGGCGCACGGACTTCTCGTCGCTGCTGCTGGTGGGCTGCTCCTGGTCCGTATGTAACCCGTGTACGCGCGGTTCGGCACCCGCACAAGGGTCCGCGCTCGGATACGCGGACGGCCCGAACCCCCGCACAGCGGGTTCGGGCCGTCCGTCTTTCGCGCCCCTCCCGCACCCGCTGTCCGGGCGGGGGCGCGGGCGGGGGCGTCCGGGGTGCTACAGCGCGAGGCCGGTGAGGACCAGGACGCGCTCGTAGGTGTAGTCGTCCATGGCGTAGCGCACGCCCTCGCGGCCGACGCCGGACTGCTTGGCGCCGCCGTACGGCATCTGGTCGGCGCGGTACGACGGGACGTCGCCGATGATCACGCCGCCGACCTCCAGCGCGCGGTGGGCGCGGAAGGCGGTCTGCAGGTCATGGGTGAACACGCCCGCCTGGAGGCCGTACTTGGAGGAGTTGACGGCGGCGAACGCCTCGGCCTCGCCGTCGACCTTCCGGAGGGACATGACCGGTCCGAAGACCTCCTCGCAGGAGAGCTTCACGTCGTCGGGGAGGTCCGCCAGGACCGTCGGAGCGTAGGTGGCCCCGTCCCGCTCGCCGCCGGTGAGCAGCTCCGCGCCGCCCCTCACGGCCTCGTCGACCCAGGACTCGACGCGCTTGGCCGCGTCCTCGCTGACCAGCGGGCCGACGTCGGTGGCGGCGTCGGCCGGGTCGCCGGTGACCAGGGCCTCGACGGCGGCGACGATCTTCGGGACGAGCCGGTCGTAGACCGAGGCGTCGGCGATGACGCGCTGCACCGAGATGCAGGACTGGCCGCCCTGGTAGTTGGAGAAGGTGGCGATCCGGGTGGCCGCCCAGTCGAGGTCCTCGTCGGAGGCGTAGTCGCCGAGCACGACCGCCGCGCCGTTGCCGCCCAGCTCCAGGGTGCAGTGCTTGCGGGGCACCGATTCCATGATCGCGTAGCCGACGGGGCCCGAGCCGGTGAAGGAGATGACCGGCAGCCGCTCGTCCTGGACCAGCGCGGGCATCTTGTCGTTCGGGACCGTCAGGACGGACCAGGAGCCGGCCGGGAGGTCGGTCTCGGCCAGCAGCTCGCCCAGGATGAGGGACGAGATGGGGGTCGCCGGGGCGGGCTTGAGGATGATCGGGGCGCCGACGGCGATGGCCGGGGCGACCTTGTGGGCGCTGAGGTTCAGCGGGAAGTTGAAGGGCGCGATGCCGAGGACGGCCCCGCGCGGGAAGCGCCGGGTCAGCCCGAGACGGCCGGTGCCGCCGAGGTCGGTGTCGAGCCGCTGGGCCTCGCCGCCGTTGAAGCGGCGGGCCTCCTCGGCGGCGAACCGGAACACGGACACGGCCCGGCCGACCTCGCCGCGGGCCCACTTGATCGGCTTGCCGTTCTCCGCCGAGATCAGTTGGGCGATCTCCTCGGTGCGCTCCCCGAGCCGCCGTACGACGTGGTCGAGCGCGGCGGCCCGGACGTGCGCCGGGGTGGCGGCGAACTCGTCGCGTACGGCGTGGGCGGCGGCGACGGCCTCCTCGACCTGGGCATCGGTCGGCACGCTGACGGTGCCGACAAGACGTCCGTCGTACGGGTTGGTGACGTCGAAGCTGTCGGCACCGGTGGCCCGGCGGCCGGCCACCCAGAAGGCGTGGGGCGAAGTCATGGAGGTTCCGGCCCTTCGGAGGTCGTGACGGAGGTGGCGGGTGCCCGGAGGGGGTCCGCTGTCGTCCCACGGTAGGACGGGAAGGCCGTCAAGGGGTTTGTCCGGCGTGGAGCGGAGCGGTGACCCGCTGCTCCGAATTGGCGGAAGGGCCCTCACCGGCGGACGGTCCTTCACCGGCGGCGAAGTCTTCCTCGACGGAGAGGCTGCCCTCGGCGGAACGGCCGTCCGGCCCGACCGCCCCGCGCGGCTTCCCGCGCCGGAGCAGATCCGGTACGAGGGTGAGCAGGCCGGCCACCGCGAGGGCCACGCCCAGCCAGAGCGGGGCCCTGGGGCCGAACCGGTCGAGGCCCAGGCCGCCCAGCGCGGAGCCGAGCACCACGCCGAGGGTGATGAAGGAGCTGTGCACCGTGTTGACGAGCGGCCGGGCGTTGCCGGTCCGCTGCACCCGGGTGACCAGGGCCGGGTTCATGGTGACCCCGACCAGGCCGACGCCCAGCATGCAGAGCACCGCCCCGGCCTCCACCCCGGCCAGCAGGGCGAACCCGGCGAGGAACACCGCGTTCAGGGACAGGCCGCCGAGCAGGACGGGAAGGGTGTGCCGGTCGGCGAGCCGGCCGACCACGGTGTTGCCGACGACCGTGGCGGCGCCGTACGCGAGGAGCAGCAGCGGGACGGTGCCCGGGGAGAAGCCGGTGACCTCGGTGAGGATCGGGTTGAGGTAGCTGAAGGCGGAGAAGGTCGCGCCGATGACCATGGTGCTGGTCAGCAGGGTGAGCCAGAGCCGGGGAACGCGGAAGGCCGTCAGCTCGGAGCGGAAGGTGCCACTGCCCTCCGGCCGGCCCGTCCGGCGCACGCCGACGGCGGTGCACAGTGCGGCGGCGACCGTCAGTGCGGAGATGGCCCAGAACGCGGCCCGCCAGCCGTACCGCTCACCGGTCAGGGTGGCCAGCGGGAGTCCGAGCAGGGTGCCGAGCATCAGGCCGTTGAGGATGACCGCCATGGCCCGGCCGCGCTGTTCGGGGCGGGTGAGCTGGGAGCCGAGCGAGATCGCGACGCCGAAGAACGCCTGCGAGGCGACTCCGGTGATCACCCGCGCGACCACCATGACCGGGTAGCCGGACGCGGTGGCGGCGAGCACGTTGCCGGCCAGGAAGAGCGGGAAGAGGACCATGAGCGCGGTCCTGGGCGGCAGCCGCAGCAGGGCGACGGAGAGCAGCGGGCCGCCGAACGCCATGGAGAGGGCGAAGACGGTGATCAGGTAGCCGATCCGCGGAACGGTGACGTTCAGCCCCTCGGCCATCTGCGGCATCAGTCCGGCGACGACGAATTCGCTGGTGACCATGGCGAAGATGCCGAAGGCCAGTACATGGACAGCACGTGGCACGGTGGGTTCCCCCTTGGAAACATTGTTTTGTATTGATCAGTTCAAAACGTGGGCATGGCGGCACCCGCCCGGCTCCGGCAGGGCGGGCGGGCAGGCCGTGCGGCCGGAGCGGCGCTCAGCGGGTCAGGGCATCCAGCGCGGTGTCGGCCACGGACTGGACGGCGGCCCGGTCGGCCCCGCCCTGGGCGGCGATCCGCATACCGCCGATGACGGCGTTGAGGTACCGGGCCAGAGCGTCGGGACCCCGCGCGGAGACGATGGAGCCGTCGCGCAGTCCGGCGGCGACGACGGCGGACAGGCTCCGCAGCCGGCGGGCGGCGTCCCGGTCCAGGAGCCGGGCGACCTCCGGTTCACGGGCCGCCAGCTCGACCGTGGAGTTGACCCCCAGGCACCCGAGACTGCGACCGTCGGGGCGGTGGTCGAACTCGTCGGCCACGATCTTGTCGAGCAGGGCGCGCACCCGCTCGCCCGGCGGGCGCGACGTGTCGTCGAGTACGGCGTCCTGGGCGTCCGCCATGGCGTCCAGGTAGCGCGTGAGCGAGCGCGCGAACAGCTCGCGCTTGCTCCGGAAGGTGTTGTAGATGCTGCTGCGCCCCAGCCCCGTCGCGTCGCACAGGTCCCGGGTGGAGGCGGCCTCGTAGCCGTACTCCCAGAAGGTGCGCATCGCGGCGTCCAGGGCCCGTTCCTCGTCGAACTGTCGCGGTCGGGCCATGACAGCACTCTAGGGTTTTGTACCGAACGATGCAATACGATGCCGGATCGGCCGTTCACCCCTCGGCGGGGGCCGCCGCGTCGGTCGCCTTGAGGGCGAGCCACAGCTCCATGCGGACGTCCGGGTCGTCCAGCGAGCGGCCCAGGATCTCCTCCACCCGGCGCATCCGGTAGCGCAGGGTGTGCCGGTGCACCCCGAGGTCGGCGGCCGCGGCGTCCCACTGGCCGTGACGGGAGAGCCAGGCACGCAGGGAGGCCACGAGGTCGCCGCGGCCCTTGGCGTCGTGCTCGTACAGCGCGCGGAGCATGCCGTCGGCGAAGGCGCGTACCGCGTCGTCGGCGAGCAGCGGCAGCACCGAGCCGGTCGCCAGCTCCTCGTGCTCGACCAGCGCCCTGCCCCGGCGGCGCGCGACGGACAGGGCCTGTTCGGCCTGTTTGTACGCGGCGGAGACGGCGATCGGTCCCGAGGGCGCGGAGAGCCCCACGACGACGTCGCTGTCGTCGGCGCCGCCCTCGCGCGGGCCGCGCTCGTCCTGGGCCGCGGCGTAGGCGGCGCACGCGGCGACGGCGGCGCCGCCGTCGGCCGCCAGCACGAGGACGCGCTCGGCCTCCGGGACCAGGAGCAGCGCCTCGCCGGTGCGGGCGGCGGCGGCCTCCATCGTCTCGGTGAGCGCCTCGGCCCCGGCGGGCGCGGCGGCCTCGGCGATGAGCAGCCGGAACGGGGTGTCGAGCAGGTCGCCGTAGAGGTCTCCGGCGACGGCGCGGGCATGGTCGGACTGTCCGGCGAGCAACATGCGCAGGACGGCGGCGCCCAGGCGCTGTTCCGCGCCGTGGAGGGCGCGGGAGCGGGCGGTGGTCAGGGTGAGGAGGGCCACGGCGGAGTTCACGGCGTACCGCTCGGCGGTGCCCAGCGCGGCTCCGGTGCCGACGGCCAGCGCGCCGCGGGCCCGTCTGCCGGTGCCGAGCGACTGGAGCTCGACCCGGTCGTCGCTGCCGCCGACGACTACGCTGGCGGGGGCGGGGCGGTCCCGGAGGCGTTCGACGTCGGGGGTGAGGCGGGCGGCACGGCGGGCGGCCCACTCGGGGGCGGCGGCGAGGACCGCGCCGGAGGCGTCGTACAGGGCGGCCCAGCCGTCGACGTGGGCGGCGAGCCGGGCGAGCAGACCGGCGGGCCCGTCCCCGGCGAGCGCGGCCTTTGTCAACTCGCGCTGGGCCTCGAAGCCGGCGGTGACCGCACGGTACTGGTCGGCGGCGATGGCGGCGGAGACGGCCTTGCTGATGGCGAGGAAGGGGGTGCGGCGCGGCACTTCGAGGAGCGGCAGCCCGGCCTCCTCGGCGGCCTCCACGAGAGCGGCCGGGACGTCCTCGTAGTTCACGCCGACCGCGAACCCGACTCCGGCGACCCCGGCCGCGTCCAGCCGCCGCACGTAGCGCCGCATGGCCTCGGCGTCCTCGGCGTCAAGGTTGGTGGCGGTCACCAGGAGGAGTTCGCCGCCGTCCATGTACGGGACGGGGTCGGCCAGCTCACTGGCATGGGCCCACCGCACGGGCGTACCGAGCCGGTCAGCACCCGCCCGCACGACGAGCTTGAGTGCCGGGTGCTGGACGAGCGAGGCGAGCGTGGGGGGCATGGGCGGGGAACCCTCGGGGTCGGGGACGGGAGCGCCGCGATCCGGCCGCCCGGATCACCGGCCGGTCGCGGGCGGGTGATCCGGGCGAGCGGATCGGTGACACCGGATTTCGCCGTCGCGTATGAACGGCCGCCTCCGATTCTGCCAGGGCGGCAGAGTGCCGGAAACCGCGCCCGGCGGACCGCCCCGCCGCCCTCCGGTACGCCGCCGCTCAGCCGTCGAGGTGGACGAGGAGCGGGGGGGCGTGTTCGCCGTGGACGGTGGCCACCCGGATGACGGCATGCCCCGCCGGGACCGCGTAGGCGAGTTCGGACGCCGACCACCGCTCCTTCTCCACCTGCCGCACGGTCACCGCGTCCGTGGTCACGGCCTTCCCGGTGACGAGCTTGCGCAGGGCGTGCAGGGCGCGGGTGAACGGCTGGTCGGCGAAGACGGTGTGCTGGGCGACCTCGCGGGTCTCGACCCACTCCTTGCCCCAGGCTTCGGCGAAACGCTTGCCGTCCCAGGTGGTGATGCCGGAGAAGGCCGCCGTGCAGCCGACCGCGCCGAGCAGCGGGGTGTGCAGGTTCTCCGGGACGTCGTCGACGGTACGGAGGGCGAGAACGGCCCCCGCGTTGACCGAGCGCAGACGGCGGATGCCCCGGACGGTCTCGGCGGTCACCGCATGGGTGGCGTCGTCCAGGACGAGGCAGGCGAAGAGCGTGGTGTCGGCGCGGGCGGCGGTGATCGCGGTGAACTGGGCGAGGAGCAGCCGGGTGAGCAGCCGGGACGCCTCCGCGTGGCCGCGCTCCGGCAGGTCCACGCGGACCCTCAGCGGGTACTGGCCGAGGGCCCGCAGTGCGAAGGGGCGGGCGTCCGGGCCGGTGGCGAAGAAGTCGGCGAACGCGGGCCGGTCGAGCAGGGCGACCCGGTCGGCGAGGACGGGTGCGGGGTCGCCGGGGCCGCCCGCCTGCCGGGCCCGCGCGTCCAGCTCGCGGAGCATCGCCTGATGGCCGCCGGCTTCGAGGGTGGCGCGGAGGCCGGTGAGCGCGGCCGGGGTGCCGTCGAGGAGTTCGCGTAGTTCGGGCACGGAGGGGAAGTAGCCGTGGGCGGCGCGGTACGGGCCGAGCAACTGGGCCAGGACCGTGGCGGCGCGGCGGCTGTCGAGGCTGCCCACGTCGCCGACGAGCCCTTCGGCGAGGACGGCCGCCGCCTCGTCGGGGTCGGTGGTGCCGCCGTACAGGTCGATGTCGTGGGCCGAGCCCGGGTGGCCGACGCGGACGACGACGTCGAAGGCATCGTCCGGGCCGAGCGGGGTGCCCGCACCGCCGACGGCGAGGACCGCCGCCTGTCCGGCCAGCGCCCTCAGCGTGAGGGCCTCGACGACGGGGCGGATCAGCCGGGCCGACTTCCCTGCTCCGGGCGGCCCGACCGCGAGAAGGGAGGTACCGAGCAGGGCGGGATCCAGCGCGAGGCCCGTGCCCCGGCGGACGTAGGGGTTGTGCGGGTCGTCGGCGCACCGGCCGATCCTGACCTGGCCGGTGAGCACGTCGTGGCGGGCGGTGCGGCGGGAGAGGTCGCGGCGGCCGGAGGGGTGCGGGGCGGCGGCACCGCCGGTGCGCAGTACGGCCTCCGCGAGGGGGGCGAGCCGGTCGGGCCGCTGGGCGGCGAGCGTCCACGCGTGGCGCAGCCGGGCCACGTCCACGTCGTTCATGCGTCCGGTGCGGACCTCGGCGGTGAGCGTGTCGGCAGCGTCGCTCCAGCCCGCGGCGCGCAGCTCGGGCCACTGGTCGGCGAAGGCCGCGGTGGCGGGGGTCGCGGTGGCGGCAGGCGGCGGGGAGCCGCCCCGGCTACGGGCGGCGATCAGTTCGCGCCAGCGGCCGAGCCGGGCGAAGGGCCAGAGGACGAGGGCGGCGATCAGGGCGTAGACCACATTGACGACGGTCTGGCTCTGGTAGATCTCGCCGCCCGCGACGGAGGCGACGAGGACGAGGATCGGGCGGACGACCGGAATCGTCTCCTTCCAGACGAGCAGCTGGGTCAGCCCCGCGGCGGCGGCAGCGGCGAGGGCGAGGAAGGGCTGCCCGCGCTCGGCGACATGGCGTCGGAACAGCTCGGAGAAGTTGCCGATCCGGCCGCACCCGTAGGCCAGCAGGCCGAAGAGGATCGCCTCGTACACGGTGAGCGCGTCACTGCCCTCGATGGTGCGGGGGCCGCCGGAGGTGCCTGGATTCCACCACTCCCCCGGAGTGAAGAGCTTGAGGGGAACGAGCCGGTAGGGAAGGTAGCCGTTGCGCCACAGGGACCACAGCAGCAGAGCCGAGAGCAGCGAGATCAGCGCGCCGACCAGCAGCGACCGGTCCGAGACGGCCTCGGATTCCTCGGGTGGGGGCGGGGTGTACCCGTACCGCCAGACGCCGGGCTCCTGGGCGGGACGGGGTGTGCGCAGCCAGGCGTCGACCGGGGCGCCGCCGAGCGGCTGCCCGGCCGGCGAGGGGGTCGTGGTCCGGGTCGGCCGGTCTTCGGCCGGTGCGTCCCGGTGGCGGGGCGCCTCGTGCGCGGCGGTGGGCGGAGGTACCCGCGGCCGGGTCGTGGGCGGTGGCGGAACGGCAGGTCCGGGGACCTTGTCCGCGTTCGATCCCCGTACGCCCCGTGTTCCGTCGTCCATGAACCACTGCCCCCTGACCTGCCGGTCCGTATCGCTGCCCCGGTCAATCTAGTGCGCGCGCACGGGCAGTTCGGCGAAGCGCCGGAATGATGACCCGCCGGGCGGTGCGCCGACTCGTGTCACCCCGGAAGTCCACCGCCTAGGCCACCTGTCCGCCAAGGACAAGGACACGCCCCCACCACTCCCGATCGGAGCATGCCCGCACCCCTCCCCCGCCCCTAGCCTGCAGAAAGAACAGCGTCCGAAACACCCCCAGGAGCCCCTCATGACCGCAATCCCGCAGGAGCGCCGCGTCGTCACCGCCATCCCCGGACCGAAGTCCGTCGAGCTGCAGGCTCGTCGTACGGCGGCCGTCGCCGCAGGTGTGGGCTCCACGCTGCCGGTGTTCACCGCCCGTGCGGGCGGCGGGATCATCGAGGACGTGGACGGCAACCGCCTGATCGACTTCGGGTCCGGGATCGCCGTGACCTCGGTGGGCGCGTCCGCCGAGGCCGTCGTGCGGCGGGCCTCCGCGCAGCTCGCGGACTTCACCCACACCTGTTTCATGGTCACGCCGTACGAGGGGTACGTCGAGGTCTGCGAGCAGCTCGCGGAGCTGACACCGGGCGACCACGCGAAGAAGTCCGCGCTGTTCAACTCGGGTGCCGAGGCCGTCGAGAACGCCGTGAAGATCGCCCGCGCCTACACCGGGCGCACCGCCGTCGTCGTCTTCGACCACGGCTACCACGGCCGCACCAACCTCACCATGGGCATGACGGCGAAGAACATGCCGTACAAGCAGGGCTTCGGTCCGTTCGCGCCCGAGGTGTACCGCGTCCCGGTCGCCTACGGCTACCGCTGGCCGACCGGTGCCGAGAACGCCGGGGCCGAGGCGTCCGCGCAGGCCATCGACGAGATCACCAAGCAGATCGGGGCGGAGAACGTCGCCGCGATCGTCATCGAGCCGCTGCTCGGCGAGGGCGGCTTCATCGAGCCCGCCAAGGGCTTCCTCCCGGCGATCGCGCAGTTCGCCAAGGACCACGGCATCGTGTTCGTCGCGGACGAGATCCAGTCCGGCTTCTGCCGTACCGGCCAGTGGTTCGCCTGCGAGGACGAGGGCATCGTCCCGGACCTGATCACCACCGCCAAGGGCATCGCGGGCGGTCTGCCGCTCTCCGCCGTCACCGGCCGCGCCGAGATCATGGACGCCGCGCACGCGGGCGGCCTGGGCGGCACCTACGGCGGCAACCCGGTCGCCTGCGCCGGCGCCCTCGGGGCCATCGAGACGATGCGTGAGCTGGACCTGAACGCGAAGGCCAGGCGGATCGAGGAGGTCATGAAGGGCCGCCTCGCCGAGATGCGGGCCAAGCTGCCCAACGGCGACATCATCGGCGACATCCGCGGGCGCGGCGCGATGATCGCGATCGAGTTGGTGAAGTCCGGCACGAAGGACCCGAACCCGGAGGCGGCGGGCGCGCTCGCGAAGGCCTGCCACGCCGAGGGGCTGCTCGTCCTGACCTGCGGCACGTACGGCAACGTCCTGCGTTTCCTGCCGCCGCTGGTGATCGGCGAGGACCTGCTGAACGAGGGCCTGGACCTGATCGAGCAGGCGTTCGGCCAGCTCTGATCACCCGCACACACGGTCGACAATTCTGTCGAACGATGGGCGGGCGGAGCGGTCTTCCGCCGCTTCCGCCCGCCGTCCGGGTGAGCCCTGTGAAGAACGTGTGCGGGGGCGATGGCGGGTCGCGGTGGCGACTGTCGGCCGCTTGCTCACTGCCGTACGGTTTCTGCAGATGAGAGAAACACCTCGGCCGGGGGAGACCTCGGCCGACTCCGGGACGGGGCTTCCCCGGCACCGCCCGGAGCATGCGTTCGCGCATGCCGGAGCCGACGGCTCCGGGACTCCTCACCGATCGGACGGCCGCCCGCCCCACACCCCCCGGGGCGCGCGGCGAACCGATCCCGCCGGCCATCCCGGAACAACCCCCCCTGTTCCCGGGTGGCCGGCCCCTCTCGTTTCCGGCGTCCTCGGCCTGCTCGCCGTCCTCTTCGCGCTGATCACCTGGCAGGTCGCCGTCGGGGGCCCGCTCCTGCGGCTGGACGAACGTGTGGGCGCGAGGCTGTTCGAGCACGGGCCCGCCGCCCTGACCCAGCTCCTCTCCGACCTCGGCGGGATGCCGGTGGCGCTCCCCGTGCTGGCCTGTGTGCTCGGGTACGCCCTGTGGCGCCGCGCCCTCGGCCTCGCCGTCTGCGCGGCCCTGACCATGGCGGCGGTGCCCGCGCTGGTGATCCCGCTGAAGGTGGCGACCGCCCGGCAGGGGCCGCTGACCGAGGCGGTGAACTACTACCCGTCCGGTCATACGGCGACGGCGGCGGTGGCGTACGGGGCTTCGGCCCTGGTGCTGCTGGCCCTCCCCCGCCCGGCGTGGCTGCGCGACGCCTCCTGGCCCCGGACGTGGATGATGCCCGTCGCCGCGATCCTGCTGACCACGGCGACGGGCATCGGTCTGGTGCTGCACGGCTACCACTGGCCGCTGGACGTGCTGGCCAGTTGGTGCCTGGGGCCGTTGGTGCTGGCGCCCCTGGGGTGGGTCAGTTGCCGAAGTAGGCGTCGAAGTTCCGGCTGAACTCCCCGTTGTTGAAGCGGTCCCAGTTGATGGACCAGGTCATCAGGCCGCGCAGGTCCGACCAGGTCCCGTGAGTCCGGTAGGAACCGCAATTCGTCTTCTTGATCAGGCAGTCGAGCGCCTTGTCGACCTCGGCCGGAGCGGTGTGGCCGTTGCCCGCCTGGGGGGAGGCCGGCAGGCCGATGGCGACCTGGCCGGGGCGCAGGCCGGGGAAGACCTTGGTGGTGTCGCCCGCCACCGGGAAGCCCGCCAGCAGCATGTCGGTCATCGCTATGTGGAAGTCCGCGCCGCCCATGGTGTGGTACTGGTTGTCCAGCCCCATGATCGGACCCGAGTTGTAGTCCTGTACGTGCAGCAGGGTCAGGTCGTCGCGCAGCGCGTGGATGACCGGCAGATACGCCCCGGCGCGCGGATCCTGGCCGCCCCAGGGGCCCGAGCCGTAGAACTGGTAGCCGAGCTGGACGAAGAAGGTCTCCGGCGCCATCGTGAGGACGAAGTCGGAGCCGTACTTCGCCTTGAGTGTCTTCAGCGCGGAGATCAGGTTGACGATCACCGGCGAGGTCGGGTTGCGGAAGTCGGTGTCGCCGGTGTTCAGCGAGAGGGAGTGGCCCTCGAAGTCGATGTCGAGGCCGTCGAGCCCGTAGGTGTCGATGATCTTCGATACCGAGGCGACGAAGGCGTCGCGGGCGGCGGTGGAGTTGAGCTGGACCTGGCCGTTCTGGCCGCCGATCGAGATCAGCACCTTCTTGCCCGCGGCCTGCTTGGCCTTGATCGCGGCCTTGAACTCGGCCTCGGACTCCACGTTCGGGCACTCGGCGGCCGGGCAGAGTGAGAAGCGGATGTCGCCGGAGGTGACGGAAGTGGGTTCGCCGAAGGCGAGGTTGATGACGTCCCAGGAGTCGGGCACGTCCGCCATCCGCGTGTAGCCGGAGCCGTTGGCGAAGCTGGCGTGCAGGTAGCCCACGAGCGCGCGGGCCGGGAGCTCGGCCCCGCCGCCTCCGCCGCCCGCGCCGGTGGTCACGCTGAGCGCCGCCGACTTCGCGGACTCGCCGGCCGCGTTGGCGGCGGTGACCTGGAAGCTGTACGCGGTGGAGGGCGTCAGGCCCGTCACGGTGGCGGAGGGCCCGGTGACCGAGGCGACCTTCGTACCGCCGCGGTAGACGTGGTAGCCGCTCGCGCCGGAGACCGCGTTCCAGGAGAGGGCGACGGAGGTGGACGTGGTCGCGGTCTGCTTGAGGCCGGCGGGGACGGCCGGGACCACCACGGGGTCGCCGCCGGGGCCGACGAGGGTGAGGTCGTCGGCGTAGTACGCGGGGGTGCCGTACCAGCCGTGGGTGTACACGCTCACGGAGGTGGTGGACGGGCCGGTCCTGAACGTGGTGGTGAGCTGTTTCCACGCGCCCGGCGACTGGGTCCAGGTGGAGACGTCGGTGGTGCCGGTGCCGGACGCGCCGAGGTAGACGTAGCCGCCCTGGACCCAGGCGCTCAGCGTGTACGTGGAGTTGGGCTTCACGGTGACGCTCTGGGAGCACTTGGCGTGGTCGTTGCCGGCCGGGGTGGCCTGGAGTGCGGAAGCTCCGGTGCGCTTGGGTGTGGTGACCGCAGTCCCGCTGGAGTTGGCGCAGGTCCAGCCGTCCAGGCCCGCCTCGAAGCCGCCGTTGCGTGCCAGGTCGGTGTCGGCGGCGCCGGCCGCCGGGGCCGTGGCGACCAGGGCGCCGGCGGCGATCAGGCCGGCCGAGCAGGCGGCCAGGAGTCCGGAAAATCTCACGGTTGGTCCGGTGCGTTCCACAACAGCCTCCGCGCGGGGGGAATTTCGGGGTGTGGCGTGCGCACAACATGGTCCAGACCAATGAGGTTGTCAAGACCTCTGGCAGCCGGCTCAGCTCTCCGGCCGCCACTCACGGGCGGCCTGGGCGGCGGCGCCCGCCGCCTCGTGCATCGCGCGTTCGAGGAGTGCCGCGTCGGTGAGCGTCCCCGAACCGTCCGGCCGGATCAGCCAGCGCACACCTCCGGTGGCCCGGCCCGGATACGGGACGACGATCCAGGAACCCCGGCCGCAGCCCCGGACGCCGCCGCCGATCCAGCGGGAGGCGGTGCCCGGCGGGACGAAGAAACCCATGCGCCCGCCTCCGGAGTCGGCGAGCACCGGGCCGGGGCGGTCGACGAGGCGGGTGAGGACATCGAGCGTCGGACAGCCCAACTCCCCCGGCAGGATCAGGACGTCCCAGCGCCTGCCGGCGGGAAGGAGCACGGTCCCGTGCGGATTGCGCTCCCATTCCCACCGGCAGGCGCCGGGGTCCGGTGCCACCGATGCGAGCCACGCGACCGCGGCTTTCGTTTCCGGCCCTGCCATGGCCTGCCTCCCGTGAACGCGGGCACCGGCGGGGTTCCGCCGGTGCGTCTACGTACGAGAGAGGGCTCGGGGTCGGCTATGACGCGGATCGGGGCTACGCATGAACGTGATGTAGGTCACAGTGCTCGGTCGAGGTGGGGACGGGTCAGCTGTCGAAACCGAGGCCCAGCTTGTCCATGGCCCTCAGCCACAGGTCGCGGCGCCCGCCGTTGTCGTCGGCGCGGGCGAGGGACCGCCGGGTCATCTCGATGCCGGCCCAGGCGAACGGTTCCGGCGGGAACGGCATCGGCTTGGAGCGGACCATCTCCAGCCGGGTCCGCTCGGTCTCCTCGCCGGAGAGCAGATCGAGCATCACCTCGGCCCCGAACCGGGTGGAACCGACGCCGAGACCGGTGAATCCGGCGGCGTAGGCGACCCGCCCCCGGTGCGCCGTGCCGAAGAACGCGGTGAAGCGCGAACAGGTGTCGATCGCTCCTCCCCAGGCGTGCGAGAAACGCACTCCGGAAAGCTGCGGAAAACACGTGAAGAACTGTTCCGCGAGTTTCAGGAACGTCTCGGGGCGCTGATCGAGATCGGCGTTCAGCTTTCCCCCGTACGGATAGATCGCGTCGTATCCGCCCCACAGGATCCGGTGGTCCGCGGAGAGCCGGAAGTAATGGAATTGATTGGCACTGTCACCGAGTCCCTGGCGCCCCTTCCAGCCGATGGATTCCCGCTGCTGCGGGGTGAGCGGTTCGGTCATCAGCGCGTAGTCGTAGACCGGCACGGTGTACGGCCTCACGCGCTTCACCAGCGAGGGGAAGATGTTGGTGCCGAGCGCGACGCGCCGGGCGAAGACCCGGCCGTACGGGGTGCGGACCGCCATCCCGGCGCCGGAGCGGACGAGGTCCAGGCCGCGGGTGTGCTCGTAGATCCGTACGCCCAGTTCCCGGCAGGCCCGCTTCAGACCCCAGGCGAGCTTCGCCGGGTGCAGCAGCGCGACCCCGCGACGGTCCCAGAGGCCGCCGAGGAAGGTCGGCGAGTCGACCTCGGCACGCAGGGCGTCGCGGTCCAGGAAGTCCACGCCCGTGATGCCGAGGCTCACGATCTTCTCGTGCCATTCCCGCAGCTCCTGGAGCTGGTGGGGCTCGGTGGCGACGTCGATCTCGCCGGTGCGTTCGAACTCGCAGTCGATGCCGTAACGGGCGACGGCGGCCTCGATGGCGTCGAGGTTCCGCTCCCCCAGCTCCTCCAGCTTCCCGATCTCCCCGGGCCACCGCTCCACACCGTTGGCCAGCCCGTGGGTGAGGGACGCGGCGCAGAAGCCGCCGTTGCGGCCCGAGGCGGCCCAGCCCACCTCGTGCCCCTCGATGAGGACGACGTCCCGGTCCGGGTCGCGCTCCTTGGCGATGAGCGCGGTCCACAGGCCGCTGTAGCCGCCGCCGACGACCAGCAGGTCGGTGCGCTCGTCGCCGGTGAGGGCGGGGAGCGCGTCGGGCTTGTCCGGATCGTCGAGCCAGTACGGGACCGGCTTGGCGCCGGAAAGGGATGATGCAGCGGTACGCATGGCAGCTGGGGCCATGGTTTCCAACTCCTTCGGGAATTTCAGTTTCGTGCGGTGCTCTTACGACGACTCGTGATGAGCTGGCCGATGAGCACCATCAGTACCGCAAGGACGAACATCGCGGTGCCGATGACATTGATCTGCACGGGCGTGCCGCGCTGTGCCGAGCCCCAGACGAACATGGGGAACGTGACGGTGGAGCCCGCGTTGAAATTCGTGATGATGAAATCGTCGAACGAGAGCGCGAAAGCGAGCAGCGCTCCCGCCGCGATGCCGGGGGCGGCGATGGGGAGGGTCACCCGTACGAAGGTCTGCACGGGGCCCGCGTACAGGTCGCGGGCGGCTTCCTCCAGTCGCGGGTCCATCGACATCACGCGCGCCTTGACGGCGGTCACCACGAAGCTGAGGCAGAACATGATGTGCGCGATCAGCACGGTCCAGAAGCCGAGCGGGGCGCCCATGTTCAGGAAGAGGGTGAGCAGGGAAGCGGCCATGACGACCTCGGGCATCGCCATCGGCAGGAAGATCAGCGAGTTGATCGCGCCGCGCGCCCGGAAGCGGTAGCGGACCAGGGCGAAGGCGATCATCGTGCCGAGCGCGGTCGCCCCGAGCGTCGCCCAGAAGGCGATCCGGAGCGAGAGGGAGAGCGAGCCGCACAGGTCGGCGACGCCGCACGGGTCCTTCCAGGCGTCCAGGGAGAACTCCTGCCAGGCGTAGTTGAACCGCCCCTTGGGCTTGTTGAGCGAGAACACCATCACGACGATGTTCGGCAGGATCATGTACGCGAGGGTCAGCAGACCCGCGATGACGACCAGGTTCCGGCGTATCCAGCGCAGTGCGGGCATCAGACCAGGTCCTCCGTCCCGGAGCGGCGGATGTAGACGGTGACCGCCAGCAGGACGATCGCCATGAGGATGAACGAGAGCGCGGCGGCCGTCGGGTAGTCCAGGACCCGCAGGAACTGGCTCTGGATGACGCTGCCGACCATCTTGGTGTCGGTGGAGCCGAGCAGTTCGGCGTTGACGTAGTCACCGCTGGCCGGGATGAAGGTCAGCAGGGTGCCGGAGACGACGCCGGGCATGGAGAGCGGGAAGGTCACCTTGCGGAAGGTGGTGGCGGGGGTGGCGTAGAGGTCGCCCGCCGCCTCGTGCAGCCGGCCGTCGATCCGCTCCAGCGAGGTGTAGAGCGGCAGGATCATGAACGGCAGGAAGTTGTACGTGAGGCCGCAGACGACGGCCATCGGGGTGGCCAGGACCCGGCCGGGCTCGGTCCAGCCGAGCCAGCTGGTGACGTCCAGGACGTGCAGCGTGTCGAGCACGTCCACGACCGCGCCGCCGTCGGCGAGGATCGTCTTCCACGCCAGGGTGCGGATGAGGAAGCTGGTGAAGAACGGGGCGATGACCAGCACCAGGACGAGGTTGCGCCAGCGGCCCGCCTTGAAGGCGATGAGGTAGGCGAGCGGGTAGCCCAGGAGCAGGCACAGGAGCGTGGCGGTGCCCGCGTACAGCAGGGACCGGATGAACTGCGGCCAGTACTCGCGCAGCGCGTCCACGTACGTCTGGAAGTGCCAGGTGACCTCGAAGCCCTGCTCCAGCGATCCGGTCTGGACGGAGGTGGACGCCTGGTAGACGAGCGGCAGGGCGAAGAAGACGAGCAGCCAGAGGATGCCGGGGAGCAGCAGCCAGTAGGGGACGAGCCGTTTGCGGGTGGAGGGCTTGCGGAGCACGGGCTCCCGTGGCTCCTGCGGTTCGGCGGGGGGCGCGGGCGGCGCCGCGGTGGCGCTCATTCCCCGTCCTCCACGCTGGTCGCGCCCGCGTCGATGTCCTGGGCGGCGTCGAGCCCGAAGGTGTGGTCCGGGTTCCAGTGCAGGACGACCTCGGCGCCGGGGACCAGGCGCGTGTCGCGTTCGATGTTCTGCTCGTACACCTGGAGGGCCGTACCGGCCGGGCTCTCGACGACGTACTGCGTCGAGACGCCGATGAAGCTGGAGTCGGTGATGCGTCCGGTGACGCGGTTGCGGCCGGCCGCGAGGGTGTCCGCGTCGTCCGCGTGGGCCAGGGATATCTTCTCGGGCCTGATGCCGAGGAGGAGGCGGCCGCCGCTCGCGGTGGGGGCCGAACATCGCGTGCGGGGCAGGGTGAGCTTCCCGCCGCCGGCGCTCACCGTCAGCTGCTCGCCGGTGGAGACGATCTCGCCCTCGATGAGGTTGGAGGTGCCGAGGAAGTTGGCGACGAAGGTGGTGCGCGGGTTCTCGTAGAGGTCGGCGGGGGCGCCGAGCTGCTCGACGCGGCCGCCGTTCATCACCGCGACGGTGTCGGCCATGGTCATGGCCTCCTCCTGGTCGTGGGTGACGTGCACGAAGGTGATGCCGACCTCGGTCTGGATGCGCTTGAGCTCCAGCTGCATCTGGCGGCGGAGCTTGAGGTCGAGCGCGCCGAGGGGTTCGTCGAGCAGCAGGACCTGCGGGTGGTTGATGAGCGCGCGGGCGACGGCGACGCGCTGCTGCTGGCCGCCGGAGAGCTGGTGGGGCTTGCGGCGGGCGAAGTCGCCGAGCTGGACCAGCTCCAGCATGTCCTCGACCTGCTTCTTCACCGACTTGATGCCGCGCCGCCGCAGCCCGAAGGCGATGTTCTCGGTGATGTCGAGGTGCGGGAAGAGCGCGTAGCTCTGGAAGACGGTGTTGACGGGGCGCTTGTACGGGGGCAGGTCGGTGATGTCCCGGTCCCCGAGGAAGACCGTGCCGGTGGTGGCCTCCTCCAGGCCGGCAATCATCCGCAGCGTGGTGGTCTTGCCGCAGCCGGACGCGCCGAGCAGGGCGAAGAAGGAGCCCCGGGGCACGGTCAGGTCGAGCGGGTGCACGGCGGTGAAGGAGCCGTAGGTCTTGCTGATCCCGGAGAGGCGGACATCGCCGCCCGTGGTCTGCTGCTGTGTCATGGGTCGCGGTCCCAGTGTGTTCGGGGGAGTGACGGGGAGGGGGCGGCCCCGGCCGGGGGCGCGCCGGGGCCGGGTCAGGCGCCGATGAGCTTGGCGAACTTCTCCTCGTACGCCGTCTCTTCCTTCGAGCTCAGGGAGCGGAAGGAACGGGACTTCACCGCCATCTCCCGGTCGGGGAGGATGAGGGTGTTGGAGGCCATCGACGGGTCGATCTTCGCGAGTTCTTCGCGTACGCCGTCGACCGGGCAGACGTAGTTGATGTACGCGGCGAGCTGGGCGGCGACCGGCGGCTCGAAGTAGTGGTCGATGAGCTTCTCGGCGTTGGTCTTGTGCCGGGCCCGGGCGGGGACCAGGAGGTTGTCGCTGGAGGTGATGTAACCGGCGGCCGGGATCGCGAACTTGATGTCCGGGTTGTCGGCCTGGAGCTGGATGATGTCCCCGGCCCAGCCGACGCAGGCGGCGATGTCGCCCTTGCTCAGGTCGGCGGTGTAGTCGTTGCCGGTGAAGCGGCGTATCTGCTTCTTGTCGACGGCCTTCTGGAGCCGGCCGATCGCCTCGTCGTAGTCGGCGTCGGTGAACTTCCCCGGATCCTTGCCCAGGTCGAGCAGGGTCATGCCGACGGTGTCGCGCATCTCGGAGAGGAAGGAGACGCGGCCCTTGAGCTTCGGGTCGTCGAGGAGCTGGGTGACGGAGTCGACCTTGCGTCCGCCGGTCGCCTTCGCGTTGTAGGCGATGACGGCCGGGATGCCGGTCCAGGGGTAGGAGTAGGCACGTCCGGGGTCCCAGTCGGGGGTGCGGAACTGGGCCGAGACGTTGGCGAAGGCGTGCGGGAGGTTCGAGGCGTCGAGCTTCTGCGCCCAGCCGAGCCGGATGATGCGGGCGGCGAGCCAGTCGGTGACGCAGATGAGGTCGCGCCCGGTGTCCTGGCCGGCCGCGAGCTGCGGTTTGATCTTCCCGAAGAACTCGACGTTGTCGTTGATGTCCTCGGTGTACTTGACCCTGATCCCGGTGCGCTCGGTGAAGGCCTCCAGGGTGGGGCGGCTCTTCTCGTCCTCGGAGACGTCCATGTACTCGGTCCAGTTGGAGAAGTTCACCACCTTCTCCTTCGCCGAGTGGTCGTCGGAGGCGGCGCTGCCCTCGGCGCGTCCGGCGGGCGGGATGCCGCACGCGCCGAGGGTGGCCGCACCGCCCAGCGCGAGCGCGCCCATGCCGGAGGCGCGCAGCAGCGACCTGCGGGTGAGCGCACCCCGGCCGCTGCTCAACGATCGCCTCATCGCCGCCAGTTGCGCGGACGAGAGGGTCTCGGTCTCGTAACTCTCCATACGCTGTTGCCCTTTCGGGTGGGAGGCCGCCGGGGCCCGCCGCCGTGGGCGGGTCCCGATCGTGCGGCAGCTGCTATCGGTCCCCGAAGATCGTGCGGTGCCAGTCCTTGCGGGCGACCGCCGTGTTGTCGTACATGACGTGCTTGACCTGCGTGTACTCCTCGAAGGAGTACGCCGACATGTCCTTGCCGAAGCCGCTGGCCTTGTATCCGCCGTGCGGCATCTCGGAAAGGATCGGGATGTGGTCGTTCACCCACACGCAGCCCGCCTGGATCTCGCGGGTGGCGCGGTTCGCGCGGTACAGGTCGCGGGTCCAGGCGGAGGCGGCCAGTCCGTACGGGGTGTCGTTGGCGAGCGCGATGCCCTCGTCGTCGGTGTCGAAGGGCAGCACGACCAGGACCGGGCCGAAGATCTCCGCCTGGACCACCTCGCTGTCCTGGGCGGCGTCCGCGATGAGGGTCGGCCGGTAGTACGCGCCGGCCGCCAGGTCGCCGCCGGGGGCCTCGCCGCCGGTGACGATCCGGGCGTAGCCGCGGGCCCGCTCGACGAAGGCGGCGACCCGGTCGCGCTGGGCGTGGCTGATCAGCGGGCCGAGGTCGGTGGAGGCGTCGAAGGGGTCGCCGAGCCGGACGGTCTCCATGAGCGCGGCGACGTCCCGGACGAAGGCGTCGTAGAGGGGGCGCTGGACGTAGGCGCGGGTGGCGGCGGTGCAGTCCTGGCCGGTGTTGATGAGGGAGCCGGCGACCGCGCCGTGCACGGCGGCCTCCAGGTCGGCGTCGTCGAAGACCACGAAGGGGGCCTTGCCGCCCAGCTCCAGGTGGAGGCGCT
Organism: Streptomyces sp. V2I9; assembly: GCF_030817475.1. Classification (NCBI taxonomy): domain Bacteria; kingdom Bacillati; phylum Actinomycetota; class Actinomycetes; order Kitasatosporales; family Streptomycetaceae; genus Streptomyces; species Streptomyces sp. V2I9. The sequence goes on along the minus strand of NZ_JAUSZJ010000002.1, from coordinate 5,327,807 downwards.
TGACGGTGGCGGTGGCGATCTCCGCGACCCGCTTGCCGACGGCGGTGGAGCCGGTGAAGGAGGTCATCACCACGTCCGGGTGGCCGACGAGGTGTTCGCCGGCGTCCTTGCCCGCGCCGGTGACGATGTTGATGACGCCGTCGGGGATGCCGGCCTCGGTGGCCGCCCGGGCGAACATCAGCGAGGTGAGCGGCGTCAGCTCGGCGGGCTTGAGGACGATGGTGTTGCCCGCGGCGACGGCCGGGAGGATCTTCCAGGCGGCCATCTGGAGCGGGTAGTTCCAGGGGGCGATGGAGCCGACGACACCGATCGCCTCGCGGCGTACGTAGGAGGTGTGGTCGCCGTCGTACTCGGCGGCGGCCTTGCCCTCCAGGTGGCGGGCCGCGCCCGCGAAGAAGGCCGCGTTGTCGACGGTGCCGGGGACGTCGAACTCGGTGGAGAGCTTGACCGGCTTGCCGCACTGGAGCGATTCGGCGTACGCGAAGTCGTCGGCCTGCTCGGCGAGGACGGCGGCGAAGCGGTGCATCAGGTCGGAGCGTTCGCCGGGTGTCGCCCCGGACCAGCCGGGGAAGGCGGCGCGGGCCGCGGCGACGGCCGCGTCCACGTCGTCGGCACCGGCCAGCTCGTAGCGGAGCACGCTTTCGCCGGTCGCGGGGTTGACGATGTCGTGGTGGTCGCCGGACGTGCCGGGGAGCAGCCTGCCGCCGATGTACTGCGCACCGTCCGCGAAGCGGTCCTGGACGTGGAAGCCGTTGCTCATGACGCTCTCCTGAGCCGCGGTGCCCGCGCTGTGCGGCGGGGGCGGCGTAGCTTCTTCCTGAATTGAGTGCCGATCCTGACAGAGGGGTTCACGACCAACAAGTGATTCCGTTGTTTCCTTTTGGTTACGCGACGGAATCTGTCGACCATCTGTCGTGTCGGTGCGGAAATCCCCGTACGGAGTGTCAGTGGCGGATGCCACACTCACATGCCATGGGACCGATCGATGAGCTTCTGGCGGCCGTGGCGCGGGGCACGCGGGTGAAGTATCTGCCGTTCTGGGGGCACCGCCCGCGCCCGGACGGCCGGCTGGGGGCCGGTTGTCTGAGCCAGTGGTGGCCGTCGCCGTTCACGGTGGAGGGGGTGGTGTACGCGAGCGCCGAGCACTGGATGATGGCCGGCAAGGCGCGGCTCTTCGGCGATCCGGAGGCGGAGCGGGCGGCGGTGTCGGCGAAGAGCCCGGCGGCGGCGAAGAAGGCGGGGCGGCTGGTGCGCGGCTTCGACGAGGACGTGTGGATACGGGAGCGGTTCGCCCTGGTGGTGGAGGGCAGCGTCCACAAGTTCGGGCAGGATCCGGAGCTGGCCGGCTATCTGCTGTCCACCGGTGACCGGGTGCTGGTGGAGGCGTCCCCGCTGGACCGGATCTGGGGCATCGGGCTCGCGCCGGACGACGAGCGGGTGGAGCGGCCGCAGGAGTGGCGGGGGCTGAACCTGCTGGGCTTCGCGCTGATGGAGGCACGGGAGAAGCTGCGGGCGGGCGCGGCCGGCTGACGGGCGGCGGCGCGCACGGCCGTGCCGGCGGTGCCCCGCAGGAGGCCGGCCGGGCGGGGAGTGCCCCCTGCCCGGCCGGCCCTGATCCGCCGGACGCTTCCTAGCGGCGGTCCTCGACGACCAGCGACGTCGGGAACGGGTCGTCGTAGGGGTCGTTGTAGTCCGAGTCGCGGTCCGCGGTCGTGGCGGCCCAGATGATCAGGCCGAGGATCGTCGCGCCGACGACGATGCCGACGGAGCCGAGGATGACGCCGGCCAGCGCCATGCCCCGGTTGGTGGCCTCGCCGCGCTTCGCCCGGCCGAGGCCGATGATGCCGAAGATCAGCGCCAGGATGCCGAGGATGATGTTGAGGCCGTAGAGGCAGAACCCGACCACCGAGACGATACCGATCACCATCGCGGCCGTGCCGAGGCCGTTGTTGGGCGCGGGGGCCCAGCCGGCCGGGCCGACACCGTAGGCGCCGTAGCCCGGATAGCCGCCGTACGGCTGCGCGGGCGGGGCCGGGTAGCCGTAGTGCGCGGCGGGGGGCGGGGCCGCGTGGCCGGGGCCGTTCGGACCCACCGGCGGCGGCGGTACGTCCGAGGGTGCGGGCCCGAAGGCTCCGGGTCCGGGCTGGGGTATCGGCCCGGTGCCGCTTCCCGGCCCCGCGCTCGGCATCGACGTCACGGTCGGCTGGTCGTGGACGGCGGGCGGCGTGTGCGCGGCGGGCGGCGGGGTCTGCGCACCCGACTTGCCCAGGTCCACCCTGCTGTCCGGCGGTGCCCACGGATCGCGCGGCGCTGCCCCGCCCCCGGGCTGCTGTGTGTTGTCTGACATGGGCCTCCCCCATCGTGGTCCCGTCATGCTACGGCCAAGGCTGACGGCGCCGGACCCCGCCTGCGATGATCGGTGCGGCCGGTGCGCCCGGCCGCTGTCACGCCGAACCGGGAGATTTCCGATGACCGACCCGCATCCCTTCATCGCCGGGCTGCCCAAGGCCGAGCTGCACGTCCACCACGTCGGGTCGGCCTCGCCCCGGATCGTCGCGGAGCTGGCCGCCCGCCACCCGGACTCCCGGGTCCCCACGGATCCGGAGGCCCTGGCCGACTACTTCACCTTCACCGACTTCGCCCACTTCATCGAGGTCTACCTCTCGGTGGTGGACCTGGTCCGCACCCCCGAGGACGTCCGGCTGCTCACCTTCGAGGTGGCGCGGGACATGGCCCGGCAGAACATCCGGTACGCGGAACTGACCGTGACCCCGTACAGCTCGACCCGCCGGGGCATCCCCGAGGCGGGGTTCATGGAGGCCATCGAGGACGCGCGCAAGGCCGCCGAGGCCGAGCTGGGCGTCGTCCTGCGCTGGTGCTTCGACATTCCGGGCGAGGCCGGGCTCCAGGCGGCCGAGGAGACCGCCCGGCTCGCGGTGGAGCGGCGGCCCGACGGGCTGGTCTCCTTCGGTCTCGGCGGGCCCGAGATCGGGGTGGAGCGGCCGCAGTTCAAGCCCTACTTCGACCGGGCCATCGCCGAGGGCCTGCACTCGGTGCCGCACGCCGGGGAGACCACCGGGCCGCAGACGGTCTGGGACGCGCTGACCGCGCTGCGCGCCGAGCGCATCGGCCACGGCACCAGTTCCGTACGGGACCCGAAGCTGCTGGAGCACCTCGCCGAGCACCGGATCGCCCTGGAGGTGTGCCCGACGTCGAACATCGCCACCCGCGCGGTCACCGACATCGAGCAGCACCCCATCCGGGAGATGGTCCGGGCCGGCGTGCAGGTCACGGTCAACAGCGACGACCCGCCGATGTTCGGCACCGACCTCAACAACGAGTACGCGGTGGCGGCCCGGCTGCTGGAGCTGGACGAGCGGGGCATCGCGGACCTCGCGAAGAACGCCGTGGAGGCGTCGTTCCTCGACCCGGCGGGCAAGCGGAAGCTGGCCGAGGAGATCGACACGTACACGGCGAACTGGCTCCGGGCGCCCGGCCGCTGACCCGGTCGTCGACAATGGCCCCATGGCCGACACCGTCACCCCGCTCCCCCGCGTCACCGCCGTAGCCCATCGCGGCGACCCGTACCTCGCCCGCGAGAACACCCTGCCCTCGATCCGCTCCGCCCTCGAACGGGGGGCGGACGCGGTCGAGATCGACGTACGGGTGACCCGCGACGGGGTGCCCGTGCTGCTGCACGACGCGACGCTGGAACGACTGTGGGGCCACGACCGGCGCCTCGACCGCATCGACCACGCGGAGCTGGAGGAACTGACCGGCGGCGGGGTGCCCACGCTCCGCGAGGCGCTCCTCACGGCCGGGGCACACCGGGTGATGGTGGACCTGCCCGGCTCCACGGACGCCTCGGTGCGAAAGATCGTCGGGGCGGTCCGGGAGTGCGGGGCGGACGACCGGGTGTACTACTGCGCGAACGCCGGGGCGATGCTGCGGGTGCGCGCCGCCGACCCGTCCGCCGAGATCGCCCTGACCTGGAGCACGCCGGCCCCGCCGCGCCCGGAACTGCTGGCGGCGGTCAGGCCGCGCTGGCTGAACTACCGCTTCGGCCTGGTGAGCCGGGAGCTGACGGACCGGGCGCACCGGGACGGCCTGCTCGTCTCCGCGTGGACGGCCGACACGAAGCGCACGATGCGCAGGCTGATCGGCCGGGGGGTCGACTCGATCACCACCAACCGGATCGACGCGCTCCGCCAGGTGCTGGCCAACTCGCCCGGACACGGGGCTTCTTGATCGATCCGGCATGATGGAGGGACCCGTATCGGCCCGCCGCCGCGCCACCCTCGCGGCAGGCGGAGCCCTCCGTCGCCGAGGAGCAGATGCCATGGACCCCCGCCCGCAGACAGCCGCCGCCCGGATACGCTCCGACGTCGCGCACAACGCCCGTGTGTGGAACTACTGGCTGGGCGGCAAGGACAACTACCCGGTGGACCGGGCGGTGGGCGACCAGGTGACCGGGATGTACCCGAGCATCGGCGAAGTGGCCCGTGCGGACCGGGCGTTCCTCGGACGGGTGGTGCGTCATCTGGCCGGGGACGTGGGCGTGGACCAGTTCCTCGACATCGGCACCGGGCTGCCGACCGTGAACAACACCCATGAGATCGCCCAGCACACCGCGCCGCACGCGCGGATCGTGTACGTGGACAACGACCCGATCGTGCTGGCCCACGCCCGCGCCCTGCTGAGCAGTTCGCTGGAGGGCGCGACCGAGTACATCGACGCCGACGCGCACCGCCCGGAGGAGATCCTGCGGGCCGCCGAGCCCACCCTGGACCTGGGGCGGCCGGTCGCGGTGATGATGCTCGGCATTCTGAACTTCGTGCTGGACACGGACGAGGCCCGGTCGATCGTGCGGACGCTGATGGCGGCGGTGCCCTCGGGCAGCCACCTGGTGCTGACCCACCCGACGCTGGAGCTCGGCGGCGAGGGCAACGAGGCGGCGATGCGCTTCTGGAACGAGAACGCCACCCCGCCGATCACCGCCCGCAGCCGGGAGGAGGTCGCCTCGTTCCTGGACGGGCTGGAGATCCTGGAGCCGGGGATCGTCTCCTGCTCCCGCTGGCGGACGAACCCGCGGGAGCCGGAGGTCGCCCAGTTCGGCGTGGTGGCCCGGAAGCCCTGACGCCCTCACGAGCCGGGGCGCGGGCCCGGAGGCTCCGGTCCGGAAGCCCTGACGCCTCACGAGCCGGGGCCCGCGCCCGGAGGCTCCGGTCCGGAAGCCCTGGCCCGGAATCGCGGGCCCGTACGTTCGCCGGACGGGCCTCAGGCGCTCGCCGGAACGGGCACGGGACGCTCGGTGGCCGCCCGCTCCAGCGCCTCCAGGCGCTTGATCATGCGGCGGACGATCAGCAGCGGGATGATGCCGAAGACGCCGAACGACATGTCGATGACGCTCCACCAGAACGGGATGCCGCGGATCGGCCCGCAGATCAGGGCGAGCGGGATGATCCCGGCGCAGGCGATCATGCCGAACTCGACGACCCAGATGTTGCGGACCGGGTCGCGGTAGGGGCCGTGGAAGGCGACCGCGATGACCAGGTGGGCGAAGGCCAGCCAGTCGGTGCCGTACAGCATGAAGGGCTGCTCGCGGTCGACGGTGTCGAGCCCATCGCGGACCCGGCTGATCCACTCCATCAGACCGGGAAGATGCTCGGGGACCGGAGAGGCGGAGGCGCCCAGCAGCTCCTCGGCCCAGCGGAGCTCGGTGACGAGCGGGAAGGCCGTGAGCCCGCTCAGCACCAGACAGACGATGAAGAAGACCAGCCACCTGCGGATGCGCCGGGTGAGGGCGTGTCTCTCGCTCATATCCGCAGCGTACGCCCGTGTTTACCGCCCCTTTACGGCACCCCGGTCAGCACTTCACAGGCCGACGATGGAGTTCCACTTCTTGGCGAAGCCCATGCGTTCCTCGGAGGTGATGTCGCGCGCGATGGCGAGCCGTTCGCGCATCGTGTCGTCGGGGAAGATGAGCGGGTCCTCGGCGAGCGCGGCCGTCTCCTCGTCCTTGGAGGAGGCCAGGACGTCGCGGGCGGCGGGCACGGGGCAGACGTAGTTGACCCAGGCGGCGAGTTCGGCGGCGACCTCGGGATCGTAGTAGTGGTCCACCAGGCGCTCCGCGTTGCGCTTGTGCCGGGCGAGGTTGGGGATCATCAGCGACTCGGCCCACAGCTCGGCGCCCTCCTCCGGGACCACGAAGGCGATGTCGGGGTTGTCGGCCTGGAGTTGGATGACGTCGCCGGAGTACGCCTGGCAGGCGAGCACGTCGCCGGTGGCGAGGTCCTTGATGTAGTCGTTGCCGGTGAAGCGGCGGATGTGCTTCGAGCGGACCCGCTTCTCGACCTGCTCGCACATCGTGTGGAAGTCGTCGGCCGTCCAGCGGGTGATGTCGACCCCGTCGCCCTGCATCAGCAGCGCGAACGACTCGTCGAGCCCGGAGAGCAGGGTGACCCGCCCGCGCAGGTCGTCGGCCCACAGTTCTCCCGTGGAGCGGATCTCGCGGCCGAGCTTCCTGCGGTTGTAGGCGATGCCGGTGATCCCGGACTGCCACGGGACGCTGTGGCGCCGTCCCTCGTCGAAGGCGGGGGTGCGCAGCTGGGGGTCGAGGTGCTTGGCGACGTTGGGCTGCTTCGCGCGGTCCATCTCCTGGACCCAGCCGAGCCGGACGAAGCGGGCGGCCATCCAGTCGCTGATGACGATCAGGTCCCGGCCGGTCTGCCGGCGGTTCATCAGCGCGGGGCTGATCTTGCCGAAGAATTCGTCGTTGTCGTTGATCTCCTCGGTGTACGTGACGGAGATCCCGGTCCGCTCGGTGAAGGCGTCCAGCGTGGGGCGCTTCGACTCGTCGTCGTCATCGGTGTCGATGTAGAGCGGCCAGTTGGCGAAGTGGAGCGTGCGGTCGGCGGCGGAGCTGTCGTGTCCGGCCCGCTCGCCGGGCTCGACGAAGGCCGCCGGCACCCCGCAGCCGGCCAGGGCGGCGCCGGCCGCTCCCGCCCCGAGGGCGCGCAGCAGGGAACGGCGGGACATGGGGTTCTTCCTGATCGCTCGCACCAGCGCAGGATGCCGGTCGGCGACGGCACGGGCAATGGACCAAGCGTCCAGCGGCGCGGGCCAGCCCCGCACACGTTGTCCAGCCGGGGGGATGTGTGCGGGGCGGACTCGCCGGAGGGCCGCACGTGAACGGCCCCGGACCGAAGTCCGGGGCCGTTCAGGGTCGTTGGGGGCGCGTCAGTCCTCGATGGACGTCATGACGTGCTTGATGCGGGTGTAGTCCTCGAAGCCGTAGGCGGAGAGGTCCTTGCCGTAGCCGGACTTCTTGAACCCGCCGTGCGGCATCTCGGCGACCAGCGGGATGTGGGTGTTGATCCACACGCAGCCGAAGTCGAGGTTCTTGGACATGCGCATGGCGCGGGAGTGGTTCTGCGTCCACACCGAGGAGGCCAGCGCGTACTCGACGCCGTTGGCGTACTCGACGGCCTGCTTCTCGTCGCTGAAGGACTGGACGGTGATGACGGGGCCGAAGACCTCGTTCTGGATGATCTCGTCGTCCTGCTTCAGGCCGGAGACGACGGTCGGGGCGTAGAAGTAGCCCTTGTCACCGACCCGGTGGCCGCCCGCCTCGACCTTGGCGTGGGCGGGGAGCCGCTCGATGAAGCCGCTGACCTGCTTGAGCTGGTTGGCGTTGTTGAGCGGGCCGTACGCCACGTCCTCGTCGTCCGGCTGCCCGGTCTTCGTGTCGGCGGCGGCCTTGGCGAGCGCCGTGACGAAGTCGTCGTGGATCGACTCGTGGACCAGGACGCGGGTGGCGGCCGTACAGTCCTGGCCGGCGTTGAAGAAGCCCGCCTCGGAGACGCCCGCGACCGTCTTGGCGATGTCGGCGTCCTCGAAGACCACGACGGGCGCCTTGCCGCCCAGCTCCAGGTGGACGCGCTTGACGTCCTTGGCGGCGGACTCGGCGACCTGCATGCCGGCCCGGACCGAACCGGTGATGGAGGCCATCGCGGGGGTCGGGTGCTCGACCATGGCGCGGCCGGTGTCCCGGTCGCCGCACAGGACGTTGAAGACGCCCTTGGGGAGGATCTGGCCCATGATCTCGGCCATCAGCACGGTCGACGCCGGGGTGGTGTCGGACGGCTTGATGACGACCGTGTTGCCCGCGGCGAGGGCCGGGGCGAACTTCCAGACGGCCATCATCAGCGGATAGTTCCACGGCGCGACCTGGGCGCAGACGCCGACCGGCTCGCGGCGGACGATGGAGGTCAGGCCCTCCATGTACTCGCCGGCCGAACGGCCCTCCAGCAGCCGGGCGGCCCCCGCGAAGAAGCGGATCTGGTCCACCGCCGGCGGGATCTCCTCGCTGCGGGTCAGCCCGATCGGCTTGCCGGTGTTCTCCGACTCGGCGGCGATCAGGTCCTCGGCCCGCTCCTCGAAGGCGTCCGCGATCTTCAGCAGAGCCTTCTGGCGCTCGGCGGGCGTGGTGTCGCGCCAGGCGGGGAAGGCCGCGGCGGCGGCCTCCATGGCGGCGTCGACGTCGGCCTGGCCGGAGAGCGGCGAGGTCGCGTAGACCTCTTCCGTCACCGGGTTGACCACGTCGATGGTCCGCCCGTCCGCGGCGTCCCGGAACTCTCCGTTGATGTAGTTGCGCAGACGGCGCACCTCGGTGGTCACAACCACCCCTCCTGTCGGCTGTCCGATGGGTGAGACGCCCACCTTAATCGGTCCGGTGACGCTTTCGACATACCCACCCGCCGCCACCTTCGGATTCAGTCAGATCGAAGCGTCTGGACAACGAATTTCATCGATCTGGGGTTGCGAGACAGACGAGGGCGGTGCATGGTGGGTGCGTGGCCAGTCGCAGCGCAGACTCCAGGACCGGGAACGGATCGCCGCAGGCGGTCGATGCCGTCTCCCTCGCCATCATCGAACAGCTCCAGGAGGACGGCCGGCGGCCTTACGCCGCGATCGGCAAGGCCGTCGGCCTCTCCGAAGCGGCCGTGCGCCAGCGCGTCCAGAAGCTGCTCGACCAGGGCGTGATGCAGATCGTCGCCGTCACGGACCCGCTCACCGTCGGGTTCCGACGCCAGGCGATGGTCGGCATCAACGTCGAGGGCGACCTCGACCCGGTGGCCGAGGCCCTGTCGGCCATGGACGAGTGCGAGTACGTGGTCATGACCGCGGGCTCCTTCGACCTGATGGTGGAGATCGTCTGCGAGGACGACGACCACCTGCTGGAGATGATCAACAAACGCATCCGGACCCTTCCCGGCGTGCGCTCCACCGAGAGCTTTGTTTACCTCAAGCTCAAGAAGCAGACCTATATGTGGGGAACCCGATAGCCGTGAGCAAGGACCTCAGCCGAACCGCGTACGACCACCTGTGGATGCACTTCACCCGCATGTCGGACTACGAGAACGCGCCCGTTCCCACCATCGTGCGCGGCGAGGGGACGTACATCTTCGACGACAAGGGCAAGCGGTACCTGGACGGCCTCTCCGGCCTGTTCGTGGTCAACGCCGGTCACGGTCGTCACGAGCTCGCCGAGACGGCGTACAAGCAGGCTCAGGAACTGGCCTTCTTCCCGGTCTGGTCCTACGCCCACCCGAAGGCCGTCGAGCTGGCCGAGCGGCTCGCCGACTACGCTCCGGGCGACCTCAACAAGGTCTTCTTCACCACCGGTGGCGGCGAGGCCGTCGAGACCGCCTGGAAGCTGGCCAAGCAGTACTTCAAGCTCCAGGGCAAGCCGACCAAGTACAAGGTCATCTCGCGTGCGGTCGCCTATCACGGCACCCCGCAGGGCGCACTCTCCATCACCGGCCTCCCGGCCCTGAAGGCCCCCTTCGAACCGCTGGTCCCCGGTGCGCACAAGGTGCCGAACACCAACATCTACCGCGCCCCGCTCTTCGGCGACGACCCGGAGGCCTTCGGCCGCTGGGCCGCCGACCAGATCGAGCAGGAGATCCTCTTCGAGGGTCCCGAGACCGTCGCGGCCGTCTTCCTGGAGCCCGTGCAGAACGCGGGCGGCTGCTTCCCGCCGCCGCCCGGCTACTTCCAGCGGGTCCGCGAGATCTGCGACCGGTACGACGTGCTGCTCGTCTCCGACGAGGTCATCTGCGCCTTCGGCCGGCTCGGCACGATCTTCGCCTGCGACAAGTTCGGCTACGTACCGGACATGATCACCTGCGCGAAGGGCATGACCTCGGGCTACTCCCCGATCGGCGCCTGCATCGTCTCGGACAGGGTCGCCGAACCGTTCTACCAGGGCGGCAACACCTTCCTGCACGGCTACACCTTCGGCGGTCACCCGGTCTCCGCCGCAGTGGGCCTCGCCAACCTCGACATCTTCGAGCGCGAGAACCTCACCCAGCACGTCCTCGACAACGAGAACGCCTTCCTGACCACGCTCCAGAAGCTGCACGACCTGCCGATCGTCGGCGACGTCCGCGGCAACGGGTACTTCTACGGCATCGAGCTGGTGAAGGACAAGGCCACCAAGGAGACGTTCACCGAGGAGGAGACCGAGCGCGTCCTGTACGGCTTCCTCTCCAAGGCGCTGTACGAGAACGGCCTGTACTGCCGGGCCGACGACCGCGGCGACCCGGTCGTCCAGCTGGCACCGCCGCTGATCTCCGACCAGTCCACGTTCGATGAGATCGAGGGCATCCTGCGGAACGTCCTCACGGAGGCGTGGGCCAAGCTCTGACCTCCACCAGGTCCCCCGGCCGATAGCCGCCGGGCGGTCATTTCATCGGTCCACGCGGCCCGGATACGCCCCTTCGAGTGAGAAGGGGGTATCCGGGCCGCGTGCTGTACGCCTGCCCCGCTCCGACTCCCTACGGTGCCCAGTGACCGATCGGCCGCGTCTTCGTTCCCCCGTACGGGGGAACGGGAAATCTGACCTGAACCGAGGTGTACGCCATGGTGGCCCCGCCGGACAACGACGTGATCTGGGCGCGCTCCCTGCACCACTCCCACAACGGATCGCCCGGTCTCGGCGGTGTCTCCATCGGCGTCCGGGACGCCGAGATCCTCGCCGTGACCGGGCCGCGCGGAAGCGGCAAGACGACGCTGCTGCACTGCCTCTCGGGCCGCCTGGTGCCCCAGGAGGGCGAGGTCTGGTTCAACAGCGTGCCCGTCCACACCATGGCCCCACGGGTCCGCGAACAGCTGCGCCGCGAGCGTTTCGGCTGGATCGGCGCGGACCCGGAGCTGGTCCCCGAGCTGACCGTCCGGGAGAACGTCGCGCTGCCGCTGCTGCTGCGCGGCGTCTCGCACCGGGCCGCCCGGAAGGCGGCCGCGGAGTGGATGGAGCGCCTGGACATCGCCGCCTTCGCCAAGAAGCGGCCGTACGCCCTGCTCCAGGCGCAGCGCCAGCGGATCTCGGTGGCCCGCGCCCTGTGCGGCTCGCCGACGGTGATCTTCGCGGACGAGCCCACGGCCACCCTGCACCGCACCGACCGCACGCAGGTGCTGCGCACGCTGACCACGGCGGCCCGCTCGCACGGCATCACCATCGTGCTGGCCACGCACGACGCGGAGGTCGCCGCGCTCGCCGACCGGGCGGTCCCGATGCTGGACGGCCGCTGCGTCGCCACCGTCACCCTGCCCGCGAAACCGGAAGCGGAGGGCCGCGCGGCGTGCTCGCTCTCCGTCTAGCCCGCGGTTCCCACCCTCTCGTCCTGGTCCGGCGGCTGCTGGTCGCCGCCGCCTCGGCCGGCGTCGGGTTCCTCCTCCTGTGCGCCCTCGGGTACGCCGTGGCGCACCCCGCCTCCGCCGGTTCCGTGCTGCGGCTGCTCTGGTGCTTCGTCCCGTTGGCCGCCACGGTGCAGTTCGCCGTGGCGGTGGCCCGCGCGGACCCGAGCACCCGGCCCCGGCCGGGCCTCTCCGCCCTGGGCCTGGGCCCGGTACGGCTCTCGGTGCTGGCCGCGGTCTCCACGGCGGTCTCCACCACCCTCGGCTCGCTGGTGGCGCTGCTCTTCTTCCTGCACCTGCGCGGCGATCTGACCGGGATGCCGTTCGACGGCGGCGCGGCGGAGTTCCTCGGCGCGGGCACCCCGCTGCCGCTCGCCGCCGCGCTGACGCTGCTGGCGCTGGTGCCGGTGGCCGCCTCGACGGCGAGCGCGCTGGCGCTGCGGTCGCGGCCCGACCCCGCACGGGACGCCTTCGGCTCCGAGGAGCTCGTGGAGCCCGCCCCGGCCCCGGCCGGGCTCCCCTGGGGCGTGGCCCTGGTGGCCGCCGGGCTGGCGGTCGAGGCGATCGCCTCCCGCGGGTCGGGCGGCAACGCGTTCCCGCTGCCCGGACGGTACGACTCCACCCCGGTCGCGGTCCTGATCGGGTGGACGCTCACCGCGGTCGGCCTGGCGACGGCGGGCCCGAGCCTGACGTATCTGTGCGGGCGGGCACTGCAGGCGGTGCGCCCCGGTGCCGTACGGCTGCTGGCGGGCCGGGTCCTGATGGACGAGGCCCGCCGGATCGGCCGCCCGCTCGGCGTCGTCTGCGCGGTGGTGTCCGCCGCGATCGCCGCGTCCGCGCTCTACGGAGGCGGTGAGCGCCCCTACGGCCCGCTCACCGCACTCGGCGCGGTGCTGGTCATCGGCTGTACGACGGCGACGCTGCTGACCTCGGCACTGGAAGCCAAGCACGCCCGCGCCCACACGGTCGGGGTGCTGCTGAGGATGGGCACCCCGGCCACCGCCCTGCGTCGCGCGACGGCGCTGCGGGCGGTCGCGCTGCTGACCCTGTTCGCCCCGCTGACCTGGTTGATCGCGCAGCTGGCGGCGCTCCCGCTGACGAAGTGACGCGCAGGGGGCTCCCGCGGCACGAGGCCCGCCGGGAGCCCCTTTCGCATGCCCCGGCGTACGAGGGCCGGCGGGAGCTCCGGCGCGGGACAACAGGGGTACGGCGGCCGCCGGGGGCTCCCGGGGGTACGGCGGGAGCCCCCGGCGGGCTCAGGGGTGGGTGGCGAGACGTGCGGCCAGGGCGTCGAAGAACGCCTCCCAGCCGTCCTCGGCCGCCGCGTACTGCTCGGGGGTGAGGTTGCCGCCGCGCTGCTGGAAGGCCAGCTCCGTGGTGCCGTCACCCAGGTCGCTGAAGGTGACGGTGACGGTCTCGCCCTCGGTGACCTCGGAACCCCCGGAACCTTCAGAACCATCGGGTGCGCCCTCGGGCGCGGAGGAGTCCAGCAGCGTGAACACCAGCCCGTCGGGCTCGCTCTCCTCCCGGTAGACCCCGCGGAAGGGCAGCTCCACCCCCGGCATCACGATGACCAGACTCCACCCGCCACCAGGACGTACGTCCATCGCCACCCGGTCCAGCGGAACCTCCGCCTCGCCCCCGTACCAGGCGGCGAAGTCCTCCGGCGAGGTCCAGGCGGCGAAGACACGCTGCTGCGGGGCGTGCAGGACGCGGGTGAGGTCGATGCCCTCGCGGGTGCCACCGGTCATGGTCACGGTCCTTGTCGGTTCGGCCGTCCCCGCCGGGGCGGGTGCGCGGCCGGCGGGGTCTCCCCCTCCAGCTTGCCCGGCCCCGCACCCCCTTGTCGCGTCGATGGGGGACGCGACGGCCCCACCCGGTCGCTCGGGACGGTCCTCCCGGCCGCGCGACGGCCCCACCCGGTCGCTCGGGGGCCTTGTCAGCGGCCCTCGCCCGCCAGCACCACCGTCTCCGCCGCGTCGAACCGGACGCCCACGACGGCGCCCTCGTCCGGGGTGTCCCGCAGAGCGCACTCGGCCTCCAGCACGGGCGCGTTCTCGGGCACCAGGCGTACGGTCACGTGGTTGCCCCGGAAGGTGCGGACGCCCACCGTGCAGCGCAGGCCCTCCTCGGGAGCGCCGATCAGGACCCCGGCGGGCCGGACCAGCAGAGCGGCGTCGCCCTGCGGGGAGCCCTCGGGCACAGGGACCTTCCCCCAGGCGGTGGCGGCGGCCCGCCCGGTCACGGTCGCCCCGGTGACGTTGTCGAAGCCCAGGAACCGGGCGACGAACGCGGAGGTCGGCCGCTGCCAGACCTCCAGCGGGCTGCCCTCCTGCGCGATCCGGCCGTCCCGCATCACGACGACCCGGTCGGCGAGCGCGAACGCCTCGCCCTGGTCATGGGTGACGGCCAGCACAGTGGTGCCCAACTCCCGGAAGAGCGTGCGCAGTTCGATGACGATCCGCTCACGCAGACTCCGGTCGAGCTGGCCGAGCGGTTCGTCCAGCATCAGCAGCTTCGGGCGCGGGGCCAGCGCGCGGGCCAGGGCGACGCGCTGCTGCTCACCGCCGGAGAGCGCGGCGACCGCACGCCGTTCGGCCCCCGGCAGCCCCACCAGTTCCAGCAGCTCCCGCACCCGGTTCCCGGCCTCGGCCCGCCCGACGCCGTGCATCCGCAGCCCGAAGGCGATGTTCGCGCCGACGTCCCGGTGCGGGAAGAGCTGGTGGTCCTGGAACATCAGGCCGAGGCCGCGCCGGTGCACCGGGACGCCCGCCTGGTCCCGGCCGTCCAGCACGACCCGGCCGCCGTCCATCGGCTGGAGTCCGGCGACAGCCCTCAGCAGGGTGGACTTGCCGCTGCCGCTGGGGCCGAGCAGGCAGACGACCCGGTGGTCGGCGACCTCCAGGTCCACCGCGTCCAGCGCCGTCCGCTTCCCGAACCGTACGGTGGCTTCCCGCAAGCTCAGCATGTCGTTCAGAACTCCCCTGATCGGTCGGTGCGGATGCGTTCCAGGAGCAGCAGCGACACCGCGCACACCAGCATGAGGATCGTGCTCAGGGCCATCGCCTGCCCGTAGTTGAGCTCCCCGGAGCGGCCGAGCAGCCGGGCCACGGCGACCGGCAGGGTCGGGTTGTCGGGCCGCGCGATGAAGACCGTGGCGCCGAACTCCCCGAGCGAGACGGCGAAGGCGAAGCCCGCCGCCACCAGCACCGCCCGCCGTACCAGCGGCAGATCGACCTCCCGCCAGGCCCGCCACGGGGAGGCCCCGAGCACGGCGGCGGCCTCCCGCAGCCGCTCGTCGACCGCGCGCAGCACCGGCAGCATGGTCCGGACGACGAAGGGGACGCCGACCAGTGCCTGCGCGAGCGGGACCAGGATCCAGGAGGTCCGCAGATCGAGCGGCGGCTCGTCCAGGGTGATCAGGAAGCCGAAGCCCACGGTCACGGCGGAGACCCCGAGCGGCAGCATCAGCAGCGCGTCGAAGCCCCGGACCAGCCGCCCGGCCCTGCGGGTCAGGGCCGCCGCCGCGAGCCCGCCGACGACGAGGGCGATCAGCGTCGCGGCGAGCGCGTACCGCAGGGAGTTGCCGACGGCCTCCAGCGGAGGCACCAGGAAGGTGGAGGAGGCGCCGGACCCGGCGGACCGGAGGGCCCGGTAGTAGCCGAACCCGTAACCGCCCGGCCCGTCGGCTCCCCCGAAGGATCGCTCCACCAGCACCCCGAGCGGCAGCAGGATCAGCAGCAGGGCGGTGAGCAGGACGCCGCCGAGCAGCGCCCACTGCCCCGCGCCGCGCGGCCGGCGGGAGGTCCGGGCCGGATCGACCAGTTTCAGCGCCCGTTCCCGGCGGCGCACGGTCACGGCGTGCACGGCGAGGATCGCGCCGACCGCCGTGAACTGCACCAGGGTCAGCACGGCGGCGGTCGGCAGGTCCAGCAGCTGGGCGGTCTGCCGGTAGACCTCCACCTCCAGGGTGGAGTACGCCGGTCCGCCGAGGATCTGCACGACGCCGAAGGAGGTGAAGGTGAAGAGGAAGACCATCAGCGCGGCGGCGGCGACGGCCGGGGCGAGCGCGGGCAGCGTCACCCGGCGGAAGGCGGCGAACCTCCCGGCCCCCAGCACCCTGGCGGCCTCCTCCTGGCGCGGGTCGAGCTGGGACCAGAGTCCGCCCACCGTCCGGACGACGACGGCGTAGTTGAAGAAGACGTGGGCCAGCAGGATCGCCCACACGGTGGTGTCGAGGCGGACGCCCCCCAGCTCGTCCAGGAGCCCGCCGCGCCCCAGCACCGCCAGGAACGCGGTGCCGACGACGACGGTCGGCAGCACGAACGGCACGGTGACGACGGCCCGCAGCACCTGTTTGCCGGGAAAGGCGAAGCGTGCGAAGACGTACGCTCCGGGCAGGGCGATCAGCAGGGTGAGCGCGGTCGAGGCGAGGGCCTGCCAGGTGGTGAACCAGAGGACGTCGAGGATGTCCGGGCGGCCCAGCACCTCGCCGATCCGCCCGAACTGCCAGCCGTCCTCCGTCTTGATCCCGCGGCCGACGATCGCGGTCACGGGGTAGGCGAAGAAGACGACGAAGAAGGCGGCGGGCACGGCCATCAGGCCGAGCCGCAGCGCCGCCCCACGCCGGCCTGCACCGCGCACGGGCGGCGCAGGCCGGGCGGTCCGCTTCGCGGGCTCTACTTCAGGACCAGCGACTGCCACGACTGGATCCACTGCTCGCGGTTGGCGGTGATCTTCTCGGGCGCGACGGTGGGCGGCGTGGCGATCTGCTCGCCGAACTTCGTGAACAGCTCCGGGAGTTCGGCGTCCTTCACGACCGGGTTCACGAACATGTTCAGCGGCATGTCCTCCTGGAAGGTCTTGCTGATCAGGAAGTCCAGCAGCGCCTTGCCGCCCGCCTCGTTCTTCGCCCCGGTCAGCAGCCCGGCGTACTCGGTCTGCCGGAAGCAGGTCCCCGTGGCGACCCCGGTGGGGGCCTCCTTCGGCTGCGGGTCGGCGTACAGTACCTCGACGGGCGGGCTGGAGGCGTAGGAGACGACGAGCGGCCGGTCGGCGCCCGTCTTCTTCCCGCCGGCGGAGCCGGAGAACTCCTCGTTGTAGGCCTGCTCCCAGCCGTCGACGACCTTGACCCCATTGGCCTCGAGCTTCTTCCAGTACGCCTCGTAGCCGTCCTCGCCCTCGGAGGCGATGGTGCCGAGGAGGAAGCCGAGACCGGGCGAGGAGCTGGCGGCGTTCTCGGTGACGAGGAGGTTCTTGTACGCGGGCTTCAGCAGGTCCTCGAAGGTCTTCGGCGGCGCGAGCTTCTTGTCGGCGAAGAACTTCTTGTCGTAGTTGACGCAGATGTCACCGGTGTCGACGGGAGTGACGCGGTGCTTCTCGTCCTGCTGGGTGTCCCGGGCGACCCGGTCGAGACCCTTGGCCTCGTACGGGGTGAACAGGCCGTTGTCGAGGGCGCGGGAGAGCAGGGTGTTGTCGACGCCGAAGAAGACGTCGCCGCGCGGGGAGCCCTTGGTCAGGATCTCCTGGTTGAGCGCGGCTCCGGCGTCACCGCTCTTGAGCGTCTTGACCCGGTAGCCGGTCTCCTTCGTGAACGCCTTCAGCACCTTGTCCGAGACGTTGAAGGAGTCGTGGCTGACCAGGGTGACGGTCTTGGAGCCGCTGCCCTTGGACGCCCCGGAGCCGGCCGGGTCCCCGTCGCTCCCGCAGCCCGCGAGCACGGTGACGCCGAGCGTCGCGGCGAGCGCGGCCGCCGCGTACTTCGTGGTGGTGTTCATGTGATTCCTCCTGGAGGTGACCAGGAAGAGACGCGGCCCTGCCCGCTCTCCGGCGAACCGGAAGCGGGCAGGGCGCAACAGCTTGAGTACTGTCCGAACTTCCTACCCGGAATGACCCGGGCGAGGTTCAGAGGGTCTGCGGCCAACCTGTCGTCGGTGCCGCACTCTCAGCGCTGTGGCGCTCCCCTGTCGGAATATGAAGTTGGTTTCGGCCCAGGCTACACGGGCGGTTTCCGGCCGGTCCGGGAGGTCGCGTGGGACCACGGGCCTCCGCCCCCGGCCTGACCCCGGCGCCGGTCCGGGCCTCGCATTCCCCGGCCTCAGCGCTCGGAGGCCGCGAGCTGCCCGCAGGCCCCGTCGATCTCCTGCCCCCGGGTGTCCCGGACGGTGACGGGCACGCCGTGGGCCGCGATGGCCTCGACGAACGCCTTCTCGTCCTCGGGCCGCGAGGCGGTCCACCGGGAGCCGGGCGTGGGGTTCAGCGGGATCAGATTGACGTGGACCCGCTTGCCCTTGAGCATCCGGCCGAGCAGGTCACCGCGCCATGCCTGGTCGTTGATGTCCCGGATCAGGGCGTACTCGATGGAGATCCGGCGGCCGGACTTCTCGGCGTACTCCCAGGCGGCGTCCAGGACCTCGCGGACCTTCCACCGGGTGTTGACGGGGACGAGGGTGTCGCGCAGCTCGTCGTCCGGGGCGTGCAGCGAGACGGCGAGGCGGCACTTGAAGCCCTCGTCGGCGAAGCGCAGCATGGCCGGGACCAGGCCCACGGTGGAGACGGTGATCCCGCGCTGCGAGAGACCGAGGCCGTCCGGCTCCGGGTCGGTGAGCCGGCGGATCGCGCCGACCACGCGCTTGTAGTTGGCGAGCGGCTCACCCATGCCCATGAAGACGATGTTGGACAGCCGCGCCGGACCGCCGGGCACCTCGCCGTCGCGCAGGGCGCGCATGCCGTCGACGATCTGGTGCACGATCTCGGCGGTCGACAGATTGCGGTCGAGGCCGGCCTGGCCGGTGGCGCAGAACGGGCAGTTCATGCCGCAGCCGGCCTGCGAGGAGATGCACATGGTGACGCGGTCCGGGTAGCGCATCAGGACGGACTCGACGAGCGTCCCGTCGTGCAGCTTCCACAGGGTCTTACGGGTGGTGTCGTCGTCGCAGCTGATGTGCCGGACCACCGACATCAGCTCGGGGAACAGCGCCTCGGCCAGCTTCTCGCGCGACCCGGCCGGGACGTTCGTCCACTGGGCGGGGTCGTGCGCGTACCGCGAGAAGTAGTGCTGCGAGAGCTGCTGGGCGCGGAACGGCTTCTCACCGGTAGCGGCGACCGCTTCCTTGCGCTCGGCGGGCGTGAGGTCGGCGAGGTGCCGCGGGGGCTGCTTGGCTCCGCGGGGCGCGACGAAAGTGAGTTCTCCGGGCTTAGGCATGGTTCATCCAGTGTCGCAGACATACGAGTAAGGGCCCGCCGCCCTGTGGACAACGGACCCTCATTCGTGAAACGTGCAGGTGGGGAGGGGTACCGGGGTGCGAGGAGGCTCAGGTGGAGCCCACGAACAGCACCAGCAGCAACCAGACGACCGGCGCGGTCGGCAGGAGCGAGTCGAGCCGGTCCATGATGCCGCCGTGGCCCGGAAGCAGGGTGCCCATGTCCTTGATCCCGAGGTCCCGCTTGATCATGGATTCGCCGAGGTCGCCCAGGGTGGCGCTGACGGCCACCCCGAGACCCAGGAGGAGCCCCTGCCACCAGGCGCCGCCGTCGATCAGGAACTCCATGCACAGCGCGCCGGCGGCCATCGCGAAGCCGACCGCGCCGAGCAGTCCCTCACGGGTCTTGCCGGGGCTGATGCGCGGGGCGAGCTTGTGCGTGCCGAACCGCCAGCCGACCGCGTACGCCCCCGTGTCGCTGACCACCGTGAGGACGAGGAAGGCCAGGACCCGCCACTCTCCGTCGTCCGCCGTCAGCATCAGGGCCACGAAGGTGGCCAGGAAGGGGACGTAGAACGCCGCGAAGACCCCGGCGGTGACGTCCTTGAGGTATCCCTCCGGCGGTTGGGTCATCCGCCGGACCAGCACCGCCAGGGCGGTCAGCGCCATCGCGATCCAGGCCCCCTCGGGGCCCCGGGCGTACCCGGCGATGACCATGGCGGCACCGCCGACGGCCAGCGGGATCAGGGGCGCGTTGATGCCCTTGCGCTCCTTGAGGCGGGAGGTGAGCTCCCAGAGGCCGACGACGACGGCGACCACGATGACGCCGACGAAGGCGGCCTTCACGACGAACAGCGAAAGGACGATGACGGCGCCGAGTCCCACGCCGACCCCTATGGCGGCGCGCAGATCACGCCCCGCGCGCTTCTTCTGCTGCGGGGGCGGCAGCGGAGTGGACATGGGCTCCTGCGGCATCTCGTCACGGAACAGGGGGCCGCCGATGTGGGCGGCGTCCCTGTCCCGGTCGTCGCGGTTGTCGGCTTCTCCGCCTACGTCTCTACCTGCGTCGGGGCTGTCCGGCACGATGGGCATGGGCCGAGTCTGCTGGGCGCCATGCACATCGTGGACAAGACCCGCCGGGGCAGCCCTCATCTCGGGCGTGCCCCGGTATCCGGCTCCTTGCGGGGCGCCCCAGGAAGAGTCGTTCATCAGACTTCGAGCAGCTCGGCTTCCTTGTGCTTCAGCAGCTCGTCCACCTGCGCGACGTACTTCGCGGTGGTGTCGTCGAGCTCCTTCTCGGCGCGGCGCACCTCGTCCTCGCCGGACTCCTTGTCCTTGACGAGCTTGTCGAGCGTTTCCTTCGCCTTGCGGCGGATGGAGCGGATCGAGATCTTGGAGTCCTCGGCCTTGGCCTTGGCGACCTTGATGTACTCCTTGCGGCGGTCCTGCGTCAGCTCGGGGAAGGTCACCCGGATGATATTGCCGTCGTTGCTCGGGTTGACGCCGAGGTCGGAGTCGCGGATCGCCTGCTCGATGTTGCGCAGCGCGGTCTTGTCGAACGGCGTCACGACGGCCATCCGCGGCTCGGGCACCGAGAACGAGGCCAGCTGGTTGATCGGGGTCAGCGCGCCGTAGTAGTCGGCGACGATCTTGTTGAACATCGCCGGGTGCGCACGGCCGGTACGGATCGCGGCGAAGTCCTCTTTCGCGACGACAACGGCCTTCTCCATCTTCTCCTCGGCTTCGAGGAGGATTTCTTCGATCACCACGTGCTCCTGCGTGTCTTGAGTGGGCCCGGCGTCGTCATCGCCTGGCCCTGCGGGTCCTGCGTCGCGTCCTTGAACCTGCACGGTGTCCCACCGGCAGGCCGTTGTCCATCCTGGGGGCCGTCAGGCCCGGGTGCTCTCGTCACTCACGAGCGTGCCGATCTTCTCACCCTTGACCGCGCGAGCGATATTGCCCAGGGCGGTCAGCTCGAAGACGAGGATCGGCAGCTTGTTGTCACGGCAGAGCGTGATGGCGGTGGCATCCGCGACCTTCAGATCGCGGGCGATCACCTCGCCGTACTCCAGCGCGTCGAACTTGACCGCTCCAGGGTTGGTCTTCGGGTCGGAGTCGTAGACCCCGTCCACCCCGTTCTTCCCCATGAGCAGCGCCTCGGCGTCGATCTCCAGGGCGCGCTGCGCGGCGGTGGTGTCGGTGGAGAAGTACGGCATGCCCATACCGGCGCCGAAGATCACCACGCGGCCCTTCTCCAGGTGCCGGACGGCGCGGAGCGGGATGTACGGCTCCGCGACCTGGCCCATGGTGATGGCGGTCTGGACGCGCGAGTCGATGCCCTCCTTCTCCAGGAAGTCCTGGAGTGCCAGGCAGTTCATGACGGTGCCGAGCATGCCCATGTAGTCGGACCGGGCCCGGTCCATGCCGCGCTGCTGCAGCTCGGCACCGCGGAAGAAGTTGCCTCCGCCGATGACCACCGCGATCTGGGCACCGTCGCGGACGACGGCGGCGATCTCGCGGGCGATGGTGTGCACGACGTCGGGATCGACGCCGAGCCCGCCGCCACCGGCGAAAGCCTCGCCGGAGAGCTTCAGCATGAAACGCCCGGAGCCCTTGTCGTCGTCGCCCTTGCCGTCGGCCTGAATGGCGTCCGCGCCCTTGTCCATGGAAATTCTCCTCGTGCACATACGAAGAAGGCCATTGCCGGTGGGTCTGGTGTCCCTACAGCGGCAATGGCCTCCTCGTCAGATCTGCGGTCGTCCGGCGTGAGTACGGCCGTCGACTGCACCCGACCCTATCGGGTCCGGTGCTGTTCGCCCGGACGGACTCAGATGCCGACCTTGATGCGCGAGAAGCGCTTCAGGGTGACACCGGCCTCGTCCAGAACCTTCTGGACCGACTTCTTGGCGTCCAGCGCGTACGGCTGGCCCAGGAGGGTGGCCTCCTTGAAGAAGCCGTTGACCCGACCCTCGACGATCTTCGGGAGGGCGGCCTCGGGCTTGCCCTCGGCGCGGGTGGTCTCCTCGGCGACGCGGCGCTCGGCCTCGACGACCTCGGCCGGGACGTCCTCGCGGGAGAGGTACTTCGGGGCGAAGGCGGCGATGTGCTGCGCGATGCCCTTGGCCAGCTCGGCGTCGGCCTTGTCCAGCTCGACCAGAACACCGATCTGCGGGGGCAGGTCGGGCATGGTGCGGTGCATGTACACGGCGACGAAGGCACCGGTGAACTGCGCGAAGCGGTCCAGGACGATCTTCTCGCCGAGGTTGGCGTTGGCCTCGTCGACGTACGCCTGGACGGTCTTGCCGGCCTCGATCTCGGAGGCGAGCAGCGCCTCGATGTCGGCCGGGGAGGTGGCGGCGACGTGCGCGGCGAGCGTGTTGGCGACGTTCTGGAACTTCTCGCCCTTGGCGACGAAGTCCGTCTCGCACTTCAGCTCGAGCAGAACGCCGGACGTCTGGTCCTCGGAGATGAGGGAGACGACGGCGCCGTTCTCGGCGGAACGGCCCTCGCGCTTGGCGACGCCCTTCTGGCCCTTGATGCGGAGCGCCTCGACGGCCTTGTCGACGTTGCCGTCGGCCTCGTCGAGCGCCTTCTTGCAGTCCATCATGCCGGCGCCGGTGAGCTCGCGGAGCTTCTTGACGTCAGCGGCGGTGTAGTTCGCCATGAGTCTGTATGTCTCTCTCGAAGTCTGAAAGATCTACGGGTGAACGGCGGGGGCGACGCTCGTGGCGTCGGCCCCCGCCGTCAGCAGCCGTGACGGGTGTCAGGCCTGCTCGGCGTCCGCGTCGGCGGCAGCGGCCTGGTCGGGGGTCTCGACCACGGGAACGGAGTCGCCCACGGCCTCGGCGGCGGCGTTGCGCTCGGCCGGGTCCTCGGACTCGGCGACGACGTCACGCTCGTTCTCGACCGAGGACTCGACCTCGACGTTCTTCTTGTCGCCCTCGAGCAGGTCGCGCTCCCACTCGGCGAGGGGCTCGCCGGCGGCCTTCTCGCCCGGCTTCGAGTCGCCGGTGGCGGCACCGGAGCGGGCGATGAGGCCCTCGGCGACGGCGTCGGCGATCACGCGGGTGAGCAGGGTGACGGAGCGGATCGCGTCGTCGTTGCCCGGAATCTTGTAGTCGACCTCGTCGGGGTCGCAGTTGGTGTCGAGGATCGCGACGACCGGGATGTGGAGCTTGCGCGCCTCACCGACGGCGATGTGCTCCTTCTTGGTGTCGACGATCCAGACGGCGCTGGGCACCTTCTGCATCTCGCGGATACCACCGAGGGTCTTCTCCAGCTTGGCCTTCTCGCGCGAGAGGACCAGGAGCTCCTTCTTGGTGAGGCCGGAGGCGGCCACGTCCTCGAAGTCGATGAGCTCCAGCTCCTTCAGGCGCTGGAGGCGCTTGTAGACGGTGGAGAAGTTGGTGAGCATGCCACCGAGCCAACGCTGGTTGACGTACGGCATGCCGACGCGCGTCGCCTGCTCGGCGATGGCCTCCTGGGCCTGCTTCTTCGTACCCACGAACATGATGGAGCCGCCGTGGGCGACGGTCTCCTTGACGAACTCGTAGGCGCGGTCGATGTACGACAGCGACTGGAGCAGGTCGATGATGTAGATGCCGTTGCGCTCGGTGAAGATGAAGCGCTTCATCTTCGGGTTCCAGCGACGGGTCTGGTGACCGAAGTGGACGCCGCTTTCCAGCAGCTCCCGCATCGTGACGACGGCCATGGCCGTACTCCTTGAGGTGCTCGGTTATCGCGGCCGCAGGTTTGCGTCCGCGCCTGACGCCCCGACGCGCCGTGCCACGAGGGACCGAGGAGCGCGGCCACCTCCGCGAAGATGGAGGTGGCGGGGCGTGCGAAGTCGACCCGGTGACCCGGATCGCCGTAAGAAGTGTACGGGACCGGCCGGGTGCCGGATGACGGCGACCGCCACGGCCGGACGACGATCCGGTTCACGGGTGGGTGGCGGGGTCGCCACGGACGGGTGACGGGGCCGAATCGGGCGGGTGACGGTGAGGTGCGCAACCGGGTGGGGACCGTTCACGAAGCGGTGACGGAGATGTCCACAACCGGCGAGTGGTCCACAGGAACGGCCGCCGATCCCCGGAATCCCGGCGTCCGGGACAGGGTGGCGGCATGCGCTCTCAGCCCGGCGGCCTGCGCCGCTCCCCCGCCCCTCGCTGCCTGCCCCGGCTCGCGCCGTTCCTGCTGCCCGTGCTGCTCCTGACCCTCACGCTGTCCGCCCGGTTCCCGGCGGCCGGGCCTCCCCCTGCGGCCGGTTCCTCGGTGCCGGGCGCGGACGTCCTGCCCGTCGGGGCCAGGGCCGCTCCACCGCATCAGGACGCCGGTGCGGGGGCAGGGACGGGCGGGGACCCGGACCTGGGCATGAACGAGGACGCGAAGGCGGGCTCGGAAGCGGAGACAGGCTCGGCCTCCGGTTCGGACTCCGGTTCGAGCTCGGCCTCCGGTTCCGGCTCCGGCTCCGGCTCCGGCTCCGGCTCCGGCTCCGGCTCCGGCCATGGTGGGGGTGGGGGCGGCCGGAGCTGGCCTCTGGCGGGGCGGCCCGCGGTGGTACGGGGGTGGGAGCCGCCCGCAGGACCGTACGGGCCCGGCCATCGCGGCGTGGACCTCGCGGCGGGGCCGGGCGCACAGGTGCTGGCGGCCGTCGACGGCCGGGTGTCGTTCTCGGGACGGGTGGCGGGACGCGGGGTGCTCGCCGTCGAGGTGGCCGGCAGCGGCTCACCGCCGCTGCGCACCACGTACGAACCGGTGCGGGCCCTGGTCGAGGAGGGCGCGGACGTCCGCGCGGGGCAGCCGGTCGCGGTGCTGGAGGAGGGGCCGTTCCACTGCGCGGCGGCCTGTCTGCACTGGGGACTGCGGCGCGAGGACGCCTACCTGGACCCGCTCTCGCTGCTGCCGCCCTCGCTGCTGCGCAGGGGCCCCTCGCGGCTGCTGCCGGTGTTCGGGGTGCCGGAGCCGGGCGCGGCGCCGGGCGCCCCCACGGCCGCCGGGGTCAGCCGCTCACCCCGCGCAGGACCATCGCGACGGCGGTGTCCGCGATGACCCCGGGCTCCTCGGCGACGCCCAGCTCGATCCGGCGCACGGCGGCGTCCACCGAGCCCTGGAGGAGCATGGCGGCCAGCCGCGGCTGGGTGTGGCCCAGGTCGCCGAGCGCTTCGACGATCATGGCGATCAGTCCGCCGTGCGCGGCGCGGATCTTCTCCCGCGCGCCCGCGTCCAGCTCGCTCGCGGAGATGGCGACGACCGCGCGGTGACGGCGGTCCCCGACGAGGTCGAGCTGTCGGCGCACGTACGCCTCGATCTTCGCCTCGGGCGTCTCGGCGCGCCGCATGGCGTTCTCCACCTCGGCGGCCCAGACGGGGAAGTCGACGGCGCACAGCTCCTCGACGACGGCGGCTCGGGAGCGGAAGTACTCGTACACGGAGGACCTGGCGAGGCCCGTGCGCTCGGCAAGTGCGGGGAAGGTCAGCGCCTCCGTACCGCCCTCGGACAACAGGGAGCGCGCGGCGTCCAGGAGGGCGCCGCGCTGCATGGTCCGGTGCTCGGCCACGGAGGCCGCTCGAATCCTGGGCACGCGTCCACTCTACGGCGGCACGCCTGCGGAGGAAGGGTACGGCCGCCGATCGGACGGCCGGAGGGACCGCGGATCCCGATCGGCGGACACCGCCGGAACGACGGCGGGGACGGGGCGCGGTCGGCCGGGGCGTCAGCGGCCCGCGTCCGCCAGCTTCGCCCGGAGCTGGAGCACGGACTTGGTGTGGATCTGGCTGACCCGGCTCTCGGTCACGCCGAGGACGTTGCCGATCTCCGCGAGGGTCAGACCCTCGTAGTAGTAGAGGGTCACGACGGTCTTCTCGCGGTCGGGGAGGGTGTTGATCGCCCGTGCCAGAAGTCTTCGAAGCTCGCGGTCCTCGGCGACCTCCACCGGATTGTCCGCGGCGGTGTCCTCCAGCGTGTCCATCAGACTCAGCCGGTCGCCGCCCTCTCCGCCGACGTGCAGCAGCTCCTCCAGGGCCACCACGTTCGCCAGCGACAACTGGCTGAAGACCGCGTGCAGTTCCTCCAGCGAGATGCCCATCTCCGCTGCGACCTCGGCCTCCGACGGCGTGCGCCGGAATCGCGCCTCCAGCGTGGCGTACGCGCGCTCCACGTTGCGTGCCTTCTGCCGGACGGACCGCGGGATCCAGTCCAGGGCGCGGAGTTCGTCGATCATCGCGCCGCGGATCCTGGTGATCGCGTACGTCTCGAATTTGATGGCCCGTTCGAGGTCGAACTTCTCGATGGCGTCGATCAGTCCGAAGACCCCGGACGAGACGAAGTCGGCCTGCTCGACGTTGGACGGCAGCCCCACGCTCACCCGGCCCGCGACGTACTTGACGAGCGGCGAGTAGTGCAGGATCAGCTGCTCCCGCAGCCGCTCGTCACCGGTGGCCTTGTAGGAACGCCACAACTCGTCGAGGGAGGAGGGGGCGGGAGGGCGCACAGTGCCACGCGCAAGCGGTGGTGCTGCCGCGCGGTCAGACCCGGAGGTGTGCTGGGGCATGTGGTGCCTTGAGCCGTTCTGCCGTGAAGTGCTGGGGGACTTGTGTCTGGGGCGTAGTCCTTGTGAGCGTAGCGTGACTACGACGTCGCGGTCCGCGCAGGACGGGAGATCCCTGGCGTGTGACGGCGCGTCGCCCGTCCCGCCGTCCGGGCCCGCCGGGGGCCGCGGCCGTAGCCGTGGTCGCGGCCCCGTGACAGGTCACCGATCGATCGTGCGAGGTCATCGGCCTTACCTTTTCACCCGAATGCTCCAGGTCAAGTACCGCCCCGCCGCGCGTCGTCGTTGCCTACGGAAGGGGGCGTCAACCGCCAGCCGTCGCCTTCCCGTTCGACGAACCCCAGTGAGTGAAGTTCGTACAGTCGACCGAGGGCTTCGTCGGTGGACGTCCCCGCCGTGCGGGCGAGGTCACGGGGGTGGGCGACCCCGTGGCAGGGGAGTGCGTCGAGGACTCTCGCGGCGGCCGCGTCCAGGAGGTCCCTGGGCAGCACCGGCCCCCGGCGGGCCGGCGCGAGGTCGCCGATGTCCCCCACCAGTTCGACGACTTCGTCCGCGCCGGTCACGAGCACGCCCTCGCCGCGCAGGAGTTCGTGAACCCCCGCCGAGAGCCCGCTGGTGGCCGGGCCGGGCACTCCCATGGCGAAGCGGCCGAGCCGTTGCGCGTGGCGGGCGGTGGCCAGCGAACCGCTGCGGAGGGCCGCTTCGACCACGACCGTTCCTCTGGTCAACGCGGCGATGACGCGGTTGCGCAGGATGAACCGGCTACGGGTGGGGTGCGCCGAAGGCGGCAACTCGGCGACGACGAGGCCCTGTTGAGCCATCCTCCCGAGCAACTCGGCGTGCCCGCGCGGGTAGGGGACGTCGACTCCGCAGGCCAGCACCGCGGTCGTCGCTCCACCCGCTGCCAGCGCGCCCCGGTGGGCGGCCCCGTCCACCCCGAACGCCGCCCCCGACACCACCACCCAGCCGCGCTCGGCGAGTCCGGACCCGAGGGTCGCCGCCATGTGCGCCCCGTACGGCGTGCAGGCTCTCGCGCCGACCACCGCGACCGAGCGCAGGGACCAGAGCCGCAGGTCGGGCAGGCCCCGTACCCAGAGCCCGACGGGGCGGGCGTCGCCCAGGTCGTCCAGCTGGCTCGGCCACTCCCGGTCCCCCGGGCAGACGAAGCGCCCGCCGGCCGCCGCGATCGCGGCCAGGTCCCGCTCCGGGTCCGCGCCGGCCGCACGCAGCCGGTATCCCCCGAGCCGGGCGGCGGTCATCCCCAGCAGCTTCTCGGCGGAACCGTCCTCGACCGTGAACCGCCGCAGCAACTCGTCCGGGCCGACCTGCCGGAGCCACCGCCCGGCCCGCTCGTCCCCCGGCTCCAGCACCCGCGTCAACGCGGCCCTGGCCGACCGCGCGGGCTCCCCCTCCGGGTGCCCGTCCGCGCCCCGATCCGGGTCCCGGCCCCGGTCACCGGAACCGGCACGGACCGGTTCGCGGCAGCCCTTCCGGCCCCGCTCGCCGACACCGCCCCTGTCACCGTCCGGGCCCGGCCCCCCGTCGCCGCCCCGGAGCGGTTCGCGGCCGCCCTTCCCGCAGCCGTCCCGCCCCGGTTCGCCGTAGCCCTCCCCCGGCCCGCGCGGGTCCTGGCACCGGTCATGCCGCAGGTCCAGGCCCGGCCCGCCGTCCTCCTGCGTGTCGTGCCCGCCCTCCTCCTCCCGGTCCGCCCCCGGCGCGGAGCCGGTGGCGGTCCACCGCACCTCCGCCCGCCCGCGCTCCCCCGACCCCCCGGCGCTCACCGCTGCCCCGCCGCCACCGGCACCCCGCGCTGGACGCCCGTCCGCAGTTCCAGGGCGACCGCCACATCGCAGGCGGCCGGGCGGTCCGCGCCGCGCAGGTCCGCCACGGTCCACGCGACCCGCAGCACCCGGTCCAGGCCACGGGCCGTCAGAGCTCCGCGCTCCAGGTCGCGCTCCGCCGCCGCCAGTGCCCCCGGAGCCGCCGGCAGCCGGGTACGCAGTTCGTGGCCGGGCACCTCGCTGTTGGTGGTCCACGGGGTGCCGGCCAGCCGCTCGGCCGCCCGCGCCCTGGCCTCCCGCACCCGTGCGGCGACGACGGCCGTCGGCTCGCCCCGGCCGCCCTGCCCCAGGAGGTCGGCGCGGCCCACCGGCTCCACCTCGACGCGCAGGTCCACCCGGTCCAGCAACGGCCCGGACAGACGGGCCTGATAGCGGCGGACCACCGAGGGCGGGCACTCGCAGCCCGCCCCGGTGAGGGTGTGCCGGCCGCAGGGACACGGATTGGCGGCCAGGACCATCAGGAAGCGGGCGGGAAGACGCACCACGCCCGCCGCCCGTGCGACCACCACGTGCCCGGACTCCAGGGGCTGGCGCAACGCGTCCAGCGCCTTCCCCGAGAACTCCGGGGCCTCGTCGAGAAAGAGCACTCCCCGGTGGGCCAGGGACACCGCTCCGGGTCTCGGGATCCCGTTGCCCCCGCCGATCAGGGACTGCATGGTCGCCGAGTGGTGCGGGGCGCAGTAGGGCGCGCGGGAGACGAGCGGTTCACCAGGGTGGAGGATGCCCGCCACCGAGTGGACCGCCGTCACTTCGAGGGACTCCTGCCGGGTCAGCGGCGGCAGGACCGCCGACAGCCGCTCGGCCAGCATGGTCTTGCCCGCGCCCGGCGGGCCCGTGAACAGCAGATGGTGTCCGCCGGCCGCCGCCACCTCCAGCGCCTGCCGCGGCCGTGGCTGGCCCGCGACGTCCGCCAGGTCCGGTCGGTGCCCGTCACCCCCCACGGCGAGTCCGGTCCCCACTCCCGTACCGGGGAGCATCAGCCCGGCCGAGAGGGTGTCGGGGCGCCCCTGGGCGTCCGCGGCCTCGTCGGGCACCGGTTCGTCGCACAGGACGGCGATGAGCTGGCGCAGGCTGCGGACCCCGAGGACCGAGACGCCCGGCACCAGCGCCGCCTCCCCGGCCGACTGCTCGGGGACGACGACCTGCTCGTACCCTGCCTCGGCGGCGGCCAGGACGGCGGGCAGCACACCCCGCACCGGACGGACCCGGCCGTCCAGGCCCAGTTCGCCGATCATCACCACATCGGCGATCACAGCGGGATCGACCCGCCCCGCCGCCCCGAGCGCGGCGCACGCGACGGCGAGGTCGAACCCCGACCCGCTCTTCGGCACGGAGGCCGGGGAGAGCCCGACCGTGAGCTTCTTCTGCGGCCACTCGGCCCCGGAATTGACCACGGCGGCCCGGACCCGGTCCCTGCTCTCGACCAGGCTCTTGTCCGGCAGGCCCACCAGGGTGAAGGCCGCCACACCCGGTTCCAGGTCCGCCTGGACCTCCACCACCACCCCCTCGACGCCGACCAGCGCCACGGAACACGCACGAGCGAAGCCCATCAGGACACCCCCCGCGCGTGCTCCGTGACCGGTGCTCCGTGCCGGGGCACGATCACTCCGATCAGGTCGATGCGGGCCCCTCCGGGCGGCGGCCCCTCGTGCTGGTCGAGCCAGATCTCGGCCAGTCGGCGCAGCCGGTCCGCCTTGGCCGGGCCGACCGCCGCCATGGGGTGTTCGAACCCGCCCGACCGGCGGGTCTTCACCTCGCAGAAGACCAGGGCGTCGCCGTCCCTGGCCACGATGTCGATCTCTCCGGCACGACAGCGCCAGTTGCGCTCGACCACCGTCATTCCGGCTCCGGCCAGCAGCCGCGCCGCCAGATCCTCGCCGTACCGCCCGAGTGCCCCCCGTGCGTTCATATCGGCACCACCTCCGGCACCGACTGTGACCCGGCCCGCAGAAAGATGTGGATCTTGGTGGACAACCCGGCGGATGGGGAAAACCCGGCCACCCTCACGGGTGACCGGGTCTCCACTGCAACGCTCGTATCGGCGGCCCGCTCGGCCACGGTGGCCGGCCGGGGACCGCGTGGGGTCAGCCTCCCGGAAGTTCCAGATCGCTCTTGTTGAGCTCTTCGATGTTGACGTCCTTGAAGGTCAGCACGCGGACCTGCTTGACGAACCTCGCGGGTCGGTACATGTCCCAGACCCAGGCGTCCGCCATGGACACCTCGAAGAAGACCTCACCCTGGACGGAGTGCACCTGCATCTCGTAGTCGTTGGTGAGGTAGAAGCGCCGTTCGGTCTCGATCACATATTTGAACAGACCGACGACATCGCGGTACTCCCGGTAGAGCTTCAGCTCCATCTCGGTCTCGTACTTCTCGAGGTCCTCGGCGCTCATGGCATGTTTCCCCTTCAGCCGTGCGTGCCCCCATTGTGCGTCAGCCTCGGGCGTCCCCGAACGATTAGACGATTTCGGGGGCCAGAACCAGCGGATCGCGCGGGGGACCCTCGTCGAGGAGCGTGCGCAGCAGCTCGGCGAGTCTGGTCGGGTACACCGTCTCACGCGTCGAGAGCAGTTCGGCGGAGGTCCACCACCTGAGGCCGGCGATACTGCGCCGCTCCAGGTCGGTGAGGCCCAGCGGGGCCGTGTCGGTATGCGTCGTACGGGCCAGGTAGTACCACTCGTCCTGGTTCCAGCGCCGCCCGTCGAAGGGGAAGGAACAGATCCGGGTCCAGAGCGGTGGACCCAGCTCGATGTCCGTGATGCCGGTCTCCTCGGCCAGTTCACGGCGGGCCGCCTGTTCACGGCTCTCGTCGCCCTCCAGGCCGCCGCCCGGGGTGAACCACCAGGCGTCGGCCGGATCGTCCGGCTCGTGGCCGTGGAGCAGCAGGACGCGGTCGTCGGGGTCCAGCAGGACCACGCGGGCGACCTTGCGGGCCTCGGCCCCGGAGGTCACCGGGCCCCGCCGGCGGTCGTCCTGCGACGGCCCGGGCGCGCCGCCACGGGCCCGTACAACGCGCCGCAGAAGATCAGGACCGCGCCCACCACGATCGCGCCCAGCTGGAGCGGCAGGGGCCCGGCGGCGGACACCCCGCCCGGCAGCGCGGCGAACGAGGAGGGCCGGTCGATCATGCCGTCCATCGGCCAGGCCACCGCGTCCACCCGTGCCCGCACCGCGCTCAGGGGTACGGAACCCTGACCGGGGTCCTGGAGGTGGACCCGCGAGTCCAGGGAGGTGGCCCGCTCGTCGCCGAGCAGGAAGATCTTGCCGCGCGGAACGGTGGCGGAGAAGTCCTCCGGCGCGGCGGGAGCCTGCTTGCCGCCCGTCGCGGCCGGGCCCCTGCCGAGGTACGGCTCGTCGACGGGGGTGCCGTCGACGGTGAGGCGGCCGCTCTTGTCACAGCAGGCCACCTTGTCGCCGCCGACGCCGACGACGCGCTTCACCATCGGTGTGGCGCCCCAGACCTCGTCGGTGAAGACCACCACGTCACCGCGGCGGACCTCGGCGCCGTCGATCCGTTCGGCGAGCACCCGGTCGCCCGGCTGCACCGTCGGGGCCATGGAGTCGGTCGGGATCGTGTACGGCTGGTAGACCACCGCCGCCCAGGCGAAACCGCCGAGGAAGAGCACACAGCCGACGGCCACGGCCAGACCCGACACCATGGCGCCGAACCGGCCGCGGCCGTCCTGCTCGCTACGCGTACCGCTCATCCCAGCGCTCCCCCGTCGGAGATCGACAATCGCTGATCCGAGTCGGCACCCTACCCGGCGGTACGCCCGGCGGTCAGCCTCCGGCGGCGCCACAACACGAGGGGGAGCGCTCCGGCTACACCGAGTGCCGCCGGGGCCATCACGGCGGCCGCGTTCAGACCCGGCTGGTCGAAGGTGTCGGGGACCGGGAGGGTGGCCCAGCGGCCCACCGGCCAGGCGACGACGACCGCGCGGCCGACGACCTCGTCGTTGGAGACCGTGCCCTGCCCCGGAAGCTCCTGGTGGTAGCGCGAGTCCAGGGAGTTCTGCCGGTGGTCGCCCATGACGAAGATCCGGCCGTCCGGCACCGTGATCGGGCCGAAGGGCTTGTCGTTGCAGGGGGTGTTGCCCGGGAAGATGAACGACTTCTCGTCCAGGCTCTTCCCGTTGACCTTCACCGGCCCGTTCTCCTTGCACTCCACGGTATCGCCGCCGACCGCGACGACCCGCTTGATCAGGTCCTTCTCCTCGGAGGACGGCATGAGGCCGATGAAGCTCAGGAACTTCTGCACCGCGTTGGGCTCCGGGGTCGCGGTGTCCTCCAGCCAGCCGCCTGGGTCGTGGAAGACCACGACCTCGCCGCGCTCCGGCTCCGAGCCGAACCACGGGGTCAGCTTGTCCACCAGCACCCGGTCGCCCCGCTGCAGCGTGTTCTGCATCGAGTCCGAGGGAATCGAGAACGCCTGGACCAGGAACGTCTTGATCAGCAGCGCCAACACCAGCGCGATGCCGACGAGCAGCGGCAGCTCCACCCAGAAGGACCTCTGCTTCTTGGGCGGCCTGCCGACGCCCGGGGCCGCCCCGTCATCCTCCGGCGGGACCGCCGTCCCGCCCGCGGGAGACTCGTCGCGCTCCGGCCGGTCCTCGGGTTCGTCGTGTCCGGATCGTGCGCCGACCGCCAAATCCCCCACATCCACTCCTCAGTACGTACCACTGCCCGCGCCCGATCCGGTGCAGGCCCACCACTCCCATAACGAGCGGGAGTTCCGCAGGGGTCGGGAGCCGGACCATTCCGTCGCGATCCGGAGGTGCCACACTATGCGACGGGACCGGACCGGCCGCTTCCGATGCCCGCACTCCGGGGATCGCGGAGAAGGCGTCGCGCTCCTCCAGGGTGCTCCAGTGGCCGAACGGCCAGGCGATCACGACGGCCCGCCCCACGACCTCCCGCTCGGAGACCGTGCCCCGGTCGGGTTCGTCGAGGTGGAAGCGGGAATCGGCCGAGTCGGACCGGTGGTCGCCCATCACGAACAGCCGGCCCTCGGGGACCTTCACCTCGAAGGGGATGGTCGACGGCCGGTCGTCGGGGTGGAGGTACGTCTCGGCCGGCGGTACGCCGTTGACGGTGACCCGGCCGTCCTCGCCGCAGCACTTCACCGTGTCGCCGCCGACCGCGATGACCCGCTTGATCAGGTCCTGTTCGTCGTCGGAGGGCAGCAGCCCGACGAAGGTCAGCGCCTCGGTGACCTGCTTGACGCCGATCGGCGGGTCGTCCCTGTCCCCCGCGTTCTCCTGCCGCAGCCAGCCGCCGGGGTCCTTGAACACCACGACGTCGCCGCGCTGCGGTTTCGAGCCGAACCACGGGGTCAGCTTGTCCACCAGCACCCGGTCGCCGATCCGGATGGTCTGCTCCATCGATCCGGACGGGATGACGAACGCCTGGACCAGGAACGTCTTCAGGACGAGCGCGATCAGGAGCGCCACGGTGACGAGGACGGGTATCTCCTTCACCGCCGACCTGCGGCGCTTGCGGCGGACCTTCCGGGCCAGCTTGCGACGCTCCGCCCGCGTGGGCAGCGAGCGCGGCCGGGTGGGCCTGGTCCCGGTCGGCAGGGACGCGTCCGGGTCGGACGCGCCGCGCGGACGCCCCCGGTTACCCATGCGCCGCGCCGGGAGCCGGTACGCCGGCGAACGCGTCGGTCCCCGCCGGCGAACCCGTCCGGCCCGGCGGCCAGCCCAGCCAGTCCACCCGGCCCGACACCCGCTCCACCGGAACCATTCCACCGCCGGGCGATCCGAGGTGGTCCCGCGAGTCGCTGGAGCGGCTGCGGTGGTCGCCCATCATCCACAGCGCGCCGCCGGGCACCACGATGTCGAAGGGCACGCGGGAGGCGGTGTCACCCGGATACAGATACGGCTCGTCCACCACCGTCCCGTTGACCGCGAGCCTCCCCCGCGCGTCGCAGCAGACGACGCGGTCGCCGCCCACGCCCACCACCCGCTTCACGAAGTCGGTGTCGGCCGGCTCGGCCAGCCCCAGGGAGGCAGCCGCTCCGCGTGCCGCCCCGGTCAGGGAATCG
This sequence comes from Streptomyces sp. V2I9, assembly GCF_030817475.1. NCBI lineage: Bacteria > Bacillati > Actinomycetota > Actinomycetes > Kitasatosporales > Streptomycetaceae > Streptomyces > Streptomyces sp. V2I9. The sequence goes on along the minus strand of NZ_JAUSZJ010000002.1, from coordinate 5,293,472 downwards.
GCGTCGGGGTCCTCCCGTACGAACGAGCCGGTGCCGTCGAAGACCACCACGTCTCCGCGCTCGGGCTCGGCGCCGAAGCGGTACGCCAGCTTGTTCACCAGGAGCCGGTCGCCCACCTTCAGCGTCGGCTCCATCGAGCCGCTGGGGATCAGGAAGGGCTGGACCACGTAGGAGCTGCACAGCAGCAGGGCCGCGGTGGCCAGGACGGCCCCGGCGAGCACCCGCCGCCAGGGCAGGGCGGCCACCAGGCGGGCCCGCGTACGCGAGAAGCGCGACCCCTCCCCGGACCCCGCGTCGGGTTCCGAGGAGCGATCGCGCTCCGTGTGCTGTGCTGGGGTGTCCATAGCGGCCGAAGCTTATCCGGCCGGGCTGTGGACGGGTCACCCCCGGGGGGATGGCCGGGCGACAGCTCAGTTGTCGCGCTTCTCCTTGATCTTCGCGGCCTTGCCGCGCAGCTCACGGAGGAAGTACAGCTTGGCGCGGCGGACGTCACCGCGGGTGACGAGCTCGATCTTCTCGAAGATCGGGCTGTGCACCGGGAAGGTGCGCTCGACGCCGACGCTGAAGGAGACCTTGCGGACCGTGAAGGTCTCGCTGACGCCCGCGCCCTGGCGGCGGATGACAACACCCTTGAACTGCTGGATACGGGAGCGGTTGCCCTCGATCACGCGGACGTGGACGTTGACGGTGTCACCCGCGCGGAACGCCGGGACGTCCGAACGGAGGGTCGCGGCATTGACGCCATCGAGCAGGGAAGCCATGGTTTCTGCTTTCTTCGCCGATGCCACAGGTCATCGACGGAATGTCGTGGAGAGTCAGGAGAGCTGATCACATCGGGAGGGCGTCTTTCCCCCTGTGGCAGGGGCGCCCACCGGACGTACAGCAGCGGCCTATTCTTCCACGGCGGTGGGCCTGCGCCAAAATCGGCCGCCGGGCTCGGGGGCGAAACCGAGGATGGACAGGATCTCGCGGTCCTTCTTGTCGAAGGCGCTCGCCTCGCACCGCTCGATCAGATCGGGCCGGTTGAGGGCGGTACGGGCGAAGGCCTGGTCCCGCCGCCAGCGCGCGATCTTCCCGTGGTGCCCGCTGAGCAGGACGTCCGGGATGGAGCGGCCGCGCCACTCGGGCGGCTTGGTGTAGACGGGGCCCTCCAGGAGGTTGGCCATCGCGCCGGGGGCGAAGGAGTCGTCCCGGTGGGACTCGGCGTTTCCGAGGACGCCGGGCAGCAGCCGGGCCACCGCCTCCGTGATCACCAGCACGGCCGCTTCCCCGCCGGCCAGCACGTAGTCCCCGATGGAGACCTCGACGACCCGCAGCCGGGTGGCGTACTCGTCGATCACCCGGCGGTCGATGCCCTCGTACCGAGCCGGGGTGAAGACGAGCCACGGCTCGGCGGAGAGTTCGACGGCGAGCTCCTGGGTGAACGGCCGCCCGCTGGGCGTGGGCACGACGAGGACCGGGGAGTGCGCCCCGGCCTCGTAGCCGTCGGCCAGGGCCTCGTCCAGGGCGTCACCCCAGGGCTCGGTCTTCATGACCATGCCGGGGCCGCCGCCGTAGGGGGTGTCGTCGACCGTGTTGTGCCGGTCGTACGTCCACTCCCGCAGATCGTGGACATGGACGTCCAGCACGCCCCGCGCGCGGGCCTTGCCGACCAGGGAGACGTTCAGCGGTTCCAGGTACTCGGGGAAGATCGTGACGACGTCGAGCCGCATCAGGCGTCGCCCCTCGACGCCTCGCCCGCGTCCCCGGACGCCTTCTCCGTGTCCCCGGCGAGGGCCTCCTCCTCGTCGCGGGCGGAGGCGATCACGGCCTCGCTCTCGTCGATCAGGCCGGGCGGCGGGGTGATGACCGCTCGCTGCTCCTCCAGGTCGATCTCGGTGACGATCTCCTCGACGAAGGGAATCATCACCTCGCTGCCGTCGGGGCGCTCCACGATGAACAGGTCCTGCGAGGGCAGGTGGGAGATCTCGGTGATCCGGCCGATCCCGGTGCCGTCGGCGAGCACGACGTCGAGGTCGATCAGCTGGTGGTCGTAGAACTCGTCCTCCTCCTCGGGCAGTTCCTCCGGGTCCACCTCGGCGATCAGCAGGGTGTTGCGCAGGGCCTCGGCCGCGGTGCGGTCGCGCACGCCCTCGAAGCGCAGCAGGAGCCTGCCGCTGTGGACCCGGCCCGCCTCGATCGTCAGCGGGCCCGTCGCCGCCGGTTCCGTGGCCAGGACGGCGCCGGGGCCGAGCCGCAGCTCCGGCTCGTCCGTTCGTACCTCGACGGTGACCTCGCCCTTGATGCCGTGGGCGCGGCCGATCCGCGCGACTACCAACTGCACGCTGTTCTCCGATGGGTGGGGTGGGGACGTCCGTCCGTCGCGCGGAGACGTCCCGGTGGCCGACGACAAAGGCCGGGGACGGCCCGAAGGCCCTCCCCGGCCCTGGCCGGTGTTCAACTCGCTGATCAGCGAACCTGGTCCACATCGACGAGGTCGACACGGATACCGCGTCCGCCGATGGCACCCACGACCGTACGCAGGGCGCGAGCGGTGCGGCCGTTACGGCCGATCACCTTGCCGAGGTCGTCGGGGTGGACCCGGACCTCCAGCACGCGCCCGCGCCGCAGGGTGCGCTCGGCAACCTGCACGTCGTCGGGGTTGTCGACGATGCCCTTCACGAGGTGCTCGAGAGCCTCCTCGAGCATGCTCAGGCCTCGGTCGACTCGGTGGACGCGGCAGCGTCGGCCGCCTCGTCCGCCTTCTTGTCGGACTTCTTGGCCTTGGGCGTGATGGCCTCGCCCTTGGCCTCGTCGCCGTCCGCGGACAGCGCCTCGAACAGGGCACGCTTGTCAGCCTTGGGCTCCGGCTGCAGCAGCGGCGCGGGGGCCGGGAGACCCTTGTGGGCCTGCCAGTCACCGGTGAGCTTCAGGATCGCGAGAACCGGCTCGGTCGGCTGGGCGCCGACGGACAGCCAGTACTGCGCACGCTCCGAGTTGACCTCGATGCGCGAGGGGTTCTGCACCGGGTGGTACAGGCCGATCTCCTCGATGGCCCGGCCGTCACGGCGGGTACGGGAGTCGGCGACGACGATGCGGTAGTGAGGCGAACGGATCTTGCCCAGACGCTTCAGCTTGATCTTGACTGCCACGGAAGTGGTGTCTCCTGGTCTATGACGTGGTTGGGCACAACAAGATGCCACGTGGGGTTGCGGTACTCGGAGTGCCCGATGGACGCGTCAGCCGGAGGAGAGAGGGGTCCTGTGCGGCTGTCGAGTACAGCTAGCCATTGTGCCACACCACATCGCCTCACCCCACCGCGACCGCCGCTTCCGGGATACGGAACGGCTTGCCGCAGCCGCCGCAGACGATCGGCGCCTGCGCCAGGACCGACGGGACGACACGGACGTTGCGTCCGCACTCGCAGACGGCCTTGACCCGCACACCGCCCCCGGAGGAACCGTGCCGGGCGGCAGGTCCGCGGAAGGAGCGCTTGGTGTCGGCGGCGGTGGCGACGGTGTGCGCCTTGAGGGCGCGCTGCAGCCGTTCGGTGGTCGGACGGTACCGGCGCTTGGCTTCCGGATTCAGCGTGACCAGCGAGAATCCGCTGCTGGGGTGGGGTTCCTCGGCGTGGTCGAGGCCCAGCTCCTCGGCGATGGCGAGGAAGCGTCGGTTGTGGTAGCGGCCGGCGCGGGACGTGTCTCGGACTCCTCTCGCTGCGGCGATGCCGTGGACTGCCTCGTGGAGCAGTCGCTCGAAGGAGAGCTCGGCGCCACAGGCGGACGAGGACTCTCCGATCAGGGACTCTGGGGCGGCGAGATCGGGCAGCTCGGGGTGGTACCGCTGAATGTCGGCCCACGCCTGCGCCAGCTCTGCGGCAAGTACAGGTGGTGTCGTGCTCACGTCGTGACAACGAGCCCGAGTGCTCCGGTGTTCCTATTCCGGGGCATCCCAAATAATTTGCACGTACCAGTCAGTCGCCCTTGATGCGTCCGGACGAGGGCGGGTACGCAGAACTGCGGAGAAGACGCACAGCTCGCACCAAGGTGGTGCACAGCGTGCGGTACGCCGGGAGGCTCGCGCCCACGGCGCACGGGCGACCGGCGCCCCTGCCGGATCCGCCCGGAAGACTACCCGCGCGGCCCCTCGACGTGCCCGGTACCGGGTGTCGGGTAAGACTGGTCGGAGAGCAACGCGGGACGGGGCGCACGACCGGGGCACGCAAGCACTGCTCCACGACCCCTGGACGGGACGGCGGATGCGCAGTTCTCTGACTACGGGGTGCGGAACACACGCACACGGGGGACGTCCACTCGGGCACGACCGACCTCTTGGCGGATTGGGGCACTTTCCATGACACCAACGCTCGTCCGGAACCAGCCGTACGCGGACGTCTCCGCGCCGGCGGACGCCGGTACCCGCGCACGCGACTGGGCCGAGATCCAGGAACGCATGCTCGCTCCCCTGCACGGAGCCGTCTACGACCGGCTGGAGGTCGGGGCCGCCACCCGGATGCTCGCCCTCGGCTGCGGCTCGGGCCTCGCGATGCTCGTCGCGGCGGCCCGCGGGGCGCAGGTCACGGGTGTGGACTCCGACCGGGAACGCCTGGCCCTGGCCCGTGCGAGGCTGCTGCCCGGCGCCGACTGGGACGACGCGCACGCCCGGCACCCGGCCGGGGGCCGGGCCCGGCTGCTGGAGGACGGGCGGCCGGCGCCCGCCGGCGCGGACGGGGCTCCGTACAACCTGATCACGGTGTTCGAGCCGATCGGCTGCGCGGCCGGGGACTCCGAGGGGCTGGTGCCGGCGCTGCGGTCGGCCGTCCCGCTGGCCGTCCGGGGCGCCTCGGTGGTGCTGACCGGCTGGGGCCCGCCGGAGCGCTGCGCCACGGCGGACGTGCTGCGGGTGGCCGCCCGGCTGACGGATTCGGCGCCGCCGACGCGTACGGAACCGGGCAGGTGGCGGCCCACCCTCCGGGACGACCTGGAGGACGTGGCGGCGCGGGCCGGGCTGCGGCCGGACGGTTCGGGGCGGGTGTCCTGCCCGTTCGGCTACGCGGACGTGGGCAGCGCGGTGCGCGGGCTGCTGTCCACCGGCCTCTTCGACGCCGCCGTACGGGCCACGGACCGTTCTCAGGTGGAGAAGGAGGTCGCGGAGGCGCTTCACCCGCATCGGCGGCCGGACGGCACGGTGTGGATGCCGAACGTCTTCCGCTATCTGATCTGTGTGACGTGAGCGTCTCCGTGAGCCGGGGACCCGCACGCGTGACCTGAACCTCCGTACGACCCGGCCGGGAGCGTGCGCCGGACACGCGTAAGGGGCGCCCTCTCTCAAGGGCGCCCCATACGCACGGGTGCGTCGTGGCGGCTACATGAACTTCTTGAACTCGTCCGGCAGCTCGAAGTTCTTGCCGTCCTGGGGGGCGGGCAGTCCGAGGGCGCCACCGTTCTGGGCCGCCTGCTCGCGGCGGGCCGCCGCCGCCTGCTCCTCGGCCTTGCGCTTCATGGGGTTGCCGCTCTTGCGCTTGCCCTTGGCCTGCTTGACCTGCTTCTTCTGCCGTCCGGGACCACCACCCATGCCCGGCATGCCCGGCATACCGGGCATGCCGCCGCCCTGGGCCATCTTCGACATCATCTTGCGGGCCTCGAAGAAGCGCTCCACCAGGCTCTTGACGACGGAGACCTCGACGCCGGCGCCCTTGGCGATACGGGCCCGGCGGGAGCCGTTGATGATCGTCGGCTCGGCGCGCTCCTTGGGCGTCATCGACTTGATGATCGCGGCGGTGCGGTCGATGTCGCGCTCGTCGATGTTGTTGATCTGGTCCTTGATCTGCCCCATGCCGGGCAGCATCCCGAGCAGCTTGGAGATGGAGCCCATCTTGCGGACCTGCTCCATCTGGGCCAGGAAGTCGTCGAGGGTGAAGTCCTTCCCACCCTTGCTCGACTGGAGCTTGGAGGCCATCTTGGCGGCCTCTTCCTGGCTGAACGTCTTCTCCGCCTGCTCGATCAGCGTGAGCAGGTCACCCATGTCGAGGATGCGGGAGGCCATCCGGTCCGGGTGGAACGCGTCGAAGTCCTCCAGCTTCTCGCCGTTCGACGCGAACATGATCTGCTTGCCCGTGACGTGGGCGATCGACAGGGCCGCACCACCGCGGGCGTCACCGTCGAGCTTGGAGAGCACCACGCCGTCGAAGCCGACGCCGTCGCGGAAGGCCTCGGCGGTGTTGACCGCGTCCTGGCCGATCATCGCGTCGACGACGAAGAGGATCTCGTCGGGGCTGACGGCGTCGCGGATGTCCGCGGCCTGCCGCATCAGCTCCTGGTCGATGCCGAGGCGGCCGGCGGTGTCGACGATGACGATGTCGTGCACCTTGGCCTTGGCGAACTCGATGGAGTCCTTGGCGACCTGGACCGGGTCGCCGACACCGTTGCCCGGCTCGGGGGCGTACACCGCGACGCCGGCGCGCTCGGCGACGACGCTCAGCTGGTTGACGGCGTTGGGGCGCTGGAGGTCGCAGGCGACGAGCAGCGGGGAGTGGCCCTGGCCCTTGAGCCAGAGGCCGAGCTTTCCGGCCAGCGTCGTCTTACCGGCGCCCTGGAGGCCGGCGAGCATGATCACGGTGGGGGCGGTCTTGGCGAACCGCAGCCGCCGGGTCTCGCCGCCGAGGATGGAGACGAGCTCCTCGTTGACGATCTTGACGACCTGCTGGGCGGGGTTCAGCGCCTGGGAGACCTCGGCGCCGCGCGCCCGCTCCTTCACGTTGGCGATGAAGGTCCGGACCACGGGCAGGGCGACGTCGGCTTCCAGCAGGGCGATACGGATCTCGCGTGCCGTGGCGTCGATGTCCGCCTCGGACAAGCGGCCCTTGCCCCTGAGGTTCTTGAAGGTCGCGCTAAGGCGGTCGGAGAGAGTATCGAACACGGCGCTCGTCGGTCCTCAGGGTCGGGGTCAGGGGCAGGTCGATCGCCCTCCAGGGTATCCGCCCCCCGGACAACCCCGGGCCCTCGCCCGGGACCTTCCGGGCGAGGGCGGTTGCCGTGCGGTCAGTTGAGGGCCTTCTCGACCTCGCGGGCCACCTCGGCGGCCCGTTCCGGAGGCAGCGGTTCCCCGTCCGCGCCGGTCACGTAGAAGGCGTCCACGGCGTTGGCGCCGAGGGTGGAGACATGGGCGCTCCGCACCCGTACCGCACTGCCCTCCAGGGCCCGGCCGATCCGGTGCAGCAGGCCCGGAGCGTCCTGGGCGCGGACCTCGATGACGGTGGCCCGGCGGGAGCCCGCGGCGGCCACGGAGACCCGTGGCGGCGGGGCCTTGACCCCGCGCCTGCGGGGGTAGGCGGCCTCCCGTTCGGCGAGCCGCGCCCGGATGTCCAGGGAGCCGTCCAGGGCGCGTACGAGGTCGGCGCGGAGGCGGGCGGCCTGCGGGAGGGACCCGTAAGCGGCGGACACCCGCCAGCTGAGCAGCAGCAGGTCCGCCCGCTCCCCCACGTCGTCGGGCAGTTCCAGCGCGCGCAGATCCGCGGAGCGCACGGTGAGGCGGTGCAGGGCGAGGACGCCCGCCGCGGCGGGCAGGACGCCGGGACGGTCCGGCAGGGCGATGAGGAGTTCGACGCCGACCGGCGCCACCTCGCCGTCCCCGTGGGGTTCCTCGGTGCGGGTGCGCAGGGTGAGGACGGGGCCGCCGGTGCGCAGTGCCTCGACGGCGAGGCGTTCGTGCTCGGTGCTGGGGGCGCCCTCGGCGGGCTCCTCGGGAAGCTCCCCGGCGAGAACGGCCGCCACGCGTCCGACGAGGTCCGCGACGAGGGAGGCCCGCCAGGAGCTCCAGGCGGCGGGCCCGGTGGCCAGCGCGTCGGCCTCGGTGAGGGCGTGCAGCAGCTCCAGGGTGGAGGCGTCGCCCACGGCCGTGGCGACCGCCCGCACGGTGGCGGGGTCGTCGAGGTCGCGCCGGGTGGCGGTCTCGACGAGCAGGAGGTGGTGGCGGACGAGGGTGGCGATGACGCCGGTGTCCTGCTGGTCGAAGCCGATGCGGGTGGCCATGTCGCGGGCGATGACCTCGCCCGCCACGGAGTGGTCGCCGGGCCAGCCCTTGCCGATGTCGTGGAGGAGGGCGGCGACCAGGAGGAGGTCGGGGCGGTGGACGCGGCGGGTGAGGGAGGCCGCGCGGACGGCCGTCTCCACGAGGTGCCGGTCGACGGTCCAGGTGTGGACGGGGTTGCGCTGGGGGCGGCAGTGCACGCGTTCCCAGTCGGGCAGCAGCCGGGTGACGATCCCCTCCGCCTCCAGCGCCTCCCAGACGGGGACGGTGGCCTCGCCCGCGCCGAGCAGGGTGACCAGTTCCTCGCGGGCCTCGGGGGGCCAGGGCACCGGCAGCGGCCGGGCGGTGGCCGCCAGGTGGCGTACGAGGTGGCGGGAGAGCGGGAGCCCGGCCTCGGCGGCGGCCGCGGCGGCGCGCAGGGTGAGGACCGGGTCGCGTTCGGGGCGGGCGGCGCGGGCGAGGACCACTTCGCCGTCCGCGTCCACCACGCCGTCGGCGAGCGGGGTGCGTTCGGGGGCGGTCCTGGAGCCGAGGCCGCCGCCGAGCAGGGCGCGGAGCTTGGGGCGGGCGGAGCGGGCGCGCAGGACGCGTTCGACCTCGCGCCAGGTGACGTCGGTGGCGTACGAGACCGTCCGCGCGGCCTCGTAGACCTGGCGCAGCAGGGTGTCGGCGTCGAGCAGGCCGAGCGCTCCGGCGACCTGGTCCTGTTCCTGGAGGGCGAGGCGGTCGGTGGCGCGCCCGGTGGTGAGGTGGAGGGCGTCGCGGGTGTCGAGGAGGGTCCGGCGGGCCCGGTCGAGCCCTTCGCGCGGGGCGTCCGCGACCCAGGAGGCGGCCACCGCGCGCAGGGCGGTGGCGTCGCGGAGACCGCCGCGGGCCTCCTTGAGGTCGGGTTCCAGGAGGAACTGCAACTCGCCCGCCCGCTCGGCGCGTTCCCGGCCGAGTTCCAGGAGGGCGGGGAGGCGCTTGGGGGCCTGGTTGCGCCAGTCGGCGAGGATCGCGGTGCGCAGGGAGGCGACGAGGCCGAGGTCGCCGGCGACCGGGCGGGCGTCGAGCAGGCCGAGCTGGACCTTGAGGTCCTCGCCCGCCGTCCTGCGGGCCTCGCCGGGGGTGCGTACGGAGTGGTCGAGGGCGAGGCCCAGGTCCCAGACCGGGTACCAGACGGCGTCGGCGAGGGCCGCGAGGGCCGCCCGGTCGGCGTGGCCGTCGTGCAGGAGGAGCAGGTCGAGGTCGCTGCGCGGGGAGAGCTCACCGCGCCCGTAGCCGCCGACCGCGACCAGGGCGGCACCGCGCACCCCGGTGCGGACGGCCGCGGCGGTGAACAGGCCGGTGAGCCAGTCGTCGGTGAGGCGGGCGAGGGCCGCACGGCGCGGCGGCCCGGACCGCGCCTCCTGCTGGAGGAGGCGCAGCCGGGCCGCCGCGTAGCCGCTGGGTCCCTGGTCTTCGGTCTCGGTGGTCACTTCGGTACGCGTCACCCGGCTGCCTTCCGTTCGTGGACCGTCGGTCAGAGGGCGTCCGGGCCGCGCTCGCCGGTCCGCACGCGGACGGCGGTGTCGACCGGGACGCTCCAGACCTTCCCGTCGCCGATCTTGCCGGTGCGGGCGGCCTTGACGACGACCTCGATGAGCTGTTCGGCGTCCTCGTCCTCGACGAGGACCTCGATGCGGATCTTGGGGACCAGGTCCACGGTGTACTCGGCACCCCGGTAGACCTCGGTGTGGCCGCGCTGCCGCCCGTAGCCGCTGGCCTCGGTGACGGTGAGCCCCTGGACGCCGAAGGCCTGGAGGGCCTCCTTGATCTCGTCCAGCCGGTGGGGCTTCACGACCGCGGTGATGAGCTTCATGCGTCCACCTTCTTTGCCTTCGGTGCTGCCGTCGGGGCGGGTGCGGGGGCGGTGGTGCGGGAGACCGAGCCGCCGCCCGCGCCGCTGAAGTCGTAGGCCGTCTCGGCGTGCTCGACCTGGTCGATGCCGGAGACCTCGTCGTCCTCGGAGACCCGCATGCCGATGGTCCGGTGGATCACCAGGGCGATCAGCGCGGAGACGACGAGAGAGTACGCGAGGACCGCGACGACGCCGACGACCTGCTTGCCGAGCTGTTCGAGGCCGCCGCCGTAGAAGAGGCCCTTGGCGTCGGACTGGACGCCTCCGGTGGCGAAGAAGCCGACCAGGACCGAGCCGATGACGCCGCCGACGAGGTGGACGCCGATGACGTCGAGGGAGTCGTCGTAGCCGAACCGGTACTTCAGGCCGACCGCCATGGCGCACAGGACTCCGGCGATGACGCCGATCGCGAGGGCGCCGAGCGGGCTGACCGAGCCGCCGGCCGGGGTGATGGCGACGAGGCCGGCGACCGCGCCGGAGGCGGCGCCGAGGGTGGTGAAGGTGCCGTGGCGCAGCTTCTCGTAGATCAGCCACCCGAGGACGGCGGCCGCGGCGGCGACCTGGGTGTTGAGGAACATGACCGCGCCGACGCCGTCGTCGTTGCCGAGCCAGGACCCGGCGTTGAAGCCGAACCAGCCGAACCACAGGAGGGCCACGCCGAGCATGACGAGCGGCAGGCTGTGCGGCCGCATCGGGTCCTTCTTGAAGCCGACGCGCTTGCCGATGACCAGGATGACGCCGAGGGCGGCCGCACCCGCGTTGATGTGGACGGCCGTGCCGCCGGCGAAGTCGATGACTCCCATCTCGAAGAGCCAGCCGCCGGTGCCCCAGACCCAGTGGGCGACGGGGAAGTAGACGACGGTGACCCACAGGACCACGAAGAGCGCCCAGGCGGTGAACTTCACCCGGTCGGCGAGCGCACCGCTGATCAGGGCCGGGGTGAGGACGGCGAACATCAGCTGGAAGGCGGCGAAGACGTACACCGGGATGGTGTAGCCGTCCCAGAGTTCGGTGACGCCGATGTCGCCGAGGCCGACGTAGCCGGAGCTCCAGCCGATGACCGAGCCGACGTCGGAGCCGAAGGCGAGGCTGAATCCGTAGAGCACCCACAGGACCGTGACGATCCCGAGGCTGATGAAGCTCATCATCAGCATGTTGAGGGTGCTCTTGACGCGGACCATGCCTCCGTAGAAGAAGGCCAGGCCGGGGGTCATGAGCATCACCAGGGCCGAGCAGATGAGCATGAACCCGGTGTTGGCGGCAGACAGCTCGGGGGCGTCTGCGGCAAGCGTCGTGATGCCTGGGGGCATCGGCGTCTCCTCGTCGTCGGAGCGGCCGCGGCGTGCGGGGGAAGGCTGCGGGACCACTGGGATACGGTGCGGGCCGTTATGAGCCACGAGATTGGCTCAGAGCCGTTTCGTGGGATGCCGCACGATGTTTCCTGGGCGTGACGAAGAGGGATCGCGTGTTACGGGCGGATGAATCCCGGATGGCGTGCCCGGTCGCCGCCTACCATGCGGCGTACGTCGTCCTGGCGCTTCCGGCCCGTGGCCCGCCGCGCGGCACACGCCGCACACCGCGCGGCACACGCCGTACACACCGTGGCGGCGCCGCGCCGGGGCGGCGGAGACGAAGCCGGCCGCGGCGCTCCTCCGTGTGACCGGGCGATGGGGGAGCCGGGTCGGGGTGTACGGGAGGGGGCGCCGCGGCCGGGGCCGGGGGCCGGTCAGACCGCTTCGGCGGTCTCCGGGAGCTGTTCGTGGAGCAGTTCGGTGAGCCGGGCTACGTCGGCGACGTCGCCGAAGTCGCGGGCGGCGGTGTCGACGGTCTTGCGCAGGCGGGTGTTGACGCGTTCGGAGCGGACCTTCTTGGCGATCCTCAGGGCGCGGGTGGCCAGCACGGTGGACCGTTCCGGCTCGCGCTGGAGGAGGTGGACGGTGGCCATGCCGATGAGGTTGAGCGCGTAGGAGCGCTGGTGCTCGTCGTCGTCGCCGAACAGCTCGACCGCCCGCTCCATGACGGGTTCGGCGAGCGAGGCGTAGGTGGGGCTGCGGCCGGCGACGTAGGCCAGGTCGCGGTAGGAGTGGGCGTTCTCGCCGTTCAGCTCGGCCTCGGAGAAGAAGCGGATCCAGTCGGGCTCGGGCTCACCGTCGAGGCCGGCGTCCAGGAAGGTGTCCTCGGCCATCCGGACGGCCCGCTTGCACTTGCTGGGCTGGCCCATGTTGGCGTAGGCGCGGGCCTCCATCGCATACAGCATCGCCTGGGTACGGGAGGTGGCGCAGTCACGACTGCCGTACTGGGCGAGGTGGATCAGTTCCAGGGCGTCGTCGGGGCGGCCGAGGTGGATCATCTGGCGGCTCATGCTGGAGAGGATGTAGCTGCCGAGCGGTTTGTCACCGGCCTCCTTGGCCGCGTGCAGCGCGAGCACGAAGTACTTCTGGGCGGTGGGCTGGAGGCCGACGTCGTAGCTCATCCACCCGGCCAGCTCGGCCAGTTCGGCGGCGCAGCGGAAGAGCCGCTGGGCGGTGGGGCCGGGTTGGGGCTCCTGGAGCAGGTCGGTCACCTCGTGCAGCTGCCCGACGACGGCCTTGCGGCGCAGTCCGCCTCCGCACTGCGCGTCCCACTGGCGGAACATCGCGGTGGTCGACTCCAGCAGGTCCAGTTCGGGCGGGGAGAGCCGGGAGGGGCGGGGCTCGGCGGCCGGGGCCTCGGGCTCGCCGGAACTCTGGGCGGGGGCGGGGACCAGCCAGCGCTGCATGGGCTCGATGAGGGCGGGCCCGGCGGCCAGCGCCAGCGATGAGCCGAGGAAGCCGCGCCGGGCGAGCATCAGGTCGCTGCGGGAGAACTCGCTGAGGAGGGCGACGGTCTGCGGCCCCGCCCAGGGCAGATCGACCCCGGCCACCGAAGGCGACTGGTGGGCGGTGCGCAGCCCGAGCTGTTCGACGGCGACGACGGCGCCGAACCGTTCGGAGAACAGCTCGGAGAGGATGCGCGGGATCGGCTCGCGCGGCTGTTCCCCGTCGAGCCAGCGCCGCACGCGGGAGGTGTCGGTGCTGATGTGGAGGGCGCCCATCTGCCGTGCGCGCCGGTTGACCTGGCGGGCCAGCTCGCCCTTGGACCAGCCACTGCGCACGAACCACGACCCCAACTGCGTGTTGGGCCGCTTTCCGGCATCCGTGCCGTCTGCGCCGCTGCCACTCACTGGAACGCCCCCATCCCGCCGAAACCTCATCGCGCGAACCACTATCAGAATGCCGTGCATCGGAGCTGCCCGTACGAGAGTTCACCACCCTCGAACAGGAAATCGGATTGCCTGCGGCATACCCGCAGGCCCCATCTTTCCAGGGTTCGCGTACCGACGGTAATCCTACGATCACCGGTTCCGCGACGGGAGTTGAGGAAACGCCACCATTCGCCACCCCTTCTGATGAACCCGATCGCCGCTGAGCGCGCTTGACTTGAGCGAACAGGGCCGAGGGCGAGCAGGAAGAAGCATTCAGGGGCGCGCGCACCGTGTCGCACTCCCTTTCACGCTCCCGCGTACGCCACTCGATCGAGTTCAGCGACGGAGGGTTGCCCGAGCGGCGCGGGTCGTAACCAGCGGCGAGGCGGACCCGTTGGAGGGGGCATGGGCTTCACTATCGGCGGCATCCGGGAGATGCGATCCGGTGCGCGGCGACGCCACCGCGGCACCGCGGGCACAGCGGTGGCCGAGTACACGGGTCTGTGGGGCTGGGCGGTGCGGCCCGGAGCGCGGGCCGCGGCCGGCGCCTGCTCGTGCGGCGACGCGGACTGCCCGGCTCCGGGGGCCCATCCCCTGGACTTCGCCGCCGAGGTCCCGGCGGGCACCGGCCTGGACCGTGCGGCGGACGCCTGGGCCGGGACGCCGGGCGCGGCGATGCTGCTGCCGGTGGGCCGCGCCTTCGACGTCCTGGAGGTCGCGGAGCAGGCCGGGCGGCGCGCGGTGGTGCGGATGGAGCGGATGGGGTTGCCGCCGGGGCCGGTCGCGGTGACGCCGACCGGGCGGGCGCAGTTCTTCGTCGCCCCCGGAGCCGCCGCCGAGCTGCCGGCACTGCTCTACCGGATGGGCTGGGACGACGCGCGACTCGACCTGCGCGCCCTCGGACCCGGTGCGTACGTCACCGCTCCGCCCTCCGATCTCGGCGGCCTCGGCCCGGTCCGCTGGCTGCGGACCCCGGCGCTGGACACGGCGGCCGCTCCCCCGCAGGCGCGGCTGCTGCTGGGGACGCTGGCGTACGTCTGCCACCGCTCGTAAGCCGTACGGCAACGGGCCGCGCGGCCGGTACGGAAACCCGTCGCAGCGGCACGGAGGCCGGACGCGGGCGGCACGGGGACCACTCCCGCGGCGGCACGGAAACGGCGGACGGGCGGCGGCTCCCACGAGGAGCGCGCCGCCCGTCCGCCGTTCGCGGTGCGGAGCGGGTCAGTCGCCGATCAGGGCGTCCACGAAGGCGCCCGGCTCGAAGGGAGCGAGATCGTCCGGGCCCTCGCCGAGGCCGATCAGCTTCACCGGCACGCCCAGCTCACGCTGGACGGCGATGACGATGCCGCCCTTTGCGGTGCCGTCGAGCTTGGTGAGGACGATGCCGGTGATGTCCACGACCTCCGCGAACACGCGGGCCTGGACGAGGCCGTTCTGTCCGGTGGTGGCGTCCAGGACGAGGAGCACCTCGTCCAGCGGGCCGTGCTTCTCCACGACGCGCTTGACCTTGCCGAGCTCGTCCATGAGGCCGGTCTTGGTGTGGAGCCGGCCCGCAGTGTCGATGAGGACGACGTCCGCGCCCTCCGCGATGCCCTCCTTGACGGCGTCGTAGGCGATCGAGGCGGGGTCACCGCCCTCGGGCCCGCGGACCGTACGGGCTCCGACGCGCTCGCCCCAGGTCTGGAGCTGGTCGGCGGCGGCGGCGCGGAAGGTGTCGGCCGCGCCGAGGACCACGCTGCGGCCGTCCGCGACGAGCACCCGCGCCAGCTTGCCGGTGGTGGTGGTCTTCCCGGTGCCGTTGACGCCGACGACCATGACGACGCCGGGGGTCTCCGCGCCGCCCTCGGTCCTGACCTCGCGGTCGAAGTCCGGGCCGAGCAGGGTGATGAGCTCCTCGCGGAGCAGGGCGCGCAGTTCGTCCGGGGTACGGGTGCCGAGCACGCGGACGCGCTCGCGCAGCCGCTCGACCAGCTCCTGGGTGGGGGCGACGCCTACGTCGGCGGTGAGGAGGGTGTCCTCGATCTCCTCCCAGGTGTCCTCGTCGAGGTTGTCGCGGGAGAGCAGGGTGAGGAGGCCCTTGCCGAGCGAGTTCTGCGAGCGGGCGAGCCGGGCACGGAGCCGGACGAGCCGGCCGGCGGTGGGCTCGGGGACGTCCAGTGCGGGGGCTTCGGGGGCCTCGGCGACCGGGGCCTCCTCCACGGGCGCCGTGGCGTCCGGGAGACCGACTTCGTCGATGGTGCGCCGCGCTTCGTCGCGCGGCGTCTCGGCCTCCTCGCCGACCTGCGGTTCGACGGGAGGAGTGATGGTCGGTGTGCTCGGCGGCGGGGGCGGCAGCTTCTTCTTCTTGCGGCTGCCGACCACGAGCCCGCCGACCAGGCCGACAGCGACCAGGGCGATGACTACAGCGAGGATGACGATTTCCATAATCTGTCCAGTATCGGCCACGGCCGCCCCGCGGGCGCTGCCCCGGCTGCCCTCCGGCGATCCGGCGGTCTCATATGCACCTTTTGGCGGCAATGCGAGCACCGGCGCGGATGCACAGGCCGTCGCCGTGCAGACCGATGAGCGCCACCGGGCGGCGAACCCATGGGCGGAGCCTGCGGCACTCCCGCGAGGCTGCGGCCCCGGACCGCCGGGCGGCCCCGGCTCGGTGAGCCGGGGCCGCCCGGCCGAGGAGAGGAGCAGCGGGGACAGGGGTGCCCGGTACGGTCGGCCGGGCGCTCCCTCAGCCCATCTCCTCCAGCGCCTTGCCCTTGGTCTCCTTCACGAACTTGAGCACGAAGGGGATCGAGAGCACCGCGAAACAGGCGTAGATGATGTACGTCCCCGAGAGATTCCAGTCGGCGAGGCTGGGGAAGCTGGCGGTGATCGCCCAGTTGGCCATCCACTGGGCGAAGACGGCGACACCGAGGGCGGCTGCGCGCAGGCGGTTGGGGAACATCTCGCCCAGGAAGACCCAGACGACGACACCCCACGACAGGGCGAAGAAGAGCACGAAGACGTGGGCGGCGACCAGCGCGGTGGCGCCCTGGGCGGTGGGCAGCTTGCCGTCGACCAGGTCGGCGGAGAAGGCCCACGCCTCGACGGCCAGTGCGACCGCCATGCCGATGGAGCCGACGAGGGCCAGCGGACGACGGCCCACCCGGTCCACCAGCACCATCGCGATCACCGTGCCGATGATGTTGATGATCGAGGTGGTGAAGGAGTAGAAGAACGAGTCGGTCGGGTCGATGCCGACGGACTGCCACAGCGTCGCCGAGTAGTAGAACGCGACGTTGATGCCGACGAGCTGCTGGAACATCGACAGGCCGATGCCGACCCAGACGATCGGCAGGAAGATGAACCGGCTGCCGAGCAGGTCCTTGAAGGAGGACTTGTGCTCGCGGTGCATGGCCGTCTCGATCTCGGTCACGCGGGCGTCGAGGTCGATGTCCTTGCCCTCGACCTCTTCCAGGATCTTGCGGGCCTCGGCCTTCTTGCCGACCGAGATGAGGAAGCGGGGGGACTCGGGGATCGCGAAGGAGAGCAGCCCGTACAGAACGGCCGGGACGACCATCACCCCGAGCATCCACTGCCAGGCTTCCAGGCCCAGGATCTCGCCGCGCTGGTCGCCGTCCGCGACCTGGAGGACGGCGTAGTTCACCAGTTGGGAGATGGCGATGCCGATGACGATCGCGGCCTGCTGGAAGGAGCCGAGCCGGCCGCGGTAGGCGGGCGGGGAGACCTCGGCGATGTAGGCCGGGCCGATCACGGAGGCCATGCCGATGGCGAAGCCGCCGATGATGCGCCACACCGCCAGGTCCCAGAGCGCGAACGGCAGTGCCGATCCGA
This sequence comes from Streptomyces sp. V2I9, assembly GCF_030817475.1. Lineage (NCBI taxonomy): Bacteria > Bacillati > Actinomycetota > Actinomycetes > Kitasatosporales > Streptomycetaceae > Streptomyces > Streptomyces sp. V2I9. The sequence continues at coordinate 5,276,532 of NZ_JAUSZJ010000002.1, read as the reverse complement.
TGGCACTGGCGGTGAAGAGCACCGAGGCGATCTGCATGCAGCGGATGCGGCCGATCCGGTCCGCGATGCGCCCGGCGGTGGCGGCGCCGATCGCGCAGCCGATCAGTGCGATGGCGATGACCTGGGCGAGCGTGCCGGAGCCGATGTCGTACCGGTCGCGGATGGCCTCGACGGCTCCGTTGATGACGGAGCTGTCGTAGCCGAAGAGGAAGCCGCCCATCGCCGCCGCCGCGGTGATGAAGATGACATGGCCGAGGTGGTCCGGGTGGGCCGACCGGGCCCCGGACTCCGGTCCGTTCGCTGCGCTGGTCACATGAACTCCTGATGCCTGGCCGGGGTCAGACGTGGGGGTGAGCCTTCCCAGTGGCGCACACCAACCGGCTCACCACCACTTGAAGGCTGATACGACTTCACAGAGGCTATGTGTTCAAAAATCGAAGTTGAACTGCGGGTCTCCGCCCTTGTACCCAGGAGACGGCGATGTGTTCCTTGAACTTCTGATGGTCCGGTGGAAGGTCAGCGCAACCGCCGGTGCTCCGGCGACGAGACGTCAGCGCAACCGCTGGCCGATGACCTTCGAGACCCCGTCGCCCTGCATGGAGACGCCGTACAGCGCGTCGGCGACCTCCATCGTCCGCTTCTGGTGGGTGATCACGATCAGCTGGGAACTCTCCTGGAGCTCCTCCATGATCCGGATCAGCCGCTGCAGGTTCGTGTCGTCGAGGGCGGCCTCGACCTCATCCATCACGTAGAACGGGCTGGGCCGGGCCTTGAAGATCGAGACCAGCAGCGCCACCGCCGTCAGGGACCGCTCGCCGCCCGACAACAGGGAGAGCCGCTTCACCTTCTTGCCCGGCGGACGCGCCTCGACGTCCACGCCGGTGGTGAGCATGTTGTCCGGGTCGGTCAGGACGAGCCGCCCCTCGCCGCCGGGGAAGAGGCGCGAGAAGACGCCCTCGAACTGCCGGGCGGTGTCGTGGTACGCCTCCGTGAAGACCTGCTCGACCCGATCGTCGACCTCCTTGATCACCTGGAGCAGATCGGCCCGCGTCTTCTTCAGGTCTTCAAGCTGCTCGGACAGGAACTGGTGCCTCTCCTCCAGCGCCGAGAACTCCTCCAGGGCGAGCGGATTCACCTTCCCGAGTTGCTGGTACGCCCGTTCGGCCGACCGCAGCCGCTTCTCCTGCTCGGCCCGCCGGTACGGCCCCGGCCGGTTGCGCGGGTGCTCCGGGTCCTCCGGCAGCTCCTCGCCCTCCGCGGCGGGAGACGGCGGCACGAGCTGGTCGGGGCCGTACTCCAGGACCAGCCCCGCGGGCTCCACCCCCAGTTCCTCCAGGGCCTTGGTCTCCAGCTGCTCGATCCGCAGCCGCTTCTCGGCCCCCAGGACCTCGCCCCGGTGGACCGAGTCGGTGAGCTTGTCCAGCTCGCCCTTGAGCCCCCGCCCCCGGTCGCGCTCGACGGCCAGCTCGCGTTCGCGCTCGCCCTTCGCCGCCTCGGCCGACGTCCGCTCCTGATCGGCCCGCACGAGGGACACCTCCACGTGCGCCAGCAGTTGGCGGGCGCCCGAGGCCACCGCGGAGGCGACCTCGGCCTCGTGCCGCAGCCGGGCCCGGCGCTGTTCGGCGCGGGCGCGCGCCTCCCGTTCGGCGCGGGCGGCGCGGTCCAGCGAGTCGGCCCGCCCGGCCAGCGCCTTGACCCGCTCCTCGTGCGTACGGGCCTGGAGCCGGGCCTCCATCTCGGTCTGCCGGGCGTTGGCACCGTCGGCGGCGAGCCGGTCCCGTACGGAGGTGTCGGGCTCCTCCTCCGCGGGGGCCTCCTCGGCCACCAGCAACCGGGCGGCCAGCTCCTCGGCCTCCTCGGTCGCCCGCTCCAGAGCCTCCTGGGCGCGGGCGGCCGAGGCGGTCATGCGCTCGGCCTCGCCCGCGGCGCCCCTGGCCTGCCCGGCGAGCCGTCCGAGCTGCTGGGCGAAGCCGGACTTCTCCCGCTCGGCCGCCCGGCGGCGCTTCCCCAGCTCCTCGACGAGGGCGGTCTGCTCCGTACGCCGCTGCCCCGCCAGCCGCTGGGCCTCCGCCAGTTCCTCGCACCGTACGGCGAGGGCGTCCAGCTCGGCGGCGGCCTCGTCCACGGACGCCTGCACCTCCAGAAGGCTGGGCGCCCCGGCCGACCCGCCGTGCGCGAAGTGGGCGGAGAGCACGTCCCCGTCCCCCGTCACGGCGGTCAGGGCGGGGTGCGCGGCGATCAGGGCCTCGGCATCCTCCAGCGTCCCGACGACCACCGTGTCCGGTACGAGGCGGCGTACGGCCCCGACGAGCGCGGCGGGCCCGCGCACCAGGTCGGCGACGGCGGGGAGGGCGGCGGTCGTCCCGGCACGGCTGGACGGGACCACGGCGGCGTCCGGGACGGCGGTCCGCACGCGGGGCTCGGGCTCCGTGCCGTTCCGCGCGGGCAGCGCGGGCACAGGCGTCGCCGCCTCCTCCCGTACGTGCGCCTGCTCCGGTAGATGGCCGGGCCGGGCCTCCCCGCCCAGCAGCATCGCCGCGCGCCCCGCGTCCCGTTCGCGCAGCAGCCGGATCGCGGCGGCCGCCGTGGCCGGGTCGGTGACGGCGACCGCGTCCGCCGCCGCGCCGAGGGCGGCCGCGACCGGCACTTCGTAACCGGGCTCGACGGTGAGCAGTTCGGCGGCCGGACCGAGGAGCCCGGTGAGCCGGTCGCGGGCGCCGAGCAGCGCACCTGTGCCGTCCTTGCGGCGCAGCCCGAGGGCGAGCGCCTCGTGCCGGGCCGCGACCGCCGCCCGCCTGCGCTCGGCCGCGGTGGCCTCCTCACGGGCGGCGCTGTGGGCCGAACGCGCCTCGGTCAGCGCCTTCTCGGCGGCCTCGTGGCGGGCGGCCAGCTCCTCGTCGTCCGCGTCGAGCCCGTCCACCTCGGCCTTCAGCTGCTCGTACTCCTCCTGGGCGACCGCCGCGCGCTCCCGCGCCTCGTCACGGGCGGCGGCCAGCCGGTCGATCTCCGCCTGCGCCGAACCGGCCCGGCTGCGGGCCGCGTTGACCTGGCCGTTCAGCCGGGCGAGCCCTTCGCGCCGGTCCGCGATGGCGCGGGCCGCGTCCTTGAGACGGCGTTCCTCGGCGGCCAGTTCGCGTTCGAGGTCGGCGCGGTGGGCGACGGTGTCCTCCAGCGCGTGTTCGGCCGCCTCCAGGGCCGCCGTCAGCTCAGCCTCCTGTTCGCGGATCCGGGCGGCCTCCCGTTCCAGCTCCTCGGGGTCTCGGCCCCGGCGCTCCTCGTCGGGGGCCTCGGAGGCGCTGCGGATGCGGGCGTCGGCCAGCGAGACCGTGCCCCGTACCCGCTCGGCCAGCTGCGACAGCTCGTACCAGGTCTGCTGGGCGCGCTGGAGCCGGGGGACGAGGCGGCGCACCTCACCCTCCAGCTCGGCCTCACGGGTGAGGGCCGTCCGCAGCTCGGCCTCGGCCGCGTCCTTGCGCTTCTTCAGCTCCGCCTCGTCGGCGATCTCCTCGCGCAGCGCGTCCCGCAGGGTCACCAGGTCGTCCGCGAGGAGACGGAGCCGGGCGTCGCGCAGATCGGCCTGGATGACGGCGGCCCGGCGGGCGACGGCGGCCTGCCGGCCGAGCGGCTTGAGCTGGCGGCGCAGCTCGTCGGTGAGGTCCTGGACCCTGGCCAGGTTGGCGCCCATCGCGTCCAGCTTCCGCAGCGCCTTCTCCTTGCGCTTACGGTGCTTGAGCACGCCCGCGGCCTCCTCGATGAAGGCGCGGCGGCCCATCGGGTCGGCGTGCAGCACGGAGTCCAGCTGGCCCTGTCCGACGATGACGTGCATCTCGCGGCCGATACCGGAGTCGGAGAGGAGTTCCTGGATGTCCAGCAGCCGGCAGGTGTCGCCGTTGATCTGGTATTCGCTGCCGCCATTGCGGAACATGATCCGCGTGATCGTCACTTCGGCGTACTCGATCGGCAATGCGCCGTCGGAATTGTCGATGGTCAGCGATACTTCGGCGCGGCCGAGCGGGGGCCGCCCGGTCGTCCCGGCGAAGATCACGTCTTCCATCTTGCCGCCGCGCAGGGATTTCGCGCCCTGCTCCCCCATGACCCAGGAGAGCGCGTCCACCACGTTGGACTTTCCCGATCCATTGGGGCCGACGACGCAGGTGATCCCCGGTTCGAACCGCAGGGTGGTGGCGGACGCGAACGATTTGAAACCACGCAGGGTCAGGGCCTTGAGGTGCACGCCGCCGGACTCTACCTTTCGCTCTCGGTTTCGCTGATGAAGGTGCAGGGCACATCAGACGGTAAGCGAAAGCCGGTACGTCCGGGTGGGGGGCCGGGCAAAGAAAAAGGGACGCCGAAGCGTCCCTGTGACTCTTGCTGGAGTTCACGCGCATCCAGGCGCGGTCCTGCGCGGCGCATCACCGTGCAACCGGACGACGGCATCCCCGGCGCTGCGGGGACCCGGTGTTCGGGGGCGGCGATCCGTGACGCAGAACGGATCAGAGGTGTTCCGAGGCTGTTGAGCATGCCCGGCCGGACCGGCCCGATGGGGCCTTCGTGGTCAGGTCAGCGCAGGCTCGCCCTGGGGTACGTCGATGTCGATGCTGTCGAGCAGCGACTCCTGGTGCTGAGCGGCGGCGTTGAGCGCGTCGTTCTCGCTCTGGATCCGGGTGAGCTCGGATTCCAGGTCCTGGACGCGCTGCTGGAGCCGTCGCATCTCGGCGAGGAGTCGCGGGTCGGAACCGCCGACGTAACCGAGAAGCGCCTTTGCCATGATGGATGGTCCTCCACAATGAGTGACCGACCGATGCGGTGTGGGTCGTCAGGGGATCGCACCCGCGATGCTCGGCAGGGCTCTGTCACCACTGCGGTTCTGCTGCTGAACAGCTCTACCGAACAGCTAAGGTGCGCGGGGTTTTCAGCGTCTCACCAAAAAGTTTGACGGTCAACACGATCACACCCTGTGTGCCCGGGTGTCCCGGGGGCGCGCGGCCGGACGATCATGCGGCGCGACTCTCCTGCGGGACCCCGAGGGGTGTCCGGATCTTCGTCAATGGCGCAGCCTTGCACGACATGCGGGATCTGGCAACCGTCCGCCGCCGCGCATCACGCCGCAGGTCACTTCGGGTGCGGGGCCCGGACCGGCGCTCCCGTGACGGTTCGGGGCGGGGTGCCCGCCGAACGGATCGGGAGGGGCGCGGTCCGGCGGCATCAGCGGATGGCGAATCCGTCGTAGCCGCCGCGCGGGGTGTCCCAGATCTCAGTGACGCCGTCCACGCGTCCGGGAGTGTCGTCGGACCGCAGCCAGTCCAGCAGACGGTGGCAATTGTCACGTGGCCCCTCGGCCACGATCTGCACCCTGCCGTCGTCGAGATTGAGGGCGAACCCGGTGAGCCCGCCGATCTCCAAAGCGTTTTTCCTGGTGAACCAGCGAAACCCTACTTGCTGTACCCGGCCGCGTACCCACGCGACGAGACGCGCGTCTTCATTCATGCCCGAACGCTAACCAACCCATTGCTCTCGAAGCACGTCGCCCCCTTTCACCCATGGGCTACAGTCCGGTCGCAACAGCCTCACTCGATCGGGTGAGTATCGGACGGGGATCGGCGGAAAGTCGATCAAGCGGAACGTGATCCGCGACCACCGAATTCGATCAATGGGGCGGCAACGGGGTAGTCGAGCGACGTCGTCAGGGCGTCCGGAGCATGAGGAAGGCACAGCGCATGGGACGCCACCGACGATCCGCCGCAGGCCCCGCCGCTGAAGAACCCGCGGCCGGCTCCGCCGCGCGGTCTCGGGGTGCACGCCGCAAGAAGTCCGCCGTGCCGCTCCGCACGGGGCTCCTCGGTGTCTCGGCCGCCGTGGCCGTCGGCGCGGTGGCGGTCGCCTCGGGGCTGGTCCCCGGCGGCGACACCTCCCCCTCCGGCACCACCGCCGCCTCCGATCAGGTGCGCTCCGGCGGCGCCGCCCCCGACCTGCTGACGCAGGGCGGCAGCTCGACGGAGCCGGCCGGCCGGTCCTCCTCCCCCACCGGTCGGGGCAGCGAACGCCCGGAGGCACCGGCGTCACCGTCCACGAGCGACTCGCCCTCCACGAGCCCGTCGAAGACGCCTTCGAGGGCGGCGTCGCCCACGGAGGCGGCGTCCGAGAAGCCGGCTGTCCCCCAGCCCCGGAAGTCCGGCGGAGCGAAGGCGCCCACGGCCCCGAGGACGAGCACACCGCCGGCGAGCAAGACCCCGGCCCCGCCGAAGGTCTCCGCCGCCCCCACGCCGTCCAGGAAGCCGTCCGCTACCCCGACCGACGCCTCCGCACGCTCCGAGGTGCTCGCCCTGGTGAACCAGGAACGCGCGAAGGCCGGCTGCTCCCCGCTGTCCACCAGCGCCCCGCTGACGTCGCTCGCCCAGAACTTCAGCGAGGACATGGCGGCCCGCGGCTTCTTCGACCACACGAACCCGGACGGCGACACCCCGTGGGACCGGGCCGCGCGGGCGGGCGTCCAGGGGCTCGGCGCGGAGAACATCGCCCGCGGACAGGCCGACGCCCGAGCGGTGATGGACGCCTGGATGGACAGCGACGGCCACCGCGCGAACATCCTCAACTGCGACTACAAGACCATCGGCATCGGCATCCACCAGGGCTCGGGCGGCCCCTGGTGGGTGCAGAACTTCGGCTTCTGACCCCTGCGCGGACCTCGCCCCCGCCCCGAGGCGTCCGGGCGGGGTCCTGGTCCGCCCGGACGCGTCACGAGGACGCGCGCGGGGGCCGCTGGCAGCGCGGGCAGAAGTAGCTGGAGCGGTTCATCCAGGCGCGGCGGCGCATCGGGGTGTCGCAGCGGTGGCAGGGCTCGCCCTCGCGGCCGTACGCGTCGAGCGACCGGTCGAAGTAGCCGGACTCGCCGTTCACGTTGACATACAGGCTGTCGAAGCTCGTGCCGCCCTGGGCGAGTGCCGCGTTCATGACGTCACGGGCGTGGCCGAGCAGTTCGGCGGACTTGGGGCGGGTCAGCGTCGCGGTCGGCCGGTCGTAGTGGAGTCCGGCCCGCCAGAGCGCCTCGTCCGCGTAGATGTTGCCGACGCCGCTGATCAGTGACTGGTCGAGCAGCGCGCGCTTGACCGTCGTGCGGCGCAGGCGCAGCGCGGTGTGGAACGCGGCGTCGTCGAAGAGCGGGTCGAGCGGGTCCCGCGCGATGTGCGCGATGGTGTCGGGCAGCCCGTCGGGGGTGTTGTCGTGCAGGGACAGTCCGCCGAAGGTCCGCTGGTCGACGAAGCGCAGCTCGGTGCCGAGCGTGTCGTCGAACCGCATCCGGACGCGCAGGTGCTTCTCGTCCGGCGCGTCGGCCGGCTGCACCAGGAGTTGGCCGCTCATGCCGAGATGGCCGAGCAGCGAGGCGGACGCCTCCTCGATCGGTACCCAGAGGTACTTGCCGCGCCGCATCGCCGTCCCGAAGCGGGCGCCCCGGAGCCGGGCGGCGAAATCCGGGCCGCCCGCGAGGTGCCGGCGGACCGAGCGCGGGTGCAGGACCTCGACCTCGGTGACGGTACGGCCGCTGACCCAGCGCTCCAGGCCCCGGCGGACGACTTCGACCTCGGGCAGCTCGGGCACGGTGGACCACTCCAGACATGGCGACGGCAGCAGGGGAACGGGGCGGACAGCACCCGCGGAAACCACGGGATGCCCTCCCCGGAACAGGGGAGCCCCCCGGTGCACGCGGCACCGGGGGGCTTCCCTCTCGCTCAGGCAGGAGCGGCGTCCGTGTTCGGCGACGGTACGGCAGGGGTGTCGGCGGCCCCTCCGTCGGCCGCGGACTTCTCCGCGGCCAGCCGTGCCTCAGCGGCGGCGCTGATCTCACGCCAGGCGGACTCGGCCGCCTGCTGCTCCGCTTCCTTCTTGCTACGGCCGGTGCCGGTGCCGTACGAGACACCACCGACGCGGGCGGCAGCAGTGAAGGTCTTCTCGTGATCCGGGCCGGTCTCCGTGACGATGTACTCGGGGACTCCGAGACTCTCGCTCGCGGTGAGCTCCTGGAGGCTGGTCTTCCAGTCCAGGCCGGCACCGAGGTTCGAGGACCTGTCGATCAGCGGGTCGAAGAGCCGGTGGACCAGCTCCGAGGCCGCGTCGAGGCCCTGGTCGAGATAGACCGCGCCGATCACTGCTTCCAGTGTGTCGGCGAGGATGGAAGCCTTGTCCCGGCCCCCCGTGCCCTCTTCACCGCGGCCGAGCCGGATGAAGGAGCCGAGTTCGAGGCCGCGGCCCACTTCCGCAAGCGCACGCGAGTTGACCACCGCGGCCCGCAACTTGGCCAGCTGGCCTTCGGGCAGGTCGGGGTGGGTGCGGTACAGCGTGTCCGTGACCACCAGGCCGAGCACCGAGTCCCCGAGGAACTCGAGCCGCTCGTTGGTGGGCAGGCCGCCGTTCTCGTACGCGTACGAACGGTGGGTCAGCGCACGCACCAGAAGGGCGGACTCGAGGTGATACCCGAGCCGCCCTTCCAGAAGCGTGTGGGACGAGGCTGTGTTGATGTTGTCTGCCTGCTTCTTGGCGCTGGACAACTCAGACATCGGGCCTCTCACCAGCCGCTCAGACCTCGAGGACCTGGCGCTTGTTGTAGGTGCCGCAGCTCGGGCACGCAATGTGCTGGAGCTTGGGCTCCTGGCAACGCTCGCACGAAACCAGGGTGGGGACCGCAGCCTTCCACTGCGACCGGCGGTGGCGCGTGTTGCTGCGCGACATCTTCCGCTTCGGAACAGCCACGGCTACTTCTCCTGCTTCTCGTCGACGCCCGGTTCGGCGCCGCCCATGTTGTCCTTCTCGCCGTCCTGAACGGTCTCGGCGAGTCCTTGCAGTGCCGCCCAACGAATGTCGACGGCGTCGTGGTGGTGATCCGGATTCTCGTCCAGCCTGATTCCGCATTCGGAACACAGACCGGCGCAGGTCTCCTTGCACACCGGCTGCATGGGCAGTGCGAGCACTACCGCGTCACGCAGCACCGACTCGAGGTCGAACAGGCCGTCCTCGAGGAAGAACATGTCCTCGTCGTCCTCGGCGTCGTCGACCGGTTCCGCGGTGGGGCGGCCCCGGTCATCGGCGTCAGGGTACGAGAACATCTCCTGGAAGTCCGCGTCGACCTTGACGGTCAGCGGCTCCAGACACCTTACGCACTCCCCCTCGGCGGTCGCACGGGCGGTGCCTGTGACAAGCACCCCTTCCATGACCGATTCGAGGCGGAGGTCCAGCTCCACGGGCGCGCCTTCCGGTACGCCGATGACGCCGTCGATGCCCAGGACCGGTGAACCGGGTGCGTCCACCGTGCGGGTCAGCCGCTTCATGGCACCGGGACGCCGACCCAGCTCGTGCGTATCGAACACGAGGGGGTTGCGGTGGTCGAGGTGGCCGTTCAGGGCTTCTCCTGCTTTCGAATCATGGGTGTCGCGCTGCGATGGGGAGGGCCGGTCGTCTGCGGTCCGGAGAGGCCGTCTTTCACCGAGGTGAAACGGGCAGCCGTGATCGCGGACCTCTGTGCGACCGAGGATTCAGGATACTGGACGGACCGCTCAGCACCCAATCGGGGCGGCCCGCCCGAGGTCAGCGGCCCTGTTCGTACCGGCGCAGCTGCTCCAGGTCGATCATGCTGGTGTCGAAGAGGCTGGTCTCGTCCAGCGCGCCGCCGCCCTGCCGGCCCACCGGCCGGGGCTGCTGGGGCGGCGGGGACTGCTGAGGCTGCTGCCAGCCGTAGTCGGGCTGTCCGGTGGGCTGGGGCGGATAACCGTTCGGGTCGTAGCCCCCCTGCTGCGGGTACGCCGCGTACGGGTCGGGCTGGGGGTAGCCGTACGCGTCCTGGACGTCCTGGTGGCCCGGCTGCTCCTGGTAGCCGTACGCCGCCTGCGCGTAGCTCGGCTCGGCCTGCGGCGCCGGATAGGCGGGCTGAGCGGGCTGCCGGGGCGCCTGCGGCGGTTCCGGGGCGGCCAGCTCGGCGAGACCGGCCAGGTAGTCGGCGTCGCTGGTGTGCCCCTGGTCGCCCGCGGCGTCCTGTGCCGCCATGTGCGCGCCGAGGTCGTCACCCGCGGTCCGGCCGTGCAGCTTCTGCCGGCCCCGGCCGACCGCCTCCAGGGTCCCGGCGAGAACGGCCTCGAAGGCGCCGAACTTGGCGTCGACGTACGCGTCGGCCCGCTGCCGCAGGGTCTCCGGGTCGGCGCTGCGCTCGGGGGCCTCGGTGAAATCGGGGTCCTCGTAGCCCTGCTCGTCCAGACCCCGGCCCCGGCCGAGGAGCTTCTCGCGGCCCCTGTCCACGGACCCGATGGTCTTGGTGAGGACGACCTCGAAGTTGGCGAGCTTGCTGTCGACGTAGTCGTCGGCCTCGGCCCGGACCTCCTCGGCCTCGCGGCGGGCCTCGGACAGGATCCGGTCGGCCTCGGCCTGCGACTGGCGGGCCACCTCGGTCTCGGAGATCAGCGTGGCGCGCTGGGCGTGGGCGGACTCGATGATCCGCTCGGCCTCCTGCCGGGCCTGCTCGGCGAACTGCTCCTGGCCGCCGAGGAGCTCCTGGGCCCGCGCGAGGGAGCCGGGCAGGGCCTGGCGCACCTCTTCCAGCATGGCGAGCAGCTCGGCGCGGTTGACCACGCACGAGGCCGACATGGGCATCGATCGGGCGGTCCCGACCGCTTCGACGATCTCGTCGAGCTTCTTCTGCACGTCCACCGTGTGCTCGCCACTCTCTGCTGCTCTGTTGAAGCTGCTGCTCCGTTGGAGACGGACGGGACGACTGTAAGGCCAGTCGGCCGCGGGCCGACACCTGGTGACGGCCCGTCAGCGGCTCAGCGCTCGCCCAGCCTCTTCACCAGTGCGGCGTGGACGGTCGGAGGCAGCAGGTGCGAGACATCGCCACCCCAGGTCGCCACCTCCTTGACCAGCGAGGACGACAGGAAGCTGTACGTGGGGTTGGTCGGCACGAAGAGCGTCTCGACGCCGGAGAGGCCGTTGTTCATCTGGGCCATCTGCAGCTCGTAGTCGAAGTCGCTGACGGCCCGCAGGCCCTTCACGATCGCCGGGATCTCCCGCTGCTTGCAGAAGTCGACCAGCAGGCCGTGGAAGGACTCCACCTCGACGTTGCCGAAGTCGGCGGTGACCTCGCGGATCAGCTCGATCCGCTCGTCCACGGTGAACAGTCCCTTCTTGGACTGGTTGATCATCACCGCGACGTGCACCACGTCGTACAGCTTCGAGGCTCGTCCGATGATGTCGAGATGTCCGTTGGTGATGGGGTCGAACGACCCCGGACAGACGGCGCGGCGCACAGTGATTCCCTCGCTCTCCGGTCCGGTCATCGTGCGTCTTCGCACGTGGCGGCGGCGCGACCGTACCAAAGCGTCCCCTCGCCGTAGCGACGGGAGCGCAGTGGCTCGAATCCGGCGGGCCAGCCGAATTCTCCGCCTCGCGTGCCGCGTTCCACGGTGACGAGCACATCGTCGCTGAGCCACCCCTGAGCACGGAGTGTGATCAGGATCTCGCGAAGATCGTCATCGGTGACGGCGTACGGCGGATCCAGGAAGACGATGTCGTACGGGTCGGCGGGGGCCGGACCTGTCACGATCTGCTCCGCTTTGCCTGCCCGGACCTCGGCACCGGGGAGGCCCAGCGTGCGGACGTTGTCGCGGACGGTCCGGACCGCCTTCGGGTCGGCCTCGACGAGGAGGGCGTGGACGGCTCCGCGGGAGAGCGCTTCGAGGCCGACGGCCCCGGAACCGGCGTACAGGTCGGCGACGCGGGTCCCTTCCAGGGTGCCGAGGAGCGCCTGCCAGGTGGAGAAGAGGCCCTCCCGCGCACGGTCGGACGTGGGGCGGGTGCCGGTGCCGGGCGGGACGGCCAGGCGGCGTCCGCCGGCCGAGCCGGCGATCACGCGGGTCATGGGTGTGAGGTCCTCGGGGTCGGTGGCGGGCGCACGGGCCGTGCGCCGGACGACGGCCCCGCACGGGCTGTGCGCGGGCCGTGCGTCCACGATATGGCGTACGGCCCGCACCGGCGGGACGGCACCGGGCTCACCCCTTGTCGAGATACTCCTCGCGCTCCTTGTCCAGGAGGGCGGCCAGCACCGTGCGCAGCTCCGGCAGGTGTTCCAGCTCCGGGTCGGCGGCGACGATCGCCACGGCCTCCTCGCGCGCGGCGGCGATGACCTCCTCGTCGTCGATGACGGTGAGCATCCGCAGCGAGGAGCGCACTCCGGACTGGGCCTGGCCCAGCACATCGCCCTCGCGGCGCTGTTCGAGGTCGATGCGGGAGAGCTCGAAGCCGTCGAGGGTGGCGGCGACGGCGGAGAGCCGGGCGCGGGCGGGGCTCGCCTCGTGGGCCTCGCTGACCAGCAGGCAGAGGCCGGGGGCGGAGCCCCGGCCGACGCGGCCGCGGAGCTGGTGGAGCTGGGAGACGCCGAAGCGGTCGGCGTCCATGATCACCATGGCGGTGGCGTTGGGGACGTTGACCCCGACCTCGATGACGGTGGTGGCGACCAGGACGTCGACCTCTCCGGCGGCGAACCGGCGCATGACGTCGTCCTTCTCGTCGGGGTGCATCCTGCCGTGCAGCACCTCGACGCGGAGCCCCGCCAGCGGGCCCTTGCGCAGTTCGTCGGCGATCTCCAGGACGGCGAGCGGAGGCCGCTTCTCGGCGTCCTCCTCGGAGGCCGCCTTTTTCGCCTTCGCCTTCGCGCCTTCCTTGCCCCCGGCCTCCTCCGCGTCGTCCCCGATGCGGGGGCAGACGACGTACGCCTGGTGGCCGTTCCCGACCTCCTCGCGGACGCGTTCCCAGGCGCGGGCGAGGAAGTGCGGCTTGTCCTTGGCGGGGACGACGTGGCTGGCGATCGGGGAGCGGCCGGCCGGAAGCTGGTCCAGGACCGAGGTCTCCAGGTCGCCGAAGACGGTCATCGCGACCGTACGGGGGATGGGGGTGGCGGTCATGACGAGGAGGTGGGGCGGCTGCTTCCCCTTCGAGCGCAGGGCGTCGCGCTGTTCCACGCCGAAGCGGTGCTGTTCGTCCACGACGACCAGGCCGAGGTCGTGGAACCGGACCTTGTCCTCGATGAGGGCGTGGGTGCCGATGACGATCCCGGCCTCACCGGTGACCAGGTCGAGGAGGGCCTGCCGGCGGGCCGCCATCCCCATGGAGCCGGTGAGGAGGACGACCTTGGTGCCCCGGTCCGAGCCGCCCAGCATGCCGCCCTCGGCCAGCTCGCCCATCATCTCGGTGATCGAGCGGTGGTGCTGCTGGGCGAGGACCTCGGTGGGGGCGAGCATCGCGGCCTGGCCGCCCGCGTCGACCACGGCGAGCATGGCGCGCAGGGCCACCATCGTCTTCCCGCTGCCCACCTCTCCCTGGAGGAGGCGGTGCATCGGGTGCTCGGTGGCCAGGTCGTCGAAGATCTCCTTGCTGACCTTCTCCTGGCCCTCGGTGAGGGTGAAGGGCAGCGTGGCGTCGAAGGCGTCCAGCAGGCCGTCCGCGACGGGGCGGCGGGCCGCGGCGGGGAGCTGGGTGTCCGCGTACCGGCGGCGGGCCAGGGCGACCTGGAGGACGAACGCCTCGTCCCATTTGAGCCGGGCCCTGGCGTCCTCGATGTCCGCCCTGGTCTGCGGCCGGTGCACCTTGAGCAGGGCCTCGGGCAGCGGGGTGAAGCCGCGCCCCTCGCGCAGGGAGGCGGGGAGCGGGTCCACCGCGTCCCTGGCGCTGGGCAGCACGGCGTCGACGGCCTTGGCGATCCGCCAGGAGTCGAGCTGCTTGCAGGCGGGGTAGATCGGCAGCAGCCGGCCCGCGAAGGCGTCCACTGCCTCGGTGGCCTCGTCGGCGTCGGAGGCGTCGAGCAGTTGGTACGTGGGGTGGGCCAGCTGCATCTTGCGGTTGAAGACGGAGACCTTGCCCGCGAACATCGCCTGGCGGCCCGGCAGCAGCTCCTTGTGCGGCTTGTGGACGCCGTGGCCGAAGAAGACCAGCTGGAGGCGGCCGGTGCCGTCGGTCAGGGTGACCTCCAGGCGTTTGCCCCGGCCGTTGTTGAACGTCAGGACGCGGGCGTCGGCGACCTGGGCGACGACCGTGACGTGCTCGTCCAGCGGGAGGTCGGTCAGCGCGGTCAGCTTGCCGCGCTCCTCGTACCGCCGCGGGTAGTGGTGCAGCAGGTCCCCGACCGTGTGCAGGTCGAGGTGTTCCGCCATCACCTTCGCGGTGGCTCCGCCGAGCAGCTTCTTGAGGGGTTCATCGAGCGAGGACACGCCCTCCATTGCACACCACGCCACCGACAGCCGTCCGGTGGGCGGGCCGGGACACGGGTACGGACCGCCCGGCGTGCCCGGACCGCCCGCCGCGGCTACTCGACGCCGATCAGCAGGGGCGCCCGCTGGTGTCCGCCCCGGTAGACCACCGTGTCCACGGCGAGGTGGCCCTCCCGTACGTACTCCTCCAGGGCGTCGGCGAGCGTGTCGGGGACGTCCTCGCCGAGGACGAGGGTGACCAGTTCGCCGCCGGCCGCCAGCATCCGGTCGAGCACGGTGCGGGCGGTGGCCGGGACGTCGGAGCCGATCACCGCCACGTCGCCGTCGATCAGGCCGAGGATGTCCCCGGCCTGGCAGATCCCGGCCATGGTCCACGACTGGCGCTCCGCGACGGCCAGTTCGGCGTAGCGGGTGGCGCCGGCGGCGGCGGTCATGGCGACCACGTCCTCGTCGAAGCCCCGGTCGGGCTCGTGGACGGCGAGGGCGGCGATGCCCTGGACGGCGGCGCGGGTGGGGACGAGGGCGACCCGGACCCCCTCGGTCCTGGCCTGTTCGGCGGCGGCGGCAGCGGTGTGGCGCAGGGCCGCGTCGTTGGGCAGCAGCACCACCTCGCGGGCGTGGGCGCGGCGGATGGCGTCGACGAGTTCGCCGCTGGCGGGCGGTTCGCCGGGGCGGGCGATCACCGTGGTGGCCCCGGCCTCCGTGCACAGTCCGGCCAGTCCGTCGCCGGGGACCACCACGACGACGGCACGCTGGGCGGGTTCGGCCTGGACGCGGAGGTCGTGGCCGCTCTCGGTGGCGAAGTGGGTGATCCGGATCCGGTACGGACGCCCGGCCTCGACGCCCGCCTCCACGGCCGCCCCCGCGTCATCGACGTGTACGTGGACGTGCCAGAGCCCGTCGCCGCCCACCACGACCAGCGAGTCGCCGAGGGCGTCGAGCCGGGTGCGCAGCCGGGCGACCTGCTCGTCGCCGGCCTCCAGGAGGTAGATCACCTCGAACGCGGGCCCGGCTCCCCCGCCCTCGGGGCAGTCGAGCGCGTCCCCGGCCGCGGGCCCGCCCTCCGTGACGCCCCGTACCGGCGTGCCGCCCACCGGCAGTCCCACCACGGATCCCCCGTCCACGGGCGCGGGCGTCCCGCCGGGGCCGGTGCGGGGTCCGCGGGCGGGAGCCTGCCCGGTCACGGTCTCCACCAGTGCGCCCAGGACCGCCACCAGGCCCCGGCCCCCGGCGTCGACCACGCCCGCCCTGCCGAGGACGGCGAGCTGCTCCGGGGTGCGCACGAGGGCGGCGAGCGCCCCCTCGTAGGCGGCGGTGACGACGGCCCGCAGGCCGGGGCCCGCGTTCCGGGCGGTGTCGGCGGCGGCCGCGGCGACGGTGAGCACGGTCCCCTCGACGGGGTGGGCGACGGCCTGCCGGGCGGCGTCCGAGGCGGCGGCGAGGGCGCGGCGCAGCCGGTCCGCGTCGCCGCCGTCGGCCAGCACCCCGGCCATGCCGCGCAGCAGCTGGGCCAGGATCGTGCCGGAGTTGCCGCGCGCGCCGATCAGGGCTCCGTGCGCCATGGCGCGTACGGCGTCGGCGGGGGCGGGCGCGGTGGCCCCGGTCTCGTGGGCGGCGAAGACCGCTTCGACGGCGGCGGCGGCGGACTCGAAGGTCAGATAGAGGTTGGTGCCGGTGTCCCCGTCGGCCACCGGGTAGACGTTGATCGCGTCGATCTCCGCGCGCTCCCGCCCCAGGGCCTCCAGGGCCAGTGAGCACCACGTGCGTACCGCGACGGCGTCCAGGTCCTCGGGGGGCTGCGGCACCGATGGTCCTCCTGGTCGGCCTGGGCGACGGGCTGCACCGCAGGTTAGCCCGCTCGTCGGGGTCCCGGCCCGGACCGGGGGCGGGAGAGCGGGGGTCCGTCCCATGGTAGTTTCGTATCTCCGAAGCAGGCGTTGTATGCTGCTCCGGTTGCCCGATGAAAGTCGGGCCAATCCTCCGGTACCGCCACTTCAGTCCTCTGATTCCGGCGTGCCGGAATTCACTGTAAGTGCACCTGAAGTCTTTGGAGTGACCCGTGGCTGCCAACTGCGACGTTTGCGGCAAGGGGCCGAGCTTCGGCAACAGCATTTCGCACTCGCACCGCCGTACGTCCCGTCGCTGGAACCCCAACATCCAGCGCGTGCGTGCCGTGGTCGGTCGGACGCCGAAGCGGCTCAACGTCTGCACCTCGTGCATCAAGGCCGGCAAGGTCGCGCGCTGACGTCCCCGTCGTAGCGCAGCCTTCCGGTTTTGCCCAAAAAGCCGGTCCACCTCGGTGGACCGGCTTTTTGCTGTGTTCAGGGGGTGCCCGGGGCCGGTCAGCCGGCCGGGCGGGACAGCCAGCCGTGGTCGACCGGGCCGATGCCGCCGCCGAGCGGGAAGCCGGCCTCGATCGCGCCGGTGACGTACGCCTTCGCGCCCCGTACCGCCGTGGGCACGTCCTGCCCCAGCGCCAGTCCGGAGGCGATGGCGGAGGCCAGCGTGCAGCCGGTGCCGTGGGTGTGGCGGTTGTCGTGGCGGGGGGCGCGCAGCCAGTGTTCCTCGCTCCCGTCGGTGAGCAGGTCCACCGCCTCGCCCGGCAGATGACCGCCCTTGATCACCACCCAGCGCGGTCCGAAGGCGAGGATCTTCTCGGCGGCCCGGCGCATTCCGCTCTCCTCGGTGACCACGACGCCGGTGAGCTGCGCCACCTCGTCGAGGTTCGGGGTGGCCACGGTGGCGGCGGGCAGCAGCTCGGTGCGCACCGAGTCGAGGGCCTCGGCGGCGAGCAGGGCGTCGCCGTGCTTGGAGACGCCGACCGGGTCGACGACGACGGGGGCGTCGGTGGCGGCGAGGAGTGTGGCGACGGTCTCCACGAGGGCGGCCGAGGCGAGCATGCCGGTCTTGACGGCCTGGACGCCGATGTCGTCGACGACGCTGCGGTACTGGGCGCGCACGGCTTCCACCGGAAGCTCCCACGCGCCCTGGACGCCGAGGGAGTTCTGTGCGGTGACGGCGGTGAGCACGCTCATGCCGTGCACGCCGAGGGCGAGCATCGTCTTCAGGTCGGCCTGGATCCCCGCACCGCCGCCGGAGTCGGAGCCGGCGACGGTGAGCACGCGGGGAGGTACAGCGGTACGTAGGGGCATACGCAGCAATCTAGTGCTCACGCGCGCGTCCCCCGCTCCTGCTCACGCGCGGGGCTGGGTGTCCTCGATGGCGCCGAAGTGGTCCCAGCCGCCCTTGCTGGTCCAGGGCGCGCCGTCGACGGTGACCTGGGGCAGGGCGGAGGGGTTGAGGACCTCGCCGATCACCTTCCAGCGAGCGGGGAGCTTCGCGTCGGGCGGGAAGGTGGCGACGATCGCGTGGTCCTCTCCCCCGGTCAGCACCCACTGGAGCGGATCGACGCCGACCGCCTGGCCGATGTCGGACATCTGCGAGGGGATGTCGATGAGGCCGGAGCGCAGGTCGATGCGGACCTTGCTGGCCTCCGCGATGTGCCCGAGGTCCGCGACGAGGCCGTCGCTGACGTCGGTCATCGCGGTCGCGCCGAGTCCGGCGGCCGCGGGGCCCGCGTGGTACGGCGGTTCGGGGCGGCGGTGGGCCTCGACGAAGGCGCGGGGCGAGCGGAAGCCGCGGGAGAGCACGGCGTATCCGGCGGCGGACCAGCCGAGCCAGCCGGTGACCGCGACGACATCGCCGGGGCGGGCGCCGCCGCGGGTGACCGGTTCGTGGTTGCGCAGGTCGCCGAGGGCGGTGATCGCCACGGTGATCGTGTCGCCGCCCACCACATCGCCGCCGACCACGGCCGCGCCCGCCACCTGGCATTCGTCGCGGAGCCCGTCCATCAGCTCGGCGGCCCAGGTGACGGGCAGGTCGGCGGGGACGACCAGGCCGAGGAGCAGTGCGGTGGGCACGGCCCCCATCGCCGCGATGTCGGCGAGGTTCTGGGCGGCGGCCTTGCGGCCCACGTCGTACGCCGTCGACCAGTCGCGGCGGAAGTGCCGCCCTTCCAGCAGGATGTCCGTACTGGCCACGACTCTGCGGTCGGGGGCTGCCACGACCGCGGCGTCGTCGCCGGGCCCCAGCCGTACCGCCGGAGTGGTGGTGAGCCGGGACGTGAGCTCTCTGATGAGCCCGAACTCCCCCAACTCGCCCACGGTTCCCTTCACCGAGTCTCACCTCTCCTTTATCGCCCCGGACACCCGTCCGGGCCCCCGGTCGCGAGCCGTCTGTGCTGTCGGTACCGTCAAGAGATACGTCAACTTCTGCGCCCTGTACGCCACGCTGGGGACGTCATCCGGCCCGTAGGTCTCCCCGTGGCCCTCGGCGACGCGATAACGTGGCGTCCCTTTCCCCCACATGATCCTCGTGGCCGCCCTGGAGGTTCCGTGGTACAGGCGTACATCCTCATTCAGACCGAGGTGGGCAAGGCGTCGATCGTCGCCGAGACCATTTCCAGGATTCCGGGAGTCATCCAGGCAGAGGACGTCACCGGTCCGTACGACGTGATCGTGCGCGCCCGCGCGGACACGGTCGACGAACTCGGCCGCATGGTGGTCGCCAAGGTGCAGCAGGTGGAGGGCATCACACGGACGCTGACCTGCCCGGTCGTCCACCTCTGACCCCCGTCTAGGCTGGGCCGGTGACGTCATCCGCCCGCCGGTCCCCCCGCTCGATATTCCTCGGTCCGTCCGCTGCCGTGCTCGTCCTGGCCGCGGCGGGCTGTTCCCTCAGCGACGCCCAGCCCCCGGTCCCGGTTCCCACCCCGTCGTCGGAGGCCGCCGCGTACTGCGAGGCCCTGGACGAGGTGCTGCCCGCGACCGTCCTCGAACAGGAACGCAGCGATCCCTCCCCGGACTCGGAGCTGACCGCCGGCTGGGGGGACGGGGCGATCGTACTGCGCTGCGGGGTCCCCCGGCCCGCGAAGATGGACGACCCCCAGGCGCAGGGGGTCGAGGCGGACGGGGTGCGGTGGATGCTGGAGGAGCCCGAGGGCTCCGGTCCGCGGTTCACCACCACGTACCGCAAGGCGTACGTCGAGCTCACGCTCTCCTCGGCGTACGCCCACGACATCACGCCGCTGGCCGCGTTCGCCGGTCCCGTCTCGAAGACGGTCCCCGGCAAGTTCTGAGACGGCCGGCGGTTTCTTCGGTACGGACGCGTCAGCGCAGTCCGGTGGAGCGGGTCAACGCCGCCTGGATGAGCCGGTCGACCAGTTCCGGGTAGCTGACGCCGCTCTCCTGCCACATGCGCGGGTACATGGAGATCGGGGTGAAGCCCGGCAGCGTGTTGATCTCGTTGATGACGAACTCGCCGTCCTCGGTGAGGAAGAAGTCGGCGCGCACCAGCCCCTCGCAGGAGACGGCGTCGAACGCGGCGACGGCGAGGCGCTGGACCTCGGCGGTCTGCTCCTCGGTGAGCGGCGCGGGCACCAGACCCGCGGCCGAGTCGATGTACTTGGCCTCGAAGTCGTAGAAGTCGTGGGCGGTGACCGGGGGGATCTCGGCGGGCACGCTGGCGCGCGGACCGTCCTCGAACTCCAGCACCCCGCACTCGATCTCACGGCCGCGCAGCAGCGCCTCGACGAGGAACTTCGGGTCGTGGCGCCGGGCCTCCTCGATCGCCGCGTCGAGACCTTCGACGCCGTCGATCTTGGTGATGCCCATGGAGGAGCCGCCGCGGGCGGGCTTCACGAACAGCGGCCAGCCGTGCTCGGCGGCGAAGTCCACGATCCGCCGGCGGGCGGCGGCCGGGTCCTCGTCCCACTCGCGGGGGCGGACGACCTCGTACGGTCCGACGGGCAGCCCGAAGGAGACGAAGACGCGCTTCATGTACTCCTTGTCCTGGCCGACGGCGGAGGCGAGGACGCCCGCGCCGACGTAGGGCACACCGGAGAGTTCGAGCAGCCCCTGGAGCGTGCCGTCCTCCCCGTAGGGACCGTGCAGCACGGGGAAGACGACGTCGACCTCGCCCAGCGCCTTGGGCACCGAGCCGGGCTCGGTGTGGACGACCTCGCGGCTGCCCGGGTCCACGGAGAGCACGACGCTGCCCTCGGCGGACTCGGCGAGCCGGTCCACGTCGGGGACCTGGCGGTCGGTGATGGCCATGCGTTCGGGCTCGTCGGCGGTGAGCGCCCAGCGGCCGTCCGTCGTGATGCCGATCGGCAGGACGTCGTACTTCGTCCGGTCGATGGCCTTCATGACGGCGCCGGCCGTGACGACCGAGATGCCGTGTTCGGAGCTGCGGCCGCCGAACACGACAGCCACACGGGGCTTGGGGCGCTGCGGCTCAGGGCTCTCGGCGCGCTCAGGGCTCTGGGGGAGGTTCTCGCTGCTCATATCGCGATGAGCGTACCTGCTGGTAGGAGCGGCGTCAGCGTCGCTCGGCCTTGGCGCTCCGCGACATCAGCTCCTTGACCGCGACGACCGGGGACTTGCCCTCGTGGACGATGGAGACGACGGTTTCCGTGATGGGCATGTCGACACCGTGCCGCCGCGCCAGGGCGAGGACCGATTCGCAGGACTTGACGCCTTCGGCGGTCTGCTTGGTGACGGCGATCGTCTCCTGGAGCGTCATCCCGCGTCCGAGGTTGGTCCCGAACGTGTGGTTCCGCGAGAGCGGCGAGGAGCAGGTGGCCACCAGGTCGCCCAGGCCCGCGAGTCCGGAGAACGTCAACGGGTCCGCGCCCATGGCCACGCCCAGTCGGGTGGTCTCGGCCAGTCCGCGGGTGATGAGGGAGCCCTTGGTGTTGTCCCCGAGCCCCATGCCGTCCGCGATGCCGACGGCGAGGCCGATGACGTTCTTCACGGCGCCGCCGAGCTCGCAGCCGACCACGTCGGTGTTGGTGTACGGGCGGAAGTACGCGGTGTGGCAGACGGCCTGGAGGCGCTGGGCGACGGACTCGTCGGCACAGGCGGCGACGGCGGCGGCGGGGCGGCGCTCGGCGATCTCCTTGGCGAGGTTGGGTCCGGAGACGACGGCGATACGGTCGGCGGACACCCCGGTGACGTCCGCGATCACCTCGCTCATCAGCTCGGCGGTGCCCAGCTCGACGCCCTTCATCAGGGAGACCAGGACGGTGTCCGGCTCCAGGTGCGGGGCCCAGTCGGCGAGGTTGGCGCGCAGCGTCTGGGAGGGCACGACGAGGAAGGCGAACTCCGCGCCGCGCAGGGCCTCGGCGGCGTCGGTGGTGGCGCGGATCGAGTCGGGGAGCGCGATGCCCGGGAGGTAGTCCGGGTTGGTGTGCGTGGTGTTGACGGCCTCGGCGAGCTCGGCGCGGCGGCCCCAGAGGGTGACCTCGCAGCCCGCGTCGGCGAGGATCACGGCGAACGCCGTACCCCATGAGCCGGTTCCGAAGACGGCCACGCGTGCGGGGTGCGTCACATGGATCCCTTTCCCTGGGCCCTGCGCCGTTGTTCAGCACGGGCTTTGCGGTGATCGTAGAGCTCGGCGGGCGCCTTCTCGCCGCGCAGGTCCTCCAGCTGGCGGGTGACCGCCGCCATGATGGCCTCGGTCGCCTCGCGCAGCACCTCGGGGGTGGGCTCCCGCTCGTAGAAGCGGCTGAGGTCGACGGGCGGCCCGGCCTGCACCCGCAGCGTCTTGCGGGGGAACAGCCGAAGCTTGTTCTCCTTGGCGTACGGCGGCATCGCGTGGTTCGCGCCCCACTGCGCGACGGGCACGACGGGCACCCTGGTCATCAACGCCACGCGCGCGGCCCCGGTCTTGCCGGCCATCGGCCACATGTCCGGGTCGCGGGTGAGGGTGCCCTCGGGGTAGAAGGCGACGCACTCGCCGCGGTCGATGGCGTCCACGGCGGCCCGGAAGGCGTCCAGGGCGTTGGTGGTCTCGCGGTAGACGGGGATCTGGCCGGTGCCGCGCAGCATCATCCCGACGAACGGGGTGCGGAAGAGGCCGGCCTTCGCCAGGAACCTGGGCACCCGCCCGGTGTTGTACTGGAAGTGGCCGTAGGCGAGCGGGTCCAGATAGGAGTTGTGATTGACGACGGTGATGAATCCGCCGTCGGCCGGAATGTGTTCCGCCCCCCGCCAGTCGCGCTTGAACAGAACCACCAGCGGCGGCTTGGCGATGACCGCCGCCAGGCGGTACCAGAAGCCGATTCTGCGGCGGGACACTCGGACACCTTCCTGAAGGATTTCGGCTTGCCGGCCGGCTGCGGACGGTCGTCTCCCGCCCCGGCCCCCTGCTCTGTCGAGAACACCGTACGCCTCACGTTCGGTAGCGGTCCTCCGGGTTGTCGTACCGGCAGGCGAGAATAGGTCCTCATGTGCACGGAGGGGGAGATCGCCACGAACACCGATCCGGCCGGGCCCTGGTCCCTGGTCGTTCCGCTGAAGCCGCTCGCACGGGCCAAGAGCCGCCTGGGACGGGCGGCCGGCGAGGACGCGCGACCCCGGCTGGCGCTGGCGTTCGCCCAGGACACGGTGGCCGCGGCGCTGGACTGTTCGCGGGTGCGGGATGTGGTGGTCGTCACGGACGACGTGGTGGCCGGGGCGGCGCTCTCGGCGCTCGGGGCGCGGATCGTGCCGGACGCTCCGGATGCCGGGCTCAACGCCGCGCTCGCGCACGGGGCGCGCGTCGCGCGGACCCTGCGGCCCGCCGCGGCGGTGGCCTCGCTCAACGCGGATCTGCCGGCGCTGCGCACCGGTGAATTGGCGCGGGTGCTCGATTTTGCCTCCGCTTTTCCCCGTGCTTTTCTCCGGGACGCGGCCGGAATCGGTACGACATTTCTGTCCGCCGCGGGCGGCGCGGAATTCCGTCCGGCTTTCGGTGGTCCGTCCGGGGCCCGGCACCTGGCGTCGGGAGCGGTCGACATGGCGCTGTCCGGTGTCGACTCGGTGCGCCGGGATGTGGACACGGGAGAGGATCTGCGGGTCGCTCTGACCCTGGGGGTGGGGCCGCACACGGCACGGATCGCGTCCGCTGCGGCCTCGGTGTGCGACCGATAGGCTGCCGCCCATGCAGGCGACTTCGTACACGTACGACCCCGAGACGCGTTGTGGCAGTGTGCTGCTGGACGACGGCACGCCGGTGGAGTTCGGCGCCGCCGCCTTCGACGCGGGTGGCCTGTTGCTGCTGCGTCCGGGGCAGCGGGTGCGGATCGAGGGCGTGGGCGAGGGTGCGGCCCTGCGGATCTCGCTGGTGACGCTGCAGACCTTCTGATCCGGCTTCCGGCCGTCCGGCCGGCGCCACTGGGCCGAACGGGGCCGGACAGCCCGCGGGCCGGGCTCCCCCTCAGGGGAGCCCGGCCCGGCGCGTCGTGAGGAGCGAGCGGGTGCCCGCGTCTCACTTCTTGCGTGCGGTGGCCTTCTTGGCCGTGGTCTTGCGCGCGGTGGTCTTCTTCGCGGGCGCCTTCTTCGCCGTGGCCTTCTTGGCGGGCGCGGTCTTGCTGGCGACGGTCTTCGTCGCGGTCTTCTTGGCCGGGGTCGCCTTCTTCGCGGCCGCGGACGCCTTCTTCGCCGTCGCGGTCGTCTTCTTGGCGGTGGTCTTCTTGGCTGCGGCGGACTTCGCCGGAGCCGTCTTCTTGGCGGTGGTCTTCTTCGCCGTGGCCTTCTTGGCCGCCGACTTCTTGGCGGCGGCGGCCTTCACCGTCGTACGGGCGGCGGAAGATCCGCCCGAGAGGCTGCCCTTGGGGGCCTTCTTGACGGCCACGTCGTTCTTGGGGAGCTTCTTCGAGCCGCTCACCAGGTCCTTGAAGCCCTGACCCGCGCGGAAGCGGGGCACCGAGGTCTTCTTGACCCGGACGCGCTCACCCGTCTGCGGGTTGCGGGCGTACCGGGCGGGGCGGTCGACCTTCTCGAACGAGCCGAAGCCGGTGACCGAGACACGGTCCCCGGCGACAACGGCACGCACGATCGCGTCGAGTACCGCATCGACCGCGTCCGCGGCCTGCTGACGGCCGCCGACCTTGTCGGCAATCGCTTCTACGAGCTGCGCCTTGTTCACGTCTTCCCCTTCGGAGACATTGCCAGAACGAAAGTGTTCAAGCTTTTTCGCACGTTAGGCAGATATATACCGCAAATCAAACACGAAACGGGCTAATCACCCTAGTGCCGCAACGAAGTCGACCGATGCGCAGTTCCACGTGTCAGTCACCTTCGGGGAATCGGCCCTCGTCGAGGTCCATCATCAACCGGTCCAGACGCCTTGCCGCGTCCGGGAGATCGTGCTTCGCCGCGGCCGTGACGACCAGCAGCTTCCGGGCCAGCGCCATCCGTACGCTCTCCGGGACTTGCAGTGCACGCACCTTCGCGTGCGCTTCCTTCAATCGGTCGGCGACTTGGCCATAGAGCTTGAGTTGGCTGTCGCGTTCCATGCACCGATTGTGCCATCTGGGGCGAGTTGTCGCCCGACGGGGTCTCAACAAGCGACTGCGCCCCCTGCCGGGAGGCAGGGGGCGCAGTCCTGGAAAAGCGCTGCTCAGGCGGCAATGGTACGCGGCTTGAAGGCCGGCCGGGCCGCCTCGTAGGCGGCGATGTCCGCTTCGTTCTGAAGGGTGAGGCTGATGTCGTCGAGGCCGTTGAGCAGCCGCCAGCGGGCGTTCTCGTCGAGCTCGAAGTCGGCGGTGACGCCTCCGGCACGGACTTGGCGCGCCTCCAGGTCGACGGTCACCTCGGCGGTCGGGTCGGCCTCCGTCAGCTCCCAGAGGGCGTCGACGACCGACTGCTCCAGAACCACGGTGAGCAGGCCGTTCTTCAGCGAGTTGCCGCGGAAGATGTCGGCGAAGCGGGAGGAGACGACGGCCTTGAAGCCGAAGTTCTGCAGGGCCCAGACCGCGTGCTCGCGGGAGGAACCCGTACCGAAGTCGGGGCCCGCGACCAGGACCGAGGCTCCCTGGCGTTCGGGGCGGTTGAGGACGAAGTTCTCGTCCTTGCGCCAGGCTTCGAAGAGGCCGTCCTCGAACCCGTCGCGGGTGACCTTCTTCAGCCAGTGGGCGGGGATGATCTGGTCGGTGTCGACGTTGCTGCGGCGCAGCGGAACGGCCCGGCCGGTGTGGGTGGTGAATGCTTCCATGGCTATCGGACTCCGGCGGGGGTACGGGCGTCGGACAGGTCGGCGGGCGAGGCCAGATGGCCCAGCACCGCGGTGGCGGCGGCGACCTGGGGCGAGACCAGGTGGGTGCGGCCGCCCTTGCCCTGCCGCCCCTCGAAGTTGCGGTTCGAGGTGGAGGCGGAGCGCTCGCCGGGAGCCAGTTGGTCGGGGTTCATGCCGAGGCACATCGAGCAACCGGCGTGCCGCCATTCGGCTCCGGCCTCGGTGAAGACCTTGTCCAGGCCCTCGGAGACGGCCTGGAGGGCGACCCGGACGGAGCCGGGGACGACCAGCATCCGTACGCCGTCGGCGACTTTGCGCCCGTCCAGGATCGAGGCCGCGTTGCGCAGGTCCTCGATGCGGCCGTTGGTGCACGAACCTACGAAGACGGTGTCGACACTGATCTCGCGCAGCGGCTGTCCGGCGGTCAACCCCATGTACTCCAGGGCCTTTTCTGCGGCGTGGCGCTCCGAGGCGTCCTCGTACGAAGCGGGGTCGGGGACGCTGGCGGAGAGCGGGGCGCCCTGGCCCGGATTGGTGCCCCAGGTGACGAACGGGGCGAGTTCGGTTGCGTCGATGACGACCTCGGCGTCGAACACCGCGTCGTCGTCGGAGCGCAGGGTCTTCCAGTACGCGACGGCGGCGTCCCAGTCCTCACCCTCGGGGGCGTGGTCGCGGCCCTTGAGGTAGTCGAAGGTGGTGGCGTCGGGAGCGATCATGCCCGCGCGGGCGCCGGCCTCGATCGACATGTTGCAGATGGTCATCCGGGCCTCCATCGAGAGCTTCTCGATGGCGGGACCGCGGTATTCGAGGATGTAACCCTGGCCGCCGCCGGTGCCGATCCGGGCGATGATCGCCAGGATCAGGTCCTTGGCGGTGACCTCCTCGGGCAGCTCGCCCTCGACGGTGATCGCCATGGTCTTCGGGCGGGCCAGCGGCAGCGTCTGGGTGGCCAGGACGTGCTCCACCTGGCTGGTGCCGATGCCGAACGCCAGCGCGCCGAACGCGCCGTGGGTGGAGGTGTGGGAGTCGCCGCAGACCACGGTGGTGCCGGGCTGGGTCAGCCCCAGCTGCGGGCCGACCACGTGCACCACGCCCTGCTCGACGTCGCCGAGCGGGTGCAGCCGGACGCCGAAGTCCGCGCAGTTCTTGCGCAGAGTCTCCAGCTGGGCGCGGGAGACCGGGTCGGCGATCGGCTTGTCGATGTCGAGGGTCGGGGTGTTGTGGTCCTCGGTGGCGATGGTGAGGTCGAGGCGTCGAACGGGACGGCCGGCCTGGCGCAGGCCGTCGAAGGCCTGCGGGCTGGTCACCTCGTGCAGGAGGTGCAGATCGATGAAGAGGAGGTCGGGCTCGCCCTCCGCCCGCCGGACCACATGGTCGTCCCAGACCTTCTCCGCGAGTGTCCTACCCATCGCTTTCCCTCCGGCCGGCGTCGTCGCCGGCCCAACTAGAGATTCGGTGCGCCTCCGTCCGTACCCCCGTGCGGGGCGGTGGCTACGAGCCGTTGTGCGGCCGCCGGTACAGGTTCGCAACTTCCTCGGAAAATTGAACTTGCGTTTCACAGAGTGAGACGGGAGTATCGTCGTATGGACAACTCTAGCGGCGTCGGCGTTCTCGACAAGGCGGCTCTGGTATTGAGCGCCCTGGAGTCCGGTCCGGCCACCCTCGCCGGGCTGGTCGCGGCGACCGGGCTCGCACGGCCCACGGCCCATCGACTGGCCGTGGCACTGGAACACCACCGGATGGTGGCGAGGGACATGCAGGGCCGGTTCATCCTCGGCCCGCGGCTGTCGGAACTGGCCGCCGCGGCGGGCGAGGACCGCCTGCTGGCCACGGCCGGACCGGTGCTCACCCACCTGCGCGACATCACCGGCGAGAGCGCGCAGCTCTACCGCCGGCAGGGCGACATGCGCATCTGCGTGGCGGCGGCGGAACGGCTGTCCGGACTCCGGGACACGGTGCCGGTCGGCTCCACGCTCACGATGAAGGCGGGCTCCTCCGCGCAGATCCTGATGGCCTGGGAGGAGCCGGAGCGCCTGCACCGGGGCCTCCAGGGCGCCCGGTTCACGGCGACGGCGCTCTCCGGCGTACGGCGGCGGGGCTGGGCCCAGTCGATCGGCGAGCGCGAGCCGGGCGTCGCCTCGGTCTCCGCGCCAGTGCGCGGCCCCTCGAACCGGGTGGTCGCGGCGGTCTCGGTCTCCGGACCGATCGAGCGGCTGACGCGCCACCCGGGCCGGATGCACGCCCAGGCGGTCATCGACTCGGCGGCCCGGCTGAGCGAGGCACTGCGCCGCAGCGGCTGACCTCCTCGTCGTACGGCACGGAAGCACCGCCCCCGCACGGGGTGGACGGGCCGCTCGCCTGCGCTCCCCCGCTGCTCCCCCTCCCCCCTTTCCGTCTTTCCGTCCTTCCGTAAGGCCGCCCCGACGTCGTGGCGGCCCTTTTCTCGTGCCCCGGCCCCCGCGGGCGACTGCCCCGGCCCCCACCCTGAGGATCGGCGGGCGAGCCGGTCCGCATCCCGGCGTCGCCGCGCCGCGAGAGGCGGCACGCCGGGGCCGCCCGGCCCGGATTCCCGTGTGACATCGGCTGCTTGAGCCGCCGGGCCCGGATCATGGAGCAGGCCGCGACGCACGACCTGGACGCGATGGAGGCGCACGAGTCGGAGGCCGAACAGGTCGAGAAGGCCTCGCGTCTGCGGCGCTGTACGAGCCGCCGTTGATGCCGCTGCGGCGACTCGCGCGGGGCGAGGAGCCGGCCTGCCGGTACGGCCTGTGACAGGGTCTGCCGGAACAGCGGGAAGGCCCTCCACCGGGGTGAAGGGCCTTCCCGTACTGCTGTGTTGTACCCCCGACCGGATTCGAACCGGCGCTACTGCCGTGAGAGGGCAGCGTGCTAGGCCGCTACACAACGGGGGCGTGGTTACTGCTGACTTGCGCTGGGCTACCAGGACTCGAACCTAGAATGACGGTACCAGAAACCGTAGTGTTGCCAATTACACCATAGCCCATGGTGTGACAAGTACCCCCGACCGGATTCGAACCGGCGCTACTGCCGTGAGAGGGCAGCGTGCTAGGCCGCTACACAACGGGGGCCCTAGCGATCCTGCATCGAGAGCGTGGGTGCGACCCAGATGTTCTCGCGGGAAGGATCTGTACCCCCGACCGGATTCGAACCGGCGCTACTGCCGTGAGAGGGCAGCGTGCTAGGCCGCTACACAACGGGGGCTTGTCCTGCTGATCTTGCTCGTACTGCGCTGGGCTACCAGGACTCGAACCTAGAATGACGGTACCAGAAACCGTAGTGTTGCCAATTACACCATAGCCCACTGAAATGCAACCCCTGGTGGGGGTTTCACTTCTGTCTGCGCTTCCCGGCCGGATCTTTCGGCCCGCTCGGGCGGCGCAGAAAGAACATTACCTGAAGGTGTCCGGCGCTCCAAAACGGGTATCGCCGGCCAGCAGGCCGGGGAGCTGGTCGAGCCCGGTGATCGTCACCAGATCGGGTCGCCCGCCCCGGCCCCGCCGGTCGAGCCAGATGCCGGTGAGGCCGGCGGCGACGGCCCCGCTCGCGTCGATGTCCGGCTCGTCGCCCACGTACGCCACCTCGTGCGGTTCCAGCGCGAGCGCCTCGCAGGCCGCGTGGAAGGCGCCGGCCTCCGGTTTGGAGATCCCGAGCTCCACGGCGCAGACCAGCGTCTCGAACCGGTCGCGGACGCCGAGCGTGGTCAGCTTGTGGTGCTGGTGATGGGTGGCGGCGTTGGACAGCAGTCCGTGGCGGTAGTCGCCGGCCAGCAGGTCGAGGGCGGGCAGGACGTCCGGGAAGAGCGTCCACGCGGCCTCGTAGTGGGCGGCGTGGCGTCCGAACCACGCCTCCGCCTCGGCGTCCTCCAGGTCCCGCGAGAGGAACTCCCGCACCCGGTCGCGCCGCTGACCGAGGAAGTCCGTCTCACCGGCGATCACCCGCGCCCAGTGCCGGTCGCTCAGCGCCCGCCAGGCGTCGAGCGCCACGTCCACCGAGGCGTACGCCTCCGGCAGCCCCTCGCGCTCCAGGTGCTGCCGCATACCGGTGCGGTCCGCGCCGGTGTGGTCGAAGAGTGTGTCGTCGATGTCCCAGAGCACGGCACGGATCGGCATGGATCTCACGCTAGCCTCCCGGCCGGGCCCGAGGAGGGTGAACGGCGAGAAGGGCCGCAGCCGGTCGGCCGCGGCCCTTCTCGGGGCGTCCTGCGCGCTTACGCCGCCAGCTTGGCGAGCGCGGCGTCGATGCGGGCCAGGCTCTTCTCGCGGCCCAGGATCTCCAGGGACTCGAAGAGCGGCAGACCGACGGTGCGGCCGGTGACGGCGACGCGGACCGGGGCCTGGGCCTTGCCGAGCTTGAGGCCATGGGCCTCGCCGGCGGTGAGGACGGCGTTCTTCAGCGACTCCGGGTCGCTCCAGTCGGCCGTCTCCAGGTGGGCGCGGGCGGTGGTGAGCAGGGCCACCGGGTCGCCCTTCATCGCCTTGGCCCAGGACGCCTCGTCCTCCACCGGCTCGTCGAGGAAGAGGAAGTCGACGTTGTCGGTGATGTCGGAGAGGACCGTGACGCGGGTCTGGGCGTACGGGGCGATGCGGGTCCACTTCTCCGCGTCGAACGCCTCGGGGGCCCAGGGGGCGAAGGGGGCCTTCAGCCAGGGGCCGCACGCCTCGGTGAAGGTCTTCACGTCGAGCATGCGGATGTGCTCGGCGTTGATGTGCTCGCACTTCTTGAGGTCGAAGCGGGCCGGGTTGGCGTTGACGTCCTTGATGTCGAACGCGGCGACCAGCTCGTCCATCGAGAAGATGTCGCGGTCCTCGGCGATCGACCAGCCGAGCAGCGAGAGGTAGTTCAGCAGGCCCTCGGGGAGGAAACCGCGCTCCCGGTAGAGGTTGAGGGAGGCCTGCGGGTCGCGCTTGGAGAGCTTCTTGTTGCCCTCGCCCATGACGTACGGCAGGTGGCCGAAGGCCGGGATGTCCTTGGCGACGCCCAGTTCGATGAGCGCCCGGTACAGGGCGATCTGGCGCGGGGTGGAGGAGAGCAGGTCCTCGCCGCGCAGGACGTGGGTGATCTCCATCAGGGCGTCGTCGACCGGGTTGACCAGCGTGTAGAGCGGGGCTCCGTTGGCGCGGACGATGCCGTAGTCCGGGACGTTCTCCGGCTGGACGGTGATCTCGCCGCGGACCAGGTCGGTGAAGGTGATGGCCTCGTCGGGCATCCGGAAGCGGACGATCGAGGTGCGGCCCTCCGCCTCGTACGCGCTCCTCTGCTCGGCGGTGAGGTCGCGGCAGTGGCCGTCGTAGCCCGACGGCTTCCCGGCGGCGCGGGCGGCGTCGCGGCGGGTGTCCAGCTCCTCGGTGGTGCAGTAGCAGGGGTAGGCGTACCCGGCGGCGAGCAGCTTCCCGGCGACGTCCTTGTAGAGGTCCATCCGCTGCGACTGGCGGTAGGGGGCGTGCGGACCGCCGACCTCGGGGCCCTCGTCCCAGTCCAGGCCCAGCCAGCGCATCGAGTCGAGCAGCTGCTGGTAGGACTCCTCCGAGTCGCGCGCCGCGTCGGTGTCCTCGATCCGGAAGACCAGGGTGCCCTGGTGGTGCCGGGCGAAGGCCCAGTTGAACAGGGCCGTGCGGACCAGGCCCACGTGGGGGTTGCCGGTCGGGGAGGGGCAGAAACGGACGCGGACAGGTGCCACTGGTGCGTTAACCACGCTTGATCACCTTGTTGGTGAGAGTGCCGATGCCTTCGATGGTGACGGCGACCTCGTCGCCGACGTGCAGGGGCCCGACCCCTGCGGGGGTGCCGGTGAGGATGACGTCGCCGGGGAGCAGCGTCATGGCCTCCGAGATGTGGACGACCAGGTCCTCGACGGAGCGGATCATGTCGCTCGTGCGGCCGAGCTGGCGCTGTTCGCCGTTGACCGTCGCCTGGATGGTCAGGTCGTGCGGGTCCACGTCGGTCTCCACCCAGGGGCCCAGCGGGCAGGCGGTGTCGAACCCCTTGGCGCGGGCCCACTGCTGCTCACGGCGCTGCACGTCGCGGGCGGTGACGTCGTTGGCGCAGGTGTAGCCGAGGACGACGTCCTTGACGCGCTCGCGGGGGACCTCGCGGCACATGCGGCCGATGACCACGGCCAGCTCGGCCTCGTGGTGCAGCTCCTCGGAGAAGGAGGGGTACTCGATCGCGTCTCCGGAGCCGATCACCGAGGTGGTGGGCTTGAAGAAGGTGATCGGCGCTTCGGGGACCTCGTGGCCGAGTTCCGCGGCGTGTTCCGCGTAGTTGCGGCCGACGGCCACGACCTTGTTGGGGAGCACGGGGGGCAGCAGCCGGACCTTGTTCAGCGGGACCTTGGTGCCCGAGAGCTCGAAGTCGGCGTACGGGATGCCCTTGATGATGTCGAGGACGAGGTCACCGGATTCCACGGTGCCCTGCCCCTCGACGACGCCGAAGGCGACATTGCCGTCGATGGAGAACCTGGCGATGCGCACGGGATGCTGTCGCCCCTCACTTGCTGGCTGGCTGAAGACTGACGCTCCAGGCTAACGCCGATGAGGGGGACAGCCGCGCGCTGCGGGGCGCTACCGGGCGGCCGCGACCGGGGCTTCCATGAGGATGGTGCGGCGCGGGTTGGCGGTGACGTTCGGCAGCTCGGCGGCGTGCTCCGGCAGCGGCGGCGCCTGCAGCTCCGCGGCGTCCTCGAGGTGCGCCAGCGTGGTGCGCCGGGGGTTGGCAATGTTGCGGAACATCGTCGTCGTCTTCATCTGCCGTCAGGACCCTGTCGGTGAGGGCGCCGCTCGTCGCGGCGCCGGCTTGTCGGATACGCCATCCCTGTAAAGCGTCAGGCTAAACATCCGATTCCCCTCCGAAGGGGGGAAGAGCCGACGATCATCATGTGAGTTTGCTCACGAACTATTCGACAATTGCCCCATAGCGGACACCCGACCTTGATCCAGAAAGCGGACATTGCACCACTGAATCCACCATTCCGCTCCCGACCATGGCGACTGGGACACCCCTGACACCCAAGTAAATGATCCATGATGGCCCGGTTTGCCCCTGGTCGCGCTGTACTGCTTGTCACCTGTTCATCACAACGTGTCACGCAGATCACGGCCCGGTACATGGCCCTTGTTGGAGATCCTTCACTGTGCTGGAATTCCACGCACCGCCGCGGTTTTGAGGCCGGCGCGCAGGGGCGCAATGCAGCGCCGAGTGGCGGCGGGAGGGGGAAGTACGCCGGTCACTCACACGACCACACAGGGGGCGCGTCCAGCGCCCCACTACGCCGACACCGTTCTGGTCCGCTGTACGCGGACGGAACGCCTGGTCCAGAGGTTGCGACGCTAGTGCAGGGACGTTTCAAGAGGGATGGCAGCGCTCCGGCGGAACAGGAGCCGCGCGGCGGGACCGACCGCGGTTCCTCGCCCCAGCACGCCCAGAACCCCGGGCCGGCCGCCGCCGGCGACAACGGCGACCGTGCGCAGCGCCCGGGCCCCACGACGGCCGAAGGAGCGGAGCCGAGCACTCCGGCACCGGCCCGCGGCCCGGTCGACACGGGTTCGCGCGTAGCGCTCCGTAACTGGCGCATCAGCACGCGTCTGGTCTCGCTCCTCGCCCTCCCCGTGGTCGCCGCGACCACCCTGGGCGGTCTGCGGATCAACGAGTCCATGAACGACATGCAGCAGCTGGAGCACATGCAGCTGCTGACGAAGATGACCAAGCAGGCGACCTCGCTCGCCCAGCAGCTCCAGGTGGAGCGCGACCAGTCGGCCGGTCCGCTGTCGAACAAGACCAAGGCCACCGACTACAAGGTCACCGGGCCCAGGGACAAGACCGACCGGGCCAAGGACGCCTTCCTCAACGAGACCGACACGATCGGCGACTCCGAGGGCGACGAGGCGCTGGAGAGCATCCACGCGAGCATCTCGTCGATCGCCTCCCAGCTCGGCACCATCCGTACGATCCGCAAGACGGCGTACGAGGAGGGCTCCCCGAGCCTCAACACGATCGACCAGTACAACCAGCTGATCACCTCGCTGCTGAGCCTCTCGCAGGACATGGCGCAGGCGACCAACAACCCGGACATGATCAAGCGCACCCGCGCCCTGGCGGCGTTCTCCTCCGCCAAGGAGTACGCCTCGGTCCAGCGGGCGATCATCGCCGCGGCGCTGCCCGGCGGTTCGGTCAAGGAGCCGCACCTCAACCCGAACGACCGGCAGTTCGGCTCCAACGCGCTCGCCAAGGAGTCCCGCGCCCTCACCTCGTTCAAGCAGATCTACGCGACGACCGGGGAGAGCGCCGAGGAGCTCATGGCGCCCCTGGACAACGGCAACCCGGAGATCAACGCCGGGAACATGTACGCCAAGCGCATCCTGGACACCACGAACGGGATCGAGGGCAAGCAGGTCCGGTCGTACCTGGACTGGTACGACCAGAGCAGCATCAAGATCAAGGCCATGGAGACGATCGAGGCCACCCTCCTCAGCGACATGGAGGCCAAGGCCCGCGAGCTGCGCCAGGCGTCCCAGCGCGAGGCGATCGTCAACGGTGTCGTCATCCTCATCGTGCTCGGCGTCTCGCTCGTCGGCGCCTTCGTGGTGGCCCGCTCCATGATCCGGTCGCTGCGCCGCCTCCAGGACACCGCCACCCGCGTCGCCCAGGACCGGCTGCCCGAGCTCGTCAAGCAGCTCTCCGAGACCGACCCGCAGGACGTCGACACCTCCGTCGAGTCGGTCGGCGTGCACTCGCGCGACGAGATCGGCCAGGTGGCCGCGGCCTTCGACGACGTGCACCGCGAGGCCGTCCGCCTCGCCGCCGAGCAGGCCCTCCTCCGGGGCAACGTCAACGCGATGTTCACCAACCTCTCGCGCCGGTCCCAGGGCCTCATCCAGCGCCAGCTCTCGCTCATCTCCGAGCTGGAGTCCCGCGAGGCCGACCCGGACCAGCTGTCCTCGCTCTTCAAGCTCGACCACCTGGCGACCCGTATGCGCCGGAACGGCGAGAACCTCCTCGTCCTCGCGGGCGAGGAGCCGGGACGCCGGTGGACCCGGCCCGTCCCGCTGGTCGACGTGCTCCGCGCCGCGGCCTCCGAGGTGGAGCAGTACGAGCGCATCGAGCTGTCCGCGGTGCCCGCCACCGAGGTGGCCGGCCGGGTCGTCAACGACCTCGTACACCTGCTCGCCGAGCTGCTGGAGAACGCCACGTCGTTCTCCTCGCCGCAGACGAAGGTCAAGGTCACCGGTCACGCGCTGCCCGACGGCCGCGTCCTCGTCGAGATCCACGACACCGGCATCGGCCTCTCCCCCGAGGACCTCGCCGCGATCAACGAGCGGCTCGCGCAGCCGCCGACGGTGGACGTCTCCGTCTCCCGCCGCATGGGCCTCTTCGTGGTCGGCCGCCTCTCGCTGCGCCACGGCATCCGCATCCAGCTGCGCCCCTCGGACTCCGGTGGTACGACCGCGCTGGTCATGCTGCCCGTCGACGTCGCGCACGGCGGCAAGCAGCCCCCGTCCAAGCAGGGCCCCGGCCAGCAGCCCGGCGGCGCTCCCGGCGGCCTCCTCGCGGGGAACGGAAACGGGAACGGCGCGGGCAACGGCCAGCGCGCGGGTCTGGGCGGCGGTCCGGGCGGTCCGGGCGCCAAGAGCCTCGGCGGCGGCCCCGGCGCCCAGCGCGGCCAGGTCGGCGCCGGTTCCGGCCCGCGGGCGGCGCTGCCGTCCCGCGACGGCGGAACGGGCCGTCCGCAGGGTGGCGGCCGACCGGACAGCGGCGGCCCGGCCCAGGACTTCCCGGCCCAGGGTCCGGCTCCCCAGCGTCAGGGCGGCGGTCTCGCCGGCGCCTTCGGCAACGGTGCCCGGCTCGGCGCCCGCGGCGGCCAGGACGACGGGTCCGGCCAGCCCAACCTGTTCGGCCACGGCGCGTCGCCCTCCGCGGGGCAGAACGGCCGCACCGGCCCGTTCGCCCCGCAGGGCCAGCAGGGTCCGTCCGGCTGGCAGAACCAGCAGGGCCCCGCGGCGCAGCAGCCTCAGGGCCGGCCGGAGCAGGGCGGCCCCGCGCAGGGCGGTTTCCCACAGAACGGCGGCCCCGGCCGTCAGCTGCCGCCGTCCGGCGGTCCCCGTGCCGAACTGCCCGGCGGCAACCCGCAGCCTCAGCGCCCCGCGACCCCGAGCTGGGGCGGCGACACGCCGCGCGGCCACGAGGAGCACGACGCGACCGGGCAGTTCGCCCGCCCGGCGGGCCCCGGCCAGGACCCGTCGTACCACGCCCCGCAGAACCAGCGGCCGGTCGACGACTGGCCGATCGACGACCGGCAGGGCCCGGGTGCGACCTCCGAGTTCGCCCGACCCGACTTCTCGGCCCCGCAGGCACCGCAGGACCGGTCGTACCAGCAGGGCCCCGGCCAGGGTCAGGACCCGGCGAGCACCGCGCAGTTCGCCCGCCCGGACTTCGGCGTCCCGCAGCAGCAGAACCAGCACCAGCACCAGCAGGGCTCGTACGACCAGGGCCAGCAGCTTCCCTCGCCGCGTCCGCGCGGCCTGGAGGGCGACGACTTCGGTGCGCCGCGCCCGTCCGCCTCCCCGGCGGGCGAGGCCCCGTACCGGCCCGCGCTGCCGCAGCAGCACCAGCAGCCGGAGGCCCTGCCGCCGGCCGGACCCGGGGACGGCCGTACGCCGCTGTACGACACCCTGGAGACGAACTGGTTCCACGGTCCGGGCCAGGGCGGCCAGCAGCAGCCCGCCGAACCGCAGGCGCCGGTCGCTCCGGAGGCCCCGGGTACGCCGGTTCCCCCCATGCCCCAGCGTGGCGCGAACGACCCCTCGGTCACCAGTTCGTGGCGGGCCTCGCCCAACGACGAACTCGTACGCCAGGCCGAACGGGTCAAGAAGCCGGCCGCCGGCGGGGTCACCACTTCCGGGCTGCCCCGCCGTGTCCCCCGCGCCAATTTGGTTCCGGGGACCGCTCAGCAGCAGAATCACCAGTCCGGACCTCAGGTATCGCGTGCGCCCGATGACGTGCGCGGTCGTCTGACCAATCTCCGCCGGGGCATCCAGCAGGGTCGGCAGGCCAACAACGGCTCGCAGACCGGCAGTTTCCAACTCGGCCCCACTCACCAGCAGGAGCGTTAGTTGAGCCCCATGAGTCAGGCCGCGCAGAATCTGAACTGGCTGATCACCAACTTCGTGGACAACACCCCAGGGGTGTCCCACACCGTGGTGGTCTCCGCGGATGGCCTGCTGCTGGCGATGTCCGAAGGATTCCCGCGCGACCGCGCCGACCAGCTCGCCGCCGTGGCGTCGGGTCTGACGTCGCTGACCGCCGGAGCGTCCCGGATCTTCGAGGGCGGCGCCGTCAGTCAGACGGTTGTGGAGATGGAGCGGGGATTCCTCTTCCTCATGTCCATCTCCGACGGGTCCTCGCTGGCCGTTCTCGCCCACCCGGACGCCGACATCGGTCTGGTCGGATACGAGATGGCCCTCCTCGTCGACCGTGCGGGCACCGTCCTCACGCCCGACCTCCGCGCCGAACTCCAAGGCAGTCTGCTCCACTAGACGGCCTTACAGCGGATTCACGACACGATCCCCCCAGGTAATGCCCACAACCCTCACCCGACAGGCCGCTTCAGCCCCTCACCGGCCCCTTGCAGACGGCAAGCCGAGAACCTGCTGTCACGCCCGGAGGATTCATGACCCCGCCACCCGCCTCACCCGATCCGTACGGCGCTCTGCACCACGCGTCGTACGACGGTGAAGGCGACCAGCCGCTGGTACGCCCCTATGCCATGACCGGCGGCCGGACCCGGCCGCGCTACCAGCTCGCGATAGAGGCTCTGGTCAGCACCACGGCAGACCCCGCCCATCTGGGGACCCTGCTCCCCGAGCATCAGCGGATCTGCCACCTCTGCCGTGAGGTCAAGTCGGTGGCGGAGGTCTCGGCGCTGCTGTCGATGCCGCTCGGCGTCGCCCGGATCCTGGTGGCGGACCTGGCGGAAGCCGGCATGGTGGCCATCCACCAGCCGGGCAACGGAGAGGCCGGCGGCGCGCCGGATGTGACACTGCTCGAAAGGGTGCTCAGTGGACTTCGCAAGCTCTAACGGCGGTTCGACCCGCTCCACCACCTCCGCGAAGATCGTGGTGGCGGGCGGCTTCGGCGTGGGTAAGACCACGTTCGTCGGAGCGGTGTCGGAGATCAACCCGCTGCGCACCGAAGCCGTGATGACGTCCGCCTCGGCGGGCATCGACGACCTGACCCACACCGGGGACAAGACCACCACCACGGTGGCCATGGACTTCGGCCGCATCACCCTGGACCAGGACCTGATCCTGTACCTCTTCGGTACGCCGGGCCAGGACCGCTTCTGGTTCATGTGGGACGACCTGGTCCGCGGCGCCATCGGCGCCGTCGTCCTCGTCGACACCCGCCGCCTCGCCGACTGCTTCCCCGCCGTCGACTACTTCGAGAACAGCGGACTCCCCTTCGTCATCGCCCTCAACGGCTTCGACGGACACCAGCCCTACACCCCCGACGAGGTCCGCGAAGCGCTCCAGATCGGGCCCGACGCGCCCATCATCACGACGGACGCCCGCCACCGCGCGGACGCCAAGAGCGGCCTGATCACCCTGGTCGAGCACGCCCTGATGGCACGCCTGAAGTAGTTCCCCTACCAGGTGCAAGTCGATAGCGGCATACGGAAGTTGCCGTAGTCACACGGGGGCGGCCTGTGTCGTTTGACACGATCCGCCCCCGTGTTCATAACGTTTCGACAGAGAATTGACCGCGTTCCACCACCCGACGCATCCATTCGATGCCACTGCGCTCACATGAGCCCCGCCTTTTGACGGGGCTCGTTCTTTATGCCCGTTTTATCTGAGGTCTGGGCCACTCGGAATCCTGGATTCCGAGTGTTTGGAACGGGACCGGTCCCCGTGCTGCAATGCGACGAACTCCCCAGTAGTACGGCCCTGAACGAATGAACCGGCACAGCGTAGGTGCCGACGCCGAGAGGTTGTTGGTCGAGTGAGGCGAAGCAACGAGGGCTCCGCGGCGCAGCCCGAGCGGGGCAACTTCACCCCGCCGTCGCGCGCCGAGGCGTCCCCTGCGGAGGTGCCCGGCACCCGGCCGGCCGATGATGGCGGGTCCCACCGGCTGTCCCCGCGCAACTGGCGCGTGGCCACCCGGCTGAACGCGATCCTCCTGATCCCGGTGCTGGTCGGCCTCATCATGGGCGGCTTCCAGGTGAAGGGGTCCATCGACACCTGGAGCGAAGCCCAGGAGGCCGAGAAGATCGCGGTCGTCGTGCGCGCCGCGTCCGACTACGGCCAGGCGCTGCTGAACGAGCGCGACCTCACCGCCGAGCCGCTGCTGTCGGGCGACCGGGACGCCGATGTGGTCGAGCAGACCCGCGCCACCACCGACGAGGCGGCGGAGAAGTTCGCCACCGCGGTGAAGGACCTGCCGTCCAAGCCGGGCCTGGAGCGCCGGCTGAAGCTGTTCCGGAGCGAGGAGCCCAAGCTCCCCGAGCTGCGCAAGGCCGCCTATTCGCAGGCCCTGGACCCGGTGAAGACCGAAGAGGGCTACGTCCAGGTCCAGCACTCGCTGATGGAGTTCTCCAACGAGCTCGGTCTCGGCACCGGCAACATCACCAGCTACGGCCGTACCGTCTACGCGCTGGAGCTGTCCAAAGCAGCAGAATCGCTTCAGCGCTCGATCGGGACGCACCTGCTGGTACGCCCGAGCAAGAAGCCGGGGACCTACGCCGACCAGGTCAAGGCCTTCGGTTCGTACAACTACCTGGAGCAGATCGCCCTCGGCGAGTTCAATTCCGGCGGCACCCAGGCCGACGTCGACCGCCTCAGGCAGGTCATGGCGGGCAAGGCGGCCGAGGGCGCCAAGCAGATCAAGGCCGCCGAGCAGCAGGCCGAGGCCGCGGGAGAGCCCTTCGTGGCGCCGCCCAGCATCGACGGCTCGGTCTTCGACGGCATGGCGCGGGAGATCGGCAAGGGCCAGGACCCCGAGGAGCTGGCGAAGAAGGGCATCACGCCCGAGACCTGGATGGCCGCGGCGACCGCGAAGTTCGAGGGGTACTCCACCGTCGAGGACGAGCTGGTCACCAAGGCGGTGGACGAGGCCGCGAGCATCTCCGCCGACGCCAGGAACGACGCCGTCGTCAACGGGGTCGCCGTCCTCATCGCGCTGCTGGCCGCCTTCGTCCTGGCCGGGCTCATGGCCCGCCAGATGAGCCGCTCGATGCGCCAGCTGCGTACCGCCGCCTTCGGTATCGCCGAACAGCGGCTGCCCACCCTCGTCGACCAGCTCTCGCGCACCGATCCGGGCCGGGTCGACACGCGGGTGCAGCCGATCCCGATCACCTCCCGCGACGAGATCGGCGAGGTCGCCCGCGCCTTCGACCAGGTGCACCGCGAAGCCGTCCGGCTCGCCGCCGAGCAGGCCATGCTGCGGGGCAACGTCAACGCGATCTTCACCAACCTCTCGCGCCGCAACCAGTCGCTCATCGAGGGCCAGCTCACCCTCATCACCGGCCTGGAGAACAACGAGGCCGACCCGGACCAGCTGGAGAGCCTCTTCAAGCTGGACCACCTGGCGACCCGTATGCGCCGCAACGGCGAGAACCTCCTCATCCTCGCCGGCGAGGAGCCCGGCCGCCGCTGGGACCAGCCGGTGCCCCTGGTCGACGTGCTGCGCGCCGCCTCCTCCGAGGTGGAGTCGTACGAGCGCGTCGAGCTGTCCGGGGTCCCCGAGGCCGAGATCCACGGCCTGGCCGTCACCGACCTCGTGCACCTGCTGGCCGAGCTGCTGGAGAACGCCACCACGTTCTCCTCGCCGCAGACCAAGGTCAGGGTGACCGCGACGCGGCTGCCCGACGGCCGCGTGATGATCGAGATCCACGACAAGGGCATCGGCCTCACCGCCGAGGACTTCGCCGACATCAACCACAAGCTGGCCAACCCGCCGACCGTGGACGCCGCGGTGTCGCAGCGCATGGGCCTCTTCGTGGTCGGCCGGCTGGCCGACCGGCACGGCATCCGGGTCCAGCTGCGCCCCTCGGGCGAGCAGGCCGGAACCACCTCACTGGTCATGCTCCCCGACGCCATCACGCACGGCGGCGGCGGCGAACAGCACGGCGGTCAGGACGACTTCACCGTCTCCTCGATCATCCCCGAGCAGCAGACCTTCGAGCAGGCGCCGCAGCAGGCCGCGATGCGCACGGCGGCGGAGCTCGGCTTCGACGACTCGCGCTACGAGGCCACGGCGGACCCGGCCGAGCTGGACCCGGTCGGACGCTCCCTGATGCGCGAGGAGCGCCGGGCGGCCCTGGAGGCCCAGACGGGCGCGAACGGCCCGTTCGGCGGCGACGGAGGGGACCAGCAGGGCTACGCACCGGAGGCGTACGCGGGCGACCCGTACGCCGGCCGGCAGCAGCCGCAGCAGGGCTACGCCGACGAGCAGTACGGCCAGGACCCGTTCGGGCAGCAGCAGCCGCAGCAGTACCAGGGGTCGTACGAGCAGCAGCAGTACGGCACCGAGAACGGCTACCCGCAGCAGGCGCAGGAGTCCCCACAGCAGGACGCCGGCTACGCGGAATCGGCATATGCCGCTCCGGACGGCCGACAGGGGCAGTACGCCGAGGCGTACGCGACGCCGGAGGACCCGTCCCACCAGGACGACTGGCCGGTTCAGAGCGGTTTCCCGACCGGTTATGAGCCGAGTGCCCCCGCGGAAGCGGAATCTGTCCCGAGCACGCCCGCGGAGCCCGCGGAGCACGTAGGCTTCGACCGTCCGGGGCCCACCCCGAACGTCGGCCACGAGTTGACCGAAGCCGGTCTGCCGCGCCGCGGCGGTCAGCAGCACTGGCAGCCCAGCGGCCGTGGGAACGACCGGCCCGCTCCCGCTCCGGCACCCCGCCAGGAGCAGGAACAGCGGCAGGACCCGCAGACCGACGGGGACGGCTCCGACGACTGGCGCTCGACGAACGACGAGCGCTGGGAGCGGGCCGAGAAGCTCCGTGAACCGAAGGCGGGTGGGATAACCCCCTCCGGTCTTCCCCGGCGCGTGCCCAAGGCCAACCTGATCGAGGGCACGGCGGAGCAGACCCAGCAGGGCGGCCCACAGGTCTCCCGCGCACCCGAGGACGTCCGCGGCAGGTTGAGCAACCTGCGGCGGGGGATCCAGCGGGGACGCAGTGCGGGGTCGGACACCAGTACCACCTACAACCAGGAGCGTTAGTGTGAGCCCGATGAGCCAGGCGGCGCAGAATCTCAACTGGTTGATCACCAACTTCGTGGACAACACCCCCGGGGTGTCGCACACGGTGGTGGTCTCCGCCGACGGACTCCTGCTGGCGATGTCCGAGGGGTTCCCGCGCGACCGCGCCGACCAGTTGGCGGCCGTCGCCTCCGGTCTGACGTCGCTGACCGCGGGCGCCTCCCGGATCTTCGAGGGCGGCGCCGTGAATCAGACCGTTGTGGAGATGGAGCGCGGATTTCTCTTCATCATGTCCATCTCCGACGGGTCCTCGCTCGCCGTTCTCGCACACCCGGACGCCGACATCGGTCTGGTCGGGTACGAAATGGCCCTTCTGGTGGACCGCGCGGGGAGTGTCCTGACTCCGGACCTCCGCGCCGAACTTCAGGGAAGTCTTCTTAACTAATAGACAGACAGTGCGTTTCTCGCCACCGCGCCATACAGTGCGGTGGCGCGGCCCCACTGGGATCGGCGACCGGCAGTCGGAGGAGGAAACGTGGCAACACCCACAGGCGGGCACCCCTACAACGGTGACCAGAACGTTCCGGGTGAGCACGGCGACAACCGTTTCGGCTTCCCTGCCGCGCCCAGTGGTCAGGGCTCCGGGCAGTATCAGCCATATCAGCGTCCGCATCAGCAGGCGCCGGGCGCCCACGGGTCCGAGTGGCCTCCGCAGCAGCCGGGGGCGGGATGGCCGCAGCAGCGGCACGACGCACCCCGGCAGCCGCGCATCCAGCCGGTGCAGCAGCGACAGGCTCCCGAGCCCGCCAAGCCCGCGGCACACAATCCGCTGGTCCGTCCGTACGCCATGACCGGCGGCCGGACCCGGCCGCGTTACCAGCTCGCCATCGAGGCACTGGTCAGCACCACGGCCGATCCGTCCCGGCTGCAAGGGCAGTTGCCCGAGCACCAGCGGATCTGCCGGCTCTGCATCGAGATCAAGTCGGTCGCCGAGATCTCGGCCCTTCTCTCGATCCCCCTCGGCGTTGCCCGGATCCTCGTCGCCGACCTGGCCGAGGCCGGACTCGTCGCCATCCATCAGCCCGGCGGTGACGAGACCGCCGGCGGCCAGCCAGATGTGACACTGCTCGAAAGGGTGCTCAGTGGACTTCGCAAGCTCTAGCGGCGGAGCGGCCCGCTCCACTACCTCGGCGAAGATCGTGGTGGCAGGGGGCTTCGGCGTGGGTAAGACCACGTTTGTCGGTGCCGTGTCGGAGATCAACCCGCTGCGCACCGAAGCCGTGATGACGTCCGCCTCGGCGGGCATCGACGACCTGACCCACACCGGGGACAAGACCACCACCACGGTGGCCATGGACTTCGGCCGCATCACCCTGGACCAGGACCTGATCCTGTACCTCTTCGGTACGCCGGGCCAGGACCGCTTCTGGTTCATGTGGGACGACCTGGTCCGCGGCGCCATCGGCGCCGTCGTCCTCGTCGACACCCGCCGCCTCGCCGACTGCTTCCCCGCCGTCGACTACTTCGAGAACAGCGGACTCCCCTTCGTCATCGCCCTCAACGGCTTCGACGGACACCAGCCCTACACCCCCGACGAGGTCCGCGAAGCGCTCCAGATCGGACCGGACACCCCGATCCTGACGACGGACGCCCGCCACCGCGCGGACGCCAAGAGCGCGCTCATCACGCTGGTCGAGCACGCCCTGATGGCACGCCTGCGCTAGGAACGTCTCCGGACCGCCGGTCCCCCGTACCGGGAAGGGCCCCGCACTCCTCGTGAGTGCGGGGCCCTTCCCGGTACGGCCTGCGAGGGGGTCAGCCCTGCCAGCTGTGCGGGGCGCGGAAGCCCGGCGTGCGCTCCAGGCGGCGCCAGCCGGCGGTGTTCCGGCCGCGGCGGGCGGGAGCGGCGGGCTGGGCGGCGGCGCGGGCCATCAGGACGGCGGTGATGGCCGCAAGCTCCTCGGGGGCGGCGTGGCCCTTCTCGACGCGCAGGACGGACTCGGCGGACGTCAGGCTCATGGCGGGGTGTCTCCGTCTTCTCGGCAGGATGTCGTGGACCGTGCGGCGGATCGCGCCGCGGCGGGTGACTACTGCGGGGGGTTGCCGTGCTTGCGGGACGGCAGGTCGGCGTGCTTGGTGCGGAGCATGGCGAGCGAGGCGATGAGCACCTCGCGGGTCTCGGCGGGGTCGATGACGTCGTCGACGAGACCGCGCTCGGCCGCGTAGTAGGGGTGCATCAGCTCGGCCTTGTACTCCTTGACCATGCGGGTGCGCATGGCCTCGGGGTCCTCGGCCTCGGCGATCTGGCGGCGGAAGATGACGTTGGCCGCGCCCTCGGCGCCCATCACGGCGATCTCGTTGGTGGGCCAGGCGTAGGTGAGGTCGGCCCCGATGGACTGGCTGTCCATGACGATGTACGCGCCTCCGTAGGCCTTCCGCAGGATCAGCGAGATCCGCGGCACGGTGGCGTTGCAGTAGGCGTACAGGAGCTTGGCGCCGTGGCGGATGATCCCACCGTGCTCCTGGTCGACGCCCGGAAGGAAGCCGGGGACGTCCAGAAGGGTGATGATCGGGATGTTGAAGGCGTCGCACATCTGGACGAAGCGGGCGGCCTTCTCGGACGCCTCGATGTCCAGCACGCCCGCCAGCGCCTGCGGCTGGTTGGCGACGATGCCGACGACCTGGCCGTCGAGGCGGGCCAGCGCGCAGATGATGTTGCGGGCCCAGCGCTCGTGGATCTCCAGGTAGTCGCCGTCGTCGACGAGCTCCTCGATCACCTTGTGCATGTCGTACGGGCGGTTGCCGTCGGCCGGGACCAGGTCGAGCAGGACGTCGCCGCGCCGGTCGGCGGGGTCGTCGCTCTCGACCGTCGGCGGGTTCTCGCGGTTGTTGGAGGGCAGCATCCCGATGAGGTAGCGGACCTCGGCGATGCAGGTCTCCTCGTCGTCGTACGCGAAGTGCGCGACGCCGGAGGTCTCGGCGTGGACGTCCGCGCCGCCGAGGCCGTTCTGGGTGATCTCCTCGCCGGTGACCGCCTTCACGACGTCCGGTCCGGTGATGAACATCTGCGAGGTCTCGCGGACCATGAAGACGAAGTCGGTGAGGGC
Source organism: Streptomyces sp. V2I9 (assembly GCF_030817475.1). Taxonomy (NCBI): domain Bacteria; kingdom Bacillati; phylum Actinomycetota; class Actinomycetes; order Kitasatosporales; family Streptomycetaceae; genus Streptomyces; species Streptomyces sp. V2I9. Next base: position 5,231,906 of record NZ_JAUSZJ010000002.1, on the reverse strand, counting down.
GGGGCTGTAGGCCGCGCCGCCCGCGCAGGGGCCGAGCATCACGCTGATCTGGGGGATGACACCGGAGGCGCGCGTGTTGCGCTGGAAGATGCCGCCGTAGCCGGCGAGCGCGGAGACGCCCTCCTGGATACGGGCGCCGGCGCCGTCGTTCAGCGAGACCAGCGGGGCACCGGCCGAGATGGCCATGTCCATGATCTTGTGGATCTTCGTGGCGTGGGCCTCGCCCAGCGCCCCGCCGAAGATCCGGAAGTCGTGCGCGTAGACGAAGACGGTGCGGCCCTCGACCGTGCCCCAGCCGGTGATGACGCCGTCGGTGTACGGCTTCTTCGCCTCCAGGCCGAAGCCGGTCGCCCGGTGCCGGCGCAGCTGCTCGACCTCCTTGAACGAACCCGGGTCCAGGAGGAGCTCGATCCGCTCCCGCGCGGTCAGCTTGCCCTTGGCGTGCTGCGCCTCGGTCGCCCGCTCGCTCGGTCCGCGCCGCGCCTGCTCGCGCAGGGCCAGCAGTTCGGCCACCCGGCCTCGGGCGTCGCTCGACTCACCCTGGGTTTCGTCCACAACGGTCATGCATCGACCCTACGAAGCCCGACCCAGAAACCGCGCCGTCGGTTCCGTACAGTCTCCTGCCCCGTTTCGTGGTGGGAGTGAACAGAACCGCGACGCCGTGCAGGCGATCCACCAGCGAAACGCCGCTCCGCGTTATGAGGTTCCCACAAAGCGAGCTGTGCCGTGGGCCACAGGTCGCGGAGGGGGCGGCCGACCACCCCCAGTATGGCCCGGCACCCCCGTGGCGGACCACGCCGGGGGCGGCCCCGTCTCCGGGGCCGCCCCTGGCGCGTCACCGGCCGCGCTGCCGGACCGGGTCGGCGGCACCATCGCCGTTCCGGCTCAACTTCCGCAGTGGAAGAGGGCGTTGCCCCAGTCGGCGTGGTCGTTGCCGTTGCCGTCGCCGCCGTCCTGGACGATCAGCTCGACGTACTTCGCGCCGCTGACGTCGGCGGTGAGCTTCCAGGCGGCGTCGGCCGCGCCGAGCACGGGCGAGGCCACCTTCTCCGCACCGTCCGCCATGACCGAGAAGCGGACGGTGCCGCGGCTCGTCTGGACGTCGTCCACACCCACCTCGGCGGTGAAGGAGGCGCACTTCCCGCCCAGGTAGTAGCGGACCTTCGCCGGGGCGTGCGTGCCCAGGCCCTTGTCGTAGGCGACGCCGCCGATCTTCAGCGGGCCGCCGTCGCCGGAGCCGGCCTCCCCGTTGGACCGGTCGCGCTCGACCGGTCCCCAGCCGTTCTCCGAGGCGGCCCAGTCCAGGTCACTGGCCCAGCTGTCCCGGGTGGGCGGCGGCGGAAGGGTGCGGACCGAGGTCCGCGCGCCGAGCGTGCGCGCGGCTCCCTGGACGGCGTACGTGGCCTTCGCCTCCAGCGCGTACGTCTCGTAGGGGGCGTCCACCGGCGGGGTGACCCGCCAGCTGCCGGTGACCTTCGTGCCCGGAGCGACCGAGTCGAAGGCGACCGGGCTCGCCGGTTCGGCCTGCCAGCCCTCGGGCACGGTCAGCGCGAGCTTCACCCCGGTGGCGGGGCTCGCCTCGTCGTTGCCGAAGGTCGCCTTCACGGTGTTCGCGGTGCCCGGCTCCAGGGTCTCGGCCCCGGCGGTCACGTCGAGCGTGCCGCAGACGGCCTCCTCTCCGGCGGGGGCCGGGCCGAGGTCGGTGACGGTGAAGCCGTCGAGCACGAAGTCCGCGCCCTCGGGTGCGCCGGACAGCTTGCGCAGCCCGGTCCAGGTGTCGCCGCAGCCCGCGGTGAGCGTCCGGCTGAAGTGGCCGGTGGTGCGCTGCTGCCCGATGGGGGTGGTCCGGGCCTCGGTGGAGACGGCCTTGCCGCCGGTGACCCGGTCGTAGCCCTCGACCCAGCTGTAGGCCCCGGCGTGGCTGGACTGGTAGTCGAACTCGACCTGGTAGCGGTGGCCGTCCTTCATCGGGACGGTCCAGGGCGCGGTGCGGTAGACGAGGCCGGTGTTCTCCTCGTGGGACTTCAGGGACTCCTTGCCGCCGAGCACGTCGTCGATCAGCTTCCCGTTCCAGCCGGCCTGGGTGTACGGGGCGTGGAGCTGGGAGACGCTGGTGCGGGGGTCGGTGGAGCCGCCCGCGTCGCCCTTGAGGAAGGGGCCCCAGCCCTGGTCGACGGCCTCGAAGTCCTCGTACACCATGGTGCCGGCGCGGGTCGCGGGGGCGTTCTCGACGATGCGCACGTCATCGGCGCGGACCTTCGCGGCGGAGCCGGGGGCCGCCTCGATGCGCAGGGTGGTGCGGCCGTCGGCGGGGGCCGTGAAGTTCACCTTGGCGCGCTGGAAGGAAGTGCCGTGCCAGTCGGACGCGGCGACGTAGTCCTTCGCCGTGGAGCGCTCGACGGCGACCGACGCCCCACCGGCGCTGAGGGTGGTGCGCCGGCTCGCGCCGGGCGAGACCTCGATGAGCGCGGAGGCGGTGTACCGCTTGCCGGGTTCGAGTCCGGTGACGGTCTGGGACAGGGCCGCCGTGGAGGTGCCGGAGAGCGCGGCGCTGTTGCGGCCCCGGTCGTCGGTGTCGCGGACGGCGGTGCCGGTCTTCGTCCAGCCCTTCAGGTCACGGTCGTTGAAGCCGGGGTCCGTGAGGCCGGTCCCCGTCCCCCAGTCGGCCGGTGTCTCCGCGGGCGCGCGGTCGGGGTAGAGGACGTAGGCCTGTCCGGCGGTGGCGTTCAGCGTGATCTTCCCGCCGGAGGGGCGGACGGTGGTGACCTTCTCACGGCCGTTGTCGGTCAGCTTGTAGACGGTGTACGCACCGCTGCCGGGCACGTCCCATCTGCTGCTGCCGCCGGTCCCGCTGTAGTGGTAGAGCTTCTTCCCCCCGTCCCACGGCAGCAGGTAGCTGGTGCCGCTGAGCACCTTGCGGCCCTGGTCGTAGAAGGTCCGCTTGCCGTTCTCGACCGTGCCGCGGACCCCGCCGGTGAAGGTGATGTCGTTGCCGTTCCAGCGGGTGATCTTCTGCTGCTGGAGGTACTTGGCGGGGAGGTTCTTCTGCCAGATGTTGGCGGTGAAGGCGTTGAAGTCGGTCTCGCCGGTCCAGCCCTCGAAGTCTTCCAGGGCGGTCTGGCCGAGGACCGGGTGGTTGTTCCAGACGTCCTTCTCGCCGTTGCGGATGAACCGGATGATCTGCGAGTTCAGACCCTTGTTGGTGGCCCCGCCGTAGTTGAGGTCGTTGGCCCAGTGCGACCAGAGCGAGGCGCGCTCGAACTTGTCGGCCCACTCGGTGCCGACGGTCCAGCCCTGCTTCTGCACGGCCTGGATCGTCTTGTCGGCGATCCAGCCGTGGGTGTAGTAGACGTCGATGTAGAGGAAGTCGAGGTTCTCGTCGGTCTCGTCGCGCAGCTGCTGGAAGCGCTTCTCCAGATCGCCGCTGTTGATGTCGCGGCGCTGGTCGATGTAGTAGCTCTGGTTGAGCCAGTTCCAGCCGGGCTTGGTCTTGTCGACGAGCTGCTCGGAGAAGGCGTTGGCCTCCGGGTAGGACTCGGTGGCGTTGACGTGGACGCCGAAGTCGGCGCCCCACTTCTCCCCCTGCTCCAGCAGGGTGTTGAGGTCCTTCAGCCCGCCGGCCCGTTTGTTGTAGTTGCCGCCGTAGTCGGGGTGGGCGGAGTCGTGGCCCTCGGAGCCGTACCCCTTGAGGACGGCGAGCTGGCCGAGGCCGTCGGTGGCCTTCGAGACGCGCTTGACGTCGTCCAGGGTGCGCAGGAAGGGGTGGGTGGCCTGGCTGGCGAAGTTGAACGGGATGTGGGTGACGACCCGGTCGGCGGTGGCCTCGCTGCCGGGCGCGGTGACGCCGATCGAGCGGAAGGCGACGGCACCGTCCTGCCAGTCGACGGCCTTGTCGCCGTTGGCGTCGGGGGTGACGACGACCTTGGCCCACGGCAGGTCCTCGCCGCTCTCCGGCTTCGGCGCGCCCTCGCCCCGGTAGGTCCACTGGCCGGACCAGACGCCGACCCGGACGCCGCCGTCCTCGGTGCGCGCCTGGTGCCAGAAGCGGGCGTCGTCGCCGCCGGTGGCCCCGGAGGGCTTGTCGTACGAGGAGTTGGACTCGATCGCGGCGGCGAGGGAGCCGGTGTTGAGGATCGCGTAACTGGCTCCGACGGGCGCGGAGTCGGGCTTGGTCTCGCCGGTGACCTTTGCGAAGACGTCGGCGGTGCGGGTGGAGTCCGGGTCGAGCTTCGTGAATGCGGTGGCGGCCCCGGCCTCGGCGGAACCGATGGAGATCAGATCGTGCCCGGGGATGTCGATGGTGCCGACCCGGAACGTCTCGGTGTCGCGGACGGCGGTCACCTTGAACGTGGTGGCCCACCCGGAGACGGTGAGCGAGGCGTCGATCTCGACGCCCGGCAGGGAGTCGAAGACGAGGGTGTAGCGGGCGGCGGCGGAGGTGATCTCCGGCGCGCCCTTGAGCTTCACCGTGTGGGCGGTCCCGTTGAGGGTGACGGCGGTGACCGGCCGGACGCTGCCGAGCAGCCGAGCGCCGCTCGCCCGGTCGGTGTACGACAGGACGCGCGGGAAGTCCTCGGCGACGGCGACGGCGATCCGGTCGGAGCCGATGACGGCCGACGCGGCGGCCTGCGCCGTCCCGGCCGGTGCGGGGGGCGACGGGTCTGCGGCTGCGGCGGGGAGCGCGGCCCCCACGAGCGCCAGGACGGCTGCGGAGGCCGCGGCGACCAGGCCGGGGCGAGGGAATCTTGACGACATGGCCCCTTGAGTAGTCGCCGTGTCCGGACACCGTCAACGAACATCGGCGCCATGGGCCGACTCCGTCCAACAACCCCGGTGCGTTAGTCCAAGTGGGAGCGGTACGGGTGGTGGGGCGGTCGGCGCCGTGGCCCACGGGTGGTGGGGCGGGCGGCGCCGTGGCCTCGTTCACCTCTTGACCGACACCACCCCGGCACATGCACGCTTCGCACCCGCTCGCATCCGGCAAGTACCGCTTCGAGGCGTCGAGTTGTGAAGACTCGGAGATGATGAGAGCGCTCTCAGTCGCACCTCTTGACGCTCTCGTCGGGCCTGGCGAGAGTGGTGCGCACCGCAGGCACCCCCACGGCCCCCGCACCTCTCCGCGCACCCCCACCGCCCGCCTGCGGCCCCCCACACCACCTCGGGAGTTTCTTCGTGATTTCACGCCGAACGTTCCTGACCGGCGCCGCCGCATCGGCCGCTGCGCTCACGTACCCCGCCTGGGGCACCGCCCTGGGCCCGCACGCCTCGGCGGCCCCCGTCACCTGCGAACTCGCCCTGGAGAACACGTCGTTGCCGGGTACGGTGCACGCGTATGTGACCGGCCACGAGCTGGGCACCGGACGCTGGGTGCTGCTCAAGCCGGACGGCGGCGTCTACCGCCCCGACTCCCCCGGCGCCCCGCAGACCCCGCTGCCCGTCGACTGCGCGATCCCGCTCAAGGGCGCGGGCGCCGGCCCGGTCGTGCTGCCCCTGCCGCAGATGTACGGGGCGCGGGTCTACTTCGTCCGCGACGCCAAGCTGGACTTCTACCTGAATCCGGGCCCTTCGCTGGTGGAGCCCGCCTTCGCGACGCCCGCCGACCCGAACTACGCCCGCACGTGGTCGTTCTGCGAGTTCACCTTCAACACCGAGCAGCTGTACGCCAACATCAGCTACGTGGACCTGGTTACCGCCCTCCCGATCGGCATCACGCTGGAGGGCGACGCGACGCACACCGTGGCCCCGCTGCCGGACGGCGCGGTGCAGCGGATCGCGGACGGCCTCGCCGCCCAGGCGGCCGCCGACGGACAGCCGTGGGACAAGCTGATCACCCGGGGCGGCGACGGCGGCGTACTGCGGGTCGTCTCGCCGCAGAACATCATGGCCCCGTACTTCGACCGTCCCGCCGAGATGCCGTTCCGGGACCTGTTCACCGCGCAGATCGACGAGGTGTGGGAGAAGTACCGCTCCGAGGACCTGCGCATCGACCTCCAGGGCGGCCGGGGCACCCTGGCCGGCCGGGTCAGCGGCGACACGCTGACCTTCGACGGCGGCCACACGTTCACCAAGCCGGCGTCCAAGGACGTCTTCACCTGCAACCACGGCCCGTTCACGAACAACCCCGGGGACAGCGACGACAAGAAGGCGATCCTGGCCCGGCTGGCGGCGGGCTTCAACCGCTCGATCATGCTGAGCCACCCGAGTCAGCCGAACGGCACGTCCACGGCGGACTACTACCGGACGGCGGTGACCAACCACTGGTCGCGGGTGGTCCACGCGAACAGCCCGATCGGCTACGCGTTCCCGTACGACGACGTCCGCCCGGACGGCGAGCCGGACGTCTCGGGCGCGGCCCACGACGGGAACCCACGGCGCTTCACGGTGAGCGTGGGGTCCTGACACCCGGCCGGTGCGCGGTGTGCCCCCACCCGTGGGGGCACCCGTGCGTCCGGCCGCGGGGCACCGTGCGTCCGGCCGCCACCGGGACGATCCGGCATCCGATACCTCATCAATTGACATCGTGTGTGGCGTTCTTGACTTCGCCCCACCGCCCCGCGACGGTGCCGTATGCGAATGAACCGTCTTCCCCGCCGGCTGCTCACCGCCGTCGCCACCGGGCTCCTGCTGACCGCCGCGCCGCCGGCCCACGCGGCTCCCGCCCATGCGGCCCCCACCCCGCCGGGCTCCCCCGTCCCGCCGGGCTCCTCCGCACCGCAGTCCCCCGGTGCGCACGGGCTGCGCGCCTTCCAGCAGAGCTACGGACTGCCTCCGACCGGCCGCGTGGACCTCGCCACCGCGCAGCTGCTGAAGACGGCCCCGGACAGCGCGCTGCGCACCTTCTTCGCCGCACCGGCCGACCTCGGCCCCGAGCAGCTCGCCCACGCCCGTACGGTCATCGGCGTCGGCAAGGGGGCGGAGCTCTCCGAGGAGGCCCAGGTCATCGCCCTGATGACGGCCATGCAGGAGTCGAAATTCGTCAACTACACGTCCCCGGTGGACCGCGACTCGCTCGGCGTCTTCCAGCAGCGCCCGAGCATGGGCTGGGGCACGGCGGCCCAGATCACCCATGTGCCGACCGCGTCCAAGTCCTTCTACGGGCTGCCCTCGCCGAGCGCCAATCCGGGGCTGCTCCAGATCGACGGCTGGGAGTCGATGGAGCCGGGCAGGGCCTGCCAGGCGGTCCAGCGGTCGGCGCACCCGGACCGGTACGCGCAGTGGGAGGACTTCGCCAAGGAGCTGCTGGAGCAGGAGGGGCCGGACGCGGACCCGGTCCCGTAGGGCGTGGGCCGGTGACCCGGGGCCGTCGCGGCACGCGGTGTGCGGGACGGCCTCCGGGTCCCGGCGGTGGTCAGCAGCCGCCGCAGTTGTAGTACGTCACGTCCCAGTGGTTGCCCTCGTTCGCGTAGATGTTGCCGGACCCGGACCGGTACTGGCGCGCGCCGTCACCTCGGGGGCCGATGTAGGTGAAGGTGCCGGTGACGTAGTTGTTGAGGCAGGTGCTCTTGGCGAAGTCGAGCTTGTAGCCGTTCCAGTGGGAATACGTGCCGCCGGCGTGCCCGGTCTCCGTGCCGCCGGTGATCCTGAGCGCACAGCCGGTGGCGCTCTTGAGGGTCTGCGCACCCTGGGCGCTCGACAGATTGAGCTGCTCGAACGACGTACAGGTGGGGTTGTTCCGGTCGGAGCAGCCGCCGGAGGACGACCAGGTGATCCCGGACGAGCTGAAGCGGGAGGTCGCCTGGGCGTGGGTCAGTTTGGTCACGGCGTGCGCCTCGGTGGCGCCGCCGCCGAGGATGCCGACGCCGGGCGCGAAGAGCGCGCCGAGGACGAGGGCGAGGGCGGTGAGGGCGGAGCGGAGTCGTGGACGGGTCACCATGGGGCGATTCCTCCTGCTCATGACAATCCAGTGGGTGCACGGGCGGACATGGACCCCGCACACCGGTCAGGGCGATGGTGCCCGAGCTCTCCACGCGCCCACCAGAGGGCAGACCCTGCGGACGCGCCGACCGGGGCCGGCCGGCCCGAACCGGGAGCCGAGCACCGCGTCTCGCGGCAACCGGTCAAGCACCCGACACCAGATGTTGAAGGTTGAACTAGATCGCGCTACAGTCAATCTTGTTGAAGGTTGAACGAATGCGAACCTTCGGCACCGCTGACCCCCGTCCCCGCAGCGCATCCCCGAGGAGGAGCCATGGCTCTGTTCAACCGCAAGCCGACCACCGCCACCATCACCGAGACCCCCGCCGTGGACCCCGCGCTCGCCGCCCTGACCGGTACGTACACCGTGGACCCGGCGCACAGCAGCATCGGCTTCACCGTGCGCCACGCGATGGTCACCAACGTGCGCGGCTCCTTCGGCGAGCACGAGGGCACCCTGGTACTGGACGGCACGAACCCGGCGAACTCCTCCGCCTCCATCGACGTGAAGATCGCCAGCATCGACACCGGCATCGCCGACCGCGACGGGCACCTGGTCAGCGGCGACTTCTTCGACGCGGAGAAGTTCCCCCTCATGACGTTCCGCTCCACGCAGGCCGAGCAGCTGGGCGGCGAGGCGTACCGGATCACCGGCGACCTGACCATCAAGGACGTCACGCGCCCGCTCTCCATCGACCTGGAGTTCAACGGCTCCGCCACCGACGTCTACGGCAACGAGCGCGTGGGCTTCGAGGGCAGCGCCGACATTCTGCGCTCCGACTGGGGCCTGACCTGGAACGCGGCACTGGAGACCGGCGGCGTGATGGTCAGCGACAAGGTGAAGCTGACCTTCGACATCTCCGCGATCAAGGCCGCTCCGGGGGCCTGACCCTCGCCGGGTCCAGGGAAGCACTCACCGCTCCGCTCCACTCCAGTGGCTACGGACAGCGACGAGAACCCACCCTGAGGGTGACAAACCCGGGGGTTGGCATCATCGTTGTCAGTGGCTGGTGTTTCACTAAGGCCATCGACACTGGGGAGCGAGTTATGCCGACTGTGATCCACAAGACGCGCAGCCAGCTCGAGGAACAGCGCGAGCAGTTGTTGGCCGATGTGCACATGAGCTACGACGAGCTGGCAGAGCGCGCCTCGACCTACAGCCTGAGCCTTCAGGAGCTGGACGTTTGGCACACCATCGAAGGTCTCGACTACCTTCTGGACGGTGACAGCTGATGAGGCCAAGGCCCTCGACGCGTTGGCGGCAGGTTTCGCCGATCAACTGACCTCGTTGACGCGGGGTGTCCTCGGCGAGGACACCCCTCGTTTTCATGCGCTCAACATGGGTTCCCGGATCAGGATCTCCCCCATAGCCGAGAACGAGGTCGTTCGGCGCATTCCGATCCGCATCAGCGGCGAGACCCGACTGAGCCTGGGGGTGCGCTACTTCTGCTGCTGGGACGGCTCCAGCACCTTCATGGCGACAGATCAGGCCGACCTGCATCTGTTCTACGAGGGTGTGCCTGATCCTCTTCTCCGTTACGAGTACGTACGGAAGAGCAAAGAACCGCCGGGGGCCCATCTCCAGGTACACGCACACCGGGACGAGATGGCGTACCTGTTGCGACTGGCCGAGCGAGGCCGCCCCCAACAGGGTTTGCGGCGCGACAGACTGCCGCGGCTGTCCGAGATGCATTTGCCGGTCGGCGGGCACCGCATGCGGCCGGCGCTGGAAGACATCCTGCTCTTCCTGCAACGGGAGTTCGCGATCGATACCACGCCGGGCTGGAAGGCTGTCGTGGATCAGCACCTGATGGACTGGCGCCTGATGCAGCTCAAGACCGCCGTGCGAGATGCCCCTGAATCCGCCGCCCAGGTGCTGAGGAGCCTCGGCTATTCGGTGATCGAACCTACGGTTCCGGCTGCACGTCAAGCTGCTGCCGAGAACAAGCTCTTCTGGCCTTGACCTGCGCGCCGACGGCACGGTCCACAAAGACGCCGCACGCACCCAGCGCCCCGCACCCGGTTCCCCCGGGGACGGGGCGCTGCGCGTGTGCGTGCGGCGGTCGCCGTGGGCGTAAGGGCGCGCTACTTCGCGACCTTCTCCGCGAAGAGCGGGACGACCTTCTCCAGTGCGTACGAGACGGACAGGATCGAGTCCGTCGCGAACGCCTGCGAGATGTCCTTGTCGTCGAGGACGATGGCGTTGCCTGCCTTCACCGAGGGGACCGCCTTGTACAGCGGGTCGCCGCTGATATCCGTGGCCGGGATGCCGATCGGGGTCATCACGGTCAGGTCGGCGTCCAGCAGGTCCAGGTTCTCCTTGGAGACGGAGACCGAGAACCCCTCGCCGGCCCGGGCCTCGGCCTTCGGGTTGTTCGTGAAGCCGAGCCGCTCGACGAAGTCGATGCGCCCGGTGCCACCGACGTAGGCGCCGAAGCCCTCGGACGTACGCGAGCCGACGGTGATGGTCTTGTCCTTGAACTCGGGGTGGGCCTTCGCCGCGGCCTCGAACTTCTTCTCCGTCTCCGCGATCAGCTCCTCGCCCTTCTCCGGCACGCCCATGGCGACGGCGATCATCGTGGTCTGCTGCTCCCACGAGATCTTGTACTGGTCGCCGCCCTTCGGCACGCCCACGGTCGGGGCGATCTTCTTCAGGGTGTCGTACCGCGTCCGGTCGCCGCTGGACTTGGTGTCCAGGATCAGGTCGGGCTGGAGGGCGGCGATCTTCTCGAACTCCGGCTCCATCGTGCCGATGAGCTCCGGCTTCTTGTCGTACATGCCCTTGGCCCACGGGCCGACGCCCTCGCCGCCGAACGGCAGCCAGTCGCTGGCCCCGACCGGCTGGCCGCCGAGCGCGAGGACGGTCTCGGCGTCGCCCCAGCCGAGCGCGACGATGCGCTTCGGCTGCTTGTCGACGGTGACCTCGCCGAACTTCGTCCCGACCTTGGCGGGGAAGGCACCCGCCGAGGCCCCGTCCGAGGCGGCGGAGGCGGAGCTGTCGGAGTCGTCCGACGAGCCGCAGGCCGAGAGGCCGAGGAGGAGGGCGGCCACGGCCCCGGCCGCGAGAACGGGGGCGCGGCGGGGCCGCCGGGTACGGGAAGCGGAAGCGTTCATACCCATTAGGTTAGCCTCACCTAATGACAACGGTGCCAGCGGGTTGACCTGGAGGACCCCCTCGTACGTACGGGGGCTCAGGCACCCGGCCCCTGCACGTGGTGGCGACCCAGCGGCACCACCATCGGGGTGGCGGAGGCCGGGTCCTCGATGACCGAGCAGCGCATCCCGAAGACCTCGCCGACCAGTTCCTCCGTCACGATGTCGACCGGACGCCCCTCCGCGACGATCCGCCCCTCCCGCATCGCGATCATGTGGTCCGCGTACCGGCAGGCGAGGTTGAGGTCATGGAGCACGGCGACCATGGTGACGCCCTGCTCGCGGTTGAGGTCGGTGAGGAGGTCGAGGAGGTCGAGCTGGTGGCTGGCGTCCAGGAAGGTGGTCGGCTCGTCGAGCAGCAGGATGTCGGTGCGCTGGGCCAGCGCCATCGCGATCCACACCCGTTGGCGCTGACCGCCCGACAGCTCGTCCACCGACCGGTCGGCCAGTTCGAGGACGTCGGTCGACAGCAGCGCCCGCGCCACCGCCTCGTCGTCCTCGGCGCTCCAGCGGCGGAACCAGCCCTGGTGCGGGTACCGGCCGCGCCCGACCAGGTCGGCGACGGCGATGCCCTCGGGGGCGGTGGGGCTCTGCGGGAGGATGCCGAGCACGGAGGCGACCTCCTTGGTCGGCATCTCCTGGATGGACCGGCCGTCCAGGAGCACCGCCCCGGCGGAGGGGGCGAGCAGCCGGGCCATCGCGCGCAGCAGGGTGGACTTCCCGCAGGCGTTGGGGCCGACGATGACGGTGATCTTCCCGGGCGGCACGGACACGCTCAGACCGGGGACGATCTCGCGTTCGCCGTAGCCGAGCCGGACGTCACGGGCTTCCAGAGTGTGTTCGGCCACGTCAGGGCCATGCCTTTCGTCGTCGTCGACTTGTCGATACGCCACCGTCTCAGCCCCCGCTGCCCACGCGGTTGGCGCGGGCCAGGAGCAGGAGCAGGTACGGGGCTCCGATGATGCTGGTGGCCACGCCCACCGGCAGTTGGACCGAGGGCAGGGCGTGCTGCGCCGCGAAGTCCGCGACCAGGACGATGAGCGCCCCGGTCAGGGCCGCCTGCGGCAGGGCCGCACCCCGGCCCGGAACCAGCCGCCGGGCGATCGGGGCGGCGACGAACGCCACGAACCCGACGGGTCCGGCGGCGGCGGTCGCGGCCCCGGCGAGCGCGGTCGCGCAGGCCAGCAGGGCGAGCCGGCCGCGCTCGACCTTCGCGCCGAGCCCAGCGGCGGCGTCGTCCCCGAGCTGGAGGGGGCGCAGCGCGTGGGCGGCGAGGACGGTCAGCGGTACGAGGAGGCCGAGGGCGATGAGCAGCGGCCACACCTGGCTCCAGGAGCGGCCGTTGAGGCTGCCCGCGAGCCAGCGGAACGCCTCCTGCGCGTCGGTCACCTCGGAGCGCGCCATCACGTACCAGACGATGCTGGACAGGCCCATGCCGACGCCGATCCCGACGAGGACCAGGCGCTGTCCGGTGACGCCCTGCCGCCAGGCGAGCAGGTAGATGGCCGCCCCGGCGACCAGCGAGCCGGTGAGGGCGCTCGCGGAGAGGGCAAGTCCGCTGACCTGGAAGAGCAGGGCGGCGGTGACGGCGACCGCACTGGCTCCGGCGCTGATGCCGATGAGGTCGGGGCTGGCGAGCGGGTTGCGCAGCACGCTCTGGAAGACGGCTCCGGAGAGCCCGAAGGCGGTACCGACGAGGACGGCCAGGAGGGCGCGGGGCAGCCGCAGTTCCAGGACGACGAACCGCGATCCGCCGTCGCCGCCCCCGAACAGGGTCTCCACGACCTTCCCGATCGGCATGACCATGTCGCCGACGCTGAGCGAGACGCCGAACACGACGACCACGGCGGCCAGCAGTCCGGCCCCGACGAGCAGGGAGCTCCGCAGCCCCCGGCCGCGTACGGCGGAGATCTGGCGTACGGCGTCGGCGAGCCGCTCCGTGTCCGCGTGCGGGGCGTTCTCGGCGACGACGGGTGCGCGGCTCACAGTTCCACCAGCTTCCTGCGCCGGACGAGCCAGATGAAGGGGATGCAGCCGATGGCGGCCGTGACCACGCCGACCTGCACCTCGCCGGGCCGGGCGACGACCCGGCCGACGATGTCCGCGAGGAGCAGCATGATCGGGGCGAGCACCATGCTGTACGGGAGCACCCAGCGGTAGTCGGGTCCGGTGATGAGGCGGGCGGCGTGCGGCACGGCGAGCCCCACGAAGCCGATGGGCCCGGCGACGACGGTGGCCGCGCCGCAGAGGATCACCACGGCGAGGGCGGCGGCCATGCGGATGGCCCCGACGCGCTGGCCGAGGCCGCGGGCGAGGTCGTCGCCGAGGGAGAGGGCGTTGAGCTGCGGTCCGAGGGCCAGCGCGAGCACGGCCCCGACCGCGATGAACGGCGATGCCTGCCACAGCGCTTCAGGGCCTCGGGCGGTCAGCGCGCCGAGCTGCCAGAACCGGAACTGGTCGTAGCTGCCCCGGTCCTGGAGCAGGATGGCGCTGGTGATCGAGGTGAGGACGGCGGCGGTCGCGGCCCCGGCGAGGGCCAGCTTCACCGGCGTCGCGCCCTCGCGGCCGAGCGAGCCGACCCCGTACACGAGGAGGGCGGCGAGCAGCGCGCCGAGGAAGCCGAACCAGATGAAGTGGGTGGCGGCCGTGAACCCGAGCAGGGTGATCGAGCAGACGACGGCGACGGACGCACCCGCGTTGATGCCGAGGAGCTGGGGGTCGGCCAGGGGGTTGCGGGCGACGCCCTGCATCACCGTGCCCGCGAGGCCGAGCGCGACCCCCGCCAGGAGCCCGGCGACGGTGCGCGGGATGCGGACCTCCTGGACGATGAGCTGACCCTTGACGGCGGTGTCCGGGTCGAGCACCCCGTCGACGACGTCGCGGAAGGGCACGTCGCCGGAGCCGATGGCGAGGCTGGCGACGACGGTGAGGAGGAGTACGGCGAGGGCGGCGAGCAGCCCGAGGGCGAGGACGGACCGGCTGCGTTTGCGCCGAGTCTCCTTGCTGCCGGACGGCTTCCCCTTCACCAGGAGGGCCGAGCGGCTCACGACCCGGCCGCCGGGGCAGCCGGAATGCGGTGGTGCACTGTTCGTTCCTCACGCTTGCCGGTCGCCGCCGCGACCTCTCGGGCACGGGAGACGCCCTCGTCGGCCGGCCCTCCCGGAGGGTGAGCACGACCGGTCCACCCCGGACGGGGAACACAAGGGGACCCGAAGTAAGGTCACCCTAACAGCGCCTGTTCGACCGTGCGCTGCCGCACCCACCAGCTCCGGAGCACTCCCTTGCCGTACGCCGCCGCCTCCACCGCCCCCGCCGCCGCCTCGGCCGATCCGCTGGCAGGGACCGTGCCCCTCGGCTCGGCGGAAGAACTGCGCGAACTCCTGGGGACCCCGCACCCGATCGTCATCGACAAGGTCCACGACCGGCTCACCGACGACGACCTGGACCTGCTGGCCCGCTCCCCGTTCTGCACGATGGCCACGTCCGACGCGAACGGCGACTGCGACGCCACCCCGCGCGGCGGCACTCCTGGCTTCACCCATGTCCTGGACCGGTCCACGATCGCCCTGCCCGACCGCCCGGGAAACCGCCGCGCTGACAGCTTCCACAACATCCTGGCGAACCCGCGCGTGGGCCTGCTCTACCTGATACCGGGCGCGATGGACGTCCTGCGGGTCAACGGCCGCGCCCGCATCGTCACGGACGGGCCGTTCTTCGACGCGATGGCGGTGAAGGGCCAACGCCCTTCGCTCGCCCTGGTCGTGGAGATCGACGAGATCTTCCGCCACTGCCCGGCGTCGCTGAAGCGGTCGGGGGTGTGGGCGCCGGAGACGTGGCGGGGGGGCGGAAGCGACGGGGTGACGTGTCGGCGCCTGCAGTCATCGTGAGCAAGCCCCGAGCCCGCGAAACCGCTCATCTCTGAAGACCGTGTGTTCGAGATCTGCCGTAGCCGGGGCTCGGGCGGTCGTTGAGCACTGCGTGAGTGGTTCCGGGGGCGGGTATCCGTCGGAGCTGACGGACGAGTAGTGGGCGTTGGTGGAGCTGGTGCTGCCGCCGGCGCGGGTGGGGCCGAAGGGCGGGCGGCGGGAGGGGCGTCCCCGGTGGCGGGTCGTGGACGCGATCTTCCGCGTGGTGCGGACCGGCTGTTCGTGACGGCAGTTGCCGAAGGGCTTCCCTTGTTGGCCCACCGTCTATGGGTACCTCACCTGGTGGCACGACGACGGCACGGTTGAACGCGTCCACGATGCGCTGCGTGAGCGGGTCCGCGAGGCTGAAGGCCACGACCCTGAACCGAGCGCCGGACCGATCGACTCGCAGCCCACGCGCACAGCTTGCCGTCGTCCAGCATGCGGCCGGGCACGACCAAGGCGACGGGCTGGCCGTTACGGCGGTGAGCGTGCAGGCCAGGGCGCGGAGGAGTGATCGGCTCATTCCCGGTCCACGAACAGCCCGGCCGGGGTAGCGCGATTCGGGATTCCACCCGGCCGGCAGCCGATGCATTCAGGTCACGGCCGCCCAGCGCGCATTGAGCCCTGGCCGCTCCAGTGCCGGCCACCGCCCGGCCCGTCCGGAGGGCCATCGCCACCGCTGAGGCCACGCCCTGGCGACCTGGCCCGCTTTGACCCTTGTCCGACGCCGGGACCGGCCAGTCCGACATCGCGTGAACCGGAGACAGGTCCGCACGCGTTGAGGGGGTGATCAGCACAGAGACCCGAAGGCGAAGGAAGATCAGCGTGGCGACATTTACGGCATATCACGGCTACAAGCATCCCGATCACGCCGAAGCGATGTTGAGCGGCCTCTCGAGAGCCGGGGGAAACGGCGGAAACTTCGATCCGAACTGGAAAGGTTTTTACGTAGCGAGCACTCCTCGGGACGCGGCTGGATACAGCGTTTCGGAGCCGTATGAGGATAACGATTCGCTGGTCCGGGACCTGACCTGGCTTTCAGTGAGCGACCGGGAAGAAACTGCCGCAAGACTGATGAGCAAATACCCCGGGTCGGTCATGATAGCTGGGGGTGTTATGCGCGTTGACGTTGCGGACGTGGAAATTGTTGACGTGAGCAAGGCTGCGGTGGATGGTAAGGTTCAGGACCTGAAGGCACAGCTGCAACTTCCCGCCGATCAGCCCCTTATGAAATCTCTTGCCGCACGGAACACAGTGCTGCGGGTAGGGGCCACCGACAATGGATTCGAAGAAGTTATCATCCCTTGGGGAATAGCGGAAAACACGAGAAAAGTACAGGTCCAGGAGTACGCCCGATTCATCGCGCCGGAGATGCTTCCCCACACGTCAGTGATGGTCGGCGTGGATGCGGCCCGCGAATACGCAAAAGGCTCCGCTGACGCCGAGCTCCCCAGAGCGATGATGATGATGCCCGAAAGCCCGGTCACCCTGCCGAACGCGGCACCATCGAATTCCGCGGCTGCGGCTGCGGCCCTGCTCAGCCCAGGAGCCACGCAGGCGATCGGAACTCCAACGCACACACCACCCCCGGTCGCCCCGCCCGCCACCCCCAACAACAGGAGCCTGAGCCAGACCTAAGGTGGCGTACCTGTCGCGCAGGCTAATTGATCTTGGTTGCGAGCTGCTGTTGTTCAGCTGTACTGAGACCGTACTCGAGATCTCACCGGTTAGGGCGTGGGAGCCGTCGGGGGCCGGCGAGTTGCCGGTCGGCCGCGGTTGAATCGACGGACCATGATGCCGATCACCGCCCAGCGGATCATGGTTTCGGAGTGCGGGCTGCTGCTCGCAGTCCCGGGCGGGACAGCGACGACAGGGTCCGCTCCACCGCCCAGCGCTTTGGCTGGACCTGGAATCCCTTCTGGCCGGGGTCCTTGCGGACGATCTTCAGCTCGCGGCCCAGGATCCGTGCGGTCCGGTCGACCAGGCGTCCGGCGAACCCCTGGTCCGCCCAGGTCTTCTTCACGCCTGGGTGGTCCAGGCAGGTCCACAGCAGCGGATGCCGCGCGCCGTCACGGTCCTGGACGCTCGCGGCGACGACATGGACGGCCAGGAGCAGACCAAGGGTGTCGGTGACGATGAACCGCTTGTCGCCCTTGACCTTCTTGCCCGCGTCGAAGCCCCTGGTCGCGGCGGGAACGCTGTCAACTGTGCGCGTGGGCTGCGAGTCGATCGGTCCGGCGCTCGGTTCAGGGTCGTGGCCTTCAGCCTCGCGGACCCGCTCACGCAGCGCATCGTGGACGCGTTCAACCGTGCCGTCGTCGTGCCACCAGGTGAGGTACCCATAGACGGTGGGCCAACAAGGGAAGCCCTTCGGCAACTGCCGTCACGAACAGCCGGTCCGCACCACGCGGAAGATCGCGTCCACGACCCGCCACCGGGGACGCCCCTCCCGCCGCCCGCCCTTCGGCCCCACCCGCGCCGGCGGCAGCACCAGCTCCACCAACGCCCACTACTCGTCCGTCAGCTCCGACGGATACCCGCCCCCGGAACCACTCACGCAGTGCTCAACGACCGCCCGAGCCCCGGCTACGGCAGATCTCGAACACGTTCTGAACTTGTCATTTATGGTCCGGCGTCGAACGCGGCTCGAACTTGATCGGCGTTTTCGCAGTTCAGCGGACGCGAAGGCGGCCTTCGTCTGATCCTGTGCTCCGTCACAGAGTGGATCAGTGCGAAGGCCGTGGTCGTGAGTTTGGTGCATCAGAGCGTCCTGCGGGATGCGTTCATGGAAGTGTCACTCTTCCGGTCGGAGCTGTACGCGTGCATGACGGCGCGGGGCGACGCCTTGTTCGAGTTGTGTGATGCGCTGCTGTGCACGGACGGGCCGGTGCGGACGCTGGTTGATCTCGCGCTCGCGCCCGAGCACCGTCGTGGGCACGGGGCTCTGTACGGCGGACTCAACCAGGGCCGGATCGACGTCGCCCGGCTGCGCCGGGCGCTCGCCGGGGTGCCGCTGCCGAGGGCGGCGGACGGTCGGCTTGTACTGGCGGTGGATGTCTCGCCGTGGCTGCGGCCGGATGCCAACACGTGTGCTGACCGGTCCTTTTGCCACACGTTCGGGCGGGGTGAGGGCAAGCACCAGATGGTGCCCGGCTGGCCGTACTCGGTGGTGGCCGCGCTGGAAACTGGCCGCACGTCCTGGACGGCGGTGCTGGACGCGGTCCGCCTGGAGCCCGGCGCCGACGTCGCAGCGGTGACCACCGTGCAGATCCGCGAGGTCGTCGAGCGGCTCGTCGCCGCCGGCCAGTGGCGACCGGGTGACCCGGAAGTCCTGATCGTGCTGGACGCGGGATACGACGCTCCGCGCATCGCCCACCTGCTGGGTGACCTGCCCGTCGAGGTCCTCGGTCGGCTCCGTTCGGACCGTGTGATGCGCCGTCCGACGCCCTCCCGCAAGGAGTTCCACCTGGCCAACCCCAAGGGCGGTCGGCCGCCCAAGCACGGCGGCGAGTTCGTCTTCGGCGACCCCGCAACCTGGGGTGTCGAGCAGGCCGTGACGGTCACCGACACCCGGCTCTATGGGAAGGCGACGGCGCAGGCGTGGGACCGGCTGCACCCGCGGCTGACCCGCCGGGCCGCATGGCTCGACCACGACGGGCCGCTGCCCGTCATCGAGGGCACCGTCATCCGCCTGGTCGTGGAGAAGCTGCCCAGCGGAGGGGTCAACAAGCCGGTCTGGCTGTGGTGGTCGCGCAACGGCGCCACCGAAGCCGACGTCGACCGCTGCTGGCAGTCCTTCCTCCGCCGTTTCGACATCGAGCACACGTTCCGCCTGTTCAAGCAGACTCTCGGGTGGACCAAACCCCGGCTCCGCAGCTCGGAGGCGGCCGACCGGTGGACCTGGATAGTGATCGCTGCCTATGCCCAGCTCCGGCTCGCCCGACCGCTGGCCGTCGACCTCCGCAGGCCCTGGGAGAAGCCGACCGAGCCGAACAGACTGACGCCCGCCCGCGTCCGCAGAGGGTTCAGGAACCTGTGCACGAAGGCCGGCTCACCGGCCAGTGCACCGAAACCCTCCCGCCCCGGCCCTGGTCGGCCACCGGGTTCGAAAAACCATCGCCCCGCCACCCGTTACGACGTGGGTAAAGTCCTCGCCACCGGCGAGGCGTATAGCCGCCCCGCGCACCACAAGGTCGGCACCAAGCCGCGACGCGCAGCATGAACTGGCAGCTCAAGACCCTGATCACTGGATGTGCCTCGCACCAGGCAGAATGAGCGGCATGGTCAACGAGGGGAAGGGCGGTTTCACGCTGCCGCGAGGGGCGACAGGTTTCTACCGGCCGAACGACGGCCCTCTTCCCGAGACTGACCTGTCGGCATTCCGCGCCGCTCTATATGCCGCTGCCCGCCTCGCTGGAGGCGAAGTAGGTGAGGTGAAGGAACGGGCATACCCCCGGACCTTCCACACCGCAACGGTCGTCGGACGCAAAGGCGAAAACATCGTCCTGTGCCACGCTCACTACCCCTGGGTCGCCTTCGCCAAGGCACGGCAGGACTCATACGGGGAGGGCTTCCTCGCGCCGCCGCCGTGGGCCCACGCCTTCGCCAACGCAGGCTTCACGGTCCTGAGCAGCGAACAACTCGCCACACCGCTCTCCGACGTAGACACCTCAGTGCTCACGCAGGGCGAATGGAGTGAGATCCGCTTCTACGGCATCACCGCATTGGGCGGAGTCCTCTTCAACGCGTGGGACTGACATACCGGCAGGAAGCGCCGTTGGACGCCAACCCGTTAAACGACAAGCTGAAATCGAGTTGGCTGTTTCACACATACTCGGCTTTCACGCAATGACCGATTTGAACTCCTGGTTGTGATCGGATTACTCAACCACGACCACTCGAACGTAATCCCCGGGAGACGGTACCTAGCGCACTTCTCGGCCAATCCTGCCTTCTTGGCGAAATACGCCTTGCCATCCGCGTACGGCCCGTCCTCCGGGGAGCCCTCTTCGAGGAAGCCCTGCTTCTTCATGCGCTTACCGGTTCCCCCCTGAGGAGCCTCGCGGTCAGCACTGCCGTCACGCACACTCCGTGACGCGCTCGACGCCACTCTCCACCGGCCACAGATCCGCCCCGCTTTCCACATGACCTTCACAAATTCAGCCAGATATCGAGGGCGCGGCAAGCTCGTCAAGTGCGATACGTCTCCGCCGCTCCGGTATGCGGTGAGACCTCGATACGGACACGTTGCCGAACACCGAAGGGCGGGAGCTTCAGTGGCAGTTGACGGGCCTCCGGACTTTGATCCGGCCGAAGGGCTGTGTTCCGTCGCGGAACGCCGCACCCCTCAGTCAGCAGCCGAGGACCACGTCCGGGTGGAGAGCACCAGCAGATAGCCGTCCGGGTCCTGAACGGTGACGCCCCAGGTGTCCCAGTAAGGATTGTGGGCGGGCACCCGTGTGCCGCCGTGCTCTTCGAGCCGCCGCACCAGGGCGTCCGGCACCTCTTCGCCGAGGTAGACCACGAGCAGGTCTTCGGGCGTCGGGCGCGGTTCGACGGGGCCCGCCGGGTCGTGGACGAGTTCCAGGTGCCAGGCGGCGTCGGGCCAGCCGACCATGAGCAGGGAGTGGCGGCCGGGGGTGCCGTCCGCGTCGTGGCGGTACTGGACGGCGAGACCGAGCCCGGCGACCCAGAAGCGTTCGGCCGCTCGAAGGTCGCGGGACGGGCGGGCGATACGCACATGGGCCGAGGCGTCTGCCGGCATCGGGAACCTCCTGGTGGGCGCGGCCCCGGTGCTCGGTCGGGGGCCGCTCGTCCCGGAACCCTACGGAGCGGCAGGCCCCCGCACCTCGGCCCCGAGGCCCTTCGCGCCTCGGTCTCCGGTCCTGGTCACACCGCTGCGCGAACCTCGCCCGGTCCACGGGTCGGCGGCATCATCAGCCCGACCCCTGGCCGCCACCTCGAAGGTTTTCGCATGGTCGAGCGGCACGTCCGCACCGGGCGCGGACGGATGCGCGGGCAGAAGCGGGCGCCGGGGTACGGGTGTTGACGCGGGAGGGGCCCCGGGGCGCGCACGTGAACCCGGCGCCTCTCCCGCCGCCGTCCCGCTACCGCCCGGCGGACACCGGTTCGCGTCGCATGACCCACAGCACCGGGCCGCCGCCCGGCAGGGCCGCCTCGCCCAGCACCGTGAAGCCGAAGTGCTCGTAGAAGGGGAGGTTGTCCGGCTTGGAGGACTCCAGGTAGACCGGCAGCTCCGCCGCGTCGGCCTTGGCCAGTCCGGACCGCAGCAGCGTCGCCCCGTGGCCCTGGCCCCGGGCGGCCGGGTCCGCGCCGACGACCGCGAGGTACCAGTGCGGTTCCTTCGGTCCGTGCTCGGCGGCGGCCGCGACCGCCTCCCGGAACAGCGGCGCCCGGTCGCCCAGGATCTCCTCCAGCTCCGCGATCGTCTCCGCGTCCGGGACCGCCTTCTCCTGCCCCTCCGGCGTCACCCAGAACGCGGCCGCCGACGCGGTGCGCTCGCACAGCCCGTGGCGGCCGTACTGCCGGGTGAAGATCGTGGTGAAGTAGCGGATCAGATCGGGCTCGCGCGAGGCTCCGCCGGGGAAGAACCAGTCCATCATCGGGTCGTCGGCGAAGGCACGGGCCAGGGTGCGGCTGATCTCCGGGGCATCGTCGAGCGTGGCTGCCTGCGGAGTGTTCGTTATCGACATACGGGTCATTCTGCACGGTGGTGATCTTGAGCGATCAGGGGCCCCGACCGGGCGCGACCCGACCGCTCCTGTCCGGCAGCCGCCGACCCCGCGCCCCGCGTCAATCCGCCTGCTCCCGGACGTACCTGGCGAGCGACCACGCCGTCGCGGCCCACAGATGTATCCGTACGACCCCGCCCACCGGTCCGTCCGCGTCGCCCGCCACGGTGTCCCGGTACGCGTAGTACACCGGGTCGTCCCCAGGCGACACGGCGGCGGCTTCGCCCCACGTACCCCCGAGGGCGGTCATCGCCTCCCGCAGCGCGCCGAGCGGATCACCGGTCCCCCGCCGCAGCGGCCCCACCACTGCGTCCTCGCCGCCCTCCGCCACCTGGACCCGGCAGTCCGGCTCCCCGACGCCGCTCCGGATACGCCCGGCCACGCGCTCGGCCGCACCGCACGCAGGTCCGTCCGTCTCGACCTTCACCGAGACCATCAGCGAGCCGAGGTCCCCGACGAGGTCGGCCAGCGCATCGGCCTGTTCGGGCGGCAGCCCGCCGTCACCCGTCAGGTCGTCGTCCTCGTACGCGGACGCCTCGATGTCCTGGTTCTCCATGGGAGGACACTCTTCGGGGCGGTCCCCGCCCCGTCAAAGCGATTACCCGCCCGCCTGACCGCCCGCCCGTCCGTCCGCCCCTGCCGCCCTGCCGCCCTGCCGCCCTGCCGCCCTGCCGCCCTGCCGCCCGATAGCCTCCCCGGATGGACCGACGACTGGCCGCGTACGCGGTGTGCATCGAGGACGGCCGCGTCCTGCTCGCGCTGGCCGTGGGCCCGGACGGCGACCGCGTCTGGACGCTTCCGGGCGGCGGGGTCGAGCACGCGGAGGACCCGTACGACACGGTGGTGCGGGAGGTCGCCGAGGAGACCGGTCTGTCGGCCGAGGTGGAGCGCCTGCTCGGGGTGGACTCACGAGTGGTCCCGGCGGGTGAGCGCCGCAGGCACGGTGCGCCCGAGCTGCAGAACGTCGGCGTCTTCTATCGCGTACGCGTCACCGGCGGCACGCTCCGCCCCGAGCCGAACGGCGACACCGCCGCGTCCGTGTGGACGCCGCTGCCCGAGGTCGCCCGCCTGCGCCGGTCCTCCCTGGTGGACGTCGGCCTCGCCCTGGCGGACACCCTCCCGCCCTCCGGCCACGTGAACCCGGTGCCGGTCGGCGGACCGGTCCAGCACTGATCCCGGCGTGGCCGGTCATCAGGCGTCTCCCCCGCCTGCTCTCGCCGGCCGCACGGCCGCCGTACCCATCGTGTCGCCGCCTCACCACCCGGCAACGCGCGAGGCCCGGCCCGGCCCACAGCGTGGATCCGCGGGCCGGGCCGGTCGAGGAACGACGCCTCGGTGAATGCGGCTTACGAGATGGCCTTCATAGGCTGCCATCCGCCGGTACCGACAACGGCCGGCGCACCGACAAGGCCGTTTCTGCGGCCCGGAATGAACTCCAGACCCGCCGTGGTGTTGGCGGTGGTGGTCCACAGGTCGGGAACGCCGTCGCCGTCGGAGTCACCGGAAGCCGTCATCAGAGGCCGGGCCGCGACGGTCCATCCGGTGGCGTAGGCGGTGCGGTCGGCGTCGGAGGCCAGCGAGGCCGGGTCGGTGCCGCCGTCCGGAACCCCGTCGCCGTCGCCGTCGCCGTTGCTCCGTCCGTGGTACAGCCACACCGCGCCGTTTGGCGGTGTCACGGACGACCAGATCGACGAAGCCATCGCCGTCGACGTCACCCGGGGAGGCCAACTGCCTGGTGCTCCAGCCCGCGGACCCGATCGGGTAGCCCGGCTGCATCGTGCCCCCGGTGTATCCCGGCAGGAACCAGAGCTGGTCGCCGATGACCGCGACGAAGTCCGGGTTCGACGACTCCTCACCGGCAGACACGTCCCCGATCGACACGATCTGCTTGATGGTGCGGGGGTCGAGGGACACGTCGGTCTCCGGGTCCGCGAAGAAGTAGACCTCCTGCCGGGTGTCGTCGGTGAACTCCCCCAGCCCATCGTTGGGGTAGAGCCAGAGCTTGCCGTCGGGCATCCGGGTGACCAGGTCCTCGTAGTAGTCCTCGGTCCAGTCCCCCCGGTGGGTGAGCAGC
Source organism: Streptomyces sp. V2I9 (assembly GCF_030817475.1). Taxonomy (NCBI): domain Bacteria; kingdom Bacillati; phylum Actinomycetota; class Actinomycetes; order Kitasatosporales; family Streptomycetaceae; genus Streptomyces; species Streptomyces sp. V2I9. The sequence continues at coordinate 5,208,105 of NZ_JAUSZJ010000002.1, read as the reverse complement.
GCAGCGCTCCAGTCGGCCGTGGTGTTCTGCGCCAGCATGGGCGCGACCTGCCCATTGCCGGTGCCGGGGTAGAACCTCAGCTTGCCCCCGCCGTCGACGGCGAACAGGTCGGGCATGCCGTCGCCGTTGACGTCGCCGGGCTTGTCCACGATCCCCGGGCTCTTCGCATAGAACTTGTAGGGAAGGACCGGGCCGGCGTTCTTGCCCGCGTCGAACGCCTGGACGTACAACGTGTGCGGGCCGGGGGTCAGCGGAGTCACCTTGACCGACACGCTTCCACCGGCGGTCGCGGGCTTCACGGAGTTGTTCGGGGGCGTGCGGTCCAAGGCCCACCGGTACTCCACGATGTCCTTCTCACCGCCCGCTCCGAGAATGAACTCGCCTTCGGTACGCGCGAGAGCGCCCTCGGCACCCTCCGGGAACAGTCCGTCCGCAGAGGTCACGGTCGGCATGGTGGATGGGGCGGTGGGGTCGAACCCGAAGCGGCAACCGCTGGCCCCCTTGGTGGGCGTCCAGTCGGAGGCGAAAGCGGCGTCGGCGACGTCCTCCACCTGGGCTTTCCAGGAGAACTGGCCGTTGCTCGCGCCCTTGTGCTGGTCCAGCAGGGTTTTGGGGACGGTGATCCTGGCCTGAACACCCTTGGGGTCCTTCGCCAGGACGGTCTTGCGGACCTTCTTGTCGAAGATGATTCCCGGAGCCACATCGTGCTTGCCGGTGGCCCACAGGTGAAACTGCACGTTGACGTCACCGCCGTCCGGATCCCAGACCTGGGCGGTCAGGGTGACGTCAGTGTTGCCGAGGGTCACGTACGTACTGCCGTTGCCGCATTCGTTCGCACCGACCTTGGTGCTGGGCGAGGTGTCCAGTGCCCAGGCCGCCTTGGGCGGGCGGTTGAACTCGACGATCAGCTTGGCGTCCGGCTTGAACTTCTTCCAGCTGTACGGGTCCTTGGCGTCCTCCGCGCTCTGGGGCGCCCGCAGCCCGAAGGTGATGTTCGTCCACTTGCCCGCCGCGGCCTTGACCGCCGCGTCCTTGGCCGTGAAGTCCACGGCCTTGTCGGGGCACCCGACTCCTTCGTTGCCGTGGGCGTAGTCACGCCGGTCCTGGCGGGTGGACTCGGCCGGCTGCTTGTTCCAGGTGGTGGCGGAGCTGATGCCGCCGGTCAGGTACAGCTCGACCGGCTTGGGGGTACAGGACCAGCTGTGGGTCTCGGTGATCTGGAACTGCGCGTCCACGACCTTCACACCGGCCAGGAACTTGGAATCGACACGGAAGTACGAGCGGGCTGTGCCGTTGGTCGAGGATTCGTAACCGACGCGCGCCTCGCTGGTGGTTCCGCCGCTCCAGCCGGTTCCGTTCCAGTAACTGTCGTTGGGGTGCGGCTTGTAGGCGATGGTCCATGCCTGACGCGTGCCGGTGACCCGGGGGTCGATGTAGACCGGGAACGTGGTCTCCGGAGAGCCCAGCAGCGCTTGGTCGGGCTTCAGGGTCAAACGCGCCGGGGACACCTCGACCTCGACGGTGCTGCTGTTCGTGCCGGGCGTCAGGTCGGTCGGGGTCTCGGCCTGAGCGGTGCCATTCGCCGTGCTCCTGGTTCCCGTCCGGGGAGCGACCGCGGCCTGCGCGCCGGAGGAGTCCCACATCCGGGCGGTGGAGGTGGCGAATACCGTCTGGCCGGCCGGATTCACCGCGGTGAGCGAACCCGCTTCGGCGTCCTGCTTCATGGTGAGGCCGTCCGCCTTCAGCCCGAAATCGAGCTGGGCGAGCTCCGGGTTGTCAGCGGCCTCGGCGGTCTTGACGATGAGGGCCTGGCTGAAGCCGTCGACGCTCGCGGCGATGGCGAGGTCGACGCCCGGCAGGACCTCCGGGTAGGTCGCGGTGGATCCATCGAGCACGGGGGTCGGCAGCGGCTTCGGCCAGGTCAGGGAGAGTTCGCGTCCCTGGTCGGTCAGCGTGACCAGGGGGGCGCTACCGCCTGGGGAGAAGGTCACTCTCCCGGCGGCCGCCTTCGGCGCGATACGCCCGGCGACCCGGGCCAGCGTGGTGTCGATCGGCGTCCAGACGCCCTCGCGCTTGACCCGGACCGGAACGGTGTGCTGGGTGCGGCGCACATTTCCGTTGGGCAGAGCGTGCGTTTCGCTGGTACTGGAGCGCTCGGCCGTCAACTCGACCGGCTCCCCTGTCAGCCTTGCTTCCGCGAAGGCCTTTTCCTCAGCGGTCAGAGGTGAGTGAGCCGGTCTTCGCCCAGTCTCCTCCGCAGCGGAGGCGGTGGCGGGGCCGATCTGCGCCAGCCCCAGCGAACTGCCCGCGACCACCGTCGCAAGGATCATTCGGGCGGCACGGCGCGCCGGTCTCTTTCTCACCGTGGATATATGTGGCATGAGTAAAGCCCCCAGGACTTCCTGATCAACTGCAATGTCGGGCGAACAGTACACGCCGGGGCGTCTGAAGCTTTGCACAATGTTGACCAGCGACGACCCCGTCCATGGTTGCCTCTTGACTTGCCGTCAACCTGACCATCCACCTAATGTCACCCCGTTCGCGTGAACTGTGACGCAAGGTAAGGAAGATCGGTGCAGGAACTACTGCAACATTTGCGCTATTTGGGGCACTGGCACAGATCCGTTTCTCTGGTCACCGCTCTGGTGATGCTGGTTACGTTCGTCCCCAACGACCCCGCCGCGGCAGGCACAGGTAAGGCCCGGCTGGCCGACCTGGAGCGGGAACGCTCCGTTCCGGGCCGTGATTTCACCGCTGAGCGGCGGCCCGTCAAAAACGACGCCGCCAAGAACTGGATACCCTCCGCCGACAAGCTGCCCGTGGGCGACTTCACCGTCCAGGTGACGCCCCGGAACGGTGCGGCCGGCTCTCCGGCCGCTCGCGGCTCGCTTCGCGCCGCGCCCGGGGGCTCGCTCGGGTCGAACACCCCGGCCCTCGACAAGCTGCCCGTAAAACTCCGGCAGGTCTCCACGAAGCAAGCGTCCGAGTCCCGCACCACTGCCGCTGTGACAGAAGCACCGGCGTCGGTGGGCATGGCCGCCGAGATCGAGATCAAGGACCGTGCCACCGCCCGCAAGGCGGGCGTCGAGGGACTCCTGTTCACCACCGCCCCGTCGAAGACCGCAACGGCCCCTGCGGTGTCAGGATCGGTCGAGGTCGAACTGGATTACACGGCGATCAAGGATGCGTACGGCGGCGACTGGGGCTCACGCCTCCGGCTCGTACGGCTTCCCGCCTGTGCGCTGACCACGCCGGAGAAGTCCGAGTGCCGTACCCGGACCGAACTGGGCGGCTCCAACGACGCCTCCGAGCAAACCGTCAGCGCCACGGTCGACCTTACCCAGGCGAAGGCCGCTCACACTGCGGCGCCCATGGTGCTGGCGGCCTCCGCCGCCGCCTCGGGCCCCGGTGGCAGCCATGAGGCCACGTCGCTGTCTCCGACCGGCTCCTGGATGGCGGGCAGCTCCTCCGGGGGCTTCGCCTGGTCCTACCCGGTGGAGGCCCCGGAAGTTCCGGGCGGTCCACAGCCCGAGATCGAGCTGTCGTACTCCTCGCAGAGCGTCGACGGCCGTACGGCCTCCACCAACAGCCAGTCCTCCTGGATCGCCGAGGGCTGGGACTACGAGCCCGGTTTCATCGAGCGGCGCTTCAGGTCCTGCGCCGACGACAAGGGCAAAGTCGATGACAAGGCCCCGAACAACAGCGGCGAGACCGCGGACCTGTGCTGGGGTTCCGACCATGTCGTGATGTCGCTCGGCGGTTCCTCCACCGAACTCGTCAAGAACGACGGTGCGGAAAACGGCAAGGAGGAGTGGCGTCCGGCCGACGACGACGGCAGCAGGCTGGAGCGCAAGACCGGTGCGGACAACGGCGCCAAGGACGGTGAGTACTGGATTCTCACCGGCACCGACGGGGTGCGGTACCACTTCGGCCTCAACAAGCTGCCCGGCGCGACCACCCAGCGCACCAACTCCGCGCTGACCGTCCCGGTGTTCGGCAACCACCCCGATGAGCCCTGCCACGCCTCCACCTTCGCGGCCTCCGACTGCGCGCAGGCGTACCGGTGGAACCTGGACTACGTCACCGACCCCCTGGGTGACGCCATGACCCTGTGGTGGGACAAGGAGGAGAACTACTACGGCCAGCACATGAAGGCCGACCAGCAGATCTCCTACACTCGCGCCGCCCATCTGTCCAGGATCGACTACGGGCAGCGCGCGAGCGACCTGTTCGGGCGGCTCCCGGCCGGGCGGGTCGACTTCACCACGGCGGAACGCTGCATACCCTCCTCGGGCTTCGACTGCGCGGTGAGCAAGCGGACGCCCGCCAACGCCAAGTACTGGCCCGACACCCCTCTCGACCAGGAGTGCGCCTCCGGGGCGAAGTGCACGGACAAGTACGCGCCGACATTCTGGTCGACCAAGCGCCTCGTCAAGATCAGCACACAGGTCCTGACCGGCTCGGCCCTCACCGACGTCGACTCCTGGGAGCTGGAACAGAAGTTCCCGCCCACCGGCGACGGTTCGTCCCCGGCCCTGTGGCTGGAGTCCATCACCCGAACCGGCCACGGCGCCGGCTCCAGTGCCGCCATGCCGAAGGTGACGTTCGCCGGAACCCAGATGGACAACCGTGTCGACGGGATCGAGGGCCTGCCGCCCTACTCCCGGCTGCGGATCCATGCCATCGACACCGAAACCGGCGGACGCATCGGCGTCACCTACTCGCCCCGCGAGTGCAAGGCGCTGGAACCGCGGAAGATGCCCGCCTCCCCCGAGACCAACACGCTGCGCTGCTACCCGCAGTACTGGATGCCCAAGGGCGCCCTGAAGCCGGTGGAGGACTGGTTCCACAAGTACGTCGTCACCGAGGTCCGCGAGGACGACCTGGTCACCGACGCACCCGACAAGGTCACCTCGTACGAGTACCTCGGTTCGCCTGCCTGGGCCTACGACGACGGGGAATTCACCGAGAACAAGCAGCGCACGTGGTCGCAGTACCGCGGCTACGAGCGGGTCCGCACCCGCCTCGGGTCCGGCACGGACGTCAAGCAGCTCACCGAGGACCGCTATTTCCGCGGCATGCACGGTGACAAGCTGCCGACCGGCACCCGCACCGCGGCGGTCGAGGACTCCCGCGGCGGCAGCGCCCCCGACCTGGGGCACCTCCAGGGTCAGCCGCGTGAGCACATCGAGTACGCGTCCGACGGCGGGCCCGTCGACTCGTCGGTCCTGACCACCGCCTGGGCCGTCCGGACGGCCACCCGGGCCAGGCCGGGCACCACGGCACTGGAAGCCTGGATGGCGCGCCCCCAGACCGTCTCGACCCGTGAGCGGGTCAAGGGCGAGACCTGGCGCACCTCCACCGAGACCACCACGTACGACGTCTACGGTCTGCCGAGCCAGGTGGACGAGACCACACCCGGAGGCAAACGCAGGTGCGCGGTCACCTCCTATGCCCGCAACACCGGGCTGCACCTGCTGGAGCCCGTCTCCCGCGAGCTGACCACCCTGGGCGCCTGCGGCACCACCGGCGGCAAGGTCGTCGAGGACTCCCGGACTCTCTACGACAACCTCCCCTTCGGCGGAAGTCCGGTCAAGGGCCTGCCGACCGAGGTACAGGAACTCAACGCGGAGGGCAACGGCTACATAACCGTCGACCGGACCGCGTACGACATCCACGGCCGTGAGACGGAGACCTGGGACGCGGAGAACCGCAGGACCTCGGTCGTCAACACGCCGCTCACCCATGCCCGCCCCGTCAAGACCGTCACGACCGACCCGCTCGGCCACACGGAGACCACGGAGTTCGACCCCGTCCGCGGCCTGCCGGTCAAGGAGACGGACGCCAACGACAAGTCGGCGACCATGCAGTACGACCCGCTGGGCCGGCTGCTGAAGGTCTGGGAGATCGACCGGGATCCGGCCACGAAGACGCCCTCGGCCACCTACGACTACACCATCCGACGCGACGGCCCCACGATCGTCACCAACCGGACGCTCAAGGACAACGGCGAGTACGCGGTCTCCTACGAGATCATGGACGGCCTCCTGCGTGAGCGGCAGACCCAGGACGAGGCGGTCGACGGACCGGGGCGCATCGTCAACGACACGTTCTACGACTCGGTCGGCCGCGAGTGGAAGTCCAACGACGGCTACTTCCACTCCGCCGAGCCGGAACCGAAGCTGCTGGAGGTGGGGGACAACGAGGTCCCTTCGCAGAACCGCACCACGTTCGACGGCATGGGCGACCCCGTCGCGGAGATCACCTACCACCGCGGCAACGAGAAGTTCCGCACCAGCACCGAACGCGACGGCGACGTCGCCACCGCCATCCCGCCCAAGGGTGACACCGTCACCGCGACCTTCACCGATGCGGAGGGCCGCACCGAGCGGATCAGGGAGTACACCGACACCGCCCGCACCACGTGGCGCGACACCGTCTACGAGTACGACGACTTCGACAACGTCGTGAAGATCACCGCCCCCGGCGGTGCGGCGACCCGCTTCGAATACGACGGACGGGGACGGCAGATCTCTCTGACCGATCCCGACGGCGGTACGACCCGGCTCGCCTACGACGATTCGGACAACGTCACCTCGACCACCGACCCTCGTGGCAACACGTTGGTGACGACACTCGATGAGGGCGGTCGCCCGACCTCCCTGAGAGAAGGCAGCGACAAGGGCCCGAAGCGGATCGAGTGGACCTACGACACGCTCCTCAAGGGCCTTCCGACCTCAGCGATCCGCTTCGAGAACGGGCGCGAATACCGCGAGGAGGTCACGGCCTACGACAGCGCGTACCGCGTCAAGGCGACGAAGACCGTCATTCCTGCGGAAGAGACCGGCCTGGGCGGCGCCTACGAGTACAAGTACGGCTACACCCCCACCGGTAATCTGGCCTTCGTCCAGCCGCCGGGCGTGGGCGGGCTCGTCGGCGAGACCATCGTCTTCCGGTACAACTCGGACGGGCTCCCCATCTCGATCGGAGGCACGGCGTCGTACCTCAACGACGTCAAGTACTCGGCATTCGGCGAGGTCCTGCGCACGGACGCGGGGGTCGCGGGCCGGAAGGTCCACGGCACCTACCTGTACGACGAGTTCACCCGCCGCCTCACCGATGCCAGCTTCGACCGCTCCGTCAGCCCGGGCCACATCGGCGCCACCCGGTACACGTACGACGATGCCGGAAACGTCACCCGGATCAAGGACACGCCGGGTGAGGCCGCACCGGACAGCGGCAAGACGGACACCCAGTGCTTCGTCTACAACCAGCTCCGGCAGATGACGTCGGCCTGGACGGCGACGGACGACTGCCAGGCTCCCGCGTCCAAGGACACCGTCGGCGGACCGGACGCCTACTGGCAGACGTACGCCTTCGACGAGGCGGGCAACCGCACGCAACTCGTCGAGAAGGACACCGCCGGTGACACCGCCAAGGACGTCACCCGGACGTACACCTACGGAAAGCCCGGCGTCGGAGGCCCCAACGCGCTCGCCGAAATCAAGTCCGCAGGACCCGGCGGCGAAAGACTCAACACCTTCGGCTACGACGATGCGGGGAACACGACCACCCGACAGCACAACGGGGCCACCCAGACTCTGGAATGGAACGTCGAGGGCGAGCTCGCCTCGGTGTCCCAGCCTGTGGAGGGCGGCGGCGTCAAGAAGACGTCGTACCTCTACGGGGCGGACGGCGACCGCCTGATCCGCGCAGCGGCCGACGGCAGCAAGACGCTGTACCTCGGCGAAGCGGAACTGACCGTCAGCCCTGACGGCACGACCAAGACGGCCGAGCGCTTCTACGCCCACCCCGACGGCTCGATGACGGTCCGGGCCACCGGCGGCGGCCGACAGCTCGTTCTGTCGGATCACCACGGTTCATCGACCACCACGGTCGACCTGGTCGCCGCCGGCATGGGCGTCACCCGACGCAAAATGATGCCGTTCGGTGAGCAGCGCGGGCTGCAGCCTTCCGCCTGGCCGGGAGCGCTCGGATTTGTGGGCGGCACCGTTGACGCGGACACGGGGCTCACCCGGCTCGGCGCCCGCGACTACGACCCCGCCACCGGGCGGTTCCTCTCCGTGGACCCGATGGTCGACTACGGCGAGCCCGCCACCATCAATCCCTACGCCTACAGCAACAACGCCCCTGCCACCTTCTCGGACCCGAGCGGGCTGTTCTGGCCCATCGTGATCGTCATCGGGCTCCGCGCAGGCCAGATCGCCGCGCGCAAGGCCGCCCAGCGGCGGCTGGCCCGGGAGGCGCTCCAGCGGAAGCTGAGGGAGCAGGCGCGGAAGAAGGCAGCGGCGAAGAAAAGGGCCCAGGAGGAAGCGAAGAAGCGCGCCAAGGCGAAGGCGGCGCGTGAGGCCGCCAGGAAGCGCATCGCAGCCCAACGCGCCGCGGCCAAGAAGGCGGCTCAGAAGCGGGCAGCCGAAAAGCGTGCTTCGCAGCGCCGGGCGGCAGCCCAGGCGAAGATCAGGGCGCAGCGCGCCGCAGCGAAACGTGAGGCGGCGAAGCGGGCAACGGCACGCAAGGCGGCAGCACGTCCCAAGCCGAGTCCGCGGCCCAGGAGCCAGCCCCGGCCCAGGCCGAAGCCGTCCCGGGCGAAGAAGCCGTCCCAGTCGAAGGGTCCGACGCGGCAGACCAACAGGTGCGAGAGCAACAGCTTCACCGCCGCCACCCTGGTGGTGATGGCCGACGGCTCGAAGAAGCCGATCAGCAAGGTGAAAACCGGCGAAAAGGTGATCGCCACCGACCCGAAGACCGGCCGGACAACGGTCCAAACCGTCGCGGCCACCATCATCGGCAAGGGCGACAAGAAACTGGTGAAGGTCGGCCTGACCGAACACGGCCAGGCCAATGCGTCCACCAGCCTCACGGCCACGGACGGGCACCCGTTCTGGGTGCCTTCCGTAAGAGCCTGGCTGCCCGCGGCCGATCTCAAGTACGGCACCTGGCTGCAGACCCGGTCGAAGACGTGGGCGCAGGTCGAGTCCGTCCGCCGCTGGAACGAGCGCACGACGGTCTACAACCTCACCGTCACCGACACCCACACGTACTATGTGCTGGCAGGAGCCACTCCGGTCCTGGTGCACAACACTGGTGGCAACGGGCACATGTGCGATATCTCTGTGACATCGCCAGATGGGAAAACGAAAAATATCTCGCTTGAGAGCGGCGATATGACGCCTGAAGAGGCTTCGCTCGGGTATCCCAACAACTCGGCCTTCACGCACACGGAGCACCGATTCTCGCGCATGGCGGGTGCTTCCACAGGGCCGAAGGTTTCACTCCCGAGCGACCCGTTCGCCGGCAAGTTCCCTCTGAGTGCTGGTGATGCGGTTAGGATGCAAGGCCAACTCCCCCCTTGCTCGCGATGCAAAGGGGCGATGAATCGCATGGTCAGGGAGCTGGGAGTGTCGGTCACGTATGGATGGTCCGGCGCCAAGGGGTCTGGGTCATGGACAGCTGGAAGAAGGAGGCGCTGACAATGAGATTGGCCGCCACAGAGGTTGGGTTCTTCGAGGACTACGAGGACGAAGAGACCCTTGAGGTGGGCATTTCCGGGGTGGAGGATTCCGGCGTCCCGAGATCGTTCTCGATTCAGCGATCCACGTACGAACCAGATGAGCAGGAAATCCAGTCTGGAATGGATTCCTACAACGTCTCCACCGAGCAAGGCTTCACCGTATACGGGTGCCTTCGAAGCGTGCGACTCTCCCATATGGTTCTCACTCTGGAATTCACCGCTGAGGACGCAGAGGCTCTTGAAATCTCGACGATCGTTGAGGTGAACCTCAACGAAGCGCAGGTCGATGCGGAAAACTTCTCTCGGAAACTTCGTGAGATTGTGGACTGGGGCTCTCCTGCGAAGCGGCCGGATTTGGTGGGGTTGGACGTTTAAGATCCGCCCGCCGGTACGTGGTCTGCGCTTATCGATGGGGCTCCGCCTCATCATTACCGCATCGGGGATCCAGTAGTCCTGTACAGGGAGGGCCCCCTCCACGCTTCTGCGTGGAGGGGGCCCTCGGGTGGTTTGACGGTACCCTGCACCGAGCGGATGACGCAGCTTTTCACAGGTCTGCGAGGTGGAGATGACGCCCGCGCCGAAGACGTGGATCTCTATCTCCAGATCCTGGACGAGCTTTGGGCCCCGAGCACGACGGGCAACGTATTCGCTGCCCGCATGGAGGCGTTGGAGGAGTTTCCCGAGCTCCAGCCATTCGAAGAGGGACTCGTGGATGCAGCCGATATCTACGCCTTCTATGCGGTTCTGTGTATGCGCTATGCGGTCCTGTGTCGCGCTAACGGAGATCCAGAGGATGTCGTACGTTGCGCTCATGCATGCCTCACCGCAATGGGTCAGCTGGATCGGAATATTCCGCTGGGCGCCTTCTCTGAAGACGAGGACAGAAGCCAGCATCAAATATTGCTCGGCGATCCCACCTCTGGCGAATCGCTCTTGCGGCTTCGCAAAATCGATCGAGACGCAAGTCGCGAACGACTGCTCGCGGTGAAATCGAGGCTTCGGAAATAACGCCGCGAAAACAATTACGAGCCCCGCCGGAGCAGTATTCCGATGGGGCTTCTCATATCTTGACGGCAGTAGCTGACGACAACGCCAGCGGGCGGGGACATTCCAGTGGTTTCGCTTTTTACTGCCGTCCGGAGGGACGAACATGGGGGTGCGCAGTCGGGGTGGAAAAATCCTCTGGCGTACACTTCGGCGTCGTGGATGAACTTCTCTCTCTCGATTCGGATAGCATCGGACGTTTCCTCCGGCGGTGGTACGGCACCGCGCGGAGCGTGAGCGATGTGCGCCTCGAAGCCATCCCTTATGCGCCTGCCGAACTGGTGGAGTGGCATACAGCAGCAGTTCTCGCCAACGGCCCTGTGACGTTTCAGGACCGGCCCGTTACGCCTCAGGACCTCGCACCGGACTCCTGCGGCATGCTCGAATTCTGGGCCGAAAACCAGAACGGCCACTTCTGGGCCGTCGACCTCACCGACGACACGCTCCAGGTTTTCTCCAGGGAGGCAGGGGGAAGCGACTGGACGGGAACGGGAGAGAGTCTCCGCGACTTCCTTCTCCATTGCACCGTGCGGGAAGCCGTCATCGGAAGCACGTCCAAGTTCACCGCCTTTGTTGACGAGGCAGGCATCACCAAGGCTCTGGAGCTTTTTGAGCCTCTGAAGTTCGTGGCGCTTGCCAGTGAAGAGCCTCATGTCAAACTGTGGTGCAGCAAGGATGCACTGGTCCGCATGGCACCGCCGCCGACGGGATATGACAGCCCCGGCGAACAGCTGTGGATGCTGACCTTTGCGGCTCCGTCTGATTCACTCATCAAGCGGTACGCCTCTCGGTTCGGCCTTGAGATCTCGACGGAGGCCGAATCCGCTCCTGCGGAACTTCCGTATGAGCCGCCACCGTTCTGAACACCTCTGATAACGCCGGAGCGAAATGAGATCGCCTACCTTTGGCTCATCTCGGCCTTCATCGAAGAGGCGGAGTCCGCTGCGACCGGGGTGCATCCTGGCCCCTTCGGTCCGGGGCAGTACCTGGGGTGAACGGGATCTCGGTCCGGCCGCCCTGCCCCGAAGCGTCCGAGACCATCACTCCGGCACTCTGGACTCCAACGGCACCCCCTGGCCCCACCGCGGTAACACGGTGGGCCGAGATACGGTGTCATAGGCGTCCTCACCAGATGCGGTGACAACAGCCTCTGGGGACCGCCTCGTCGACGGTCTTCAGAGGCTGTTGTCACCTATCGGAATTCCGTTGGGCATCAGGCCGCTGCGGCAGACAGAGAGAAGTCCGTATGTTCGGCACCTTCGACCAGTTCTTCGCGCCGGGTCGGCGTCATGCCGAGGAGGAACGCCGTCGCCAGGAACTCACCGTCGAAGACGTCGGCGATACCGACCCTGGGAAGGGCCCGATAGACCTGACCAGAGGCGTCGTCCTGATACGCCGGCCACCGGACCGCCCGGACAGCGCCGCCCACGGCTGACCACGCCCTCAGCACTCCACCGGCCCGTTGCTCCGCCGGGGCGGCGGAGCAACGGGCCGGTGTCGTACGTCCGACCGGGCCGCTACGCCTTGCGCTGCATGGAGCTGCGCGCCGGGTTGGCCTGTTCGGCGGCCTTCGGGTCCTTCTCGCCGGCCTTCGCGCGGACGCCCTGTTCGATGCGCTTGCCGATCGTGGCGTCGATGTTCGTCCAGTACTGGAACGCCCGCTTGAGGACCGGCTCGGTCACCCCGTTGAGGAGGTGGCCGACCACGTTGTCCACCAGCCGGTCGCGCGCCGCGTCGTCCAGGACCTCGCGGACCATCGTGCCCGCCTGGCCCCAGTCGTCGTCCTCCGCGTGGTCCACGTAGGCCGCCCGGATGATGTCGCCGTCCGCGTACCAGCTCGGATGGGGCCCGAAGAGCGCCGGGTCCGCCGCCGGGCCGCCCTTGGAGTTCGGGGCGTAGACCGGGTCGGTGGTCTTGCGGTACGCCATTGCCCCGTCCTTGGAGTACGTGTGCACCGGGACGACGGGGGCGTTGACGGGCAGCTGCTGGTAGTTGCCGCCGATGCGGTAGCGGTGCGAGTCCGCGTAGCTGAACAGCCGCGCCAGCAGCATTCGGTCCGGGCTCGGGCCGATGCCGGGGACCAGGTTGTTCGGCTGGAACGCCGCCTGCTCGATCTCGGCGTGGTTGTCCGTGGGGTTGCGGTCCAGCGTCATCCGGCCGACCTCGATCAGCGGGTAGTCGCCGTGCGGCCACACCTTGGTCAGGTCGAACGGGTTGAACCGGTAGTCCTTGGCGTCCTCGTACGGCATGATCTGGACCTTCAGCGTCCAGCTCGGGAAGTCACCGTCCCGGATGTGCTCGAACAGGTCCCGCGTGTGGTAATCCGTGTCCGCGGCGGCCATCTGGTCGGCCTCGTGCTGCGTGAACGTCTCGATGCCCTGGTCGGTCTTGAAGTGGTACTTGACCCAGAACTTCTTGCCCTCGGCGTTGAGCCACATGTACGTGTGCGAGGTGTAGCCGTTCATGTGGCGCCAGGTGCGCGGGATGCCCCGGTCGCCCATCAGCCAGGTGACCTGGTGGGCCGACTCCGGCGAGAGCGTCCAGAAGTCCCACTGCATGTCGTGGTCGCGGAGGTTGTTGTCCGCGCGGCGCTTCTGGGACCGGATGAAGTGCTGGAACTTCATCGGGTCCTTCACGAAGAACACGGGGGTGTTGTTGCCCACCATGTCGTAGTTGCCTTCGCTGGTGTAGAACTTCAGCGCGAAGCCGCGCGGGTCGCGCCAGGTGTCCGGGCTGCCCCGCTCCCCCGCCACGGTGGAGAACCGGGCGACCAGGTCGGTCGTGACGCCCGGCTGGAAGAGCGCCGCCTTCGTGTACGCGGACACGTCCGCGGTCACCTCGAACGTCCCGAACGCCCCGCTTCCCTTGGCATGCGGCTGGCGTTCGGGGATGCGTTCGCGGTTGAACTGGGCCATCTGCTCGATCAGGTACGAGTCCTGGAGCAGGATCGGCCCGCCCGGGCCGACGGTGAGTGAATGCTCGTCGCTCTCCACCGGGGCACCGGAGTCGGAGGTGGTCGGCTTGCGCGAGGTGTCGGTCATGTCGTCGCTTCCTCTGGTTCGTCTTCCGCGGACGTGTCGGCGTCGGCCCCTGCTGCGGCTGCTCTACTGACCTCTGCCAATGTAGGCAGAACCGGATGAATCGACCCGTCGAATCTTCGGTGCCCCGGCCCATCGGCCGCGCGGTCCCGGAGCCCGGCGGGAAGGCCGGGTCAGCGGACGCGCCGGCCCGCGATCATCCGGTAGATGAGCAGGACGATCACCGAGCCCACGATGGCGGCGATCCACGTGGACAGGCTGAAGAAGCCGTCGATCGAGTCGACGCCGAAGATCACCTTGCCGAGCCAGCCGCCCAGCAGACCGCCCACGATGCCGATGATGATCGTGATGATGCAGCCCCCGGGGTCCTTGCCGGGCATCAGCGCCTTGGCGATGAGCCCCGCGAACAGGCCGATGAGGATCCAGGCGATGATGCCCACGGAAGTCTCCCTTTGCGTTGCTGGGGCCCGGCGCCCTCGTGACGCCGGGGACCTTCCGCGTATCCCCTCAACCGGAACTCACACATCCGCCGGGCTACGGCCCTCACCCCTGCGGCCCCTCCTTCACCGGTCCGCGTTACGCCGTACGGGCCCTCGCCGGCCACGCCGCACAACCCGCCCACCGAGCCGGACGGCTCCCGGCCGAGCGGGTTCACGCCCGCCGTGCCGCCACCGCCAATCGGGTGTCCTCGGCGATCAGGTCGCCGTTGACCGCGCCCGCCGCCATGAGTCCGGCCGCCGCCGCGCCGATCACCTGTTCGGTGAGGCGGGTGACGTTGCCGGCCGCCCAGACGCCGGGGGCCTCCGTCGCACCGGTCGGGTCGGTCGGGATGTACGTGCCGATCACCGTCCCGGCCATCTCCTGCGCCACCGGCTTCAGCCCCAGCGACTCCAGCACCGCCGACCGGGCGGTGAACCGGGCCTGCACAACCAGCGCCTCGCGCGGGACCACCCGCCCGGACGCCAGCCGTACGCCGGTGAACCGGTCGTCCGCGACCTCCAGCCCGGCCACCTCGCCGTCCACGACCGCCACGCCCCGCGCCGCCAGCTCCTCGTACTCTGCGGCCGAGAGCGCGGGGGCCCTGTGGAGGAAGAGCGTCACGTCGTCGCTCCACTGCCGCCACATCAGTGCCTGGTGCACGGCGAGCGGCCCGGTGGCGAGCACCCCGATCGGGCGGTCCGCCACCTCGTGGCCGTGGCAGTACGGGCAGTGCAGCACCTCGCGCCCCCACCGCTCCGCCAACCCCGGCACGGGTGGCAGCTCGTCCACGAGGCCCGTCGTGACCAGCAGCCGCCGCGCCTCGACGCTCCGACCGGCCTCCGTCACCACCCGGAAGCCCCGCTCCCCGTCCCCGGACAGCCGCTCGGCCGACGCCACCCGGCCCTCGACGATCTCCGCCCCGTACCCGGCGGCCTCGGCCCGGCCGATCGCCAGCAGCTCGCCGGGCGGGGTGGACTCGCGGCCCAGGTAGTTGTGCACGTGGGAGGCGGGGGCGTTACGGGGTTCACCCGCGTCGATCACCAGGACGGAGCGCCGGGCCCGCGCCAGGGCCAGCGCCCCGCTCAGACCGGCCGCGCCGCCGCCCACGATCACCACGTCGTACCGCTGCCGCTTCATGTCGTTCCTCCTTCGCCACCGGGCCGCGGAGCGCCTACGCCCGCCTCCGCCCGCCTTCGCTCGATGACGGAAGAGTGCGCCCAGGAGGCCGAAACGACAAAGATCCTTGCTGGAACAGCAACTCACACGATGCTGAACTCGCACCACACGATCTTGCCGGGGTTCCGCTCCCCGACCCCCCACCGGTCCGCCAGCGCCTCGACCAGCAGCAGCCCGCGCCCGCCCTCGTCCTCCGGCCCCGGCGGGACCTCCACCGCACACACCTCGCCGTCACCGCTGTCGTGCAGTTCCAGACGGATGGTGCCCTCCACCCGCTCCAGATGGATGTGGACCTTGAAGCCGCGCCCCGGCGGCACCCCGTGCCGGAGCGCATTGGTCGCCAGCTCGGTCACACAGAGCAGCACATCGTCGGCCCGCTGCTCGCACTCCCACTCGACCAGCGCCTTGCGCGCGAACTTGCGTACGACAGGGATCGACCTGCGCTCACGGCAGTAGAAGGCGGCCCGGAAGTAGGAGAGTTGGGTTGTCTCGTTCATGCCCCCACGCTCACACGGTGTAACTAAGCTCCAGCAGAGCGTCGGGGCGTACAAACGCGTTTGTACGAGCTCTGACGGGTGGACAGCGGCGTCGATCGGGGATAGCCAGACCATGCAACCGGGAAAGCAGAGCGGCACCAGGCGAGTTACCTCATGGCAGTTGGTCGGGGCGCAGCTCCGTCACTTCCGCAGGCTCGCCGGACTGACACAGGCCGTCCTCGCCGAACAGGCCAGGGTGGGCGAGGACACCATCTCCTCGATCGAGCAGGGACGGCGGGCCCTTCAACCGGACCTGGCGACCACGCTCGACGAACTGCTCGACACCAAGGGCGCGTTGAGGGTCGCGGTGGAGGGCATTCCACGGAAGGAGCGGTACCAGGCGCTGGTCAAGGACTTCGTGCAGTACGAGCAGGAGGCGGTGAGCCTGCTCTGGTACGAGTCCCAGCTCATTCCGGGACTGCTCCAGACCGAGGCGTATGCGCGCTTCATCTTCGGCTGTAACTACCCACCGCTGGGTGAGGAGGAGATCGAGCAGCGGGTGACGGACCGTCTGGACCGTCAGAAGATCCTGGAGCGCAAGCCCCGACCCCTCCTCCACTTCATCCTGGAGGAGAGCATCCTGCACGCCCAGATGGGGGACCCCGTGGTGATGCTGGAGCAGCTCCTGCATCTGCGGCGCTGCATGGATCTGCCCTTCGTCACCATCCAGTTCATGCCCCGGAAGACCGCTCAGCACGCCGGTCTCGCAGGGCCTCTCGTTCTACTGGAAACGCCCGACCACGACGGACTCGCCTACGTGGACGGACAGCTACGTGGAGAGCTGTACGACGAGGCCGCCGACGTCAGCGCACTGATGCAGAGGTATGGGATGCTGCGTACCCAGGCGCTCACCATCGAGAAGAGCACCCGGCTACTGGACGCACTGCTTGACGCACTGCTTGGAGAAACATGTCCCGCGCAGCACACCCCGGCCCCGGTCCCGTCGCCCTCCACTGGTTCAAGTCGAGCTACAGCAACGGTGACGGCGGGGACTGCATCGAAGTCGCCTACCACTGGCGCAAGTCCAGCTACAGCAACGGTGACGGCGGAGCCTGCGTCGAGGTCGCCGCGCACCCCGCCGCCGTCCACGTCCGCGACTCCAAGGTGACCGAGGGCCCTGTCCTCACCGTGGAGCCCGCCACCTGGAGCGCCTTCGTCCGGGGCAGCAGCGCCGCCCTCTGAGCAACCGGCACCGCCCCGCTTCCGGCCACCGCCGCGGCCGGAAGCGGGGCGGTGCGCCGTCCGCCCGCTACCTCAGTAGCGCACCCACAGCTCGTACACGCCCGGCTTGCCCGCATACGGGTTGCAGATGAAGACGCGGCTCCAGAGGGCGTTGTCCGCACCGGCGTTCCCGACCGCCTGGCATTCCGCCAGGCTGCTGTGGTGGCTGCGGAGATAGAAGCCTGGGCCCGTCGCGGAGGCCGTCGAAGCGGTGCCGAGCAGCATCGCGCCGGCCGTCGCCACCGTCACCGCGAGCGCGGCAATACGTCTGTGCATGTCGGTAACTCCCTCTTCCGTCAACGCAGATGACTGAGCATCAGTGAATGGTCAGAGCCGAACCGGACAGCGCGCGCCGCCAGGAGAAAGCTAGCGAGCGGAACACGCCCGCACAATAGGTCTGGACCAATAGGGCATCGCATATGCCCCGTGGCCGTAAACCTCTGTCGTGCCGCGTATGTCGGCGTAACGCCCATGCCACCGCCGCACCGTCAGCTCTCGGGCGACCGTTCCACCGGAATCCACAGCTCCGCCTCCGCCCGCTTCCCCTCCTCCGTCAGCCGCACCCGCAGGATCTCGGGGCCGGGCCGGGAGGCGTACGGGTTCGACGGGAACCACTGGGTGAAGACGTCCCGCCAGAGGTACTGGAGGGCCTGCGGGAACTCCCCTTCGCTCTGGAAGACCGCCCACGTCCCCGCCGGTACGGCGAGGGCGTCCAGGTCGTCCGGGGGCTCCGCGCCGCTCACCACGCCGTGGTAGTAGTCGAGTTCGGTGCCCTCCGCGCGGCTCGGGTCGAGCTGGTCGCTCACCCCGACGAGACCCGACGGTTCCTGGTCCGAGAGGGCCGCGATGCGGTCCAGCTCCTCCCGGCCGATCCCCCGGATGAACTCCGCGATGGCCGGATTCGGCCCTTCGTGGATGAGCGGGACGCGGGCCCGCTTCCCCACCACGTGGAACGCGTCCTTCTCCACCAGCCTGTACCGCATGGCCGTACTCCCTTCGACGACGAGTCGGAAGGTCAGCCGTTGCTGGGACCGCAGAACCGCGCCCGTGCGCCGCGCCTCGCCGGGGCCGATGCCGTGCACGGCCCGGAAGGCGCGGGCGAAGCCCTCCCCCGTGTCGTACCCGTACCGCACCGCCACCTCCAGCAGCGTGCGGTCGGGGGCGGCGAGGACCTCGGCACCCGCGACCGTCATGCGGCGGCGTCGGATGTACTCCGCCGGCGGGAGGCCCGCGAGGGCGGAGAACATCCGGCGGAAGTGGTGCTCCGAGGTCCGCGCGATGCGGGCGAGGTCCGCCGCGTCGATGCGCTCACCGAGATGGGCCTCGATGTGGTCCATCGCGTCGTTCAGCCGTTCCAGCAACTCCTGGTCCCTTCCCTTGCCCGTTCACCGTAGGAAGGGACCAGGGTGCCGGACCCGACCGTTCCGGACCCGGATCGGTCGGGTCCGGTCGGGAACGCGCCGCGCGGAGGCGCGGACCCGCTTACGGGGCCCAGGGGCCGAGCATGTCCTTCATCGTGTCGGTCAGCGCCATCTGGAGCAGCGGGCCGTAGGTGATCCGGCCGACGCCGAGACGGCGGAACCGCTCCAGGTCGTGCTTGACCGGGTGGGCCGTGGAGTTGACGGGTACGGAGACGGCGGCCGTGACCGCCGTGAGCAGCTCGTCGTTGTCCTGGATCTTCACCGGGTAGACGCTGTCCGCGCCGGCCTGCTCCAGGGCCCGCAGGCGTTCGATCGCCTCGTCGAGGACGGCGGCGGGGTCCTGGGCGTGCGCGAAGAGGTCGGTGCGTCCGTTGATCCAGACCGGGACACCCGCGTCGTCGGCCGCCGCGCGCAGACCCGCGATGTAGGCGGCGTGCTCCTGGGTGGTGCGTACGCGTCCGCCTTCGGAGTGGACGGTGTCCTCGACGTTGAGGCCGACACCGCCGGCCTCGATGAGACCGGCGATCAGGTCGGCGGGCTTCTGCCCGTAACCGGCCTCCAGGTCCACGGATACGGGGACGTCGACGGCGGCGATGATCGGCCGGACGGCGGCCAGCACCTCCTCGAAGGTCTGGCCCTCCTGGTCCTCGGCTCCCCGCGAGTCCGCGAGGGGGTGGCTGCCGATCGTCAGCGCGGGGAACCCGGCGGCGACCGCCGTGCGCGCGGACCAGGCGTCCCAGACGGTGGGGAGCACGAGCGGCTTGTGGTCGGCGTGCAGCTTCTTGAGGCGCTGAGCGCGCTCGACAGTGGTACGAGAGTCCATGCCCAGGACGCTACCCCCGGATCGGCCGGGACAACGCGACGGCTGCGGCTGCCGCTGCCGCGACGGCTGCGGCTGCGGCTGCGGCTGGAAACGCGCCCGGTTCCGGTCGCTGGGACGTGGGCGGGTGACCGAGGAGACCCCGGCGGGCGTTTGCCCACGTCAGCGCCCTACCGGCAGAGTGGCCGGGTGACCCTGCTGCTGACGCGTTCCCAGATCACCGGGCTGCTCGACCCCGACGCCGTGATGGCCGGGCTGCGCTCGGGCTTCCTCGCGCCGGGTGCGGACGGTGTCCGGGCGCTGCGGGTGCGCACGGACCTTCCCGGACCGGGTACCGCGACGGCGCTGCTGCCCGGAGCGATCGACGGGGTTCCGGCCTACACGGTGAAGGTCAACGCGAAGTTCCCCGGCGCGGCTCCCGCGCTGCGCGGGCTCGTCTGCCTGCACGGCCTGGCGGACGGGGAGCTGCTGGCCGTCCTCGACTCGGCGACGGTCACGGCGTGGCGTACCGGGCTGGCGGCGGCGGTGGCGACGCACGAACTCGCCGCCGACCGGGCCGGTTCCGTGAGTGTCGTCGGGGCGGGCGCGCAGGCCCGGATGGTCCTGCGCGGGCTCGCCCGGCTCCGCGAGCTGACCGCGCTGACGGTGTGCGACACCGACCCGGAGCGGGCTGCCGCGTTCGCCGCGGAGCACGCACGCCTGCTGGGCGTCCCGGTCGGGACGGACGCCGATCCGCGCGACGCCGCCGCGCGCGGGGACATCGTCGTCCTGGCCACCTGGGCGCGGAACCCGTTGCTCGACGCGTCCGACCTGCGGCCCGGCATGCACATCACCACGCTCGGCGCCGACGAGCCCGGCAAGGCCGAACTCACCGCCGATGCCCTGCGGAGCGCCCTCACCGTGGTGGACGACGTCGAACTCGCCGTCGCCATGGGGGCGCTCGGCAACACCGGGCTGGGCGCGGACGCCGCGCACGGCACGCTCGGACAGGTGCTGCGCGGCGAGCGGGCCGGACGCGGGAGCAGTGACCAGGTCACCGTCTACGCCCCCGTGGGGCTGCCCTGGCAGGACCTGGCGCTGGCCTGGCCGGTGTACCGGGCCGCCGCCGGAACGGACACCTGTCCGCGGATCGATTTCCTGGCCTGATCGCCGACCGGAGCCGGTGCGGGAACGCGGACAGGGGCGGCCTTGCGGCCGCCCCCGTCGCTTCCCAACCGCTTCCCAGCCGCTTCAGCTGAGCTTGGCGCCTTCCACGGTGCTGGTGACCGTGCCGGCGGTGGAGGTGGTGGCCCCCGCCGCGCCCTCGACCAGCTTGCCGAGGTCGCCGACGTCGTCCAGCGCCCCCAGCGAGACGGCCGGTTCGGCGGCGTGGGCGGTGTCGCCGCCGCCCGGGTGCGGGGCGATGGCGGCGATGACCGCTCCGGTGGCGAGGGTGACGGCGGCGAGTACGCTTCGCTTCTTCATGCCGGGTTCAACGGGTGGAACCCGCAAAGGGCACGCTCCGCTCGCGCATCGCCGTGGCGGCTTCCCGTCGCGGGCCCCGGCCACGGGGCTCCGCCGCAGGTCACCGTAGGGGGAGGCGGCGTCGGGACGGGGCGGCGCGCTGCCTAGTCTGG
Organism: Streptomyces sp. V2I9; assembly: GCF_030817475.1. Lineage (NCBI taxonomy): Bacteria > Bacillati > Actinomycetota > Actinomycetes > Kitasatosporales > Streptomycetaceae > Streptomyces > Streptomyces sp. V2I9. The sequence continues at coordinate 5,187,221 of NZ_JAUSZJ010000002.1, read as the reverse complement.
GCCCATGGTGGTCTACGTCCCGGCGGCGCTCCTCTTCCTCGTCTTCTGCGTGAGCGTGCTGCGTGAGCGCCGCAAGTTCAGCAACGCCGTCGTCCTCGGGCTGGCCGTGCTCTGCGCGGCGGCCGGTCTGCTGTACCGCCTGGTCGCCTCCGACTCCGTCTCCACGCCCCTCGTGCTCTGGTCGCTGTTCGGCCCGGGGGCGGTGGCCGTGCTCGTGCTGACGTGCTTCCTGTTCCTCAACGGCGTACGCATGCTGCGCAAGGAGGGCAGGAGCCCGTCCAACCTGCTCTCCCTGCTGGCGGCACTGGCGATCATCGCCGTCATCGCGCTGCTGGCCACCGCCGCCACCGTGCGGACGCCGCTCCTGATCGGTGCGGCGACGGCGGCGGGCGGGCTGGCGGTGTACTTCTCGTTCCTGTTCCTGTGCTTCGTCTGCTACGCGTTCCTGTACGGGCGGCTGCGGGTGCGCCGCAAGGCCGACTTCGTGGTGGTACTGGGGTCGGGGCTGATCAACGGCTCCACCGTGCCGCCGCTGCTGGCGAGCCGGCTGGAGCGGGGGCGCGAGGTCCACGCGCGGCTCTCCCGGCGCGGCGGGTCCCCCGTGCTCATCGCCTCCGGCGGGCAGGGGCCCGACGAGGATCTGCCGGAGTCCCACGCCATGGCCGACCACCTGATCGCGCAGGGCTTTCCGGCCCACCTCGTCGAGCGGGAGGACCGGTCGCGGAACACCGAGGAGAACCTGCGGTTCAGCAAGGCGATCATGGAGGAGGCCGAGCCCGACTACCGGTGCGTCGTCGTCACGAACAACTACCACGCCTTCCGCGCCGCGCTCACCGCCCGGCGGGTCCGCATCCGGGGGCAGGTGGTGGGTTCGCCCACGGCCGCGTACTTCTGGCCCAACGCGACGCTCCGCGAGTTCACCGCGGTCCTCGTGGACTACCGGCGCAGCAACGCGGTGATGTGCGCGCTGATCGTCCTCGGCGGGGTGGCCGCCTGGTGGGCCGCCTGGAGGTAGCCATCCCGCCCCACCTCACCGCTTGCGCATTTTCCGGCCACAACTCCCTCACATACGAATAAGGTTGATCACGTTCGCATCGCAGATGTGCGACATCGGTCAACTGACAAGGGGGGTCAGGTGTCCCGACACCTGTACACGAACAGCCGCGTCCACCACCGGCGCAGCGGACGGGCCACGGGAGCGGCGGCGGTCGCGGTGGTGCTCGCGGCGGGACTCGCCACGGCGCTGCCCACCACCGCGCACGCCGCCGGGAAGGCGGAGGCGGCGGAGGTGCTGATCCCCGCGCCCGACGCCTTCGGCGAGGGGCCCGAGAAGATCCTGGCCACCGGCAGGTACGGGGCGCTGCACCGCGAGGGCGGCGGCGACTACCTCTGGACGAACTCGTACAACAGCCGGACCAAGGTCGTCCCCGAGCTGGCGGACGTGCCGGAGGAGCAGCTCGTGGGGGGCCACGACGAGCACAACCGGGCGATCTACACCCGGCCGCGGGCGGACGGCGGGACCGACATCGTCCGGATCGGCATCGAGGACCCGGCCTTCACCAGCACTTCCACGGTGCCCGCCCAGTACCTCAACCTCCGCTTCGCGGGCGGCTGGACGATCGCCACCGTCGACAAGGGCGACGGGACGTACGAGATGCGGGTGCCCCGGGGCGGGGACGTGTCGGCGGACCCCGTCGTGCGGCTGCCCGCCGGGGCCACCACCGACGCCCGGCCCGTGGTGCTCGGCGCGCAGGGCAGCGAGGTCCTCATCGGCTACCGCCTCGCGGACGGCTCGCCGGGCTACGGCATCCTGACCGCGTACGACGGCCGGGTGAAGCCGCTGCCCGTGACCGGCGACGCGAGCAGCTTCCGCATCACCCAGATGACCGTCAGCTGGTTCTCGCGCAACGGCAGCGGCGGTCAGGGGGTCCGGGTCCTGCCGCGCAGCGGCACGGGCACGCCGCAGGTCGTCCCGCTGGCCACCCAGTCCCCGGACAGCGAGGTCACCACGTTCGTGGTGGAGGACAACATCGTCTGGCACGAGGGGCTGGGCGGCCCGCTGCGCCTCACGCCCATCACCGGGGCGGACACCGAGCGCACGCTCCTGCCCACGGTGGAGTTCGCCCAGCTCCGGGCCGAGGGCTACGGGGGCGTCCTGGCGCTGGGCAAGGACGCCGAGGGCAAGCGGGCCATCCACTCGTTCCACCAGGACGGCAGCGGAACCGTCTTCGACCTGGTGATGCGCGAGGTCCCGAAGGTCAAGACGGCGGACGGCGCGATCGGCGCGCTGAGCCTGGACCGGGGGCGGCTGCGGTACGTCAACTCCCTGGTCGGCAAGGACACGTTGCACGGCACGGGCGTCGGGACCGGCCTAGACCCGGCGGAGGGCACGCGGCTCGCCGACTTCCCCGGTCTCGCGGCGGGCCGGTTCGCCGACGGTACGGACGAGGGGCTGGCCCGGCTGGTCACCGACCCCGCCACCGGCAAGGACGCCCTGGTCACCGGTGACGACCCGGACCGGCCGTCCGAGGCCCTGGTCCTGCCGGGCACGGGAGGCCGTATCCTCGGCGCCGCGCCGGAGTTCGTGCTGTACGAGGCGGGCGGCCGGCAGTACGTCGTGGACACCGCCCGCGACGTCGTCGTCCGCGACCAGCCGGCGCAGGGCGCGGTGCTGGACGGCGACCGGCTGATCAAGTCGGCCCCGAGCAAGCCGGGTGTGGTCAACGTGGTCAACCCGCGCACCGGCACGGTGACCGGGACCCACGACATCGGCACCGACTGCGTTCCGCGTGAACTCCAGCGCAGCGGCACCCTGCTGTACTGGAGCTGCCCCTCCGTGGACGCGGCGGGCGTGTACGACACGGCGACCCACCGCGACTACCCCGCCCCGGTCTCGGGCGTCCTGCTGGGCGACCGGTTCCTCGCCGCGCGCGAGGCGTCCGGCGAGCTGCGTCTGACCGCGCTCCGGCCCGACGGCTCGACCGGCGACCTGGGCACCGTGACGGGTCTGAAGACGCCCGCACAGGGCGACGGGCGCGGCACCACCTGGACCCTGGACGCGGACGCGGGCAAGCTCGCGTGGGTCGGGGCCGACGACACGGTCCACGCCACCGCCCCGCAGCAGGCCGTCTCCCCGCTGGGCGTCACCCACTCCGCCGTCCCCGCCACCTCCACGGGCACATGGGACGCCGCGTGGTGGCTGTCCAAGCCGGCCGCCTCCTGGAAGGTGACGCTGGTGCGCCGCTCGACCGGGGAGACCGTCCGCACCTGGACGGGCGAGGACACGCGCGGCACGGTACGGGTCGCGTGGGACGGCACGAACGCCTCGGGCGATCCGGCCCCGGCGGGCGGGTACACCTGGCGGCTGACCGCCGCACCGGCGGACGGCTCGGGCGCGGACACCACCGCGTCGGGCACGCTGCGGGTCACCACCGGCTGAGCGGGCCGCCCCGCCGTGCGGGCCCGGTCGGGCGCGCACGGCGGGGCGGCTCCGGGCGCGCACGGCGGAGCGGCTTCCGCTGATCACGGCGGGGGCGGCTGCCGGTGCTGCCGGACGTCCGGGCCGAAACCGCTCGACCGGACGCTGTGGGCGGACCCGGGCACCGGGGTGCTCAGAATCCCCCGCCGTCGAAGCCGCCGCCGCCCCCGAACCCTCCGCCGTCGCCGAAGCCGCCTCCGCCGAAGCCGGAGGAGTCGAAGTCGGAGCCGGAGAAGTCGCCGCCGCTCCAGTCGCCGCCCGCGCCGTCGCCTCCGCCGAAGTCGCCGCCGCCGTACTCGGAGGCGTACGCCGGGGTGGCGAGCATCGAGCCGAGCATGGTGCCGACCAGGAGGCCGGGGAGCAGGCCGCCGCCGAAGTAGCCGCCGGCCCAGGGGCCGTACGCCGGGCCCGCCTCCCAGTAGGGGCGGCGGCGGCCGTCGCCCACGTCGACCGTGCGGCTCATGGGGTCCTCGCCGCGGGCCAGGCGGGCTTCGTCCGCGGTACAGACCGGCACCTCGCGGGGCGCGCCGCCCGGCGGGGTCCAGCGGACGTCCGCGACCGAGGGGCCGTGCCGGGGGTCGAAGAAGCAGGGCGGGCGGCGGGCCGGGATCTCGCCGCCGGTACGGCGGGCCTCCAGGACCGCGAGGGAGTAGCGGCCGTCCTCCAGGGACTGGGTGACGCCCCGCACGTCCGAGGGGTGCGCGGCCCGGTCCATCTTCGTCCTGGCGCTCTCGTAGGAGTCCAGGGCCCGTTCGTAGTCGGCGCGCATGGCGTCGTCCGCGCCCTTCTCGGCGGGGTGGAAGTCGAGGCGTTCCAGCGTCTCGCCGTACGCGGTGATGTCCTCGTCCACGACGACCCGGAGCTTGTCGAGGGCGGCGCGCTCCTCTTCCTCCTTGCGGCGCTTGTTCCGGCGGGAGATCGCGTACGCGCCGGCGCCGCCCGCCGCGACGAGGGCGCCGAGGGTGATGAGGCCGCCGACCGGTGCGCCGGACCCGTCGCCCGCGCCGGAGCCGCCCGACCAGGAGGCGGGGGCGGAGCCGCGGGCCTGCTCGACGGCGCGGTCGACGAAGGCGTTCAGCTGGGCGTCGGTGTTCCGGGCGGTGGCCGGGTCCTTCACGGCGGCGGTGAGGTTGTCGACGGCCCGGACGGGCATGACCTGCGGGTCCGCGCCCGCGTCGAAGCCGTCGCCCAGGCGGACCGCGTAGACGCCGGTGATCCCGGTGTCGTTGCGCAGGGTCCGCAGCAGGGTGTCCTCGGGGAAGGCGGGGGTGTCGGGGAGGACGGCGACGAACACCGGTTTACCGGCGTCCGTGATCTTCTTCTCCAGGGCCTTCTCGTCGGCGGTGGAGAGCTGGTCGCGGGCCGCGGGGTCCACGTACACCGGATCGTCGCGCAGGGCGCGGGCGGCGTCCTGGACGGTCCCGGCGGGTGCGGGGGCGGCCGAGACCGACACCGGGGAGGTCGCCGAGGCCGACGCCGGGGAGGTCGCCGAGGCCGACGCCGGGGAGGTCAGGGCGAGAGCCGCCGCTGCGATGATGAGCAGCAGGCCCGCCAGCAGCGCGGGAAAGAGCCTTTTCCTCATACTTCACGCTACTCCAGGCGGGCGACGAACGCCGTCGCCCGCCCGGAGAGCGCCTGGACCAGCGGCTACGCGGCGCGGTACGCCGTCCGCAGCTTGGCCACCGCTCCGGTCAGGTCACCGGTGAGCAGCAGGTGGTCCGCCTCCGCGAACGGCTGGGAGACCGCCTGCGTGAAGGTGCCGCCGATCTTCTGCTGGACCAGCAGCCTGGCCCGGTCCACGATCGCCTTCCCCGCCGGGGTCTTCCCCAGCCCGGCCATCTCCGCGACCCCGGCAGCCACGGCGAGGGAGGCGAGCGTGAGCTCACCGCCGGCCGGAGGCTTCCTCAGGGTGGTCAGGCCCCAGCCGTAGGGGAACTGCGGGTCGTAGACCTTGTCCCCGACGTTGATCGGGAGCTGGGCCTCCGTCCTCGGCCAGGTCACCGGGGACTGACCGGTGAAGGGCCGCTTTCCGTAGAGCACGTCGGCCACGCCGTCGCCCTCGGAGCCGGGCAGCCAGGACGCCACGAGCGCGTCCATCTCCCCGAGCCGGTCGCCGATGAGCTGCGGGCGGCCGGAGACGACGAGGACGGCGCACGTCATGGCCGCGCAGACCGTGTCGATCGCCTTCTTGTCGGCGGCCGTCAGCTCCAGGTCGTGGCCGTTGCCGACGTCCCCGATGCCCTCGGCGTACGGGGTCTCGCCCACGACGACCACGCCGACGTCGTGGCCGTCCGTGGCGGCGGAGGCGTCCTTGGAGTAGGTGACGGCCTCGGGGCTCTCTGCCGCCTTCCTCATGCCCTCCAGGATCGTGGTGCCGGTGGTGGTCTTCCCGGAGGAACCCTGCCAGCTGATGGTCCAGCCGCCCGCCTGGTTGCCGATGTCGTCGGCGTTGGACCCGGCGACATACACCTTCCGGTCCGGCGTCAGCGGCAGTACCGGCTCCCCGTTCCGGTCGCCGTTCTTCAGCAGCACCTGCGACTTGGCGACCGCTTCGCGGGCCACCGCCCGGTGTGCGGCCGAGCCGACCTCGCCGAGGTGGGTGGTGTCCGCGTACGGCTTCTCGAAGAGGCCGAGGCGGAACTTCTGGGTGAGGATGCGGGCGACCGCGTCATCGATCCTGGCCCGGCTGATCCGGCCGGCCGCGACCTCGTCCTTGAGCGTCTTCGTGAAGTCCTGGTACGCGGTCGGGACCATGATCATGTCGAGTCCGGCGTTGACCGACGTGCGCACGTCGCTCGCGTAGTCGCCGGGGATCTGGTCGATGGCCTGCCAGTCGCTGATGACGAAGCCTTCGAAGCCCATCCGGTCCTTGAGGACACCGTTGATCATCTCGCCGTGGCCGTGCATCTTCACCGGGCCCTGGTCGTCACCGATGACGTCGAGCGAGGAGTACGACGGCATGACCGTGCCGACACCCCGCTTCACCGACTCCGCGAACGGGGAGAGGTGGACGGCCTCCAGCTCCTTCCGGGTCACCTTGGTGACGCCCTGGTCGATGGTGTACGAGCCGGTGGTGGAGGAGCCGTATGCGGTGCCGCCGTCCCCGACGAAGTGCTTGGCGCTGCCGAGCACCTTGTCGTTGCGGTGCAGGTCCTTGCCGGAGGGGCTGCCCTGCATGCCCTGGATGACCGTCTCCATGGCCTCGACCAGCGCCGGGTCCTCGCCGAACGCCTCGTAGGAGCGGCCCCAGCGTTCGTCGCGGGTGACGCAGACGCAGGGGGCGAAGTCCCACGGGACGCCGGTGGCGCGGACCTCCTTGGCGGTGACCGCGCCGGTCCTCTCGGCGCTCCTCGGGTCGCGGCCCGCTCCGATGCCGATGTTGTGCGGCATGATCGTCGCGCCGACGACGTTGTTGTGGCCGTGCACCGCGTCCACGCCGTAGATCAGCGGGATCTGGAAGCGGGTGGCCCGGGTGCGCAACTGGTAGGCATCGACCATCCTGGCCCAGGCGGCGGCCGTGTTCGGGGTGGGGACCGAGCCGCCGCCGGAGAGCAGCGAGCCGAGGTCGTAGGCGGCGATGTCACCGGGGGCGCGCAGCGCGTTGCGCTCGGCCTGGGTCATCTGACCGGCCTTCTCCGCCGGGGACATCCGACCCAGCAGATCCGCCACGCGCCGTTTCACGGGCAGTTCGGCGTTCTGGTACGGGAGTCCGTGGGCGTCGATGACGACCTGCGGGTTCTCCCTCGGGGCCTTCGCGCCGGTGACGGTCAGCTCCAGCGGGATGGTCCGCGCCTCGGACGGCTTCGCCGCTCTCGCCGTGCGGACGGTGACCTTGTGGCTGGTCCCGGAGGGGGTGCCGGCGGGGAAGGTGTGGCTGCCGGTGACCGGGGTGTAGTCCGTGCCCGCCTCGGCCGTGCCGCCCTTCGTGGCGTATGTGACGGTGACGGGCTCCTCGATGGGGGCGGACCCGGTGGTGGCGACGGAGAGTGCGAGGTCGGCGCTGTCGCCGTTCTTCACCGTGCGAACCGCCGTGTCGGTGACGAGGCTCGCGGTGAGCGCCGGGTCCGCCTTGCCGTAGAGCTCGACGGCGTCCATGGCGAACGCGCCGGGGGCGCCGCCGGGCAGGGTGACGGCGTAGCCCCACATCTCGTTCAGGCCGAGGACCTGGTCGATGCCGCCGACGGGCTGGTAGTCGGCCCGGTAGACGAAGTCCGCGAAGGGGATCTCGACGAGGTGCCACCCCTCCCAGTCGTCGGTGAACGAGGTGGTCCACAGCTCGGACGCGCCGCCGTTCGCGCCGCCGTCCTTGATCTCGAAGTTGACCCGCTTGCCGGAACCGGGCGGCAGGGGCGCGGTGTTCCGGCCGTACCACCAGAAGCGGATGCCCTGGTGGGCGGTCCAGTTCCGCGGCGGGGTGTCCACGGCGAACTCGTGGCTGAACCCGCCGTACGCGCTGATGTCGTAGGAACCTTCGAGGACCCGCTCGCCCTCGGGGGCGTCGGCGCGTTCGGTCAGCTTCAGCTTCGGGTGGTCGTCCGCGTCGCCGCCCCAGGTGAAGATCGCGTCGGCGGGCGGCTGTGCGCCGAGCGGGACCTCACCCTCGAAGCGGTCGACCAGGACGGGGGCGGGTTCGTCGGCGGCCGCCGCGGCGGGTCCGGTGGCCGATCCGGCGAGCAGGGTGGCCAGGACGGCAGCGGCGGCGATGGCGGCGGTCGCGGGTCTGCTTCTGCCCTTGCGGGGGCGGAGGTGCGGGGTGCGGAGCATCGTTGAGAGCGCTCTCTTCTCGGGGTCGGCGGGTCGGACGGTGCGACGGGGCTGGAGTGGTGGCGCATCACGTGAGGGAGCGGGGCGGACCGTGTCACGGCACCGCCGCGCGCCGCCCTCGGGCGGGCGGGTCCGGGGGTCGGCCGCGGCGGCATCCGACCGCTCACCGTAGCCGGACGCGTACGCGACGCCGCCCCTCGGCGGTCCGGCGGAGCGGCCCCGACGGCAGCCCTGCGCGCACGCCGCCCGTGGACCGCGCGGCGGCCGGGGACGGCCTTCGGCACCGGCTCCGGAACCGGTGCCGACGTTGCGGCTGGAGTCAACCGCGCCGATTCGGTGCCGTCAATACTTCACACCGAGATTGACTCCACCTCATCTCCCGTGCAGGCGACGGGCGTTGCGCGTTCACCTCTTGAACGCGCGCGAGCCGCCACCCGAGGCGGGGCGGCGGCTCGCGGAACGTCGGTCCCGGCGGGGCTACTCGGTGGGCTCGACGCCCGCGCGCAGCAGTCCGTAGGTGTACGCGTCCTCCAGCGCCTGCCAGGAGGCGGCGATGACGTTCTCGGCGACGCCCACGGTCGCCCAGTCGCCGGTTCCGTCGCCCGTGGTGATGAGGACGCGGGTGGTGGACTCGGTGCCGGTACGCCCTTCCAGGATGCGGACCTTGTAGTCGATCAGCTCCAACTTGGCGAGCTGCGGGTAGATCCGCTCCAGGGCGACCCGCAGGGCGCGGTCCAGGGCGTTGACCGGGCCGTTGCCCTCGGCGGTAGCGACGATCCGTTCGCCCTTGGCCCAGAGCTTCACGGTGGCCTCGTTGGCGTGGGTGCCGTCCGGGCGGTCCTCGACGATCGCCCGCCAGGACTCGGTACGGAAGTAGCGGCGGGCCCGGCCCTCGACCTCGCCGCGCAGCAGCAGTTCGAAGGAGGCGTCCGCGGCCTCGTAGGTGTAGCCCTGGAGTTCGCGCTCCTTGACCCGCTCCACGACCCGGCCGACCAGGGCGCGGTCGTCGCCGAGGTCGATGCCGAGCTCCTTGCCCTTCAGCTCGATGGAGGCGCGGCCCGCCATGTCGGAGACCAGCATCCGCATGGTGTTGCCGACCAGCTCCGGGTCGATGTGCTGGTAGAGGTCGGGGTCGATCTTGATCGCGGAGGCGTGCAGCCCGGCCTTGTGCGCGAAGGCCGAGACGCCCACGTACGGCTGGTGCGTGGAGGGCGTGAGGTTGACGACCTCGGCGATGGCGTGCGAGATGCGGGTCATCTCGGCCAGCGCGCCCTCGGGCAGCACCTTCATGCCGTACTTCAGTTCCAGGGCGGCGACGACGGGGAAGAGGTTGGCGTTGCCGACCCGCTCTCCGTACCCGTTGGCGGTGCACTGCACGTGGGTGGCGCCCGCGTCCACGGCGGCCAGGGTGTTGGCGACGGCGCACCCGGTGTCGTCCTGGGCGTGGATGCCGAGCCGGGCGCCGGTGGCCGCGATGACGGTGGAGACGACGGCCTGGATGCGCGCGGGGAGCATGCCGCCGTTGGTGTCGCAGAGGATGACGACCTCGGCGCCGGCCTCGTGGGCGGTGCGGACCACGGCCTCGGCGTACTCGGCGTTGGCGTGGTGTCCGTCGAAGAAGTGCTCGCAGTCCACGAAGACCCGGCGACCCTGCTCGCGCAGGTGGGAGACGGTGTCGCGGACCATCTCCAGGTTCTCCTCCAGCGTGGTGCGCAGAGCCAGCTCCACATGACGGTCGTGGGACTTGGCCACCAGGGTGATCACCGGGGCGCCGGAGGTCAGGAGCGCCTGCACCTGGGGGTCGTCGGCCGCGCTGCCGCCGGCCCTGCGGGTCGCGCCGAACGCCACGAGCTGGGCGTTCTCGAACGTGATCTCCTGCTGGGCGCGGGCGAAGAACTCGGTGTCGCGCGGGTTGGCCCCCGGCCAGCCGCCCTCGATGTACCCCACACCGAAGTCGTCCAGATGACGGGCGATGGTCAGCTTGTCGGCGACCGTCAGGTTGATGCCCTCACGCTGAGCACCGTCGCGCAGTGTGGTGTCGAAGACATGGAAACCGTCGTCGGTGGCCGTGGCCTTGGTGGTCATGCTGGTCTGACTCCTGTCGGATGAGTGGATCCGGACGATCGAGCTCCACTTGCCCCCGATCATCCCGCGCGCGCCGTCCCGGCCCGGATGGGGACCGGAAAACAAAAAACCCCTCGCGGGTGCGAGAGGTCTGCGCGCGGGTCTGGGGCACGGTGGCCGCACCGTACGGGGTGGTACGGGGCGGTCACTGCGGACCGGCGCGCCTGCTGCCAATAATCATGACGAACGAGGACACGGCAGAAGTCTGGCACAGCGTGCGCTCCGTGACGGCGGTGTCTCAGGATGCGGTCGTGACGCTGGTCGCATCCACGGCGGACGGCCCCTCCGCAACGGCCGCCGGACGCCGTCGGGGCCCGCGTGCCGGAGCAGGCGGGCCCTGACGGACGGGCGGGGGACGCGGACCCGCTAGCCGAGCGGGTGCATCCAGCCGTGGGTGTCCTCGACGACGCCGCGCTGGATGTCGAGGAGGCGCTCCCGCAGCTTCATGGTGACCTCGCCGGGCTCGCCACCGCTCTGGGTCCACTCGCCGCCCTCGGACTTCACCAGGCCGACGGGGGTGATGACGGCGGCGGTGCCGCAGGCGAACACCTCGACGAGGCTGCCGTTCGCCGTGTCCTCGCGCCACTGGTCGATGGAGACCCGGCCCTCCTCGGAGCCGTAACCCAGGTCGCGGGCGACCTTGAGGAGGGAGTCGCGGGTGACGCCGGCGAGCAGCGAGCCCGTGAGGGACGGGGTGACGATCTTCTTCGAGCCGTCCTCCCGGGCGTACACGAAGTAGAGGTTCATGCCGCCGAGCTCCTCGACCCACTTGTGCTCGACCGCGTCGAGGTAGGCGACCTGGGCGCAGCCGTGTTCGGCGGCCTCGGCCTGCGCGAGGAGGGGACGCGGCGTAGTTGCCGCCGGTCTTGGCGTCGCCCATGCCGCCGGGGACGGCGCGGACGCGGTTCTCCGAGAGCCAGATGGAGACCGGCTTCACGCCGCCGGGGAAGTAGGCGCCGGCGGGCGAGGCGATGACCAGGAAGAGGTACTCGTTGGCCGGCTTCACGCCGAGGCCGACCTCGGCCGCGATCATGAAGGGGCGCAGGTAGAGGGACTCCTCGCCCCCGTGGGCCGGGACCCACGCCTTGTCCTGCTGCACCAGCGCGTCGCACGCCGCGATGAACGTCTCGACGGGCAGCTCCGGCATGGCGAGCCGGGCGGCCGAGCGCTGGAAGCGGCGGGCGTTGGCGTCGGGGCGGAAGGAGGCGACCGAACCGTCGGGCTGGCGGTACGCCTTCAGTCCTTCGAAGATCTCCTGCGCGTAGTGCAGGGTCATGTTGGCCGGGTCCAGCGACAGCGGGCCGTAGGGGACGAGCTGGGCGTCGTGCCAGCCGCGTCCCTCGGTCCAGCGGATGGTCACCATGTGGTCGGTGAAGTACCGGCCGAATCCCGGATTGGCCAGGATCGCCTCGCGCTCCGCGTCGGACAGCGGGTTCGAGGAGGGCTTGAGCTCGATCGTGGGCGTCGTCATGAGTGCGTGTCCTTCACCGGTCTTGTGTGTGATGGACCGCGCTCACACCGTCTCGGCCCGACGCTTTCCGGTCAGGTCCTAGGACGTCCGAGCTTCACCGCGAGCCACGGCCCCGCGTTCGATTATCGCTTGCGGGGGGCCGTGCACGAAATGGTGTGAATGCGGTCCGGAGGTCGATGGTGGCACCCGGGGGCCGCACAGGTGAAGCCGCCGGGCGCTGATGCGACCCGGCGGCTTCGAAGGGGAGTCGTCGGGTCAGCTCGCTACGCGTACCGCGAGGGCGTCGCCGATCTCGTCGGTCGTCCGCGTGGCGGCCCCGTCGCGCTCCGCGAGGTCGGCGGAGACGGCGTCCTCGATGCGCGCGGCCTCGGTCTCGTAGCCGAGGTGGCGCAGCAGGAGGGCGACGGAGAGGACCGTGGCGGTCGGGTCGGCCTTGCCCTGCCCCGCGATGTCGGGGGCGGAGCCGTGGACCGGCTCGAACATCGACGGGAACGCGCCCGTCGGATTGATGTTGCCGGACGCCGCCAGGCCGATACCACCGGTGACGGCGGCGGCCAGGTCGGTGAGGATGTCGCCGAAGAGGTTGTCGGTGACGATGACGTCGAAGCGCTCCGGCTGGGTGACGAAGAAGATCGTCGCGGCGTCGACGTGCAGGTAGTCGGTGCTGACCTGCGGGTACTCGGCGGCAACCCGGTCGAAGGTGTTCTTCCACAGGTGGCCGGCGTAGACGAGGACGTTGTTCTTGTGGACCAGCGTCAGCTTCTTGCGCGGGCGGGCGGCCGCGCGCTCGAAGGCGTCCCGGACCACACGCTCGACGCCGTACGCCGTGTTGACGCTGACCTCGGTGGCGACCTCGGCGGGGGTGCCGGTGCGCAGCGAGCCGCCGTTGCCGGTGTAGGGGCCTTCGGTGCCCTCGCGGACGACGACGAAATCGATGTCGGGGCGGCCGGCGAGCGGGGTCGCGGTGTTCGGGAAGAGCTTGGAGGGCCGCAGGTTGATGAAGTGGTCGAAGGCGAAACGCAGCTTCAGCAGCAGCCCGCGCTCCAGGACGCCGGACGGCACGGACGGGTCGCCGATCGCGCCGAGCAGGATGGCGTCGTGGCCCTTGAGGGCCTCCAGTTCCGCGTCCGGGAGGGTGTCGCCGGTGCGGTGCCAGCGCTGGGCGCCGAGGTCGTACTCCTTGGTCTCCAGCTTCACATCCTGCGGGAGGACAGCGTTGAGGACCTTGAGGCCCTGGGCCACGACTTCCTGGCCGATTCCGTCACCGGGGATCACTGCGAGATCGATGCTGCGAGACATGCCGGAAGCCTAACGGTGCGTCCCACCCCATGACATCCGATGTCCACCATGCGGACGAACGCATGCGTGTTCGGGGTACGGGTGGGCAGTGTGCGGGAGGGAGCGGGTGAGCGGGTCCGGGTGCGCGGGTGATCGGCCGGCCGGGTACGCGGATGGCCGGGCGCGGGCAGGGGACACGCGGCGAGGTGCGTCGGACCCTGCCCGTCCGGGGGACGGTGCTCGGCTCAGTGGCCGGTCGAGCCGCCGTTGTCACGGCGGTCCAGGGCGCGCTGGAGGGCGGCGGCGGCGTTCTTGCGCTCGGCCTCGGCCTGACGGGAGGCGTGACGGACGCGGCGGGCGGTGACGTTGGCCATGATGGATCGACTCCCTGAGATCGCGGATCGCGTGGATGCCGGAGGACGGGCCGCACATCGCGGTGCGGTGCCGGGGCCGGGATCGGATTTCGAGGCGCCGGAAGGGGCGGGGAGCGTACGCGGCAGGGGTTGCCTGCTTCAGGGCGTGCGCCCGCATCCACCCATCGCTCGATCGAGCGATGCGTTCGGCTCCTACCACGGTAGGACAGTCGGGCCGTCCTGTCTCCACAGTTAGTCGGACTTCCTACTATCTGAGACGAGTGCCACGTCGTAGCAGGTCACAGGGGTGGAAGGAAAACCTCCCCGGAGGGCCCCACGGGTCACGGGCCCGGATGGGGCGCTCGTTCCGGGGGCCCGTGCCGCCCGGACGGCGTCACAGCAGGTCGCCGTCCCGCCAGTCGAAGTGGAGCGGGTGGCCGGGGGCGGGCAGGGGCCGGCCGGCCGTCGGGCGGACATAGGTGCTGCCTTCCTCCTCGGGCAGCGCGACGGGTCCTGCGGGGCCGAGGGCCCCCAGCCGGCCCGGCCACACCTGCCAGCCGCGCGCGGTGTAGAGCGCCGCCCCGGCGTCGGACGCGGACAGGGCCCCGAAGTCGTAGGCCGTGTCGATGACGCGCTCCAGCGCCTCCATCACCCGGTGGCCCAGTCCCTCCCGGCGGCGGTCCGCGCGGACGGCGACGGCTTCGACGTAGCCGGCCCGGTAGGAGCGGTCCGCGTGCCGGACCCGGCGCTGGACGACGCAGCCGTGGGCGACCGGGCGGCCGTACTCGTCGCGGATCAGGGCGTGCACGCCGCCGAGGGAGTGGTCCCAGTCGTCGTCGACGAAGTCCCCCTCGAAGGCGGCGTCGAGCAGGTCGCGGATGCGGGCGAGTTCGGCGGGGGTGAGATCGGAGGTGTGTGCGACCTGTACGGCGGGAGTCGAATCCATGGCGTCAGCCTTCCAGGCCGCTCCCCCGCCCGACAGCCGATTACGCCCCGCACCGCAGGGGCGCGCCCCCGCACACGCGAGCCCGCCCGGACCGGGTGCGGGGGTCCGGGCGGGCGGGGTGCGAGCGGCGGCGGGGCGGTTCAGTACACCGTCACGCCGTACGCCGACAGCGCCTCGGCGACCGGCTGGTGGATGGCCGAGCCCGCCGTGCCCGAGCAGCCGGAGCTGCCCGAGTGGATGCCGAGGGCGACGGAGCCGGCGAAGTGCGCGCCGCCGCTGTCCCCGCCTGCCGAGCAGGCGGTGGTGCGGACCATGTTGTGGACGGGCCCGTCGCCGTAGTTGACAGTGACGTTGACGGCGGTGACCGTGCCGGAGGTCACCTTGGTGGTGGACCCGCTCTTCCTGATCGCCTGGCCGACGACGGCGTTGGCGGCCGAGGAGATGTCCTGGGTGGAGCCGTTGTAGAGGTCCACGGTCCCGGCGGGCGACGAGCCGTCGGTGTAGCGGACGATGCCGTAGTCGTTGGTCGGGAAGCTGGTGCCCTCCCGGACGCCGATGACCGAACCGCCGGAGCTGGCCGACCAGTTGGCGGAGATGTTGGTGCAGTGCCCGGCGGTCACGAAGTAACGGGCTCCCCCCTTGGTGACGTTGAAGGCGGCCGAGCAGCGGCTGCCGCCGCCGTAGATCGCGCCGCCGCCGAGCACCTCGCGCCGGAAGACGCCGGGGACCCGCTTGATGTCGACCGCGCCGCCGAGCCGTTCGGCGACGGCTTCGAGGCGGGCCATGTCCCGCGCGGAGACGGAGGAGTCGGCCTCGACGGCGATGCGGTTGGTGCGCGGATCGACGCCCCAGGAGGTGCCGGTGATCTTCGCCTCGGCCTCCAGGGTGTCCATCGCGGCGTCGAGCTGTGCGGCGCTGCGAGCCACCCGGCGGACGGTGGCCCCGGCGGCGCGGGCCTGCTCCTCGGCCCGGTCGGTGGTGACGGTCACGACCAGCTTCCCGGTCTTCGCGTCGAGGTAGGTTCCGGCGGTCGCGGCCCCGAGCCGTCGTTCGACAGCGGCGTCGAGCGCGTACGTGGACGGGGCGGGGGTCGCCGAGGGCGCGGCGGCCGGGGTGTCGGAGGCGGAGGGGGTACCGGCGGCGGAGGGGGTGGCTCCGAGGCCGAGGGCGCCGACGACGAGCAGCAGGGAAACGCCCAGGCGCGCACGGGAGTTGCGTCTCATGGGGGGCTCCTTCCGGGGTGGCGTGGGGGGACGTACCGGGAAGGAATTTGACATGCTCATTACCTAATCCACAAGACCGCGTGCTCCGGCGGGCGGTGGCCCACGCGCCGTCGGCGCGGCGGTCGGCGGCGCGGCGGTCGGCGGCGCGGCGGTCGGCGGCGCGGCGGTCTCCCGTCCGGCGACCCGCGCCCCGGCCGCCCCGGCCACCCCGGCCACCCCGGCCACCCCGGCCACCCCGGCCACCCGTGAACGGCGGACACCCCGTCCCGGTCACCGGACACTGACCGGGACCGGCGCCCCCGCCTGTCCGAAGTCCCGCTTCCGCCGCCCCTCCCCCGCCGCGCACACTGCGGCCATGCCCGACACGACACCCACGCCCTCCGCCGCCCCCACGCCGGGACCCGCCGCGCCCGGCCCCTGGTCACCCACCCACGGCGCTCCGTACCGCCCCGCGCCCTACCGCCCCGAGCGGATCGCCGCCGAGGAGTCCCTGGAACGTGCCGCCCGGCTGCGGCGGCGGATGGACGAGCGCAGGACCGTCCGCGCGTTCTCCTCCGACCCGGTCCCCGAGCAGGTGCTGCGCGACGCCATCGCCTGCGCGGCCACCGCCCCCTCCGGCGCCCATCAGCAACCGTGGACCTTCGTCCTGGTCAAGGACCCCGAGGTGCGCCGCCGCATCCGGGAGGCGGCCGAGCACGAGGAGAAGGTGAGCTACGACGGGCGACTCGGCGAGGAGTGGCTCGCCGCGCTGCGCCCGCTGGGCACGGACGCGGTGAAGGCGCACATGACGGACGCGCCGGCCCTGATCGTGGTGTTCCAGCAGCGCTACTGGCTCGGCGAGGACGGCACGAAGCGCAAGCACTACTACGTGGACGAGTCGGTCGGGATCGCGGTGGGCATGCTGCTCACCGCCCTGCACCTGTCCGGGCTCGCCGCGCTGATCCACACCCCGAGCCCGATGCGCTTCCTGGCCGAGGTCCTGGAGCGGCCCGAGAACGAGAAGGCGTTCGCCGTGATCCCGGTCGGCCATCCGGCCGAGGACTGCGAGGTCCCCGACCTGGTGCGCAAGTCGCTGGACCAGGTGCTGGTGGAGATCTGACCGCACGCCGGGGCCCGTACGCGAGGGGCCCGTACGCGAGGGACCGCCCACACCTCGGCCCGTACACGGCGACCCGCCGCACGTCGGGATCCGTACGCGAGGAGCCGTCCGCCCACCGGGACCCGTCCACGGGAAAGACCCGTACAGGGGAAAACCGCCCCCCGGCCGGCAGGGGGGCCGGTCGGGGGGCGGGGCTGAGGAGGGTGCTCCGTGGCGGGGCACCCGGGGCCGGGGCGTCGTGCTGCGGCGCCCCCGCGGTGGGCGTCAGCCCTGGTGGGGGTAGGTGTAGTCGGTCGGCGGGACCAGCGTCTCCTTGATGGCACGGGTCAGGGTCCAGCGCTGGAGGTTCTGCGGGGCGCCCGCCTTGTCGTTGGTACCGGAGGCACGGCCGCCGCCGAAGGGCTGCTGGCCGACGACGGCGCCGGTCGACTTGTCGTTGATGTAGAAATTGCCCGCGGCGTAGCGGAGCTTGTCCATCGTGTACGCGGCGGCCGCGCGGTCGCCGGCGATGACCGAGCCGGTCAGCGCGTAGTCGGAGACCGACTCCATCTGCTCCAGCATCGCGTCGTACTTCTCGTCCTCGTACACGTGCACCGCGAGGATCGGGCCGAAGTACTCCGTCGTGAAGACCTCGTTCTCGGCGTCGGTGCACTCGATGACGGTCGGGCGGACGAAGTAGCCCACCGAGTCGTCGTAGGTGCCGCCCGCGACGATCGTGCACGACGGGTCGGACTTCGCGCGGTCGATCGCGGCCTTGTTCTTGGCGAACGAGCGCTCGTCGATGACGGCCCCGATGAAGTTGCTCAGGTCGGTGACGTCGCCCATCTTGATCGACTCGACCTCGGCCGCGAACTCCTCCTTGAAACCGGAGTTCCAGATGGAGGCCGGGATGTACGCCCGCGAGGAGGCGGAGCACTTCTGGCCCTGGAACTCGAAGGAGCCACGGGTGAGCGCGGTCTTCAGGATCGCGCGGTCGGCGCTGGGGTGGGCGACGACGAAGTCCTTGCCGCCGGTCTCGCCGACGAGCCGCGGGTAGGTGCGGTAGGTGGCGATGTTGTTGCCGACCGTCTTCCACAGGTGCTGGAAGGTGGGGGTCGAGCCGGTGAAGTGGATACCGGCCAGGTCGCGGTGGTTCAGCGCCACCTCGGAGACGGCCTTGCCGTCGCCGGTGACCAGGTTGATGACGCCCTTGGGCAGACCGGCCTCCTCCAGGAGCTGCATCAGCAGCACGGCGGCGTGGGTCTGCGTCGGGGACGGCTTCCACACCACGACGTTGCCCATGAGGGCGGGGGCGGTGGGGAGGTTGCCCGCGATGGCCGTGAAGTTGAACGGCGTGATCGCGTAGACGAAGCCCTCCAGCGGGCGGTGGTCCATGCGGTTCCACACGCCCGGGGAGTTGGCCGGGGGCTGCTCGGCGAGGATCTGGCGCGCGTAGTGCACGTTGAAGCGCCAGAAGTCGATCAGCTCGCAGGGGGTGTCGATCTCGGCCTGCTGGGCGGTCTTGGACTGGCCGAGCATCGTCGAGGCGGCCAGGGTCTCGCGCCAGGGGCCGGACAGCAGCTCGGCGGCGCGCAGGATGATCGCGGCGCGGTCGTCGAAGGACATCGCGCGCCAGCCCGGTGCGGCGGCGAGGGCCGCGTCGATGGCATCCTTCGCGTCCTGCTCGGTGGCGCCGGCGAAGGTGCCGATGACGGCCTGGTGGTTGTGCGGCTGCACGACGTCGACCCGCTCGCCGCCGCCCATGCGCTTCTCGCCACCGATGGTCATCGGCAGGTCGATCGGGTTCTGGCTCAGCTCCTTGAGCTTCTTCTCCAGACGGGCGCGCTCCGGGGAGCCCGGGGCGTAGGAGTGGACCGGCTCGTTGACCGGCGCGGGGACCTGGGTGACGGCGTCCATGAGTGCCTTGTCTCCTTGATGTCGGCGGGAATGTGGGTCAGCCCGGCGGGCCGATCAGCCCTTGGTGAGGATCGAGCGGCCGAAGAACAGCAGGTTGGCCGGCTTCTCCGCGAGGCGGCGCATGAAGTATCCGTACCAGTCGGTGCCGTACGCCGTGTAGACGCGCATCCGGTGGCCCTCGGCCGCGAGCCGGACGTGCTCCTCGCTGCGGATGCCGTACAGCATCTGGAACTCGTACTCGTCCAGTTTGCGCCCGGCCTTGCGGCCCAGCTCCTGGGCGATGGCGATGAGACGGGGATCGTGCGACCCGATCATCGGGTAGCCCTCGCCCTCCATCAGGATGCGGGTGATGCGGACGTATGCCTTGTCGATCTCCGCCTTGTCCTGGTACGCGACGGAGGCGGGCTCCTTGTAGGCGCCCTTCACGATGCGTACGCGGCTGCCGGCGGCGGCCAGGCGGCGGGCGTCGTCCTCGGTGCGGAACAGGTACGACTGGATGACACAGCCGGTCTGCGGGAAGTCCTTCCGCAGCTCCTCGTGGATGGCGAACATCGAGTCGAGGGTGGTGTGGTCCTCGGCGTCCAGGGTGACCGTGGTGCCGATGGCGGCGGCGGCCTCGACGACCGGGCGGACATTGGCGAGGGCCAGCTCGTGGCCGCCCTCCAGCGCCTGTCCGAACATGGAGAGCTTGACGGACATCTCGGCGCGGGGGCCCAGGTCCAGGCCCTTCAGCCGCTCGATGAGCTCCAGGTAGGCGTCGCGGGCGGCCTCGGCCTGCGCGGGGGTGGTGATGTCCTCGCCGACGACGTCGAGCGTGACCTCCAGCCCCTTCTCCGCGGCGTCCTCGACGATCGGGACGACCTGGTCGACGGTCTCCCCGGCGATGAAGCGGTCGACGACCTGCTTGGTGCCGGGCGCGGCCGAGACGAACCGGCGCATCTTGTCGCTGCGCGATGCGGCGAGAATCACGGGACCCAGCACGGGGCACCTCCACGAATGTACGGACGGGAGGCCGCATCGGTACGAACATGAACGAACCGGTACGGCACGGATAACCACTGTGAAATCTAGGCACCCCGTGCGGGCCGTGCCATCGACACCTGTCACGCATCCGTGGCCGCCATCTCATACATCTGTCTGAAGAAGTGCGGTCACGGGTGCAGAATGGCGGAGTGACAGGCGACTACCAGGAACTGGTCGACGAGATCTCGGCCCTCCTCGACGCCCCGGCGACCCTGGAGAACCGCGACTTCGGCCTGGTCGCCTTCGGAGCCCACGACAGCGACGACGACACGGCGATGGACCCGGTCCGCACCCGGTCGATCCTGACCCGCCGCTCCACGCCGGCCGTGCGCGCCTGGTTCGAGGGGTTCGGCATCACCCGTGCCACCGGGCCCGTCCGCATCCCCGCCGCCCCGGAGGCCGGGGTGTTCCGGGACCGCATCTGTCTTCCGGTACGCCATCGGGGTGTCGTTCTCGGCTACGTCTGGCTGCTCGACGCCGTACCGGGCCCGACCGACGAGCGGCTGGCGGCCGCCATGGAGGTCGCCGCGCGGATCGGGGCGCTGCTCTCCGACGAGGCGCGGGCGGGCGCGGACCTCTCGCGGGAGTTCGGCGCGGTCCTCACGGCGGGGCCCGGCCCCCGGCACGACGCCGCCGTCCTTGCCCTCGGCGAGGCCCTGGGGCGGGACGCCGAGGGGCTGCACACGGTGGTGTGCGTGACCCCGTGGACGGACGACACCCCGTCGGTACGGGCCGTGGCCTCGGCCGCGGCGCTGGCGGCGGTCCCCGCGGTGGCGGCGGGGCCGCCTTCGCTGGCCGCGCTGGTGCGGCTCCGCTCGCCCGACCGGCTCGACCCGGCCCTGAGCGCCGGGGACCGGCTGCGGTCCGACGCAGGGCCCGCCGCCGCCGCAGGCGTCGCCATGCCCCGCCGGGGCCTGGCAGAGCTGGCCGCCTCCTGGCGCGAGGCGAGGGCGGCGGCCCGCGCGGCCCGCGCCGAGCCCCGGCTCGGCCCGGTCGCCCGGTGGTCGTCGATCGGCCCGTACCGCCTGCTGACCGCCCTCCCGGAGGCCGGGGGGCGAAGCCGGGGACCCGGCGGTCGCCCCGCTCCTGGCCCCGTCACACCGGGAGCTGGCCCACACCGCGGAGGTGTTCCTGGACCACGCGGGCCAGGCGGGCCGGGCCGCCGCCGCCCTGGGCGTCCACCGCCAGACGCTGTACTACCGGCTCACCCGCATCCAGCAGATCACCGGCCTGGACCTGAACGACGGCGAGGACCGGCTCCTGCTGCACATGGCGGTGAAGCGGTCACGGCTGTGACCGGGCCGGAGCGGTGGATCCCGCTCCGGTCCCCGGATCTCCGCGCGGGGCTCCCGGATCTCCGCGCGGGGCTCACAGCCGCCCGTCGAAATCCGCCGGTTCGGGGATCGGACGGTCGCCGACCAGGGCAGCGAGCACGAACGGAGCGTCCCCGTCGCTGTGGCCGCGGATCAGGGCGATCCACCGCCCGCCGGGATCGACGGGGTCCCAGACCTCCAGGTCCCCGTACAGATCCTCGGCGAACAGCGCCTCGAACAGCGGATCCACCGGCGAGCCGCCCTGGCTGCGCATCATCGGACCGTCCAGCCGCACGGTTCGGTGCGGTCCCCACAACCCGTCCAACACCCGTGCCAGACCGGTCAGATGAGCTTCGGCGGCCTCCTCGGCCCCGTTCCACTCGGGGGCGTACACCCCGGTCAGCGGGGCGCCCTCCCACAGCGGCACGATCCGGAAGCCCTCCCCCGCGGTGGCCGTCCACTCGCCGGTGACCGGGTCGCCCTCGGCGGTGGTGGGGCCGCCGGCCGGTACGGGGGCGGCGAGAAGGCCGGTCACCTCCGCCGCCGCGCGCTCCACGTCGAAGGGCTCACCCGCACGGGAGGTCACAGAGTGGCCCGGCCCATCGGGCGGGGCAGCGGGGCCAGCGCCCCCGCCTCGCGCAGCCGCTCGTACACCCGCACCACCGTCGCGCTGTCGCCCGGTGCGGCGATGCTCAGCAACTCCCCGCCGCCGGGGAGGGGTTCGCGGACCACCTCCAGGTCGTCGGGGACCAGGGCCGCGCGGGCCGGGGAGAGATAGCCGGCGCGGCCGACGACGGGATCGCTGACGGAGTACCCGGCCTCGTCCTCCAGCGCGTCCAGGACGTCGTCGTCGCTCACGTCGCCGAAGTCCGGCTCCCACACCCGCGCGACGAGGGACAGCAGCCCCTCCTCCGGCACCACGGCCCCGTCCGGGGCGTGCAGGATGACCGCGAGCGACTGGAGCAGGAACTCCGGTCGCCCGCCCGCCAGTCCACTGACCTCGGCCTGCCAGCCGGGCGCCCCGGTGCCGACGAGCCGCAGCCCGGTTCCGGTGAGGTCGGACCAGTCGGCGGCACTCTGCGCGGTGCGGAGCGCGCCGCGCAGCGCGTCCTCGTCTGCGTCGAAGGCGGTGGCGGGGCCGTTGCCGTGGACCTGGCTCCAGACGTCGGCCGCCTGCGGAACCAGCTCGGCGATCCCGTCGAGGGTCCGCCGCCACCGCTCGGCCAGCGCCTCGACCGGCTCCGGCCGGGGACCCCAGAAGCCCCGCACTACACGTCGCATGCTCGTCTCTCCTCCGTCGGCCGACCCGTCTGCGTACGGCTTCCCGGCCGCTCGGCGGCCGGGAACGCCCCGCATCGCAGGCTACTCGGCGCGCCGCCCCCACCGGGGCAGGGACTACTCGTCGAACGCCCCCGGTTTCCTGGTGCTGTCGTTGGGCTTCGTCGGGCTGTGCACGACCTTGATCGGCAGCCCTTCGTCACGGAACGCCTTGCGTGCCGCCTTGGCCACGTCCGGGTCGGAGAAGTGCCACTCCACGGTCCGGCCGCCGGACGCCTCCACCTGCGCACGGGCCTCGGTGACGAACTTGTCCTTGCCCGATGGGGTGAGCGTGCCCTTGTCGGTCTTGGACAGATAGCTGCCGTAGCCGTTCTTTGCCTCCAGGTACGTCTGCCGGGAGGAGTCCCAACCGTCGTACTCCACGGCCGGCTTGCCCTCCCGAGGGTGCGGGACGACGTACTCCTGACCCCGGTTCGTCCCCGTGATCTGCTCCTGGTAGCGGAGCCAGGACTCGTTCTTCCAGTTGGGCGCGGGGTTGCGGTCCCGGCTCGCCCAGTAGCCGTCGCCCGCGTCCGCGTCGCCGAGGGTGCGGTCCTTGAGGTCGTCGGCCCAGGACGGCGGGTTGTAGTTGCGCGGGTCGGAGGTGTCGTTGCGCTGCGGATCCGGGTACTGCTTCTTGTCCGCCGCCGCCTTGCGCGCCCGCTCCGGCTCCTCCAGCCGCTTCTGCTCCAGGTGCGCCTGCCGCTCCGCGGCCCGCGCCTCCTCGGCCGCCTTCTTGGCCGTCTCGTCGCAGCCGCCCTCCGCGAGGACGACCCGGCCCGGAGAGCCGCCCGCCAGCACACCGGTGCCCGAGCCCGGCACCCCGCCGCCGGGGCCGCTGCCGCCCGGTCCGTACGGCACTCTCGGCGGTCCGCCCGCGATCGCGCAGCCGGTCCGGCGCGCCGCGTCCTCGGCGCTGTCCGCCGCCTCGTCGGCCTCCTTCGCCGCCTTCCGTACGCCGTCGAGGTCGCCGGCGTCCGCGGCCTTGCGGGCCCGGCGGGCGGCGGCGCTCGCGTCACCCGCGGCCTCCGCGACCTCGGAGGCGATCTTGCCCAGTTTGCCGAGCTTCCCGACCTTGCCGACGACCTTCGCGACGTTGTAGCCGGGGATGAAGATCGATCCGACGTTCCAGATCACATCGGTGACGGCACGGGTCTTCTCGCCGTTGTTCCAGCGCTCGCGGACCTCGTCCCCGACGAAGATGTCGTCGCCGACCGTGATCACGGTGTTGACGGAGGCACCGCCCCAGTCCAGGAGCGCGCCGAGGTAGTCGCCGTCGGCCCACTTGTCGCCCGCGCCGGAGGAGTCCTGGACCCACTGGTCGCCGAGCTGTTTGCCGTAGTCGACCAGACCCGACCAGGTCTCCGGCTTGAACAGGTCGATGATGCCGGAGATGTCGCCCCAGAGCCCGTCGACCACGAGGCCCTTGAAGACCTGCGTCGTACGGTCCCAGGCGCAGCCGAAGAAGCCCCAGCCGCCGCAGTCCTCCTGCTCCTCGGCCTGCTCGCCGCCGTCTCCCTCGCCGTCGCCGTCGTCGACCGGCTGGACGTCGTAGCCGGCCTCGGGCTCCTCGCCGTCCTCGGGGAAGGTGTCCTCCCCGGTGCCGGGCCGCCCCTCGTCGTCGGGGCCCCCGGTCCCGCCGCCGGTCGTCGTGGAACCCCCGGACGCGCCGGACCCTTCGGTGCCGCCGGACCCTCCTGTGCCGCCGGACCCTCCGGAGCCGCCCGGGCCGCCGCTTCCGCCGGAGCCGCCCGTGCCGCCGGTCGCGTCGCCTCCGGTGGTACCCCCGGTGGTGCCGCCCGTGATCGTCGTACCGCCGTCGGCGCCCCCGTCCGCGCTCCCCGCCGTCTCCCCGGAGGCGCCCCCGTCCGCTCCCCCGCCCGAACCGCCGTCCGTGCTGCCGTCCGGGCCCTCGCCCGCCTCGACCGAACCGCCCGGAGAGACCGGGCAGGAGCTGCCGGTCAGCGAGCAGATCGCGGACTGGAGGCCCGCGGTGATCCGGCCGCCGAGACCGCCCACGGTCAGGGCCGCGATCAGCGCCACGACGATCAGGACCAGGCCCAGGTACTCCAGGGCGGTCTGCCCCCGGTCCCGCTTCCAGGTGATCATGTGCGGGAGCGAGAACTTCGGCGGCTGCCCCCGCTCGGCGGCCGGCATCCGGAACCACGCCCGGCTGCCGGCGCGGTTGATCAGGACGAGGATCAGGATCGGCAGGACCAGCTGGGTGACCCCGTCCGGGGACCCGTCGCCCAGGTTGGCGAGGCCGCCGAGGATCAGCCATCCCTGGACCGCGACGACACCCCACCGCACCCCGGGGCCGCCGGTCCTCACATGCCGGGCCAGCAGTGCCGCGAGGACGCCGGGAGCGGAGGCGTACAGCAGGATGCCGAGCACCTCGGCGCCCATCGCCCCCGCCGCGAAGGCGGAGCCGGACAGGCCGACCGCCCCCAGCACCGTCGCGCCGAACAGCACGAGGAGCAGCACGCGCACCAGGACCAGCGGGGCCGGGAGTTCACGCCGCGGGGCGGCGGCCGGAGCCGGACCTCCCGCTACGGGTATGCCACCGACAGCAGACATACGTGACCGACCCCCGGAGTGCCCATGAGTGACATGACAACCGGTCACCCTAGGGTCGCGGGCCCGCTCACGTCGTGGGCCCCCGGACCCAACTCCGGGCCCATACGGGCGGTTCGATCACCCTCCTCCGGCCGTCGTCCCGGCCCCCGACGCGACGTACCCGGTGGCGGGACCACTCGTACGGAACGAGCGGACCTGCCACCGGGTACGGGGCGGGGTCCTGAGGCCGGCTGTGCGCGCCGGCCCGGCGGCGTCAGTCGGTGAGGTCCACCGAGCGGGCCGAGGACGCGCCGATCTCGTCCGCGATCTCGGTCAGCACCGGCTGCGGGACCGTCTCGTCGACGGTGAGGACGACCAGCGCCTCACCGCCCTCCGCGGCCCGCGAGACCTGCATGCCCGCGATGTTCAGCCCGGCCTCACCGAGGATCTTGCCGACCGCACCCACCACGCCGGGTCGGTCCTGGTAGCGCAGGACGACCATGTGGTCGGCGAGCGCCAGATCGACGTCGTGCTCACCGATGGCGACGATCTTCTGGAGGTGCTTCGGGCCCGCCAGCGTGCCGGAGACGGCGACCTCCTGGCCGTCGGAGAGCGTGCCGCGCACGGTGACCACGTTGCGGTGGTCGGGCGACTCGGAGCTGGTGGTGAGACGGACCTCGACGCCGCGCTCCTGCGCGAACAGCGGGGCGTTGACGTAACTCACGGTCTCGTCGACGACGTCCTCGAAAACGCCCTTGAGCGCGGACAGCTCCAGCACCTTGACGTCGTGCTGGGTGATCTCGCCGTACACCTCGACGTCGAGCCGGGCGGCGACCTCGCCCGCGAGCGCGGTGAAGATCCGGCCGAGCTTCTCCGCGAGCGGCAGACCGGGGCGCACGTCCTCGGCGATGACGCCGCCCTGGACGTTGACCGCGTCGGGGACCAGCTCGCCGGCGAGCGCGAGGCGGACGGACTTGGCGACCGCGATGCCCGCCTTCTCCTGCGCCTCGTCGGTGGAGGCTCCGAGGTGCGGGGTGCAGACGACCTGGTCGAACTGGAACAGCGGGGAGTCCGTGCAGGGCTCCTTCGCGTACACGTCGAGGCCGGCGCCGGCGACGCGGCCCTCCTTGAGCGCGGAGGCCAGCGCCTCCTCGTCGACGATCCCGCCGCGCGCGGCGTTGACGATGCGCACCGAGGGCTTGACCTTGTGCAGCGCCTCGTCACCGATGAGACCGAGGGTCTCCGGCGTCTTGGGCAGGTGCACCGTGATGAAGTCCGCGACCTCCAGCAGCTCGTCCAGGCTGAGGAGCTTGACGCCCATCTGCGCGGCGCGGGCCGGCTGGACGTAGGGGTCGTAGGCGACGATCTTCATGCCGAAGGCCGACATGCGCTGGGCGACCAGGACGCCGATGCGACCGAGGCCGACGACGCCGAGGACCTTCTCGCTGAGCTCGACCCCGGTGTACTTGGAGCGCTTCCACTCGCCGTTCTTGAGCGCGGTGTTGGCCTGCGGGATGTTGCGCGCGGTGGCCACCAGCAGACCGCAGGCGAGCTCGGCCGCGGTGACGATGTTGGAGGTCGGGGCGTTGACGACCATCACGCCGGCCTTGGTGGCGGCGGAGACGTCGACGTTGTCCAGGCCGACGCCGGCGCGGGCCACGACCCGGAGCTTCTTGGCGGCGGCGATCGCCTCGGCGTCGACCTTGGTGGCGGAACGCACCAGGATGGCGTCGACGTCGGCGATGGCGGGGAGCAGTTCGGCGCGGTCCGCGCCGTTGCAGTGCCGGATCTCGAAGTCCGGACCCAGGGCGTCGACGGTGGCGGGCGACAGCTCTTCAGCGATGAGTACGACAGGTTTCGAGCTCACGTGAGTCCTCACAAGTCCAGTGCGGACGGCCGTCCCGACGGCCGCAGGCGGTGGAGGGGCTAGCCGCGTGGTAGACGCACGACACTGTGGGCCCTGACGCGTAGATGTGTTCCGAAGTGTAGTCCCGCGACGGGCTCGGTCACGCGCCCCGGTGGAAGGATCACCCGCACGAGGGTGGGCGTCGTGCACACCCGTACGGAACGGCCCCTCCGGCGTCCCCGTGCGGAGCGACTCCTCCGGTGGTACGGAGCGGGGCGGGTCCCGTGACCGGGACCCGCCCCGCTCCCCCGAGGGCTACGCCTCGTCGTTCACCCAGCTCATGAGCTTGCGCAGCTCACGGCCGGTGGTCTCCAGCAGGTGGTCGCTGTCGGCCTTCTTGTACTCGTTGTACTTGGGCAGGCCGTTGTGGTACTCGGCCATCCAGTTCTTGGCGAAGGTGCCGTCCTGGATCTCGGTGAGGACCTTCTTCATCTCGGCCTTGGTGGCGTCGGTGATGATGCGGGGGCCGGTGACGTAGTCGCCCCACTCGGCGGTCTCGGAGATGGACCAGCGCATCTTCTCCAGGCCGCCCTCGTACATGAGGTCGACGATGAGCTTCAGCTCGTGCAGGCACTCGAAGTACGCGATCTCGGGCTGGTAGCCGGCCTCGGTCAGCGTCTCGAACCCGGCCTTGACCAGGGCGGCGGTGCCACCGCAGAGGACGGCCTGCTCACCGAACAGGTCGGTCTCGGTCTCCTCGGTGAAGGTGGTCTTGATGACGCCGGCGCGGGTGCCGCCGATGGCCTTGGCGTACGAGAGGGCGAGCTCCAGGCCCTTGCCCGAGGCGTCCTGTTCGACGGCCACGATGCAGGGGACGCCGCGCCCCTCCTCGTACTGGCGGCGGACCAGGTGGCCGGGGCCCTTGGGGGCGACCATGCAGACGTCGACGTCGGCCGGCGGCTCGATGAAGCCGAAGCGGATGTTCAGTCCGTGGCCGAAGAACAGGGCGTCGCCGTCCTTGAGGTTGTCCTTGACGGACTCCTCGTAGACCCGGGCCTGGATCGGGTCCGGGACGAGGATCATGATGACGTCGGCCTCGGCGGCAGCCTCGGAGGGGGTCACCACGCGCAGCCCCTGCTCCTCGGCCTTGGCCTTGGACTTCGAGCCCTCGTGGAGACCGACGCGGACGTCGACGCCGGAGTCGCGGAGCGACAGCGCGTGGGCGTGGCCCTGACTGCCGTACCCGAGAACCGCGACCTTGCGGCCCTGGATGATGGACAGGTCGGCATCGTCGTCGTAGAACAGCTCGGCCACTGGGTCTTCTCCTTGGTGTGCAGGTGTTGCGTCCCACCGTACGGCGGGGTGCGTCGTGTGCGTTGTCGGGTCTCGCCATGCGAGCGGAGCCGGGAGCTCCGCCGGGTTCCGTCCGCTCAGGCGGAACGGTCGAGGGCGCGCAGGGACCGGTCGGTGATCGAGCGCGCGCCGCGCCCTATGGCGATGGTGCCGGACTGGACGAGCTCCTTGATGCCGTACTGCTCCAGCATCTTGAGCATCGCCTCCAGCTTGTCGGCCCCTCCGGTCGCCTCGATCGTGACGGCCTCCGGGGAGACGTCGACGGTCTTGGCGCGGAACAGCTGGACGATCTCGACGATCTGGGAGCGGGTCTCGCTGTCGGCGCGGACCTTCACCAGGACGAGTTCCCGCTGGATCGCAGCGGAGGGCTCGAGTTCGACGATCTTCAGGACGTTGACCAGCTTGTTGAGCTGCTTGGTCACCTGCTCCAGGGGCAGGCCCTCGACATTCACGACGATGGTGATGCGGGAGATGTCGGGGTGCTCGGTGGTACCGACCGCGAGCGAGTCGATGTTGAAGCCGCGTCGGGAGAACAGGGCGGTGATCCGGGCGAGGACACCGGGCTTGTTCTCGACCAGGACGGAGAGCGTGTGCTTTTCGGACATGGGAGTCGTTCTCTCTCTGTCTCTCAGTCGTCTTCGTTGTCGCCGAAGTCGGGGCGGACGCCGCGCGCGGCCTGGACCTCGTCGTTGGAGGTGCCGGCGGCGACCATCGGCCAGACCATGGCGTCCTCGTGGACGATGAAGTCGATCACGACGGGGCGGTCGTTGATGGAGTTGGCCTCTTCGATGACCTTGTCCAGGTCGGCCGGGTCCTCGCAGCGGATGGAGTGGCAGCCCATGGCCTCGGACAGCTTGACGAAGTCCGGGACGCGGGTGCCGCGGGCCGGGGTGCCGTCCGCGTCGGGGCCGGAGTGCAGCACGGTGTTGGAGTAGCGCTGGTTGTAGAAGAGGGTCTGCCACTGGCGGACCATCCCGAGGGCGCCGTTGTTGATGACGGCGACCTTGATCGGGATGTTGTTGAGCGCGCAGGTGGTCAGTTCCTGGTTGGTCATCTGGAAGCAGCCGTCGCCGTCGATGGCCCACACGGTGCGGTCGGGCGCGCCGGCCTTGGCGCCCATCGCGGCCGGGACCGCGTAGCCCATCGTCCCGGCGCCGCCGCTGTTGAGCCAGGTGGCGGGCTGCTCGTAGTCGATGAAGTGGGCGGCCCACATCTGGTGCTGGCCGACGCCCGCGGTGAAGATCGTGCCCTCGGGGGCGAGCTCGCCGATGCGCTGGATGACCTGCTGCGGGGAGAGGCTGCCGTCGTCGGGCAGGTCGTAGCCGAGCGGGTAGGTCTCGCGCCAGCGGTCGAGGTCCTTCCACCAGGCGCTGTAGTCGCCGGTGTTGCCCTCCGTGTGCTCGGCCTGGACCGCCTGCACGAGGTCGGCCAGGACCTCGCGGGCGTCGCCGACGATCGGGACGTCGGCGGTGCGGTTCTTGCCGATCTCCGCGGGGTCGATGTCGGCGTGGACGATCTTGGCGTACGGGGCGAAGCTGTCCAGCTTGCCGGTGACACGGTCGTCGAAGCGGGCCCCGAGGGCGACGATCAGGTCGGCCTTCTGCAGCGCGGTGACGGCGGTGACCGAACCGTGCATGCCCGGCATCCCCACGTGCAGCGGGTGGCTGTCGGGGAAGGCGCCGAGCGCCATCAGGGTGGTGGTGACGGGTGCCCCGGTCAGCTCCGCGAGGACCTTCAGCTCGGCGGTGGCCCCGGCCTTCAGGACGCCGCCGCCGACGTACAGCACGGGGCGCTTGGACTGGGTGATCAGCTTGGCGGCCTCGCGGATCTGCTTGGCGTGCGGCTTGGTCACGGGGCGGTAGCCGGGCAGGTCCATCGTGGGCGGCCAGCTGAAGGTCGTCCGCGCCTGGAGCGCGTCCTTGGCGATGTCGACGAGGACCGGTCCGGGGCGGCCGGTGGAGGCGATGTGGAACGCCTCGGCGATGGTGTGCGCGATGTCCTCGGCGCGGGTGACCAGGAAGTTGTGCTTCGTGATCGGCATCGTGATGCCGCAGATGTCGGCTTCCTGGAAGGCGTCGGTGCCGATGGCGGAGGAGGCGACCTGACCGGTGATCGCGACCATCGGGACCGAGTCCATGGCGGCGTCGGCGATCGGGGTGACCAGGTTGGTGGCGCCGGGGCCCGAGGTGACCATGCAGACGCCGACCTTGCCGGTGGCCTGCGCGTAGCCGGTGGCCGCGTGGCCCGCTCCCTGCTCGTGGCGGACCAGGATGTGGCGGACCCGGGTGGAGTCCATCAGCGGGTCGTAGGCGGGGAGAATGCAGCCGCCCGGGAGGCCGAACACGGTGTCGGCGCCGACCTCTTCGAGCGAGCGGATGAGGGACTGCGCGCCCGTGACGTGCTCAACGGTGACGGACGGCTGTCCGCCGGTACGGGCGCGCGGCTGCGGGTGATGGGCCCCGGTGGCCTGCTCGGTCATCTGCGTTCTCTTCTCGAGGCTGAGGGTTTTCGCGGGTGTTTTGCAGCGTTTTGAGAGGTGTCAGTGCAACAAAAAACCCCTCGTGCCGTGAGGCAAGCGAGGGGAGCGCGCCGGGTGCGGTCCGCAGAGTGTCATGGAGTGACCCTGCTTCAGCCGACGCGCTTTCCAAGTACGAGAATTCGGGTGCGCATGGCATTGACCCTCTCTCCGGCACGCATCACGTGTCAAGTGGGTGGGACGGGCGTCTCAGTATGTGATCCGGTGAGCAGCGGGATCGAGCCGCCCGCCATCACGGGCCGGGGGCTCGGGACGCCGGGCACGGGGAACTCGCCCCGGACCAGGGCGCGTCGCAGCCGGTACTCGTCGAGCGGGCCGGAGAAGGCCATCCCCTGGCCGTGGGTACACCCCATGGCGCGCAGCGCGAGCACCTGCTCGGGGACGTCGACGCCGTCCGCGACGGACTGGAGGCCGAGGTCGCAGGCGATGCGCAGCAGGCCACTGGTGATCTTGTGCAGCCTGGCCGATTCGACCACCCCCTCCACCAGGTTCCGGTCGAGTTTCAGTACGTCGATGGGGAGCCGGCGCAGCGCGTTGATCGCCGCGAAGCCGCTGCCGAAGCCGTCGAGCGCGATCCGCACACCGAGCCTGCGCAGGGCCACGAGGCGCTGCTCCAGGGCGTCGAAGGAGACCCGCGGGTCGCTGTCGGCCACTTCGATCATCAACGCGCCCGAGGGCAGGCCGTGGCGGGTCAGGAGCGCCTCGATGGAGCCGAGGGGCGGGCCGGTCTCCAGCAGCCGGGCGGCGGAGAGCCGGACGGAGACGGTCACGGGGTGGCCGGCCCTGGCCCGTTCGGCGGCCTGGGCCACCGCCTCCTCCAGGAGCCAGCGGCCGAGCTCGGCGGTGCGGTCGTCGTCGCCGGAGACCCGCAGGAACTCGGCCGGGGTGAACAGGATGCCCTGCGCGGAGCGCCAGCGGGCCTGCGCGGCGACGGCCGCGACGGACCCGCTGGCGAGGTGGACGACGGGCTGGTGCAGCAGGGCGAACTCACCGTCGCGCAGGGCGGAGCGCAGCCGGGTGGCCAGCTCGGAGCGGCGTACGACGTCGGCCTGCATCTGCGGGGCGTACAGCTCGACCCGGTCCTTGCCGCCGGCCTTGGCGCGGTACATCGCAAGGTCGGCGTTGCGCATGAGGTCGGTGGGACTGATGGCGGGCTCGGCGAAGGCGACGCCGATGGAGGCGGCCACCCGGACCTCG
Organism: Streptomyces sp. V2I9; assembly: GCF_030817475.1. Lineage (NCBI taxonomy): Bacteria > Bacillati > Actinomycetota > Actinomycetes > Kitasatosporales > Streptomycetaceae > Streptomyces > Streptomyces sp. V2I9. The sequence goes on along the minus strand of NZ_JAUSZJ010000002.1, from coordinate 5,155,448 downwards.
TGGGGGCCGATCCGGTAGGGCTGGGAGAGGGTGAGGCGCAGCCGCTCGGCGATCTCGTGGACCTGGTACTCACGGGCGCCCTGGTCGCGGGTGCCGTCCCCGACGATGAGTGCGGCGAACTCGTCGCCGCCCAGCCGCGCGGCGGTGTCGCCGGCCCGGACGGAGTCCTGGAGCCGGCGGCCGGCCTGGATGAGCAGTTCGTCGCCCGCCTGGTGGCCGATGGTGTCGTTGACCTGTTTGAAGCCGTCGAGGTCGATGAAGAGCACGGCGGTGCCCGGGTCGCTCGCCCGCCGGCCGCCGAGCGCCTGGCGGACGCGGGCGGTGAACAGGGCCCGGTTGGGCAGGTCGGTGAGCGGGTCGTGCTCGGCGTTGTGCTGCAACTGGGCCTGGAGCCGGACCCGTTCGGTGACGTCCCGGCTGTTGAGCAGGAGACCGCCCTGGTGGCGGTTGACGGTGGACTCGACGTTGAGCCAGTCGCCCGTGCCCGAGCGGAAGCGGCACTCGACGCGGGTGGTGGGCTCCTCGTGCGGCGGGGCGGCGAGGAAGCGCCGCACCTCGTGGACGAACCGGCCGAGGTCCTCGGGGTGGATGATCGAGGACAGCTGGGCGCCGACGAGGTCCTCCGCGTCCCGTCCGTAGACCCCGGCCGCCGCGGGGCTGACGTAGCGCAGGGTGCCGTCGGGCGCGGCGATCATGATGACGTCGCTGGAGCCCTGCACCAGGGAGCGGAAGTGGTTCTCCTTCTGGGCCAGTTCCTGGGTGAGGGAGATGTTGTCGAGGAGCATGATGCCCTGCCGGACGACGAGCGCCAGGACGACGGTGCAGGCGGTGAAGATGACGACGCGGTCCACCCGGCGGCCGTCGACCACGTTGTACAGGATGCCCAGCGTGCAGACGGCGGCGGCGAGATACGGGGTCAGGGCGGCCAGCGAACCGGCGATGGGGCGGCTGGCGGAGGTCCGCGGCGAACCGGGCCGGACGGGCGGGCGGGCCGCCCGGCGGGCGCCCCAGGGGGCGTAGGCGAGGAGCAGCGACCCCGCGAACCAGCCGGCGTCGAGGAGTTGGCCCGAGTGGTAGGTCGACCGCAGGAGCGGTGAGGTGAACACCGCGTCGCTCAGGACCGTGAGCGCGAGGGCGGCGATGGCGGTGTTCACCGCGGAGCGGTTCGCCCCGGAGCGGCGGAAGTGCAGGGCGAGCACCATCGAGACGAGCACGATGTCGAGCAGCGGGTAGGCCAGCGAGAGGGCGGCGGGCGCGACGCTGGTGTCCGGTGCGCCCGCCAGGTGCGCGGTGTGGGCGAGGGCGAGGCTCCAGGCGAGCGTCAGCAGGGACCCGCCGATCAGCCAGGCGTCCAGCCCCAGGCAGACCCAGCCGGCGCGCGTGACGGGGCGCTTGGCGAGCACCAGCAGGCCGACGATGGCGGGCGGTGCGAAGCAGAGGAAGAAGACGTCCGCGAGGGAGGGGGCCGGGACGGGGACGCCGAGGATCACCTCGTACCAGCCCCAGACGGCGTTGCCGCAGGCTGCCATGAGGGACGAGAGCGAGAACAGCGTCCAGGCGGGGCGGAGCCGGCCGCCGACCGCCCGTGCGTAGAGGAAGCAGGAGAAGGCGGCGATCAGCGCGGCGGCGGCGAGGCCGAAGTCCCCCATGAAGACGGCGGCCTGCGGCGACCCCCAGCCCACGGCGGCGCCCACCGAATACCCCGCGCAGACGAGGCCGAGCAGGATCCGGGAGCGCATCCCGGTGGAACCGGCGGCGGACCTCGGGGAGAGCAGGGCCCCCAGCGCGTTCACCGGAGGGCTCCCCGGCCCGGACCGGCCGGGCAGTCGGCCCCCGGCGCCCGGCTGCCGCCCGGACCGCTGTGGCGCCGCCCGTTCCGGACCGGGCGCAGACGGGTCGTCGCTGCCTGTCCGGGGCAAGGATCCGGCCATCGGCGGGCACCGCGCTCCGTCGGCGCGGACGGCCTCGGCCGCTCCCTCGTCCACGTCGGATCGTCTCTCCATGGCCAGCACATCGCCCGTCGCCCCCTCGCGTTCCGGTGCTCCCCCCGCGCCGTCCCTTTTCACGGCGCAGCCCCCCGGATCGGACGATACACCAGATCCGTCACACAGGGCCATACCTTCTCTACTCTGCGTGACGAAAGGGGAGGTGAGCGGCACTGTGCGCATCCGGACTGCCCCGTAGCGTGGTCGTCCGGAGGGGCTCAGCCGGTGGTGCGGACGACATGGCGCACCGGCTCCCCGGCGGCGAACCGGGTGAGCTGTGCGGCCAGCAGACGCTTGGCGCGCGGTTCGAACGCCGAGGTGCTGCCGCCCACATGAGGCGTGATCAAGACATTCGGAGCATGCCAGAGAGGATGGCCCGCCGGCAGGGGTTCCGGGTCGGTCACGTCGAGAGCCGCCCGCAGACGTCCGGACTCCAGTTCGGCCAACAGGGCTTTGGTGTCGACGACTCCACCGCGCGCGACGTTGACGAGGAGGGCGCCGTCGGGCATCACGGCGAGGAAGTCGGCGTCCACCAGGCCGCGCGTGGACGGGTTCAGCGGGGTGGAGAGGATCACCACGTCGGACGCGGGCAGCAGGACGGGCAGTTCGTCGAGCGTGCGTACGGGGCCGTGTGGGGAGACTCGTGCGGAGCGCGCGACGCGTGTGACCCGCGCGCACTCGAACGGGACGAGCCGGTCCTCGATGGCCGAGCCGATGGAGCCGTACCCCACGATCAGAACGGACTTGTCGGCGAGCGCCGGGTAGAAGCCGGACCGCCACTCCTCCGCGTCCTGGCCGTGGACGAAACCGGGAAGTCCGCGCAGGGAGGCCAGGATCAGCGCGAGCGCCAGCTCGGCGGTGGACGCCTCGTGGACCCCCTTGGCGTTGCAGAGCCGCACCCCGGCCGCCAGCAGCCCGAGGCCGGGCTCCACGTGGTCGATGCCGGCGGAGAGCGTCTGCACCACCTGGACGCCGCCCATCTCCGCGAGCGGACGCACCGCGATCTCGGGGCCCTTCATGTAGGGCACGACGTAGTAGACGCAGTCGGCCGGGTCCCCCGGATAGTCCGGTTCGCCGTTCCAGTAGCGGTAGTCGAGGCCCGCGGGGAGCCCGTCGATCTCCTCGGCCGGGAAGGGCAGCCATACGGCGGAAGGCGTCGCAGTCATGCCAGGAGGCTATGCGACCGGTGTGCGGGCGTTCCAGGGGCGGCTGGGCGGAGAGCCGGCGAGGTCAGAGGTTACTTTTGGGTTGCGGTGCGGCCCCGTGACCGCACACGAGGAAGGGTTCGGGGAGTTGGAGTGCAGGACTATCGGGGCGGCGGGGCTGGCCGTGGGTGCGGTCGGGCTGGGCTGCATGCCGATGAGCTGGGGTTACAGCGCGTCGCAGCAGCTCGGCGACCGCTCGGTGCGGACGGTGCACGCGGCGCTGGACGCGGGCGTACGGCTCCTCGACACCGCCGACATGTACGGCCCGTTCACCAATGAGCTGCTGGTGGGACGGGCGTTGAAGGGCCGCCGCGAGGAGGCGTTCGTCTCCACGAAGTGCGGGCTGCTGGTGGGCGACGGGCACATCGTCGCCAACGGCAGGCCGGGGTACGTCCGTCGGGCCTGCGACGCCTCGCTGCGGCGGCTCCAGACCGACGTGATCGACCTGTACCAGCTCCACCGGGCCGACCCCGAGGTTCCCGTGGAGGAGACCTGGGGCGCGATGGCGGAGCTCGTCACGGCGGGCAAGGTGCGTTCGCTCGGGCTGTGCGCGGTGGGGGCGCGGGCCTCGCGCCGGTCGGGGGCGGGTCCGCACGCCGGAACGATCCGGCAGTTGGAGCGGATTCAGCAGATCTTCCCGGTCAGCGCCGTCGAGGCGGAGCTGTCGGTGTGGTCGCGGGAGGCGCTGGCCGAACTGCTGCCGTGGTGCGTGGCGCGCGGGGTCGGGCTGCTGGCCGCGATGCCGCTGGGCAGCGGATATCTGACCGGGACGCTCAAGCCCGGCCAGGGGTTCGAGCCGGAGGACCTGCGGGCCCGGCACCCCCGGTTCACGGCGGAGGTGATGGCGGCGAACCAGCCGGTGGTGGCCGGTCTTCGGCGGATCGCTGAGCGCCGCGGGGCGACCGTGGCCCAGGTGGCGCTGGCCTGGGTGCTGCGCCAGGGCCCGCACGTGGTGCCGGTGCCGGGGGCGAAGCGGGAACAGTGGGCGGTGGAGAACGCCGGGGCGTCCCGTGTGGTCCTGGAGGACCGGGACCTGGCGGAGATCGACGGCCTGCCGGCCGCGCGGGAGTCGTGGGACCAGCCGTGGGCGTGAGGGCGGAGCGTCGCGCCGGCGGTCTTCGCCGTCCGGGGCGTCGTGGCGCCGGTCCTCCTCGCCGGCGCGCCTCGTCGTACCGGGGCGTCGCGGCCCGTACGGCGGGAGAATGGGCGGATCGGGAACTCCTGCGCCGGGTGAGCGGTACGTACACGGTGGAGGAGCGGGTAGTCGGGCAACCGTCGAAAGGATCGGTTCCGTGCGTGGTGCTCTGTTCGGACCTGTGCAGTCCCCGGCCGTACGCAGAGGGGCGGTGGCCGTGCTCGCCTCGGCCGCCCTGCTGCTGACCGCCGCGTGTTCCGGCGGCGGGGGCGGGGGCGCGTCCGGGCAGCCCGCCGGTTCCCCCACCGCCTCGGAGGGCTCCGCTCCCCCGGCCTCCCCGAGCCCTTCGGCCGAGCTGCCGCCCGCCAGGGGTTCGGCGAAGGTCGTCTCCACCCTGACGGAGAAGCTGAAGTCTCCCTGGGGGCTGGCCGCGCTGCCCGGCGGCGATCTGCTGGTCTCCTCGCGCGACGAGGGCACGGTCCACCGGATCGACGGCGAGAGCGGGAAGCAGACGCTGCTCGGCTCGGTGCCCGGCGTGTCGTCGTCCGGCGAGGGCGGGCTGCTGGGGCTCGCCGTCTCCTCCACGTTCGGCGCGGACCAGCTGGTCTACGCCTACTTCACCACCGCGTCCGACAACCGGATCGTACGGATGAGCTACGACGAGAAGCGCCCGGCGGGGCAGCAGCTCGGCGCCCCGGACACCGTGCTGCGCGGCATCCCCAAGGGCAGCATCCACAACGGCGGCCGGATCGCGTTCGGCCCGGACAAGATGCTGTACGCGGGCACGGGCGAGACCGGGGACACCGGGCTGGCCCAGGACAAGGAGTCCCTGGCGGGCAAGATCCTGCGGATGACCCCGGACGGCGAGCCCGTGCACGGCAACCCGGAGGCGGACTCGGTGGTGTACTCGTACGGGCACCGCAATGTGCAGGGGCTCGCCTGGGACGAGGACAAGCGGCTGTGGGCCGCCGAGTTCGGGCAGAACACGTGGGACGAGCTGAACCTGATCGAGCCCGGCGGGAACTACGGCTGGCCCGAGGTCGAGGGTGAGGAGGGCCGGGCCGGGTTCATCGACCCGGTGGCCCAGTGGAAGACCTCGGAGGCGTCCCCCAGCGGTATCGCGTACGCGGAGGGCTCGATCTGGATGGCCGGGCTGCGCGGCGAGCGGCTGTGGCGGATTCCGCTCTCCGGTGACGGGGCGAAGGAACCTCATGCCGCCCCTCAGGCGTTCCTGGAGGAGAAGCACGGCCGCCTGCGCACCGTGGTGGGTGCGGGGAGCGACCGCCTGTGGCTGGTCACCAGCAACACGGACGGACGGGGCACGCCGAAGCCCGGGGACGACAGGGTCCTCCAGGTGGAGGTGGAGTAGCCGGCCGCCCGCGCGGCATGTCGGAGGGAGCACGGCCGGTGTTCAATTTCTTCGAGGAGCTGTTCGCTCCGGGGCGCAAGCACACGTCGGACGAGCGGAAGCGGCTGGAGCTGAGCCGGGTGGATCTCGGGGTCGGCGATCCGGACCGGGGGCCGATAGACCTCACCTCGGGCAAGGTGACCGTCCGCGCCCCGGCACGCGAGGAGCCTCCCGAGTCCGGGGAGCGGTCCGGGGAGCACCGCCTGCGGCCGGGGCCGCCCGAGCAGGACGCCGTGCCCGGCCGGCCCCGGCCCGGAAAGCCGGCGGGCGGGCCGGAGCACCGGGCCGAGGAGGAACCGGAGGGGTGAAGGGCGCCCACCGGATCCTGTCCGGGGCGGGCTGGGCCTGTCGTCGCACCGCCGTGGCCGCCCGCCGGACCGCGGTTCAGGGGCAGGCACCGGTCACACCGCCGGGTAGAGCCTCAACCGGTGGGCGAGGGCGGCGGCCTCGCCCCGGCTGGAGACGCCGAGCTTGGCCAGGATGTTGGAGACGTGCACGCTGGCGGTCTTCGGTGAGATGAACAGCTCCTCCGCGATCCGGCGGTTGGTGTGTCCCGCCGCGACCAGTCGGTGCACGTCCTGCTCGCGCGGGGTCAGCCCGAAGGACGCCACGGCCGCGATCGCCGGGTCCTCCCCGCCCCTCTCCGCCCGGTCGGGGCCGCCTCCGGCAGGCACTGCCAGGACGGCCGGGTGGACGGCCGCGCCGGGGCGGAGCGCCGCGCCCGGCCCGTCGAGCGGGATGCGGGCGCGGGCCGCCAGCTGTTCGACCGCCTCGGCCAGCGGGCGCGCGCCGAGCCGCCGGGCGCTCTCCAGCGCACGGTGCAGCAGGGTCGTGGCGGTGGACCGGTCACCGGGGGCGATCAGCAGGGACTCGGCCCAGCGGCGGTGGATCTGGGCCAGTGGGTACGGACGGCTGAGCGGGTCGAACGCCTCGGCGGCGCGCGCCCAGTGGGCGGGGGTGTCGACGCCCTCCGCACGCGCGAGCTCCGCCTCGATGAGGACGCCGTGGGCGGCCCATACGGGGACGAGCATGGGGAGGTTCTTCACGCACCGGCGGATCAGGGCGAGGACGCCGGGGCGGCCCGCCTCGGCGGCGGGCAGCCCGCGGGCGTCGGCCTCGATCATGGCGGCGGTCCCCAGCAGCGGCAGGGCGTAGCGCTGGGTGCCGGGCGGGAAGCCGGGCCGGGCCAGCTCCTCGAACGCGGCCCGCGCCTCGGCGAGCCTGCCGCGGGAGGCGGCCAGCTCCATGCCGTGCCGGACCGGGTCGATCAGGTACTGGTGCTGCGGGTCGCGGTGCCCGAAGTGCCTGCGGACCAGGGCGAGCAGGTCCTCCGCCTCGGCCGCCTCCCCGCGGGCGACGGCCAGTTCGGCGTGGCGGAGGGCGGCGAGCCCCTTTCCCTTGGGGCCGAGCGCCAGACGGGTGGCGGACGCGGCCGCGGCCTCGCTCTGGGGCCAGTGCCCGAGCGAGAACAGGGACTGGGACTGGTTGGCGTAGACCCAGGCCTCCGAGTCGGCCAGGCCGTGGCTGTGGCAGATCTCGATACCGTGGTCGGCGGCGGCGACGGCCTCCAGCGAACGGCCCATCGCCTCCAGCGAGGAGGGCAGGTTGACGCTGACCCGGCCGAGCAGGTTCATCAGGTGCAGCTTCTCGGCACGGTCCCGGACGGCGTACATCTCGGCGAGACCGTCCTCGACGCCGCCCGCGTCCGCGGTGAGCCAGCCGCGGGTGAGGCGGGCGTGCAGCTCGATGTACTCGTCGCCGACGAGCCGGGCGTACGCCACCGCGCGGTCGCTGTCCGCGAGCGCCTCCGGGCCCGGCTGGTGCAGCGCCTTCCAACTGGCCACGTTGGTCAGGATGTCGGCCTGCACGGGGGACGGCGGCAGTCCGCGCACCAGCTCCTGCGCGGTGGCCAGCTCCTCCCACCCGTCCCCCTTGTCGAGCACCTGCACCAGCCGGCTGCGCTGCACCAGGAACCACGCCTCGCGCAGCGGGTCGGGTTCGGCTGCCAGGACCCGCATGGCCTTCTTGGTGATGGCCAGGGCGCGTTTGCGGTCGCCGCCGAAGTGGGCGGCGACGGTGGCCTCGGCCATCACGTCCAGGTAGCGCAGCGGCGTGTTCCCGGGGTCGCGGCCGGAGCCCGGATAGACCTCCGCGTAGTCGAGGGGGCGCAGGGAGGCGCGTACCGCGTCGGGCACGTCGTCCCACAGCTCCATCGCCCGTTCCAGGAGCCGCAGTTGCTCGGAGTAGGCGTAGCGGCGGCGGGCCTCGACGGCGGCCCGCAGGACGGCGGGCAGGGCCTTGGCGGCGTCGTGGGCGGCGTACCAGTAGCTGGCGAGCCGGGTGGCCCGTTCGTCGTCCCGGACGAGGGAGGGGTCGGCCTCCAGGGCTTCGGCGTACCGGCGGTTGACGCGGGTCCGCTCGCCGGGCAGCAGATCGTCGCTGACGGCCTCGCGGACCAGGGAGTGCCGGAAGCGGTAGCCGTCGTTGTCGGGCGCGGGTTGCAGGAGGTTGGCCCCGACGGCCGCGCGCAGGGCCTCGTCGAGTTCGAGCTCGCCCAGTCCGGCGACGGCGGCCAGCAGCTCGTGTTCGACGGAGGAGCCGCCCTCGGCGGCGATCCGGGCGATTCGCTGGGCGTGTTCGGGCAGCGCCTCGACGCGGACGAGCAGGAGGTCGCGGAGGGATTCGGTCAGACCGGAACTGTCGCCGCAGCACTCCAGGGAACGGGCCAGCTCCTCGACGAAGAAGGCGTTGCCGTCGGAGCGTTCGAAGATCTCGTCGACGAGTGCGGCCTCGGGGGTCTCCGCGAGGATGCCGGCGAGCTGGCGGCCGACCTCGTCGTGGCTGAAGCGGGCGAGTTCGACGCGGGTGACGGTGCGCAGCCGGTCCAGTTCGGCGAGGAGGGGGCGCAGCGGGTGGCGGCGGTGGAGGTCGTCGGCGCGGTAGGTGCCGACGACCATGAGGCGGCCGGAGCCCAGGGTGCGGAAGAGGTAGGCGAGCAGGTGCCGGGTCGAGGCGTCCGCCCAGTGCAGGTCCTCCAGGACGAGGACGACCGCCCGGTCGGCGGAGATCCGCTCCAACAGCCGGGCGGTGAGTTCGAAGAGGCGGGCGATGCTGTGCTCGTGGGTGGCGTCCTGGTGGACCTCGCCCAGTTCGGGCAGGAGCCGGGCCAGCTCGCCCTCCTGGCCGGCGCAGGCGGCGGCCATCTCCTCGGGCAGGGCCCGGCGCAGGGCGCGCAGTGCGGTCGGGAAGGGGGCGAACGGCAGTCCGTCGGCCCCGATCTCGACGCAGGACCCGACGGCGACCACGGCGCCGCGCCGCTCGGCGGTCGTGACGAACTGTTCGACCAGCCGGGTCTTGCCGACGCCTGCCTCGCCGCCGATCAGCAGGGCCTGCGGGTCGCCGGACGCGGCCCGCCCGAGCGCCTCGGTGAGTGAGGCGAGCTCCGCTGCGCGGCCCACGAACACGGGGCTGACTGACCTGGTCTCCACGCGGCCGAGCATCGCATACGCGTACGAGGCGGGGGGAACCTTTTCGCGCACGGTGATCATGCTCTCCCCCGCGACCGCCGCTGCCGCCGTCGCGGGGTTCCCACCGGGCGTCCCGGAGACCGCACCCGACGGCGCCGGCCCCGCCGCGCCCGGTACGGAGGGGGCGTCGGCGGGGCCGGAGTCGGGCGCGGCGGTCGTCCCGTGCCCGGACACCGTCAGGCGGCCGGTGCGAAGCGTGCGCGGTCCTCTTCCCTCACCCGCCCCTCCGGATCATGGCGTCCGATGCGGCGGGCGGTCCGGCGGGCGGTGCGGGCCCGGCCGAGCGCGCGCTCGGCGTCGGCCCGGCGGATCAGTTCGGCGGAGGCGGTGCGGTAGATCTCGTACTCGTACACGGGGTTTCTCCCTGGCTGTCGGCCGTGGCAGCGGACCGGTGGGGCGGTCCGGCCGGTCGGCCGGGGCCCTGTGTCCGCTGTAGGTCCACTGTCGTCCGCCGGGAGGGGGCACCGCATCGGGCGAGTTCCGCATCTTGGCGGGGGCGCGGGCCTTAGGAGCGCCCCGCGGTTCCGGAAGCTTCTGAGGCAGGGGCGCCGGAGAGCCGGGGAATCCCGGATTCCGTGCCGTAGGGAACCCCGTGGCCGCAGGAGCTCCGGGGCGGGGTCAGCCGGTGGCCGGGGCGTCCGGTCCGGCGGTGCGACGTGCCTTCCACTCCGGGGCGAGGACGGACCAGACCTCGGTGTCGTGACGCTCCCCCCGGTAGAGGTAGCTCTGCCGGAGCACCCCGTCCCGTGTCATCCCGAGCCGCTGGGCGACGGCGATCGACCGGGTGTTCTCCGGAGAGGCGCGCCACTCCACGCGGTGCATACCGCGCTCGTACACCGCCCAGTCGATCAGCCGCTCGGCCGCGCGGGTGATCAGGCCGCGGCCCTGCGCGGCGGGCTCCAGCCAGACGCCGATCTCGCAGTTGCCGCTTCCGGCGTCGAAGGACGGGAAGAGGACACCGCCGACGAGGGTGCCCTCCAGCCGGATCCCGTACAGCCGGCCGGTGTCCGCCGCCTGCTTCTCCGCGTACCGCCGGAGCAGCGCGCGGGCCGACTCCCGGTCGCTGGCGAAGGAGGCGAAGGGGATCCAGGGGTCGACCAGTTCGCGGGCCCGGTCCATGTGGGCGAGGAACTCCTCGTCCTGCCAGACCTCCAGCGGGCGCAGTTCCGCCCGGTCGTCACCCAGCGATATGGCGAACATCGTGCTCCTCCTCGGACCGCGCGGCGCCCTCCTCCGGGGCGCGCGCCTCCGGGATCTTCGCATGGAGCGGTACGCAGTCGGGCGGCTCGATGCTGATCCGGGGCAACCGCTTCTCCAGCCAGCCCGGCAGCCACCAGTTCGCCCCGCCGAGCATGTGCATGAGGGCGGGTACCAGCAGGGTGCGCAGGACGAAGGCGTCCAGGGCGACGGCGGTGGCCAGGGCGATGCCGAACATGGCGATGACCCGGTCGCCGCTGAGCACGAAGGCGAGGAAGACGGAGATCATGATCACGGCGGCGGAGTTGATGACCCGGCCGGTCTCGGCGAGGCCGACCCGGACGGACCGCCGGTTGTCGCCGGTCTCCAGCCACTCCTCGTACATCCGGCCGACCAGGAAGACCTGGTAGTCCATGGAGAGGCCGAAGAGGACGGAAACCATGATCACGGGGAGGAAGGGCTCGATGGGCCCGGCGCTGCCGAGGCCGAGCAGTTCGCTGCCCCAGCCCCACTGGAAGACGGCGACGACGACGCCGAAGGAGGAGGCGACGGCGGCCACGTTCATCACGGCGGCCTTGACCGGGATGCCGATGGAGCGGAAGGCCAGGAGCAGCAGCAGGCAGCCGAGTCCGATGACGACCCCGACGAAGAGGGGCAGCTTGCCGACGATGATCTCGGCGAAGTCGTCGTAGCTCGCCGTCACCCCGCCGACGTGGGCCTCCAGCGAGGTGTCGGCCCGGACCGGCGGCAGGACGTCGTCCCGGATGCGATCGACCAGCTCGCTGGTGTCCTGCGACTGGGGCGAGGAGTCGGGGACGACGGTGAGGAAGGCGGTGTCGCCGGAGCTGTTGTACGTGACCGGGCTGACGGAGGCGACGCCTTCGGTGGTCCGCAGCTTCTCGGGCAGCGAGTCCAGGGCGAGCCGGTCGTCCGCGCCGTCGAGCCGGCCGGCGATGGTGAGGGGGCCGTTGACGCCGGGCCCGAAGCCGTCCGCGAGAAGGTCGTACGCCTGCCGGGTGGTGGCGGTGGCCGGGTTGTTGCCCTGGTCGGAGGTGCCGAGGTGGAGGCCGAGGGCGGGCAGCGCGAGCACGAGCATGACGACGGCCGCGACCCCGCCGAGGAGCTTGGGGTGGCGCTCGACGAAGGCGGACCAGCGGGCGGCGAAGCCGGTGGGCAGTTCGGGGCGCGGCCCGTGTTCGGCGAGCTGCCGGCGTTCGCGGCGGCTGAGCGCCCGCATCCCGATGAGGGAGAGGAGGGCGGGCAGCAGGGTGACGGAGGCCAGCACGGTGAGGACGACGGTGAGCGAGGCGGCGATGGCGACGCCGTTGAGGAAGTCGAGCCGCAGGATCAGCATGCCGAGCAGGGCGATGCAGACGGTGGCCCCGGCGAAGACGACGGCGCGGCCGGTGGTCGTGACGGCGTTCTGGGCCGCTTCGGGCACGGACATGCCGCGCCGGAGCCCTCTGCGGTGCCGGGTGACGATGAACAGGGCGTAGTCGATTCCCACGCCGAGCCCGATGAGCATGCCCAGCATCGGGGCGAAGTCGGCCACGGTCATCAGATGGCCGAGCAGCACGGTGCCCGCGTAGGCGGTGCCCACGGAGACGAGGGCGGTGGCGATGGGCAGCAGGCTGGCGGCGAGCGAGCCGAAGGCGAGGAAGAGGACGACGGCCGCGACGAGGACGCCGACGCCCTCGGCGAGGTGGACGGAGGGCGCTTCGGTGAGGGCGACGGCGGTGCCGCCCAGTTCGACCCGGAGCCCGTCGCTCTCGGCGGCCTTCGCGGTGTCCACGAGGGCCTGCGCCCGGGAGGCGGGGATCTCGTCGGCGGGGCGGTCGAAGGTGACCGTGGCGTAGGCGGTGTGGCCGTCCTCGCTGACCTGGCCGGGCCCCGCGGCTCCGTACGGGCCGGTCACCGCGCCGACGCCCGGCAGGTCCTCGATCGCGTGGAGCGTGCGGGTCATGGTCTGTTCGACGTCGGCGGCCCGGACCGTGGAGCCGGTGGTGTGCCAGACGACGGTGTCCGTGTCGCCGCCGAGGTCGGTGAAGCCGCGCGAGAGGAGTTCCGCGGCCCGGCCGGACTCGGTGCCGGGGACCTCGTAGTCGTTGGAGTACGCGGAACCCGCGAACCCCGCCGCGGCGGCGGTCCCGCCGAGGGCGGCGAGCCAGATGAGGACGGCGACGAGGCGGTGCCTGATGCACCAGCGGGCGATGGCAGCCAACGGACGAGCTCCCTGCGGGTTCGCGGACCTTTACCCGCAGATGATGCGATCTGCCCGTAAACGTCTCATGACCTGAGAACGCCACTCTGACAGCAGTAGATGATCCTTTGTCCGTTTCGTGGCCATGGTCACAGGGCCTGATCCGCCCCTGGTACGGGACGGATCGGGCCCTGCCGACCGGCGAGGGGACCGGGGCGGCCGTACCGGGTCAGCCGGAGACGCTGGCGCGGCCGTTCTCGATGTGGCCCATGAGCCGCCGCCGGAAGCCGTCCTCGCCCTCGGCGGTGACGGCGAGGTCGTACCAGCCGTGGGCGTCGGCCGCCGAGTGCACCAGCGACCGGCTGCGGCCCGGCTTGACGGTGACGCGACGGGTCCAGTCCCGTACGTCGTCCTCGTCGACGTAACCGAGCGGCCGCACCAGGAAGGTCAGGGTCCGGCGGCCGGTGTTGCGCAGGGTGAGGTGGACGTCGCGGTCGCGGGGGTCGATGCGGCTGGCGACCTCCGCTCCCCCGTCGGCCGGTCCGGCGAACTCGCGCCGGAAGCCGTTCGGCCCGGTGACCGTGAAGCGGTACGCGTCCCCGGTCACCGGCACGGTCCAGTGCGCGCGGCCCCGGACGTCCCGGTGCTGCGGTGCCGGGAACTCGCCCGCGTACGGGTAGAGCGTGAAGTGCGCCGAGGACCGTCCGGTGTTGTCCAGCTCGACGCGCAGCCCGCCGGGCGTCCTGCGCGCCTCCGCGTCCGGCTGGTACGGGAGCGGGCGCGCCGGGCGTACGCCGGGCTCCTGCTCGGGCAGGTGCTGGACGGCGGGCGGCTTGGGCTGCCAGCGTCCGCTGAACGGCGGGATGGCGGCCGGCCGCTCGACGGCGGGCCGGCGGCGGGCCCGGCCGAAGTCGAAGGCGGAGGTGAGGTCGCCGGTGACGCGGCGCCGCCACTCGCCGATGTTGGGCTCCTCCACCCCGGTCCAGCGCTCCAGGAAGCGGATGACGGAGGTGTGGTCGAAGACCTCGGAGCAGACGTATCCGCCGACGGTCCACGGCGAGACGACCAGCATGGGCACCCGGATGCCGAGTCCGGTGGGGCGGCCCTCCCACTGCTCGTCGGTCACCTCGGGGGGTGCGACGGGCGGCGGGACGTGGTCGAAGAAGCCGTCGTTCTCGTCGTAGTTGATCAGCACGGCGGTGTGCCGCCACACGTCGGGGTGGTTGCCGAGCGCGTCGAGGATCTTGTAGACGACCGTGGCGCTGTGCACGGGCGAGGAGACGCTCGGGTGCTCGGAGTCGATCGCCGAGGGCACCAGGTAGGAGACCTCCGGGAGCGTCCCGGCCGCCACGTCCTTGGCGAACTCGTCGGCCAGCGTGCCGGTCGGGACCCGGCGCAGTCCCCGCTCGAACAGGCTGCGCTCGCGCCGGGTGAGCGTGGCGACCCCCTCGTCCAGCAGGCCCAGGAGCCGGGTCCGCTCGGCCTCGGACGCGCCGCGGACCTTGGCGTAGAAGGACTCCATGTAGGTGTGGCCGCCGGTCCTGGACAGCGCCTTGCGGGCGATGGCCTTGAAGGTGGCGAAGAACTCGATCTGGTTGTCGGTGAAGTTCTCCCACTCGGTGTACGTCCGCCAGCTGCGCCCGGCCTCCTCCAGCCGCTCGGCGTAGGTGGACCAGTCGTAGCCGGGGTGGGTGCCCTCGTTGTAGGCGTCGTTGCCGACGGCCCGCTTCCCGTTCGCCTCGAAGCCGGTCTTGCCGCTCCACAGGTGGTTGCGGTTGGGGCTGGTGGAGGTGTGGACCGAGGAGTGGTAGGCGTCGCAGACGGTGAAGGTGTCGGCCAGCTCATAGTGGAGCGGGATGTCGCGGCGGTCGTAGTACGCCATCGTCGCGGCCGTCTTGGCGCTGATCCAGCCGTTCATCCAGCCGCCGCCCCAGGCTTTCGCTCCGCCGTTCCAGGAGTGGTCGAGGGCGCCGATGTACTGGAGGTCCTTCTTCTGCTTCTCGGCCGCCTCGCGCACCGGGAAGGGCAGCACGGTGGTGCCGGCCGCGCCGGGCTGCTCGAACACCGTCCCGCCGGTGGGCAGCTCGACGGCGTTGCGGTCCCCGAAGCCGCGCACACCGCGCAGGGTGCCGAAGTAGTGGTCGAAGGACCGGTTCTCCTGCATGAGGATCACCACGTGCTTGATCGACCCGAGCCCGCCGGACCCCGCGTGAGCGGGCTGCGCGGCGATGGCGGCCTGGAGCGAGGGCGGCAGGAACGATCCGGCCGCAGCGGCGCCGAGGGCGCCGCCGCCCAGCGCGAAGAGCCGTCGCCGTGACATGTCCGTGGTCAAAGGAGCCTCCTGGTTCCGGGGGTTACAGCCGGGAAGCTAGTCACGTCAGATGGCCCCGGGAAGGACTGCGTACGGCCCCGTGGTGAACGTCCAAGAGGTCGGACCAGAAGTCCAACCGCCCTCCCGCACCCCGACGCACCCTCCGGTTCACACCCCGATGAGGTGCAGCGATGCCCAGAGCGCGACGGTGGCCGCCAGGAGCGTCGCCGGTACGGTCGCCAGCCCGAGCCGGGTGAAGCGGCCCAGCTCGGGGGCGTCGCCGTGGGCGTGCAGGATGCGCCGCCACAGGAGGGTGGCCAGCGATCCGACGTAGGTCAGGTTCGGCCCGATGTTGACCCCGATGAGGGCGGCGAGCAGCGGTCCGGGTCCGGCGGCCGCGACGATCGGCAGCAGGGCGAGGATCGCGGGCAGATTGTTGATCAGGTTGGCGAGCAGCGCGGCGACCGCGGCGACACCGAGCAGGGCGGGCAGGGTGTCGCCGTCGGGCAGCAGGGCGGCGATCCCGTCGCTGAGCCCGTTGTCGACGACGGCCTTGACGACGACGCCGAGCGCGAGGACGAAGAGGCAGAACAGCGGGTTGGCCGCACGGACGACGGCCAGGGGCGTGGTCTCCCGCTTGACGAGCGCCCGGACGCCGAGCACCAGGGCCCCGGCCAGCGCCGCCCACAGCGGTTCCGCCCCCGCGAACGAGGTGACGACGAACCCGGCCAGCGTCAGCGCCAGCACGACGAGCGTGAAGACCGGCACGGGCGTGCGCTCCGCCTCGGGGTCCGGCGGGTGCGCCCCGGCGGCCAGGTCGGCCCGGAACGCCCGGCGGAACACGGCGTACTCGACGGCGACGGCGGCGAGCCACGGCAGCGCCATCAGCGCGGCGAACCGGGTGAAGGAAAGGCCGCTCGCGGTGAACGCCAGCAGGTTGGTGAGGTTGGAGACGGGGAGCAGGAGGGAGGCGGAGTTGGCGAGGTGCGCGCAGGCGTAGACGTACGGGCGGGGCCGCGCGCCGACCCGGGCGGCGGTGGCGAGGACGACCGGGGTGAGCAGGACGACGGTGGCGTCCAGGCTGAGGACGGCGGTGATGAGCGAGGCGACGGCGAAGACGCCGCCGAGGAGGGGCCGGGTCCGGCCCCGGCAGGCGCGGGCGACCAGCTCACCGGCGGCCCGGAACAGCCCCTCGTCCGCGCAGAGCCGGGCGAGCACGAGGATCGCGGCGAGGAACCCGACGACGGGCAGCAGCTCTCCGGCCTGCTCCCGCGCCTCGGACCAGGACACCGCCCCCACGGCCACCACGAGGATCGCGGCGGGCACGGCGGCGGCCGCCTCCGGCAGCCCGCGGGGACGCAGCACGGCGAAGGCGAGGACGCCCAGGAGCAGGGCGAAGGAGACGAACTCGGCGGTGAGGGTGTTCAGCGGATGCTCCCGGGTTCTGCGCGACAGCGCCGGGGGCGGCCCGGTGCGGGGCGGGGCGGGGCGTGGGGCGGGACGAGGCAGGGCGGGACGGTTGAAGGGGCGGTGCACCGGTACGTACAGGAGTACGTACCGGTGCACCGCCCCTTCGGGACGGTCGGGCGGTCAGCCCTCGACGCCGAGCTTCTCCAGGATCAGCTCGCGCACGCGCGCCGCGTCCGCCTGGCCCCGGGTGGCCTTCATGACCGCGCCGACGAGCGCGCCCGCCGCCGCGACCTTGCCGCCGCGGATCTTGTCCGCGATGGCCGCGTTGCCCGCGATGGCCTCGTCCACGGCCGTGGACAGCGCGCCCTCGTCCGAGACGACCTTCAGGCCGCGCTTCTCGACGACGGTGTCCGGGTCGCCCTCGCCCGCGAGGACGCCCTCGATGACCTGGCGGGCCAGCTTGTCGTTGAGGTCGCCCGCGGCGACGAGCGCGGCCACCCGGGCGACCTGCGCCGGGGTGATCGGCAGCTCGTCCAGACCGCGGCCGGTCTCGTTGGGCGTTGCGGGCCAGCTCGCCCATCCACCACTTGCGGGCCTGGTCCGCGGGGGCGCCCGCCTCGATCGTGGCGACGATCAGGTCGACGGCGCCCGCGTTGAGGATGGACTGCATGTCGTGGTCGGAGACGCCCCACTCCTCCTTGAGCCGCGCCCGGCGCAGCCGGGGCAGCTCGGGGAGGCCCTTGCGCAGCTCCTCGACCCAGTCGCGCGCGGGCGCGACGGGGACCAGGTCCGGCTCGGGGAAGTAGCGGTAGTCCTCGGCGTTGTCCTTGATGCGGCCGGCCGTGGTGGAGCCGTCCTCCTCGTGGAAGTGCCGGGTCTCCTGCACGATCGTGCCGCCCGAGGACAGCACGGCGGCGTGCCGCTGGATCTCGAAGCGCGCGGCCCGCTCGACGGAGCGCAGCGAGTTCACGTTCTTCGTCTCGGAGCGGGTGCCGAAGGTCTCGGTGCCGTTGGGGCGCAGCGACAGGTTGACGTCGCAGCGCATCTGGCCCATCTCCATGCGGGCCTCGGAGACCCCGAGGGCCTTGATCAGCTCGCGCAGCTCGGCGACGTACGCCTTGGCGACCTCGGGGGCACGGGCCCCGGCTCCCTCGATCGGCTTGGTGACGATCTCGATGAGCGGGATGCCGGCCCGGTTGTAGTCGAGCAGGGAGTGGGACGCGCCGTGGATGCGGCCGGTGGCTCCGCCGACGTGCGTCGACTTGCCGGTGTCCTCCTCCATGTGGGCGCGCTCGATCTCCACGCGGAAGATCTCGCCGTCCTCCAGCTGGACGTCCAGATAGCCGTTGAAGGCGATCGGCTCGTCGTACTGCGAGGTCTGGAAGTTCTTCGGCATGTCCGGATAGAAGTAGTTCTTCCGGGCGAAACGGCACCATTCGGCGATCTCGCAGTGGAGCGCGAGACCGATCTTGATGGCCGATTCCACGCCGATCTCGTTGACGACCGGCAACGCGCCGGGCAGTCCGAGGCAGACCGGGCAGGTCTGGGAGTTGGCGTCCTGCTTCAGCTCCGTGGAGCAGCCGCAGAACATCTTGGTCTTGGTGCCGAGCTCGACATGGACTTCGAGGCCCATGACGGGGTCGTAGGACGCGAGCGCGTCCTCGTACGACACCAGGTCGGTGACAGTCACGGTGAAACTTTCCCTCTCAGCCCAGCAGAACGTCGTCGTCGCCGAGACGCTTCAGTTCGCGATAGAGGATCGCGAGTCCGGTGACGATGGCGGCCGCGGAGACCGCCGCGTCGACGAGCCGCAGCACGTCGTTGTCCTGGCGGGCGAGCTTCGCCTGCTTGGCGATGCTGATCGCGCCGAACGCGGTACTGCCGAGCGAGACGTACAGCCCGGTCTTGGACTTCTTGAAGTTACTGGCCTTCTTTGCCATGGCACTCACAGCGACGGAGCCTCCTCAAGCAGCGGGTGCCCCCACTTTTCCACGAAGGCGGCCTCGACGGCCGCTCCGACCTTGTAGAGCCGGTCGTCCTTCATGGCGGGGGCGATGATCTGCAGTCCGACCGGCAGGCCGTCCTCCGGGGCCAGGCCGCAGGGCAGCGACATGGCGGAGTTGCCGGCCAGGTTGGTGGGGATGGTGCACAGGTCCGCGAGGTACATCGCCATCGGGTCGTCGGCGCGCTCGCCGATCGGGAAGGCGGTGGTCGGGGTCGTCGGGGAGACGATCACGTCGACCTGCTCGAACGCCTTCTCGAAGTCCTGGGTGATGAGGGTGCGGACCTTCTGGGCCGAGCCGTAGTACGCGTCGTAGTAGCCGGAGCTGAGCGCGTACGTGCCCAGGATGACGCGGCGCTTGACCTCGTCGCCGAAACCGGCCTCGCGGGTGAGCGCGGTGACGTCCTCGGCCGAGCGGGTGCCGTCGTCGCCGACCCGCAGCCCGTAGCGCATGGCGTCGAAGCGGGCCAGGTTGGAGGAGCACTCGGACGGGGCGATCAGGTAGTACGCGGAGAGCGCCAGGTCGAACGACGGGCAGTCCAGCTCGATGACCGTGGCGCCGAGCGACTTCAGCAGCTCGACCGACTCATCGAACCGCTGGAGCACGCCCGCCTGGTAGCCCTCGCCGCGGAACTGCTTGACGACGCCGACGCGCATGCCCTCGACGGAGCCGTTGCGGGCGGCCTCGACGACCGGCGGGACCGGGGCGTCGATGGAGGTCGAGTCCATCGGGTCGTGTCCGGCGATGGCCTCGTGCAGCAGCGCCGCGTCCAGGACCGTACGGGCGCAGGGCCCGCCCTGGTCCAGGGAGGACGAGAAGGCGACCATGCCGTAGCGGGAGACGCCGCCGTAGGTGGGCTTGACGCCGACGGTGCCGGTGACGGCGGCGGGCTGGCGGATCGAGCCGCCGGTGTCCGTGCCGATGGCGAGCGGGGCCTCGTAGGAGGCGAGGGCGGCGGAGGAGCCGCCGCCGGAGCCGCCGGGGATGCGGGTGAGGTCCCAGGGGTTGCCGGTGGGGCCGTAGGCGCTGTTCTCGGTGGAGGACCCCATGGCGAACTCGTCCATGTTGGTCTTGCCGAGAATGACGACGTCGGCGGCGCGCAGCTTCTGCGTGAGCGTCGCGTCGTACGGCGGGACCCAGCCTTCGAGGATCTTGGAGCCGACGGTGGTCGGCATGTCCTTGGTGGTGAAGATGTCCTTGAGGGCGAGCGGGACGCCGGCCAGCGGGCCGAGCTTCTCGCCCGCCTCGCGCTTGGCGTCCACGGCGCGTGCCTGGGCGAGCGCGCCCTCGCGATCGATGTGCAGGAAGGCGTGGACCTTCTCGTCGACGGCGTCGATCCGGGCCAGGTGGGCCTCGGTGACCTCGACGGCGGTCAGCTCGCCGGAGGCGATCTTCGCGGCGATCTCGGCCGCGGTGAGCTTGATGATGTCCGACATGGTGATCAGTCCTCCCCCAGGATCTGCGGCACCTTGAAACGCTGCTGCTCCTGGGCCGGGGCGCCGGAGAGTGCCTGCGCGGGGGTGAGCGACGGACGGACCTCGTCCGCGCGCATGACGTTGGTCAGCGGCAGCGGGTGGGAGGTCGGCGGTACGTCTTGGTCGGCGACCTCGGAGACGCGGGCGACCGCGCCGATGATGTCGTCGAGCTGACCGGCGAAGTGATCGAGCTCTTCGCCCTTCAGCTCCAGACGCGCCAGCCGGGCGAGGTGGGCGACCTCCTCGCGCGTGATGCCAGGCATGCAGCGATCCTCAGGGGTTGGTGTGTGGTTTTGGCCCAATCCTATGGGGTCTCCCGAGGGCGGGTGCCCCACCCCGATCGGGCTGCGCCTTCACGGGCCGCGTCCCCGTGGTCCTCAGGGGGTGTCGGTCTCCGCCGGGCCGTCCGCCGCCCGGTTCGCCGAGCCGTTCACGGCGCCGTTGACCGCACCGTTCACGGCGCCGTTGACCACGCCGTTGAGCGACGCGTTCATCGAGCCCGTCGCCGAGCCGGTGGCGGCGGCCGCGGCCTGCGCCTTCAGCTCCGCGGGCCGCCGCCAGCCGTGCTCGCCGCGCGCCCGCAGCCAGGCCGTCGTCTCCTGCGGCGGCATGGCGGCCGCCACCAGCCACCCCTGCACCGCGTCGCACCGCAGATCCCGCAGCCGCTCCCACGTCTCGTCGTCCTCGACGCCCTCCGCGACGACGACCAGGCCGAGCGAGTGGGCCAGGTCGATGGTGCAGCGGACGATCTCGGCGTCCTCGTGGTCGACCGCCAGGCGGGCCACGAAGGAGCGGTCGATCTTCAGCTCGCTGACCGGGAGCCTGCGCAGGTGGACCAGGGAGGAATAGCCGGTCCCGAAGTCGTCGAGGGACATCTTCACGCCGTGCGCGGTGAGACCTGCCAGGGTGTCGGCGGCGCGCTGCGGGTCCTCCAGCAGCACGTGCTCGGTGATCTCCAGTTGGAGCGCTCCCGCGGGCACGCCGTGGCGGGCGAGCCGGGCGGCGACGCTCCCGGCGAAGCCGGGGGTGTGCACGTCGCGCGGGGAGACGTTGACCGCCACCGGGACGAACAGGCCCTGCGCCCGCCAGCGGGCGACCTGGGCGAGCGCCGTCTCCAGCACGTACTCGGTGAGGTGCGGCATCAAACCGGAGGACTCCGCGATGGCGATGAACTCGTCCGGGGGGACCCGGCCGCGCTCCGGGTGCACCCAGCGCACCAGCGCCTCCAGGCCTGCGACCTGCCCGTCGAAGCGGACCTTGGGCTGGTAGTGCAGCTCGACCTCGCCCGCGTCCAGCGCCCGGCGGAGATCACCGAGGAGCCCGAGCCGGTCGGGGGTGTTGCTGTCCCGCTTGGACTCGTAGACCTCCACGCCCGTGCGGTCCCGCTTGGCCTGGTACATCGCGACGTCCGCCCGGCGCAGCAGCCCCTCGGCGTCCAGGGCGTGGTCCGGGTGGACCGCGACCCCGGCGCTGGCCTCCAGGACGAGGATCAGCCCGTCGAGGTCGAGCGGCGAGGACAGTTCGGCGACCAGGTGGCGGGCGACCTGCTGGGCACTGGTGGTGGAGTCGGTGTGCGGCAGCAGCACGGCGAACTCGTCGCCGCCCAGCCGGGCCACCTCCGCGCCGCGCGGCAGGGCCAGCCGCAGACGCTCCGCTATCTGGAGCAGCAGCCGGTCGCCGGCCAGGTGCCCCAGGGTGTCGTTGACCGCGCGGAAACGGTCGAGGTCGATGAGGACCAGGGCGGAGCGGGTGCCGAGGGACTCCGCGTCCTCCAGCGCCGACCAGGTCCGCTCCAGCAGCCACTGGCGGTTGGGGAGCCCGGTCAGCGGGTCGCGCAACTGCTCCTCGGCACGGGCGCGGGCGATCCACAGCGTGGAGTCCAGGGCGATGAGCGGCACCGCGAAGAGCGGCAGCAGGACGGGCATGGACATCGCCACGGCGCAGATCAGCGGGGCGAGCCCCAGCAGCGCCACGGCGACGAGCCCCTGCCGCAGCATCGCCGTACGGGCGATGGTGGGCAGTCCGCCGCTGTGCGGGGCCTGGGCGTACCAGAGCAGGACGCGGGTGACGAGCAGATACGTGGACGCCGTCAGGAGCAGTTCCGGGACGGCCGCGATGCCCCAGTCGAGTGGCCGCCAGGGCTCCTCGACGGTGGGGACCTCGCCGAAGGCGGCCAGCACGAGGGCGGCGGCGGCGATACCGAGCATGTCGACCCCGCCGTGCAGCAGCCCCTGCCACCAGCGGTGCCGGCGGGCGGTCCCGACGAGCACCACGACGGCGAGGGAGACCAGGACGGCCGGGAGCCAGCCGTACAGCAGGAGCACCGCGAGGGTGAGGGCGGCGCCGGAGCCGGTGCCGCCCCACCACCGGTCACGGCCGAGGGCGACCAGATGGCCGACGATGATCCCGGTGAGCACGGCGAGCGACCAGCCGACCGCCCCGTCCGGAAAGAGTGCGTGGCCCTGCTGGACGGTCCGGTACGACCCGACCGCCAGCAGTAAGGCGGCGATCGCCACGACGACCGCGCCCACGGGGGCCGTGAGGCCGGCGAAACCTTGCAGCCGCGACACCGGGGCGGCGCTCTCGGTCGGTTTCATTCCGTCCCTCTCACAGCCGGCGGTGCCGATGTCCCTCGGTGGCGTGTCCCTCGGTGGCGCCCGCTTCCGTGGGGCCACGGCCCGGTCGAGGGCCCGTGGACGGCGGGCGTACGTCTCAACAGTAGGCCGCGAAAGGCTTCCAGGGGCAGCGCTCTACAGCTCTTGCCCGAATGCGAACCGACCACCCGTCACCATCTGCTATTGACCCGAACGGGTGGCGCGACAGGGTCATTCGGGGAACGCGTGACCCATCTTCACCCCTCTGCCCCGTTTCCTTCCCCATGGGAGCCGCGCCACGCCGGGAGAGCGTCTCGAAGGCATTGCGATCCGGAGAACGGTGGGCGAACGACGGCCCGGCGGCGGCTGCTCCCCCGTCGCTCCGCCGCCGCCCCGCAGCTACTCCCCGCCGGCCTCGGGCGCGGCCTCCGGGACGGGCAGGGCCGCCTCGCGGGCGCGGTCGGGGCCGTGTTCGAGCAGGACCGCGAAGCCGTCCTCGTCGAGCACGGGGACCTTGAGCTGCATCGCCTTGTCGTACTTGGAGCCGGGGTTGTCGCCGACGACCACGAAGGCGGTCTTCTTCGACACCGATCCGGTGACCTTCGCGCCGAGGGCCTGGAGCGCCTCCTTGGCGCCGTCGCGGGTGTGGCCCGCGAGGGTGCCGGTGACGACGACGGTGAGCCCTTCGAGCGGGCGGGGGCCCTCGTCCTCGTCGGAGCCCTCGTCGGCCATCCGCACCCCGGCCTCGCGCCACTTGCGCAGGATCTCGCGGTGCCAGTCCTCGGCGAACCACTGCTTGACGGAGGCGGCGATGATCGGGCCCACCCCGTCGGCGTCGGCCAGCTCCTGCTCGCTCGCCTCGTCGATCCGGTCGATGGAGCGGAACTGACGGGCCAGCTCCTGGGCGGCGACCGGCCCGACGTGGCGGATGGAGAGCCCGGTGAGGATCCGGGCGAGCGGGGCCTCCTTGGCGGCGGCGATGCCCTCCAGCATGGCCACCGCGTTCTTCTTCGGCTCGCCCTGCTGGTTGGCGAAGACGGTGGCGATCTTCTCCTCGCCGGTCTTCGGGTCGCGCTTGGGCAGCCCGCTGTCCTGGTCCAGCACGTACGCCCGGATCGGCAGCAGCTGCTCGACGGTGAGGGAGAACAGGTCGCTCTCGTCCCTCAGGACCGGCTCGGCGGGCTCCAGCGGCCGGGTCAGGGCGGCGGCCGCCACATAGCCGAAGTGGTCGATGTCGAGGCTCTTGCGTCCGGCGAGGTAGAAGACCCGCTCGCGCAACTGGGCCGGGCAGGTGCGGGCGTTGGGGCAGCGGAGGTCGATGTCGCCCTCCTTCATCGGGCGCAGCTCCGTCCCGCACTCGGGGCAGTGCGTAGGCATCTCGAACGCCTTCTCGGTGCCGTCGCGCAGATCGACGACGGGGCCGAGGATCTCCGGGATGACGTCGCCCGCCTTGCGGATGACCACGGTGTCGCCGATGAGGACGCCCTTGGCCTTGACCACGTTCTGGTTGTGCAGGGTGGCGAACTCGACCTCGGAACCGGCCACTTCGACCGGCTCGACCTGGGCGTACGGGGTGACGCGACCGGTGCGGCCGACGCCGACGCGGATGTTGACCAGCTTGGTGTTGACCTCTTCGGGGGCGTACTTCCAGGCGATGGCCCAGCGCGGGGCGCGCGAGGTGGAGCCCAGCCGCCCCTGGAGCGGGATCTCGTCGAGCTTGACGACGACGCCGTCGATCTCGTGCTCCACGGAGTGCCGGTGCTCGCCGTAGTACGTGATGAACTCCCGCACTCCCGCGAGGGAGTCGACGACCCTGTTGTGCCGGGCGGTGGGCAGGCCCCAGGCGTGCAGCAGCTCGTACGCCTGCGAGAGCCGGTCGATGCTCAGGCCCTCGTGGGCGCCGATGCCGTGCACCACCATGTGCAGCGGGCGGCCGGCGGTGACCTTGGGGTCCTTCTGCCGCAGCGATCCGGCCGCCGCGTTGCGCGGGTTGGCGAAGGGCTTGTCGTCGGCGGCGACCAGGCGGGCGTTCAGCTCCTCGAAGTCCTCCATGGGGAAGAAGACCTCGCCGCGGATCTCGACGAGCGCCGGGATGTCCTCGCCCTTCAGCCGGTGCGGGATCTCGGCGATCGTGCGGACGTTGGGGGTGATGTCCTCGCCGGTACGCCCGTCGCCGCGGGTCGCCGCGCGGGTGAGGCGGCCGTTCTCGTAGGTGAGGTTGACCGCGAGCCCGTCGATCTTGAGCTCGCACAGGAAGTGGTGGTCGGGGGTGCCGACGTCCTTGGCGACCCGGTCCGCCCAGGCGGCCAGCTCCTCGTCGTCGAAGGCGTTGTCCAGGGACAGCATGCGCTCGCGGTGGGCCACGGAGGTGAACTCCGTCCGGTAGGGCCCGGCGACCTTCTGGGTCGGGGAGTCCGGGGTGCGCAGCGCCGGGTGCTCCTCCTCCAGGGCCTCCAGCGAGCGCAGCAGCCGGTCGAACTCACCGTCGCTGACGACCGGCTGGTCCTTCACGTAGTAGCGGAAGCGGTGCTCCTCGATCTGCTCGGCCAGCAGCGCGTGCTTCTCCCGCACGTCCGCCGGAACCGAGCTCTCCTGCTCCACCCGCTGTTCGCCGGCCATCGATCCGTCCTCCCGTTCGCCCGTCGTCCCCGTCACTCAGGGTTGTCCGCGAGCGACTTCGCCGCTCTGGCGCTGTGGGCGAGCGCGGTACGGGCGTACGCGGGCGACGCGCCCGCGAGACCGCACGACGGGGTGACCGCGACGGACCCGGCGAGAGTCCCCGGATGCAGCCCCAGCCTGCTCCACAGCTTCCTGACTCCCATGACGCTACCGCCCGGGTCCGACAATGCCGTCGTTGCCGCGTCGGTGGAGGGCACCACGCCCGGGAAGAGGTGGGTGCCGCCCTCGACGGCTTCCCCGATCGCCTCCTCCTCACGCTCGGTGAGCAGCGAGAAGTCGAACGAGATTCCGTCCGCCCCGGCCCGGCGCAGCAGCGCGAACGGCACCTCGGGGGCGCAGGAGTGGACGACCGTCGTCCCGTCCTCCCCCGCCGCCGCGAGCACGTCGCGCAGGGTCCCCTCGACGATCTGGCGGTCGACGGCCCGGTAGGTGCGGTAGCCGCTGGCGGAGCGGATCCGGCCCAGCAGGACGGCGGTCAGGGAAGGTTCGTCGAGCTGGAGGACCACCTCGGCACCGGGCATCCGGCGGCGGACCTCCGCGAGATGGGCGCGGATTCCCTCGGTCAGGGAGCCGGCGAGGTCCCGGCAGGCCCCGGCGTCGGCCAGCATGGCTTCGCCGCCGCGCAGTTCGAGGGCGGCGGCGAGCGTCCAGGGGCCGACCGCCTGCACCTTGAGCAGCCCCTCGTAGCCCTGGGTGAACTCCTCCAGGGCGTCGAGGTCCTCCCCCAGCCAGGAGCGGGCGCGGCGGGTGTCGCGGCCGGGCCGGTCGCTGATCCGCCAGCCGCTGGGCTCGACGTGCCCGTACATCTCGACGAGCATGCCGATGGTCCGGCCGATCATGTCGGCGCCGGGCCCGCGCGCGGGCAGCTCCGCCAGGTGCGGCATGCCCTGGCCGTCGGCGAAGGAGCCGGTGACGGTCTTCGCCGCCTCCCTCGCGTCTCCCCCGGGCATCGATCCGATGCCGGTCGCCGGACACCCGCTGAACTTGCTCTTCTCGCTCACGCGGGAAGCCTACGGTCCCCCGCGCCCGCCCGGAGTACGCGGGGCTGCGGCACGGCGCACGCGGGTTGCGGCCCGGCGTCGGCGTCCGGCGTCGGGGTCAGCGGCCGGGGCGGACGGTGAGGTCGTTGACCTCGGCGTCGCGCGGCAGGTCGAGCGCCATCAGGATGGTGGTGGCCACCGACTCGGGGTCGATCCAGCGCCCCGCGTCGTACTCCTTGCCCTCCTGCTGGTGCACCTTGGCCTGCATGGGGCTGGCGGTACGGCCCGGGTAGACGCTGGTGACGCGTACGCCGTTGCCGTGCTCCTCGTGGCGCAGCGAGTCCGCGAGCGCCTTGAGGCCGTGCTTGCTCGCGGCGTACGCGCTCCACCCGGCGTGGGCGTTGAGCCCCGCCCCGGAGTTCACGAACAGGACGTGGCCGCGGGCGACGCGCAGCTGCGGGAGCAGGAGGCGGGTGATCTCGGCGGGGGCGATCAGGTTGGCGTCGAGCTGGAAGTGCCAGGCCTTGGGGGTGAGTTCCCCGACCTCGCCCAGCTCGACGACGCCCGCGATGTGCAGCAGGGTGTCGATCCGCTCGGGCATGGCCTGCTGGCCGAAGGCCCAGGACAGCCGGTCCGGGTTGCCGAGGTCGCCGACGAGGGTGCGCGCGCCCGGATAGCGGTCGGCGAACTCCTTGGCGCGGCCGGCGTCGCGGGCGAGCAGGACGAGGTCGTCGCCGCGCTCCAGGAGACGGCGGGCGACGGCGGCCCCGATGCCGGAACCGGCGCCGGTGATGAGGTGGGTAGGCATGGGGCGATCCTAGGCGGCGGGGCGCCTCCCGGCGTCCGGCGGATCCCTCGGGGCGGGCGGGCGGCGCTCCTGGACACGGGCCGCTCACTGGAGTCCGGCGGACTCCTCCAGGTAGGCGAGCGCGCCGACGCCGTCCTTGGCGAAGAAGACCAGGTCGGTCAGGGGCACGGGCAGGAAGCCCTCGTCCTCCATGCGCTGGAACTGCCGGCGCAGCCCGTCGTAGAAGCCCGCCGTGTTCAGCAGGACGACGGGTTTGGTGTGCCTGCCGTGCTTCTTCAGCTCCAGGATCTCGGTGGCCTCGTCGAGCGTCCCGGTCCCACCTACCATGATCACGATCGCGTCGGCCTTCTCCAGGAGGAGCGCCTTGCGCTCGGCGAGGTCGCGGGCGATGACCATCTCGTCGGCGTTCGTCCGGGCCTTCGCGGCGAGGAAGTCGACGGACACCCCCACCAGCCGGCCGCCCGCCGACTGGACGCCGTCCGCGACGACCTTCATGAGCCCGCTCTCCGAGCCGCCCCAGACCAGGGTGTGGCCGCCCCGGCCGAGCAGCTCGGCGAACTCGCGGGCGGGCACGGTGTAGCGGTCGTCGAGGTCGGCGGCGGAGAGGAAGACGCAGATGTTCATGGGGCCACCGTACGACCCGCTCCGGACGCCTCCTCGCCCACCCGTCGCGGGGAACGCGGGCCGTACGGGGAAGAAGACGGCCCCCCGCGTCGCTGAACCGGACATGACTGCCACCCGAGGACACCGCATCACCGTCGAGCAGGGCACCGAGCACGTCCGGGCGGTGCACGACGGGCAGGTGCTGGCCGAGAGCCGCCGCCCGCTCGTGCTGCGCGAGACCGGCTGTCCGGTCCGCTACTACCTGCCGCCCGAGGACGTCCGCACCGACCTGCTCTCCGTCTCGGACACCTCCACCCACTGCCCGTTCAAGGGGGACGCCTCCTACTGGTCGCGGCCCGGCGCCGCCGATCTCGTCTGGGCCTACCCGGACCCGAAGCCGGAAGTCGCCGCGATCAGGGACCACTTCTGCTTCTACGACACGGAGACGGTGGCCGGCTGACCGGAGGAGGCGCTCCGAAAAAACTTCTCCGCCGGAGCGATGAGTTTCCGGGCCCGCCCCGGTCTCCTCACGCATGGACAGGATTCTCTCCGCCGACGGCACGCCGATCGCCTACCTCCGCCAGGGCGAGGGCCCGCCGCTGGTGCTGGTCGGCGGGGCGCTGAGCACCGCGGCGACCGAAGCGCCGCTGGCCGCCCTGCTCGCGCCGCGGTTCACCGTGATCACCTACGACCGCCGGGGCCGGGGCGCCAGCGGGGACGGCGGCTGGGCGGCCGGGCGGGAGGTCGAGGACCTGGCCGCCGTCGTCGGCGCGGCCGGGGCGGGCGCGTCGCTCTTCGGGATGTCGTCCGGCGGGGCGCTGGCTCTGGAGGCGGCGGCGGCCGGGCTGCCGGTGGAGCTGTGCGCCGTGTACGAGCCGCCCTACACGCCGGGCGCCTCCGGCCTCCTGTTCAAGGCCCGCTGCACGACCCGGCTGTACCGGCTGCTGGCCGCCGGGGACCGGGCCGGGGCGGTGGAGCTGTTCCTGTCCATGACGGGGGTGGCCGAGGGGACCGCCGCCCGGATGCGGCGTACGCCGAGGTGGGCGGAGCTGGAGGCGATGGCCCACACCCTGGCGTACGACGACGGGCTGCTGGGCGACGGGGCGATTCCGGCGGAGCGGTTCGCCACCGTCGCCGCCAGGACGCTGGTGATCTGCGGCGGCTTCAGCAGCGCCCCGGCGCGCGCGACGTCCCGGATGCTGGCCGACGCCCTGCCGCGGGGCAGGCACCGCACGCTGACGGGCCAGATGCGCGAGGTGGCGCCCCAGGTGCTCGCCCCGGTGCTGGCGGAGTTCTTCACCCAGGACGTGTACGCGTACGGGCGGGTGCCGTGACGGGGCTCCCGCACGCACACGTCCGGGGCCGGGCGTCGTGACGGGGCCCCCGCGCGGATACACGTACGGGCGGGCGTCCCACGTCCTGACCGGCCCGCACCCGGCCCCGGGCGGGGCCCGGCTCAGCCGGCCGTCGGCACCCGTTCGCGGCGCACGGTCGTGGCGATGGTGGCCGAGCCGACCACGCGCGTGCCGTCGTACAGGACGACCGCCTGGCCGGGGGCCACGCCCCGGACCGGCTCGGCGAAGGTGACGTGGAGCTCGGAGCCGTCCACCAGCTCGGCGGTGACCTCGGTCTCGCCGCCGTGGGCGCGGAGCTGGGCGGTGTACGCACCGGGCCCGGTGGGGGGCGTTCCGCACCAGCGGGGCTTGATGGCGGTCAGCGCGGTCACGTCCAGGGCCTCGACGGGGCCGACGGTGACGGTGTTGTTCACCGGGGAGATGTCGAGGACGTAGCGCGGCTTGCCGTCGGGGGCCGGGTGGCCGATCTTCAGGCCCTTGCGCTGGCCGATGGTGAAGCCGAACGCGCCCTCGTGGGTGCCCAGCTTCGTACCGGACTCGTCGACGATGTCGCCCTCGGCCGGTCCGCCCAGGCGGTTCGCCAGGAAGCCCCGGGTGTCGCCGTCCGCGATGAAGCAGATGTCGTGGCTGTCGGGCTTCCTGGCGACGGCCAGGCCCCGGCGCTCGGCCTCGGCGCGGATCTCGTCCTTGGTGGTGAGGGTGTCGCCGAGCGGGAACATGGCGTGGGCGAGCTGCTTCTCGTCCAGGACGCCGAGGACGTAGCTCTGGTCCTTGGCCATGTCGGAGGCGCGGTGCAGCTCCCGGCCGCCGTCCTCGGTGAGGACGACGGTGGCGTAGTGGCCGGTGCACACGGCGTCGAAGCCGAGGGCGAGGGCCTTGTCGAGCAGCGCGGCGAACTTGATCTTCTCGTTGCAGCGCAGGCAGGGGTTGGGCGTGCGCCCGGCCTCGTACTCCGCGACGAAGTCCTCGACGACGTCCTCGCGGAAGCGTTCCGCCAGGTCCCAGACGTAGAACGGGATGCCGATGACGTCGGCCGCTCGGCGGGCGTCCCGCGAGTCCTCGATGGTGCAACAGCCGCGCGCCCCGGTCCGGAAGGACTGGGGGTTCGCGGACAGGGCGAGGTGGACACCGGTCACGTCGTGGCCCGCCTCGACGGCACGGGCCGCGGCGACGGCGGAGTCCACGCCGCCCGACATCGCGGCGAGGACACGCAGGGGGCGCTGGGAAGTCTGAGTCATAGCCCCTCCAGGGTACGGGTCGCCGGGAACCGAACGCTCGCGGATATGCGTTGACGATCACATGAGCAACAACGGGAGCACCGGGGCGTCACGCAAGCCGTCCGGTTCGTCGTCGCGGAAGAAGTCCGGCGACGGCGTCAGCCGGCGCGCGCTGCTGATCGGCGGGGGCGCGGTGGCGGCCGGCGCCGCCGCCCTGCTCGCCCGCGACACGGTGAAGCGGCTGTGGTGGCAGGTGCCCGGCGTCGAGAAGCCCCGCAAGCCGGGCGAGCTGGACTATCCGGGGGCGACCTGGGTGGCGGCGTCGGACGCGAACTGGCGGCGCGCGGACCGCCCGGCCGACTTCCCCGTCGACCGGGTGATCATCCACGTCACCCAGGGCAGCTTCGCCAGCGCGGTGAAGGTGTTCCAGGACCCCGCCCACCAGGCCGCGACGCACTACATCGTGGGGCAGGACGGGCGGGTGGTCCAGATGATCCGCGAGCTGGACGTGGCGTACCAGGCGGGCAACCGCGCCTACAACGAGCGGGCGGTGGGCATCGAGCACGAGGGGTTCGTGGACCGGCCGAAGGACCTCACGAAGGAGATGTACGCGTCATCGGCGCGGCTCACGGCCTCCATCTGCGCCCGGCACGGGATACCCGTCGACCGGGAGCACATCATCGGGCACGTGGAGGTGCCGGGCACCGACCACACCGATCCGGGGCCGCACTGGGACTGGGACCGGTACATGGAGCTGGTCCGGCGGGCTGCGGCGGCGCCCACCGCCGCACCCTCGCCCTCGCCGTCGGCGAAGGCGTAGCGCGGCGTCCCGTCAGCTCAGTCCGGCGGTCCTGGCCCGTTCGACCGCCGGGCCGATCGCCTCGGCGAGCGCCTTCACATCCTCCTCGGTCGAGGTGTGGCCGAGCGAGAAGCGCAGGGTGCCGCGTGCCAGGTCCGGGTCGGTGCCGGTGGCGAGCAGGACATGGCTGGGCTGGGCGATGCCGGCGGTGCAGGCCGAACCGGTGGAGCAGGCGATGCCCCGGGCGTCCAGCAGGAGGAGCAGCGAGTCGCCCTCGCATCCGGGGAAGCTGAAGTGGGCGTTGGCGGGGAGGCGTCCGGCCGGGTCGGGGTCGCCTCCGAGCACGGCGTCCGGCACGGCCCGGCGCACGGCGGCCACGAGGTCGTCGCGCAGGGAGCCCACCCGCCGGGCGAACTGCTCGCGCCGCTCGGCGGCCAGCCGCCCGGCGACCGCGAAGGAGGCGACGGCGGGCGCGTCCAGCGTTCCGGAGCGTACGTGGCGTTCCTGGCCGCCGCCGTGCAGCACGGGTACGGGGGTGTGGTCGCGGCCCAGCAGCAGCGCGCCGATCCCGAAGGGGCCGCCGATCTTGTGGCCGCTGACCGTCATCGCGGCCAGCCCGGAGCGGGCGAAGTCGACCTCCAGCTGCCCGTACGCCTGGACCGCGTCGGCGTGCATGGGAATCCCGAACTCCGCCGCGACCGCCGCCAGTTCGTGTACCGGCATGATGGTGCCGATCTCGTTGTTGGCCCACATCACGGTGATCATCGCAACGTCGTCGGGGTTGCGGAGGACCGCCTCGCGCAGGTCTTGCGGGTGCACCCTGCCGTGGCGGTCGACCGGGAGGTGCTCGACGGTCGCGCCCTCGTGCTCGGCGAGCCAGTCGACGGCGTCGAGGACCGCGTGGTGTTCGACCGGACCGGTCAGGACGCGGGTGCGGCGGGGGTCGGCGTCGCGGCGGGACCAGTAGAGGCCCTTCACGGCGAGGTTGTCGGCCTCCGTGCCGCCGGAGGTGAACACCACCTCGCTGGGGCGGGCGCCGAGGGAGTCGGCGAGGGCTTCTCTGGACTCCTCGACGGTACGGCGGGCCCGGCGTCCGGCGGCGTGCAGCGAGGACGCGTTGCCGGTGACGGAGAGCTGGGCGGTCATCGCCTCGATCGCTTCGGGAAGCATCGGCGTGGTCGCGGCGTGGTCGAGGTATGCCATGGTGGGGCCGATTCTACGAGCCCGGGGCGGGGCGCACGCCGGGCGCGTCACGGCCGGGGCCGGCGCAGGGCCGCGCGGACGGCGGTGACCAGGACGGAGACCCGGTCCGGAGTCCGGCCGGAGCCCCTCCGCGCCGGGGAGCGGCGGCCCGCGGACCCCCGAGGGGGACGGGTGTCAGCCGCCGATGTTCCAGGCGACCGCGCCGTCGGCGGTGACCAGGACGGCGAGCACGACGAGGTCCGCGACGCCCAGCGCGAGACCCAGGAAGGCGCGTCCACGGCGGCGGGTGCGGCGGGCCAGGGACAGCAGCGCCATCACGACAGCGGTGGGCCCGAGCACGATGTTGAAGATCAGCAGCCCGACGAGGCCGAGGACGAAGGAGGCGACGGCGAGGGAGTCCGCCTCACGCCCCGCGGGCCGGGACGCGGCGGCGTCCGGACGTACGGCGGCATTCGTACGCGCGTCCGCGTCCGTCGTCGCGGGTTCGGCCTCGGGGACGGCCTGGCCGGGCGCGTCCGCGGCGGGGGCCGGGCCGGCGCCGGGAACGGCGGTCCCGGCCGAGGCGTCGGCGGGGCTCCCCGTGGCGCGGCGGGCGAGGTCGGTGAGGGTCATGGTGCGAGCTCCTTCGGATCGGCGGGGGAAACGACAGGCTCGGCGGGTGCGGGCCGCGGGGCCTGCGGGTCAGCGCGGACGGCGCGATGTGCGCTCGCGGACGGCGAAGATCAGCAGCCAGCAGCCGATGACGGTCGTGGCGGCCAGGGAGATCGCGAGCGGGAGGTGGGCGACCGCCCCGAGGAGGATTCCCAGCAGGAGCAGCGCGGCGACGAGGGCGAGCACGGCGGAACCTCTCTGTGCGACGACGAAAGCCGTTCGGAGTACGAGTGTTCACTGACTCCCCAGCCTAAACCTCTCGCCTCTTCCTCGACTCGGAGAACAGCTGTTTACTGAATGGCATGAGTCACACCGCCGGGATCCGGCAGACCCAGAAGCTGAGGACGCGCCGGGCCCTCCTGGATGCCGCCCTCGTCCTGCTGGAGCACCAGAGCCTGAGCAGCCTGGGCCTGCGGGAGGTCACCCGCGCCGCCGGCCTCACCCCGACCGCCTTCTACCGGCACTTCGAGGATGTCGCCGCGCTCGGCGTCGCCCTGGTCGAAGAGGCGCTGGGCAGCCTGCACGGGCTGATCGGCGCGGTGCTCGCGGAGACGGGCGACAGCGAGGAGCGGCTGGACCGCAGCGTGGCGGTGATAGCGCGTCATGTCGGCGCGCAGCCCGCCCACTTCCGGTTCATCTCCCGTGAGCAGCACGGCGGGGTGCGTCCGGTGCGGGAGGCCATCGCCGCCCAACTGCTGCGGTTCGCACGGGAGGTGGCGTGCGCGCTCGGCCAGGAGCCGGGGTCCGCCGGATGGACCGAGGAGGACCTGCTGATGCTCGGCGGCCTCTACGTGGACCACATGGTGATCACCACGTCGGCCCTGCTGGAGGCCGGGCCGGAGGGCGAGGCGGAGGTCGTGCGGGTGGCCCGGCGGAGGCTGCGTCTGGTCACCATCGGCCGGGCGCACTGGCTGGACGAGGGCTGAGGCGGCGCCCGGCCCCTCCCCCGCCACCGCGGCAGGAGGCACTACGGTCCCGGCCGGCCGCCGTCCGCGTACAGGGCGACCACCCCGGCGGCGGCCTCGGCCGGCAGGGCGCGGGCCTCGGGCGGGTCGAGGACCTCCACGGTCGGCCCGAACGCCAGCAGGGAGCGCGCCCAGCCGACCTCCGATACGGCCAGCTCCGCCAGCAGCCACTGTCCCGGCTCCTCCCCCGGCCGGGGCTCGTCCGGTCGGGGCTCCCCGGTCAGCGCACCCGCGTTCAGCCGCCGGAACAGCTCCAGCCGGGGCCGGTGCACCCGGACCCGCAGCCGCACCGCCGACGGGCGGCGCTCCACCTCGGCGCGCAGCGTCTCCCACACGTCCGCCAACTCCGCGCCCGCGCGCCGCCGTACGGGGTCCCCGGTGGGTTCGGCGGTGTGCACGCGGTCGGCGCGGAAGAGGCGGGGGCCGCCGTCGAGGTCCGCGACCAGGTACCAGACGCCGGCCTTCACGACGAGGCCGTACGGATCGACGGTGTAGTCGCGCGGGGCGTCCTCGCCGCTGTGCCGGTAGCGCAGGCGCAGTCGCACGTCGGCGAGGACGGCGTCCTGGAGTTCGGCGATGTCCACGGCGGTCCGGGGGCCGCTCATCCAGCGGGCCGGGTCCACGAGGACGCGGCGGCTGGTCCGCTCGGCGGCCGGGCGGTGCGGGGCGGGCAGGGCGGCCATGACCTTGCGCAGGGCGGAGCGGAGCGCGGCGTCCAGGCCGAGGGCGGCGTGCGCGTCGTCGGCGGTGAACACGAACAGGGCGCGCGCCTCGTCGGCGGTGAGGCCGGTGACGTCGGTGCGGTAGCCGGGGAGCAGGGCGATACCGCCGTACCGCCCGCGTTCGGCGTAGACGGGTACCCCGGCGGCGGAGAGCGCCTCGACGTCCCGGTAGACGGTGCGTACGGAGACGTCGAGGCGCTCGCCCAGCTCGGCGGCGGGGACCGTGCCCCGCGTCTGGAGCAGCAGGAGGACGGCGAGCAGCCGGTCGGCTTTCACCGGTCCATGATGACGGGCTCCGTACCGCCCGTGTCCACCGCGGCCCGGGGCCCTCCCCCGGCTACGCCGTGCGCGGGGCCTTGGCGAGCTGGCGGGACTGGGCCACCAGGCGGTCGGCGCTGTCCCAGACCTCGGCGTCCTCCTCCAGGAAGCCGCCCGCGAGGTTGCGGGTGGTGATCGAGACGCGCAGCGGGCCCGGCGCGGGGCGGCAGCGGATGTGGGTGGTCAGTTCGACGGTGGGGGTCCAGCCGGTGAGGCCCAGCTCGAACGAGGTCGGCGGCAGGGCGTCCACGGTGAGCAGCAGCGACAGCGCGTCCGGGTCACGGCCGTCGGCCAGGCCGAACCAGCCGCGCATCTCGCCCTTGCCGGAGGGCGCGCCGATCGCCCAGCCCACGGTCGCCGGGTCGAGCTTGATGTCGAGGCGCTCGGTGATGGCGGAGCTGCCGGGGATCGGGGCGTCGCCGTCGCTCGGGCCGAGGCAGTGGTCCCGGTCGGGCATGGCGGGCGGCAGGGCGGTCGTGCGGACGTCGTCGGGGAGCGCGTCCAGGTCGCCGTAGGTGGCCAGGACCCGGATGCGCTCGACCTCGTTGCCGTCCCCGTCGTACTGGAGGAGGGACGCCTGTCCGGTGGAGAGCGTACGGCCGGTGCGGACGACCTCGGTGCGGATCACGGCGGGGCCGGGCACGGAGGCGGTGAGGTAGTGCGCCGAGACCGAGAACGGGTCGGGGTGCGGCAGGGCCTCGCCCAGGGCGCGGCCGAGCAGGGCCAGCAGGTAGCCGCCGTTGACGGCGTGGATGATGGTCCAGCCCGCGGAGAGTTCGGCGTCGTAGACGCCCTCTTCCCGCAGGGTGACCGCGGTGTCCCGGTCGAACTCGCTGTCGCCGATGGTCGCCCGTGCGGTCCGCGCCGCTCCGGTCACTGCCTCAGTCGCTGCCTGTGCCATGGCACGCACGGTACATCGACCACCCTACTGAGCGGTAGCTTTTGTGGGCCGCATTACCCGCCCAGGAGCTCGTCGGCCCGCGCCGACGACCGGTTGTAGGCGCGCGGCGCCCGCCAGTGGAAGCGCAGCGCCAGCAGCCGCAGGACGAACGCGGCGATCACCGCGAGGCCGCTGGTCAGGGCGTTGAGGGTGTCGAAGCGGATGCACAGGACCACCATGGTCGCGCCGACGATCGCGGGCACCGCGTACAGGTCGCGGTCCCAGCGCAGCAGCGAGGGCACCTCGTTGGCCAGCACGTCGCGCAGCACACCGCCGCCGACCGCCGTGGCCAGCCCCAGCGCCGCCGACGCCGTGAGCCCGAGGCCGTACTCGTACGCCTTGACGGTGCCGGTCACGCAGAACAGCCCGAGCCCCGCCGCGTCGAAGACGTTGACGCCGGCCTGGATGCGCTCCACGTGCGGGTGGAGGAAGAAGACCAGTCCGGCGGCGAACAGCGGGGTGATGAAGTAGCCGAGGTCGGTGAAGGCGGCGGGCGGGATCGCGCCGATCATCACGTCACGGAACAGCCCTCCGCCCAGCGCTGTCACCTCCGCGAGGACCGCGATGCCGAAGACATCGAAGTTCTTGCGGACGGCGAGCAGGGCGCCCGAGATCGCGAAGACGAAGATCCCGACGAGGTCGAGCGCATGCTGGACGGAGGGCGTGAACAGTTCGGTGAGCACCGGCCAATTGTGCCGGGCCCGGGCGCTCCCTAGGCCTTGGGGCTCTCCTCCGCCTTCTCGGAGGCGTCCGCGTCGGGCTGCGCCGGCACGGTCGCGGACTCCGGCTCCGTGCCTGCGGACTCCTCGTCCGGGGCGTCCGCCGCCTGCTCGGAGGCGTCCGCGCCGGCCGGTGCCGGGACGGTCGCGGGCTCCTGCTCCTGCTCCGGGGCGCCGCCCGCGGTCTCGGGCGTTTCGCCCTCGGAGGTCTCCACCGCCTCGGCCGCCACCGC
Source organism: Streptomyces sp. V2I9 (assembly GCF_030817475.1). Taxonomy (NCBI): domain Bacteria; kingdom Bacillati; phylum Actinomycetota; class Actinomycetes; order Kitasatosporales; family Streptomycetaceae; genus Streptomyces; species Streptomyces sp. V2I9. The sequence goes on along the minus strand of NZ_JAUSZJ010000002.1, from coordinate 5,118,806 downwards.
CGCCGTGGCGGTGACCGCCTCGATGCCGGTGGCCAGGGTCTGCTTCACCGTCCCGGCCTCGATCCCGGCCGTGAAGTGGCAGGCCACCTTGTGCCCGTCGCCGGTGTCCAGCAGCGGCGGGCGCTCCGTGGCGCACTTGGTCTCCTGCACCCACGGGCAGCGGGTGTGGAAGCGGCAGCCGGCCGGCGGGTTCGCCGGGGAGGGCAGGTCGCCGTGGAGCAGGATGCGCTCGCGGCGGTCCTCGACCTCGGGGTCGGGCACCGGGACCGCCGACATCAGCGCCTTGGTGTACGGGTGCCGGGGCCCCGCGTACAGCGCGTCGCTCGGGGCCTCCTCGACGAGCCCGCCGAGGTACATCACGCCGATGACGTCCGAGATGTGCCGGACCACCGCGAGGTCGTGCGCGATGACCAGGTAGGTCAGGCCGAGGGACTCCTGGAGCTCCTCCAGCAGGTTGATCACCTGCGCCTGGACCGAGACGTCCAGCGCCGAGACCGGCTCGTCGCAGATGATCACGTCCGGCTCCAGGACCAGCGCGCGGGCGATCCCGATGCGCTGGCGCTGGCCGCCGGAGAACTCGTGCGGGTAGCGGGACATCGCGTTGGACGGCAGACCGACCTTGGCGAGGATGTCCTTGATCTTCTCCCGGCGCTCCGCCCGGTCCTTGCCGATGCCGTGGGCGGCCATGCCCTCGGACAGGATCGACTCGATGTTCTGCCGGGGGTTGAGGCTGCCCAGCGGGTCCTGGAAGACCATCTGGAGGCGGCGGCGGAAGGCGCGCATCTCCTCGGAGGGCAGCTTCGCCAGGTCGGTGCCGTCGAAGACGACCCCGCCGTCGGTGATGTCGTTCAGCCGCAGGACCGCCCGGCCGAGCGTCGTCTTGCCGCAGCCCGACTCGCCGACCAGGCCGTACGTCTGGCCGGCCTCGATGGTCAGCGAGACGCCGTCGACCGCGTAGACGTGGCCCACCGTACGGTCGAAGAAGAGGCCCTTCTTGACCGGGAAGTGGACTTTGACGTCGTCCAGTTCGAGAAGGCTCATGCCGGGACCTCCGCCTTGGGCAGGACCGGGTTGACGCAGCGCACCTGGTGGCCGGCCGTGCGTGGTTCGGTCAGTTCGGGGGTGCCGGTCAGGCACTCCATCGTGTAGTGGTCGCACCGGGGTGCGAACGCGCAGCCGTCGGCCCAGGCGATCTTGTCGTTGATGGACCCGCGGATCGGGTTGAGCGGCTCGCCGCGCGGTGCGTCCAGGCGCGGGATGGAGCCGAGCAGCCCGTGCGCGTACGGGTGGGTGGGGTGCGCGAACAGCTCGCGGCGGCCCGCCGACTCCACCGCCCGTCCGGCGTACAGGACGTTGACCTCGTCGCAGAGGCCGGCGACGACCCCGAGGTCGTGCGTGATCATCAGCAGGGCGGTGCCCTGCTGGTCGACCAGCTCCTTCAGGAGCTCCAGGATCTGCGCCTGGATGGTCACGTCCAGGGCCGTCGTCGGCTCGTCGGCGATCAGCAGCCGGGGCGCGCAGGCGACCGCCATGGCGATCAGCGCGCGCTGGCGCATACCGCCGGAGAGCTGGTGCGGGTACTCCTTGAGCCGCCGCGCCGGGTCGGGGATGCCGACCCGGTCGAGCAGCGAGGCCGCTTCCTTGCGGGCCTTCTCGCCCTTCAGCCCGCGGTGGCGCTGGAGGATCTCGGTGACCTGGACGCCGATCGGGACGACCGGGTTCAGCGAGGAGAGCGGGTCCTGGAAGATCATCGCGAGCTGGCTGCCGCGCAGGTCGCGCAGCTTGCGCTCGTTCAGCGTCAGCAGGTCCCGGCCGTCGAACTCGGCGCGGCCGCCGATCCGCACGCCTTTGCGGGGCAGCAGCCCCATCAGGGCGAGCGAGGTGACGGACTTACCGCAGCCCGACTCGCCGACCAGGCCCACGACCTGACCCTGGTCGACGGTGAAGGAGACGCCGTCCACGGCCGTGGCGTCCTTGCGGCCGCGGGCGGTGAAGGTGACGCTGAGTTCCTCAACGGAGAGCAGTGACATGGGACTTCAGCCTCGCAACTTCGGGTCGAGGGCTTCGCGCATGGCCTCGCCGAGCAGGGTGAAGCCGAGGGCGGTGATGATGATCCCGATGGCCGGATAGGCGGCCATCATCGGCTCGTTGTCGAAGAAGCGCTGCGCCTGGGAGAGCATCACGCCCCACTCGGGAACGGCCGGGTCGGGGTTGCCGAGGCCCAGGTACGACAGGGCCGCGGCCTCGATGATCGCGGTCGCCAGGCTCAGCGTGGCCTGGACGATCACGGGGCTCAGCGAGTTCGGCAGGATCTGCGTGAGCACGATCCGCTTGCGCCGGATGCCGACCGCCTTCGCGGCGAGCACGTAATCGGCGCCGCCCTGCACCAGCATCGAACCGCGCAGCAGGCGGGCGAAGATGGGGATCTGGACGACACCCACGGCGATCATCACGGTGGTCAGCGACTGGCCGAGCACGGCGGCGATGGAGACGGCGAGCAGCAGCGAGGGCAGCGACAGCATGATGTCGGTGCAGCGCATGATCACGGTGTCGACGCGCTGTCCGGCCTTGCCGCCGAGGGTGGCGGCGGCTCCGGAGAGCACGCCGACCAGGGCGCCGACGATCAGGCCGATGAGCATGGAGACGACGCCGACGAGCAGCGTCTGCCGGGCCCCGACGAGCCAGCGGGAGAACATGTCGCGGCCCAGGTGGTCCAGGCCGAACCAGTTCTCGCCGCGCATGCCGACGAACTTGCCCTGGTTGGGAAAGACCTCGCTGCGCCAGTTCTGGGCGGTGGGGCCGTGCGGGGCGAGCATGGGCCCGACGATGGCGACGAGGACGAACGCGCCGATGATGACCGCGCCGATGATCGCCATCTTGCTGGAGCGCATCCGGCGGAACGCCTCGCGCCACAGGCTGTTGCCGGTGACGGCCTCGGAGCTCTGCGTCAGCTCGGCGAGACGGTCGATCTTGTCTGCTTTGTTGGTCAGGATCGTCACGTCAGTGCACCCGCACTCTGGGGTCGATGATGCTGTACGCGAGGTCGACCAGCAGGTTGATCAGCACGTACACCATCGCGATGAAGAGGATGAACCCGACGAGGACCGGGTAGTCCCGGCCGTCGATCGCGGTACGGATGAAGGAGCCGATGCCGCCGAAGTCGAAGACGGACTCGGTGAGCACCGCACCGGAGAGCAGGCTGCCGGTCAGCAGGCCGACCGCGGTGATCACGGGCAGCAGGGCGTTGCGCAGTACGTGGCGTCCGCGCACGGTCCTCTTGTCGAGGCCCTTGGACTCGGCGGTACGGATGTAGTCCTCGCCGAGCACCTCCAGGACGCTGGCGCGGGTCATCCGGACGATGACGGCGAGCGGGATCGAGGCCAGCGCGACGGCGGGCAGGATCAGGTGCATGATCGCGTTCCAGCTCGCGTCGAACTCGCCGGTCAACAGGCCGTCCAGGACGGCGAATCCGGTGACGTCGGTGGCGTTGATGTCGGAGTCGAGCCGTCCCTGGCTCGGGAACCACTGCAGCTGGACGGAGAAGATCCCGCGCAGCAGCACGGCCAGGAAGAAGACCGGGATGCAGATGCCGAGCAGCGATCCGGAGACCGAGGCGACGTCCAGCCAGCCGCCGCGGTGCTTGGCCGCGAGGTAGCCCATCGGGATGCCCACGACGACGGCGATCAGGATCGCCGCGAGGCTCAGCTCCACGGTGGCGGGGAAGGCGCGGGTGAATTCGTCCCACACCGGCTGCCCGGTCTGGGTGGAGGTTCCGAGATCGAGCTCGAAGATGCGCTTGAGGAAGCGCCAGTACTGGACGTGCACCGGCTCGTCGAGCCCGAGTGCACGGTTGATTCTCGCCACTTCGGCTTCGGTGGCCCGCTCGCCCAGGATCGCTGTGGCGGGTCCGCCGGGCAGTCGGTTCAGCCAGAGGAACAGCAGGACCGACAGGCCGAGCAGGGTGGGAATGAGCTGGAGAAGTCTTCTGACGACGAGTCGCAGCACCCCGCATGCCCCTTTCTCACGTGCGTCGATGCGGGTCCGCCCGGCCACCTGGTTGCTGTGGCCGGGCGGACCCGCTGGTGTGCGATTACTTGAAGGAGACCTCGGCGAAGTTCTCCTGCGTCAGCGGGGAGACCTTCGGCGGGTTGACGTTCTTGGCGAACGCGATGGCCGGGGGCGACGACGAGATCGGCACGCCCGGGACGTACTCCATGATCGCCTCGTTGGCCTTCTTGTAGGCCTCGGTGCGGGCGGCCGGGTCGGTGACCTCGGAAGCGGCGTTCACGGCGTCGAAGACCTTCTGGTCCTTGAAGCCCCACTGCTTGTCCGGTCCGGCGAACCAGGTGCCGATGAAGTTGTAGCCGTCGTTGAAGTCACCGGTCCAGCCGAGCATGTGCAGGGCGCAGGAGCCCGCCTCGGTGGCGTCCAGGTAGTCCGGGGCCCACTTCATGGCCTTCGGCTTGACGGTGATGCCGGCCTTCTCCAGGTCGGCCTTCATCAGCTCGAACATGTCCTGCGGAGCGGGCATGTACGGGCGGGTGACCTCGGTCGGGTAGCAGAAGTCGATGCTCAGCTTCTCCTCGCCGGCCTGCTTGAGGAGGCTCTTCGCCTTGGCGGTGTCGAACGGGTACGTCTTCACCTTGTCCGAGAAGCCGGCGACCGTGTCGGGCATGAACTGGGTCGCGACCTTGCCGCCCTCGGGCAGCTGGGTGTTGACGAGGTTCTCGCGGTCGATGGCGTGCGTGATCGCCTGACGGACCTCGGGCTTCTTCAGCGCCGGGTTCGACGACTGGCTCATGCCGATGTAGAAGATGTTGAAGACGTCACGGGTCGGAACCTCGTAACCCTGCTTCTCCAGCGTCGTCACATCGGCCGGCGCGACCAGGTCGTAGCCGTCGATGTCACCCGCCTGGAGCGCCTGGCGGCGGGTCTCCTCGGTGGAGATGGTGCGGAAGACCAGGTTCTTCACCTTGGCCTTGGCGCCCCAGTAGTCGTCGAAGCGGGTGAGGGAGACTTCCTTGTTCCCCTTGTTCCACTTCGTGATCTTGTACGGGCCGGTACCGGCGACCGTGCCGGCCTCCTGGCTGTACTTGGGGTACGTGATCGCGTCGCCCTTGGCGCTCGCGTCCTGCTTCTCGTACTCCTTGATGGCCTTCGGCGAGTGGATCGCCAGCGCCTGGAGGGAGAATCCGCCCGGCAGGTTCGCCGACGGCTCGTTCACCTCGATGACGGCGGTGTTCTCGTCCTTGGCGGTGCAGGACTTGTAGTTCGCCTTGGGCGCCTCGGCGTCCTCGTTCTTCGCGAACCCGCCCATGATGGACTGCCAGTAGTAGGAGACCGCGCTGGACTGGTACGTGCCCTTCCAGTTGAACCAGTGGTCGTAGTTCGCGCAGACCGCGGCGGCGTTGAACGCCTCGCCGTCGTGGAACTTGACGTTCTGGCGCAGGTTGAACGTCCAGACCTTGCCGGCCTCGTCGCTCGACCACTTCTCGGCGAGACCGCCGACGAGCTTGCTGCCGCCGGGCTCGTGCTCCAGGAGCGCCTCGAAGGCCTGACGGGTGACGCGGAACGTCTCGCCGTCGCTGGCGAGGGCCGGGTCGAGGGAACCGGGGTCACCGGCTCCGGCGAAGACGAAGGTGTCCTTGTCGCCCCCCTTGGAGCCGCCCTCGTCCCGCTCGCTGGAACAGCCCGTGGCGACCAGACCGACAGCGACCGCTGTCGTGATCGCCCGGACGGCCCGGGACTTGAATATGCGCATGGGTCCACCCCTGGTTCGCCATGTGGTGAGGTTTGATGGCCGCACACTACAGACGGGGTACATCGCAAGAGAACAGTCCGGATAGCGGTGATACCTAGTCGAGACCCGGACAGTTAACAAACCGTCCAGTTCCGGGACATCCTCCCGAGGGAAGTTAACAAGCCGGACATCAGCGGGCGTTCGTCGCCCGATGGCCGGATCTGTCGCCCGTCGCAGCTCAGCGAGGGCGGCCGACGCGGCGCAGCGCCCCGCCGCGCGGGGTCCGGCGGCGCGGGGCCTCCGGGCTCAGCGGGCCTGCGGCGGGTAGCCGTAGCCGGGGGCGGGGGGCGCGACGGCCGGGCCGTGGGCCTCACGGTCGTAGAACGGGCGGGCGTTGGCGCGCAGCCACATGCCGACCGGGTCGTACTCGTCGGACAGCGCGACGGTGGAGACCGGCAGCCCCTCGGGGACCGCCGCGACCGACTGGCTCATCATCGCGCGCACCGCTTCCACGGAGGCGCGGCCGGTGTCGTAGAGGTCGAGGCCGATCGCGAGGTACGGGACGCCGACCGCGGGGTGCACCCAGGCCCGGCGCAGGGAGCGGATGGCGGGGGTGCGGTGGGCGTTCTGGGTGAGCAGGGCGTAGAACTGCGGGAGTTCGATCGCGGGGTCGGAGATCCGGAGCGGCCCGGCGGGCAGCCGGTCCAGGCCGGTGGCGATCCGCCGCAGATCGAGCCAGGGGATGCCGACGCCGCCGCCGGGGGCGTGGGGGTTCAGCCAGATGCCCCAGCGGTCGGGGAACAGGGCGCGGGCGATGTCGCGTCCGGTGACCAGCTCGTGGGCCCGGCTCCAGCCACTGGCGGAGAGCTCCTGGGCGGAGGTGACACAGGGGGCGTACCCCAGGCCCTCGACCTCCATGTTGCCGTACTGGGCGTCCGGCGACCCCGCCGTGCCGTGCCAGAGCAGCATCCAGACCCGGCCGTCGGCGAGGGCGGCGAGCAGCGCCTCGTAACTGTCGTACCGGCCGGGGGTCACCTGGCGCAGCATGTGCTCGACCTGCCCTGCCGCCGCAGTGCCCGACGCGCTCACTCTGGGTTCCGCCCCTCGTCGTTCCATCGGTTTCACGCCGCTCCGGGCCCACGGGAGCGGCTTCGCCATCCAACCAGCTTATGCGCCGACGGGGGCACCGGCTTGACGTCGCGGTCCGGCGAGGTCAGGCCGACCGAGGCGGCCCGCCGGCCGGTGCCGTGGCGCGGGTCCGCGGTTCAGCCGCCCGCGCGCCGGTGGTTCAGTGGCCCGCGCGCCGGTAGAACGGGCGTACTTTCTCCCGCATCCAGTCACCCACCAGGTCCTGGGCCACGTCGAGCAGGACCAGGTTGACCGGCCAGGGGACCTGGACCCGGCCGAGCGCCCGGCCGATGGCGTCCATGGGGACGCTCTGGCCCGCCCCGTCCCAGCCGGCGAACTCGACGCCGACGAAGAGGACCGGGTCGCCGCCCTCGATGCTGGCCAGCGTCCGGCGGGCGGTGCTGACCACCCCGGTGGCCTCGAACTCCTCGGACACGGCGGAGAGGAAGTCGACCGGGTCCTGCTGCCAGTCCGGCTCGAACAGCCGCACGCGGCCGCCGGAGGCCGGCCCGTCCAGCGCGGTACGGCCGGTCCGGCACAGTTCGGCGACGGCGGGCGGCGGAAGCGGTATGCCGACGGCGCCGCCGGGGTTGACGGCGATGCCGACCTGCGGGGGCAGGCCGCGGGCGAAGTCGCGGGCGGGCGCGACGGCGAAGGACATATGGCTTCCGACGCAGCTGAGGAACTGCGCCTCGGAGCTGAAGACGGGGACGAACGCCGCGCCGTCGATCTCCATCATCGGCAGGTCGAGGTCGGCGCCGGCGGGGCTGCCGCCGTTCGGCAGCGGTACCCAGACGGAACTGCGGCCGAGCACCTCGACGAGGCGGCCGCCCGCGTCCGGGACGCCGAGCGAGGCGCTGAGCACCTCTTCGAGCTCGTTGGCGGGCCACCCCTGCTGGGGGTGTGCCGGTGCGGGTGCCGGAATGTCCACTGCCTCTGCGCCTCTCTCCACCGCCGGGGCCGCCGCGCACGGTGGCCCTGCTCCGGCCAGCACCTTAACCTCAGCGGGCGGCGGAAGCCCCGGCCTCCGTGAAGGCGATCCGGGCGAGCGCCCCCGCCGCCGGGCGGTCCAGCAGCACGGCGGAGGCGCAGCCGGCGGGCAGCAGCCCCTGCTCGGTGTCGCGGAGCAGCCGGGCCACCGCGTGCCGGTGGCGGGCGAAGGCGTAGCCGGAGACGCCGCGCCCGCGCTCGCGCTGCCCCTGCCGCGCGACGTCGGGCGTCACGTCGAGCAGGACGAGGTGGAGGGTGCGGCCCCGGCGCGCGGCGTGCCGGGCGAGCCAGCGGCGTACCCAGGTCTGGGTCCCGCAGTCGTGCACGACGACCGATTCACCGGCGCGCAGGGCACGGCGGAGGCCGAGGTAGTGCGCGGCGCGGACCAGGGGGCGGTAGAGGGCGTAGGGCAGCGCCGCGGGCAGGGCGTCGGCCCAGCTGTCGCGGGTGTTCTGCGAGTCGACGGCGCGGCCCTGCGCGGCCTGGCGGATGAGGGTGGACTTCCCGCTGCCGGGCAGGCCGGAGACCACCACGATGTCGCCAGGCGGGAAATCGAGGGTGTAGGGGACCAGGCCCGCGCGCCCGCGCAGATCCCGTACCACCGGCGCGCCGTCCGGCGGAAGCTCCCGTACGGGTGCGCCGGACTGTGCGGGCAGCGCGCCGTGCGCGACCCCCGCTGTCGGTGCCGACCGCTGTAACGTCATCGCCCATCCCCCTGCCGTCGGGCCGCCCACACCTGTTCCTGAAGTGTAAAGAACTGGCAAGGCGGCACAACCGTCCTCGCCGTCCGGGCAGGCGTCGAGGACCGGCCTCCCGCTCCGCCGGAATGCGTGCGATGATGGCCGCGCCAACTGCATACCGGCCGTTCGAATCCGCGCGGGAGAGTTCCGGCCCCACCGTGGGCCGGGCGCCGAAGGAGCAAGATCCTCCCTTGAATCTCTCAGGCCCCGTACCGCGCGGATGAGGCAGATCTGAAAAGCGGGCCGCTCAGGCGGCTCCACCCAAGGTGCAAGCCGAGCCCCCTGAACAAGGGCGCCCTCCGGGGCACACCCCGTCAGGGGCTGTCGGCGAACCTCTCAGGTTCCGATGACAGATGGGGAGGATTTCCGTCCTGACGTCGTCATGCCCTGGAGCCATGCCCATGAGCACCGCCCCCCGTCTCACCGCCCTCGACGCGCTGCACCGCTCGCTGGGCGCCACCATGACCGACTTCGCGGGCTGGGACATGCCGCTGCGGTACGCGAGCGAGCGCGACGAGCACAACGCCGTCCGCACCCGCGCCGGTCTCTTCGACCTGTCGCACATGGGCGAGATCACCGTCTCCGGGCCGGAGGCCGCCGCCTTCCTGAGCTACGCGCTGGTGGGCAACATCGCCACCATCGGCAGCGGCCGGGCCCGCTACACGATGATCGTCCAGGAGGACGGCGGGATCGTGGACGATTTGATCGTCTACCGCCTGGGCGAAGCCGAGTACATGGTGGTCGCCAACGCGGGCAACGCGCAGATCGTGCTGGACGCGCTGACCGCCCGCGCCGAGGGCTTCGACGCCGAGGTGCGCGACGACCGGGACGCGTACGCGCTGCTCGCGGTGCAGGGCCCCGAGTCGCCCGCCATCATGAAGGCCGTCACCGACGCCGACCTGGACGGGCTGAAGTACTACGCGGGTCTGCCGGGCACGGTCGCCGGGGTCCCGGCCCTCATCGCCCGTACCGGCTACACCGGCGAGGACGGCTTCGAGCTGTTCGTCGCCCCCGAGCACGCCGAGCAGCTGTGGCGGGCGCTGACCGAGGCCGGCGCCCCGCACGGGCTGATCCCCTGCGGCCTCTCCTGCCGGGACACGCTGCGCCTGGAGGCGGGCATGCCGCTGTACGGGCACGAGCTGACGACGGCGCTCACCCCGTTCGACGCGGGCCTGGGCCGGGTCGTGAAGTTCGAGAAGGAGGGCGATTTCGTCGGCCGCGAGGCGCTGAAGGCCGCCGCCGAGCGCGCCGAGACCGCCCCGCCGCGCAAGCTCGTCGGCCTGGTCGCCGAGGGCCGCCGGGTCCCGCGCGCCGGTTTCTCCGTGGTCGCCGACGGCAAGGTGATCGGCGAGGTCACCTCCGGCGCCCCGTCCCCGACCCTGGGCAAGCCGATCGCCATGGCCTATGTGGACGCCGCCTTCGCCGCCCCCGGCACCGGGGGCGTGGGCGTGGACATCCGCGGCACGCACGAGCCGTACGAGGTCGTCGCGCTGCCGTTCTACAAGCGCCAGAAGTGATATCCCGGAGGGGCGGGCGCGTTCTCGGCCGCCCGAGCCCGTCACGGAAGTGACGTACCTCCGTCTCACCCCGTAAGACCACCGTTCATCAGCACTCCCCCGCGTACAGGAGAATTCAGGTCATGAGCAACCCCCAGCAGCTGCGGTACAGCAAGGAGCACGAGTGGCTGTCGGCCGTCGAGGACGGCGTGGCCACCATCGGCATCACGGAGTACGCGGCCAACGCCCTCGGTGACGTCGTCTACGCCCAGCTCCCGGAGGTCGGTGACACGGTGACCGCGGGCGAGACCTGCGGGGAGCTGGAGTCGACCAAGTCCGTCAGCGACCTGTACTCGCCGGTGACCGGCGAGGTGACGGCGGCCAACCAGGACGTCGTGGACGACCCCTCGCTGGTGAACTCCGCTCCCTTCGAGGGCGGCTGGCTGTTCAAGGTGCGCGTCGCGGAGGAGCCGGCCGATCTGCTCTCCGCCGACGAGTACACCGCGTTCTCCGGCAACTGAGACCCAAGGGACCCCCTGATGTCGCTTCTGAACTCCTCCCTCCACGAGCTGGACCCGGACGTCGCCGCCGCCGTCGACGCCGAGCTCCACCGTCAGCAGTCCACCCTCGAAATGATCGCCTCGGAGAACTTCGCTCCGGTCGCCGTCATGGAGGCACAGGGCTCCGTCCTCACCAACAAGTACGCCGAGGGCTACCCGGGCCGCCGCTACTACGGTGGTTGTGAGCACGTCGACGTCGTCGAGCAGATCGCGATCGACCGGATCAAGGCGCTGTTCGGCGCCGAGGCCGCGAACGTGCAGCCGCACTCCGGCGCGCAGGCGAACGCCGCCGCGATGTTCGCGCTGCTGAAGCCGGGCGACACGATCATGGGCCTGAACCTGGCCCACGGTGGTCACCTGACCCACGGCATGAAGATCAACTTCTCCGGCAAGCTCTACAACGTGGTCCCCTACCACGTCGACGAGACCGGTGTCGTGGACATGGAGGAGGTCGAGCGCCTCGCCAAGGAGTCCCAGCCGAAGCTGATCGTGGCCGGCTGGTCCGCCTACCCGCGCCAGCTGGACTTCGCCGCCTTCCGCCGCATCGCGGACGAGGTCGGCGCGTACCTGATGGTCGACATGGCGCACTTCGCGGGTCTGGTCGCGGCCGGGCTGCACCCCAACCCGGTGCCGCACGCCCACGTCGTCACCACCACCACGCACAAGACCCTCGGCGGTCCGCGCGGCGGAGTGATCCTCTCCACCCAGGAGCTGGCCAAGAAGATCAACTCCGCGGTCTTCCCGGGACAGCAGGGCGGTCCGCTGGAGCACGTGATCGCGGCCAAGGCGGTCTCGTTCAAGGTCGCGGCGGGCGAGGAGTTCAAGGAGCGCCAGCAGCGCACCCTGGACGGCGCGCGCATCCTGGCCGAGCGCCTGGTCCAGCCGGACGTCACCGAGGTCGGCGTCTCCGTCCTCTCCGGCGGCACCGACGTCCACCTGGTCCTGGTCGACCTGCGCAACTCCGAGCTGGACGGCCAGCAGGCCGAGGACCGGCTCCACGAGCTGGGCATCACGGTCAACCGGAACGCCATCCCGAACGACCCGCGTCCCCCGATGATCACCTCGGGCCTGCGGATCGGCACCCCGGCGCTGGCCACCCGCGGCTTCGGCGCCGAGGAGTTCACGGAGGTGGCGGAGATCATCGCCGCCGCCCTCAAGCCGTCGTACGACGCGGACGACCTCAAGGCCCGCGTGGTCGCGCTGGCCGAGAAGTTCCCGCTGTACCCCGGCCTGAAGTAGCACCTGGCCTGCGGTTCCGCGCATCTCGACGGGGCACCGCGCACACTGGACGAGTGAGCGCGGTGCCCCGACCCTTGTCCTCCGTCACCCCACTTGCCCCCGATTGTCCCCGCACCACCCCGGCAGACAACGGCGTCTTCCCACCCCCCAAGGAGTTCCCCCGTGGCCATCTCGGTCTTCGACCTGTTCTCGATCGGCATCGGCCCGTCCAGCTCCCACACGGTGGGGCCGATGCGCGCCGCCAGGATGTTCGCGCGCCGCCTGAAGAACGAGGGGCTGCTCGCGCACACCGCCTCGATACGGGCCGAGCTGTACGGTTCCCTCGGCGCGACCGGCCACGGGCACGGCACGCCCAAGGCGGTCCTGCTCGGGCTGGAGGGCGAATCGCCCCAGACCGTGGACGTGGAGTCCGCCGACGGCCGGGTGGAGGAGATCCGCGCCACCGGCCGGATCAATCTGCTGGGCATGCACGAGATCCCGTTCGCCTTCGACGACGACCTGGTCCTGCACCGCCGCAAGGCGCTCCCGTACCACGCCAACGGCATGACGATCCTCGCGCACGACGCCGAGGGCGCGCCGCTCCTGGAGAAGACGTACTACTCGGTCGGCGGCGGCTTCGTCGTCGACGAGGACGCGGTGGCCGGCGAGAACCCGATCGTCCCGGACGACACGGTCCTCAAGCACCCGTTCCGTACCGGCGACGAGCTGCTGCGGCTCTCGCGGGAGACCGGCCTGTCCATCTCCTCGATGATGCTGGAGAACGAGCTGGCCTGGCGCACCGAGGCGGAGATCCGCTCCGGGCTGCTGGACATCTGGCGCGTCATGCAGGCGTGCGTCTCGCGCGGCATGTCCCGCGAGGGCATCCTCCCCGGCGGCCTGAAGGTCCGCCGCCGCGCCGCGAACTCGGCCCGCCAGCTGCGTGCCGAGGGCGACCCGCAGGCCCACGCGATGGAGTGGATCACCCTCTACGCGATGGCCGTCAACGAGGAGAACGCGGCGGGCGGGCGCGTCGTCACCGCCCCCACCAACGGTGCGGCGGGCATCATCCCGGCCGTGCTGCACTACTACATGAACTTCGCGGCGGGCGGCTGCACCGAGGCGGAGAAGGAGGACAGCGTCGTGCGCTTCCTCCTCGCGGCGGGCGCGATCGGCATGCTCTTCAAGGAGAACGCCTCCATCTCCGGCGCTGAGGTCGGCTGCCAGGGCGAGGTCGGCTCCGCCTGCTCCATGGCGGCCGGCGCCCTGGCCGAGGTCCTCGGCGGCTCCCCCGAGCAGGTGGAGAACGCCGCCGAGATCGGCATGGAGCACAACCTGGGCCTGACCTGCGACCCGGTCGGCGGCCTCGTCCAGATCCCCTGCATCGAGCGCAACGGCATGGCGGCGGTGAAGGCGGTCACGGCGGCGCGGATGGCGCTGCGCGGCGACGGCAGCCACAAGGTCTCCCTCGACAAGGTCATCAAGACCATGAAGGAGACCGGGGCGGACATGAGCGTGAAGTACAAGGAGACGGCGCGGGGCGGGCTCGCGGTGAACATCATCGAGTGCTGAGGTTCTAGGCCCTGATCAGGTCTTTTGCCTCACTCAGCTGCTCAGCGCCGCCCTGGTCCTCCCGCGCGTACGGCACGGCAGGGGCCTCCCGCTCGCACAGCGGGAAGGCCCGGCCCGTCGGCGCTGTCCGACTGCGGCCGCCTCACGCCTGCCCGTCGCTCAGGCGGCCACAGGGGTGCCGAGCAGCGCGGAAGCCCGCTGCACCGGGGTGAGGACCCGAGGGGGCGCGGCGGCCGGGGCCACGTCCCGGCAGGTGAAGCCGAGCTGGGCCATGGCCCGCAGGACTTCTCCCGCGCTGAAGTCGCGGCGGTCCTGGCGTGTGATGACCTGTCCGACCTGTTTGACGGGGTAGGTGCGTCGGCCGATGATCACGGACCCGCCGGCGGCGTGCTCGGGTTTGACGCCCTTCATCGTCTCCAGGACGCCGCTCCTGGTCAGCTCGAACGGGAAGCGGGCGATGACACAGCGCATGGTGCCTCACAGGGAGAGGAACGGAGAGGGAGTGGTTCCGCCGGGGCGGGGCGGCTCGGCGGGCGAGGGCGAGGAAGCCCACGGCACCGCCTTGTTCGTCGACCACGGGCAGGGCATCGAGGGCGCAGCGGGTGCCCGACCTCGGCCGGGGTGGCGGGCGTCGTTCGGGATCGCGTCCGGATCGGCGTCACAGGGTGCCTCCTGCGGCGGCGGGCATGTTTCCGGATCGCGGAGTTCTCAGGCGACCGCGTCGAAGGAGGACTGGTGCGCGGTCACGCGCCGGGCCGCGGAGGCGGGGCTGCGCCGGCCGCGGGCGGACGTACCGCGCCTGCGCCGTTCGACCACCGGCGCGGTGATCGTCACCGGAACACCGGAAGGGGTCCGGGCTCCGGTGATGCGGCCGAGCGCCTCGTCGCCGGAGCTGACCCGCGTGGTCCGGGGCACGATGCCGGCGGCGGTCATGAGGCGGGTCATGTCCCGGCGCTGGCCGGGGGTGACCAGGGTGACGACGCTGCCGGACTCCCCTGCCCGCGCGGTACGGCCGCCGCGGTGGAGGTAATCCTTGTGGTCGGTCGGCGGGTCCACGTTGACGACGAGGTCGAGGTTGTCGACGTGGATACCGCGTGCGGCGACGTTCGTGGCCACGAGCACGGTGACGTGTCCGCTCCTGAACTGGGACAGGGTCCGGGTGCGCTGCGACTGCGCCTTCCCCCCGTGCAGGGCCGCGGCCCTCACACCGCTGGCCAGCAGGTGGTCGGTGAGCTTGTCCACCGCGCGCTTGGTGTCCAGGAACATGATCACCCGGCCGTCGCGCGCCGCGATCTCGGTCGTCGTCCGGTGCTTGTCGGTGCCGTGGACGTGCAGGACGTGGTGCTCCATCGTCGTGACCGCACCGGCGGAGGGGTCGACGGAGTGGACGACCGGGTCGCTGAGGTAGCGGCGGACCAGGCGGTCGACGTTACGGTCCAGGGTGGCGGAGAACAGCATGCGCTGGCCCTCGGGCCGCACCTGGTCCAGAAGCTCGGTGACCTGGGGCATGAAGCCCATGTCGGCCATCTGGTCGGCCTCGTCCAGAACGGTGATCGTGACCTGGTCGAGCCGGCAGTCACCACGTTCGATGAGGTCCTTGAGCCGGCCCGGCGTCGCCACGACGACCTCGGCACCGCCACGCAGCGCACCGGCCTGCCTGCCGATCGACATACCGCCGACGACGGTGGCCATGCGCAGCCTCACCGAACGGGCGTAGGGAGCCAGGGCGTCGGTCACCTGCTGGGCCAGCTCACGCGTCGGCACGAGGACCAGGGCCAGCGGCCGGCGGGGCTCCGCACGCCGGCCGGCGGTACGGGCCAGCAGGGCCAGGCCGAAAGCGAGGGTCTTGCCGGAGCCGGTGCGCCCGCGTCCCAGGGCGTCGCGGCCCGCGAGGGTGTTGGGCAGCGTCGCCCCCTGGATCGGGAACGGAACGCTCACCCCCTGCGCGGTCAGCGCCGCCAGCAGCGGCGCCGGCATGTCGAGGCCGGCGAACGTCTCGACGGCGGGCAGCGCGGGGGTGACCGTGACCGGCAGAGCGAACTCGCCCTGGACGGCGGCGGGCCGCCGCCCACGGGCAGCCGCGCGGCCCGAACCGCCGGAGCGGGCCGGAGCGGCGGAACGGGCGGAGGCGGTCGAGCTGAAGCGGCTGCCGCCCCGGCCGGATTCTGCGGTACGGCCGGCGGTGCGGGAAGAGCGGTTGCTCGTACGTGTGGGGTTCATGCGGAACCTTCCTTGATGCGGCACGTATCAAGGAATTCCCGCTGCGGAGAAACAGCGCGGGGAATCACAGGAACGGGCCGAGCGAAATAAGAAATCACATGGGAACTGCGACTTTTCCCGGAACGGGATGCAGGCCATGGAATGAGTGACGCCGCAGGGGCGGGAAATCCAGCGCCATCGACGGGCGGGACCGGGAAGGAGTGGGTATCGAAAAGACACCGGGCGGAGGTTCTGCCACTGATGGCATCACTCCGGAAGAATGCCCGGAGCTGGGGCCCGCACCCCGAAGGATGCGGGCCCCAGCTCCGAAGTACGCGTCAGGCGGGAACGATGTTCTCGGCCGTCGGGCCCTTCTGGCCCGGAGCGATGTCGAACGTGACCTTCTGGCCTTCGAGCAGCTCGCGGAAGCCCTGGGCGGCTATGTTCGAGAAGTGGGCGAACACGTCGGCGCCGCCACCGTCCTGCTCGATGAAACCGAAACCTTTGGCCGCGTTGAACCACTTCACAGTGCCTGACGCCATGTCATATCTCCTTCGGGGGGCAGGTACGCCGGAATCCGCCATGCACGGATGCCGCGTCGCCGTGATGATGCCCCGCCCGGAAGGAAACCGGAAATATCAGGAAGCTTCCACCGGCCGGACCATGTCCCGCCAGAAGCTTGAAGTGTGGGAACCACAACTGCAACTGGGATCGACAGTAGCACGCCGAAATGATCCGCGTACGGTGAATAATTCCGTTCGCCCCGCTGCGGCAAAAACACTTCCGGCGCGGCGCGTTGAATTCTGATGCCACGGCCACAGATATCGACCTGCCCAGAGGACAGCGTTTCCGGAAGGACTCCCGCCCTTCACGGCGCGAGGACGCCGACCACCCGGATGCGCGGCGGCTCCACCGGCGCCTCGCCCGTCATGACGGAGGGTCAGGACACGAGGAGTGGAGTCGGCGGTGGACGGTGCGGCACACGGAGCTCTGCCCCCCCCTGGCGTTCAGCCCCGACGCCAGGACGCTCGAGACAAGGCCGTGCGGCTGCGGAAGCTCCCCTGAGACAGGGGCGACACAGCCTGCTGTCCTTCGCCGCCTGACCTCCGGACCTCGCCTCGCGTACCCCTCCGGGCCGGGCACGCGAGGCGTGGTCCGGCACGGGACCGCCCGGAGCCCGACACCCCGCTGGGGCGGGTCCGCGGTGAACCCTCGGGGGCTGGGCGGGGCGGCCGACCAGCATGCTTCCCGCGGCGGTCCTGCGGCGGCACCGCCCGGACGGGCCAGTCCGGGCGGCCTGCGGTGGTCGACCGGCATCCGGCGTGTTTGCGTGGTCATGCGCGACCGCCGTTCCGTCGGCCGGCGGCGCGAACCGCCCCTCCAGCGGCCCGCCCCCGGTCGGACCACACGATCCCGACCGGGCGCGCCCGCCGTGAGGACGGGGCACGCTCGTACGGCGGTCCGTCCTGCTCCCGCCCCACGCGAAAGGCATGCCCGTGCCCGACAGCCGCGACCAAGCCGAGATGAACGCGCTGCCCACGAACACCGAACCGACGGCGGGCGGCTGCCCCGTCACGGGGGCGCGGCAGCCGGGCCCGCTCATGGGCGACGGCATCCAGCAGTGGTGGCCGGACAGGCTCGACCTCGGGGTCCTGCGCCGCCACGCCGACTGCGCCGACCCCAACGGCAAGGGCTTCGACTACGCCGCGGCGTTCGACGCGCTCGACCTGCCGGCCGTCAAGCGGGACATCCTGCAGGTGCTGACCACCTCCCGGGACTGGTGGCCCGCCGACTTCGGCCACTACGGGCCGTTCATCATCCGCATGGCCTGGCACCTGTCCGGGACCTACCGCGTCACCGACGGCCGGGGCGGCAACGGCGCCGGCCTCCAGCGCTTCGCCCCGGTCAACTCCTGGCCCGACAACGTCAACCTGGACAAGGCCCGCCGCCTGCTGTGGACGGTGAAGCAGAAGTACGGGCGCGCGCTGTCCTGGGCGGACCTCATGGTGCTGTCGGGCAACGTGGCACTGGAGTCGATGGGCTTCACGCCCCTGGGATTCGGCGGCGGCCGCGAAGAGGTCTGGGGCCCGGACGAGGCCGTCTACTGGGGCCCCGAGAAGGTCTGGCTCACCGATGAACGGCACGAGGACGACGGCGAGCTCGAAACACCGCTCGCCGCCGACACGATGGGCCTGATCTACGTCAACCCCGAAGGCCCCAAGGGCAACCCCGACCCCATGGCGTCGGCGACCGACATCCGCGAGACCTTCACCCGGATGGCGATGAACGACGAGGAGACCGTCGCCCTGTGCGCCGGCGGCCACACCTTCGGCAAGACCCACGGCGCCGCGCCTTCCGACACGCTCGGCCCCGAGCCGGAGGCCGCGCCGATCGAGGAGCAGGGCCTGGGCTGGAAAGGCACGTACGGGTCCGGCAAGGGCAACGACACCGTCACCAGCGGCCTCGAGGTCATCTGGACCGACACCCCCACCTCCTGGGACAACCGCTACTTCGAGATCCTCCTCGGCTACGCATGGGAGCGGACGAAGAGTCCGGGCGGGGCCCACCAGTGGAAGCCGAAGAACGGCGAGGGCAAGGACATCGTCCCGGACCCGCACGACCCGTCCGCACGGCGTACCCCTTCGATGCTCACCACCGACATCGCGATGCGGGTCGACCCCGACTACGCACGGATCTGCCGGCGGTTCCTCGAACACCCCGAGGAGTTCACCGAGGCGTTCGCCCAAGCCTGGTACAAACTGACCCACCGCGACATGGGCCCCATCACCCGCTACCTCGGCTCCGACGTCCCCGCGCAGGAGCACATCTGGCAGGACCCGCTGCCCCGGCCCACCGAAGCCGTCCTCGACCACGATGCCGTCGAGCTGCTCAGGTCCCGCCTCCTGGACTCCGGGATCCCGGTGACCGACCTCGTGTGGATCGCCTGGTCCTCGGCGTCCACCTTCCGCGGAAGCGACAAGCGCGGCGGCGCCAACGGCGCCCGTATCCGCCTCGAACCCCAGAACGGCTGGGCCGTCAACGAACCGCACCGGCTGTCCGCCCTCCTGCACCGGCTGGAGGACATCCGCACGGACTTCAACTCCTCCCGCCCCCCGGGCCACGGCGTCTCCATGGCCGACCTCATCGTCCTGGCCGGCACCGTCGCTGTCGAGAAGGCCGCCGCCGACGCCGGCCACGACGTCGAGGTGGCCTTCACCCCGGGCCGGGTGGACGCCGGCCAGGAGCACACCGACATCGACGGCTTCTCCTACCTGGAGCCCGCGGCCGACTGGTTCCGCAACTACGCGGGCAAGGACACCGTCCCCGCCGAGAACCGCCTCGTCGACCGGGCCGACCTGCTCAATCTGAGCGCCCAGCAGATGACCGCCCTGGTCGGCGGGCTGCGGGTCCTCGGCGTGACCTACCAGGGCACCTCCCTGGGCGTGCTCACCTCGAACCCCGGCGTGCTGACCAACGACTACTTCGTCAACCTCCTCGACCAGGACACCTCGTGGAGTCCCGCCGCACACGACCCCACGGTCTTCGAGGGACGCGACGCCGCCACCGGCACGGCTCGCTGGACCGCGAGCCGGGCAGACCTGGCCTTCGGCTCCCACGCCGAACTCCGGGCCCTCGCCGAGGTCTACGCCAGCACGGACGGGGCCGTGAAGTTCGTCGAGGACTTCGCGGCATCCTGGACCCACGTCATGAACCTGGACCGGTTCGACCTGCGCACCCGCGCATAGGGCCTGCCGAGGCCGTCCGGAGACGTAGGCCCCTGTTGCCGCCGAGGTGACGGGCCGGCCCCGGAGGCCTTCTGCCCCGGTACCGTCCAGCCCCTCGCCGGGGCGGCGGTGCCGGGGCTTCGTCCTTGTGCCGGGGCCCTTCCCGCCGACGTGCGGACCGCACACATCCCGTGCGGGGCCGACCGTCCACCACCGGGAGACGGCCCTCCCCCGCCGGGTCAGGAGCCGCCGCTCCTCACGATGCCACCGGGGCACCGCCCCTCGGAGGCCGGAAACATGCTCAGGGGCCATCACCCTCGGAGGGCGGACGACACGCCGGAGCATCGCCCCAGGAGTACACAGATGGCTCAGTACCGATCAGAGAATTATTGACGATCAAACATTTTCGGTCACACCTGCTTCCCTCCGGCCCCCCACTCGGGGTTGACTGAGCATCACCCATGGTGACGCGTTCGCCCACCGGCCGGCCGACCTGCCCCGGCGATCCCGGCTTCCGGCGGAGGAAGGAGGAGGACAGCAATGGCCCTCCCACCTCGCACGGCCGCTCCGCCGTCCGGCCTCCGGGCTCCCGGCCAACCGTTCCGGGCGGGCCCGTCCCCTGCGCGGACACCCGGAACGCTCCGTGGATGTCATCCGCCGTATTCATTTGACGAGGGGCAGCAATGAGCCAGATCACGTTACCCGCGTTTCACATGCCGTTCGAGAGTGCCGGCTGTCACCCCGGCTTGGCCGCCACGCGTGAGGCCGCCTGGGAATGGGCCGAATCCGAGGGTCTGGACCTTTCCGTCCCGGCACGCCGGAAAATGATCCGCACCCGCCCGGAGCTGTGGATCTCCCTCATCTTCCCGAAGGCCACCCAGGAACATCTCGACCTGTTCTGTCAATGGCTCTTCTGGGCTTTCCTCGTGGACGACGAGTTCGACGACGGCCCGGCCGGACGCGATCCCCTCCTGTGCGAGGCCGCGATCGCCCGCCTGGTGGACGTCTTCGACGGGGCGGCGCCGAACGGGCCGATGGAGCGGGCCCTGGCCGGTCTGCGGGACCGGACCTGCACCGGCCGGTCGCCGCAGTGGAACCGGCAGTTCCGGCGGGACACCGCCGCCTGGCTGTGGACGTACTACGCCGAGGCCGTGGAGCGTGCCGCCGGACAGGTGCCCAGCCGGGCCGACTTCATCAAGCACCGCCGCGATTCGGTCGCCATGCAGCCCTTTCTCTGCCTGCACGAGATCACCGCCGGAATCGACCTCCCGGATTCCGCCCGGAGCCTGCCCGCCTATATCGCCCTGCGGAACGCGGTCACCGATCATTCGGGGCTCTGCAACGACATCTGCTCCTTCGAGAAGGAAGCGGCGCTCGGTTACGAGCACAACGCCGTGCGGCTGATTCAGCACGACCGGGGATGCACCCTCCAGGAAGCCGTCGACGAGGCCGGAATTCAACTGGCACGGGTGGCCGAACGGGTGCGCAGGGCGGAAAAGGAACTGCTCGAGGAAATCGAGGCGGCGGGTATCGAGGGCCCGACCCGGAAGGCTCTGGAGCGCTGCGTCCAGGACTACCGGGGGCTCGTCCGGGGCGACTTCGACTACCACGCGCGCGCCGAGCGCTACACGCGCCCGGACCTGGTGGAGCGGGACGAACGGGACTCCCTGTCCCGCCACTTCGCCGCCTGAGCCGTCCGCGGCACCCGCGTTGCCGGCAGCACGGCTCGCACCACCCGCAGCAACGCGCCAGGGCCCGGGGGCTCCCGTACCGCTCCCCGGGCCTCATGAAAGTATGTGCACCGCAAGCATGTCCCGGGTCGCCCCACCGGCCGGGCCGACGGCGACGTCGTGCCCCCGGTCGGCGACCGACCGGTCGGAACGGCCTGCCTTCCAGTCAGCGACGTCCCCGGGGAAACACGTATGCGAGTGCAGCGAAGAGTCTGGACCACGGCCGCCGTCACCACGGCGGCCGTGACGGGTGTCCTGGTGTTCCAGGGCGTGACCGGCGCCTCCGACGCCGACCGCGACGGGCGGGCGGCGGACTCCAAGTCCGCCCCGGTCGAGTCCGAGGTGCACCGGGCCTCGTTGAAGACCTCCGCCGACGGCAGCTCCGCCTCGCTCGCGCGCCGCGACACCGCGCCGTTCAGCCTGCTCGGCGTCACCTGGACCGACCCGGCCGCGAAGGTGACGGGCCGGGTCGAGGCCCGTACCCGCTCCGCCGCCACGGGTGAGTGGACCGGCTGGCTGCCGCTCGACACCGAGATCGACGGGCGCACCGAGGCCGGCCGGTCCGGTGTGCGCGGCACCACCGAACCCCGCTGGGTCGGCCCCTCCAACGGCGTCGAGGTCCGCGTGACCACCGCCGGCGGTGCGCGGAACGGACTGCCCGACGGGTTGCGCCTGGACACCGTGGATCCGGGCGGCGCCCCGGCCCCCCTCGCCGCCGAACCTGCCGCGTTCGCCGTCGACGAGACCCCCGGCGAGGAGCCGACGCCCGGCGAGGAACCGACGGCCACCCCGCCCACCCAGGAGCCGGGAGAGACGCCCACGGAGGAGCCGGCACCCACCCCGACCACCGAGTCGCCCGCCCCGCCGAGCCCCGACCCCGGCCCGAGCACCGAGTCTCCCACCCCGTCCGCGTCGCCGACGACGCCCAGCGCCTCCCCGACGCCGGCACCGACGTCCACGCCCGGGCCGCCGTCCACCGTTCCGCAGCCGCCGATCGTCTCCCGCGCCGGCTGGCAGGCGGACGAGTCGCTGAGCACCGAGGCGCCCGACTACCTGGACCAGGTCAAGGCCGTCTTCGTCCACCACACCGCGCAGACCAACGCGTACTCCTGCGCCGACTCGGCGGCCATCGTGCGCGGCCTGCACACGTACCACGTGAAGTCGAACGGCTGGAAGGACCTCGGCTACAACTTCATCGTCGACAAGTGCGGCACGGTCTTCGAGGGCCGCAAGGGCGGCGTGGACCGGCCCGTGATGGGCGCGCACACCTACGGCTTCAACCGGGACACCGCCGGGATCGCCGTGATCGGCATGTACACCGACACCAAGGCCGCGACCGCCGCCACCACCGCCGTCGCCCGCGTCGCCGCGTGGAAGCTCGGGCAGTACAAGGCGGACCCGGCCGGCACGGTCCAGCTCACCGCCGGGGCCAACGGCAACAACATGGACCACAAGCAGTTCGTCGCCGGGCAGCAGTACGGCTTCCAGCGGATCTCCGGGCACCGCGACGGGTTCGCCACCGAGTGCCCCGGCCTCTCGCTGTACCAGCAGCTCCCCGCCATCCGGACGCTGGCCGCCGGTCCCGTCGCCGGGCTCACCATCTCCTCGGTGACCGGGGCGAACGCTTCCGGCTCCACGTACTACACCCAGTCGAAGGTCACCGTGGGCTGGAAGGCGACCACGCCCGCCGCCCTCGTGAAGAGTTACGAACTCCTCGTCGGCGGGCAGCCCGTGGCCACCGTCAAGGGCGACGTCACCTCGGCCGCCGCCACCCTCGCCGTGGGCAAGCACGCCGTCCAGGTCCGGGCCACCCACCAGTCGGGGAAGACCTCCCTGTCCCCGGTGGCGACCGTCGTCGCCGACCGCACCGCGCCGGTCTTCTCCACCAAGCCGTCCCTCGCCCTGCGCACCGGCACGGTGAACGCCACCGCCGTCCCGCTGACCCTGAAGTGGAAGGCCGCCGACGCCGCCTCCCTCAAGGAGGTCCGGCTCACCGCGCCCGCCGCCAGGACGTACGGCCCCACCACCGTCAGCGCCTCGCACACCGCGAAGCCCGGCACGGCCACCGCCTGGAAGATGACGGCGTACGACCGCGCGGGCAACACGGCCGCGGCCTCGGTCTCCGGCACCCCGGTGATCCTCCAGGAGTCCGCCGCCAGGAGGAGCGGGATGTGGACCACCAGGTCCTCCAGCAGCTACCTGGGCGGCAAGTCGTACTCGAGCAGCGCCAAGGGCGCCAGCCTGACCTGGACGTTCACCGGCCGGTCGGTCGCCTGGGTGGTGTCGCGGGCCGCCACATCGGGGCAGGCATACGTCTACGTCGACGGGAAGAAGGCCGCCACGGTGGACCTGAAGTCCTCGACCACGCAGTACCGGCAGGCGATCTGGACGCAGTCGTGGTCCTCCAGCTCCCAGCACACGGTCAAGATCGTCGTCGTCGGCACGACGGGCCGCCCGGCCCTGACCACGGACGGACTGGTCCACCTGAAGTAACCGCGCACCACCGCACCGCGGAAGGGGCCGCACCGGCCGCATGCGGCCGGTGCGGGACCGAGGCCGGGACGGGGGCGGGGGCGGGGGCGGGCACCAGACGGTCCGCGGACCGGAACACCGGGGTTCGTCCCCTCGCGCAGCCGGATGGGCCGCCGGTGGGGGTGGACACGCCCCCCGTGTCTCGGATTGGATGATCACCGCTCACACCGAGCACGTGTTCGAATAGCAGGGGGTGGCGGTATGGACCGCACACGAAGACTTCTTCTCGGCGGGGTGACGGCGGGCGCCGTGTCGGTGGCGACCATGGCGCCGAACGCCGCGGCGGCGGAGCCCGTCGCGGCGGCCACGCCGGGCTGGCACGACGTCAGGACGTACGGGGCCAAGGGGGACGGCCGGACCGATGACACGGCCGCGATCCAGGCGGCGCTGGACGCCTGCGAACCGGGCAACAGCGTGTACCTCCCGGTCGGCCAGTACCGTACGAGCGCGCCCGTGCGGATCGGCCCCTACGTGACCCTGCGGGGCTCGCACGGCTCCGGCGAGAACGAACACGATGTGGCCGACCCGCCGTTCGGCCTGAAGCCCCTGCCGCACTTCGCCGGCGAGGCCGTCGTGCTCATCCTCGACCAACTGCGGGGCGGCCACACACTCCGGGCCGTCGAGCCCCGCGTCTTCGACCTCACGATCGACGGCAGCGACCTCCCGCGCGACGGGGCGGAGATCGACGGCATCCGCGCCGTCGGCCAGATCCAGCACCTCCAACTGCGGGACGTGCAGATCCGCAAGGTCACCGGCATCGGGATCAACACCGTCTACAACACCAGCGTTCCCAAGGGCCCGCAGGCGCCCTTCTGCCTCCACTTCGACCGGGTCTCCGTGCAGTGGACCGGCAGCTACGGCATCGCGTTGAACAACTGCACCGACTCCGTCTTCCACGACGTGTACGCGCTCGGCTGCAACGGGACCGGCTGGTGGATCGCCGGCACGGGCAACTCCACGTTCACCAGTTGCCGGGCGGAGTGGTCGGGCGGCGACGGCTTCATGCTGCACGGCTGGGAGGGCGTCATCCAGTTCGTCGGCTGCTCCACCGACCGCAGCATGTTCGACGGCGTCAAGGTCGTGGCCAAGAACGCCCGCGCCATCCTCCAGCTCACCGGCTGCCGACTGGACCGGGACGGGCGCAACAACGACCTGGGCGGCGGCGGGTACGCCGGGCTGAAGGTCCAGGACTCGGCCGCCAAGGTACTCGCGGACGGCCTGATCGTCACGCCCGGAAGCAACGACGACGGCCGCAGCAAGGCGTCCCCCGCACGCGGCGTCTCCGTGACCGGCTCCGCCTACACCGTCGTCAACTCCGGCTACATCGACGGTGTCGAGATCGACTGGCACGACGGCGGCGGCAACACCGTGCTCCGCAAGGGCCCCTTCCTCTGAGGAACCCCCGTCGTCTCCCGCGGGGGCGACGCCGAAGTGCCTGTACCCGTTTCTCCCATCCTCACGAGCAAAGGACACCGACACCGGTGCGCATGAGATCCCTGCTGTACTCCGTCACCGCGATACCCCTGCTGGCAGCGTCCGTGATGCTGCCGGCCTCCACCGCCCACGCCGCGCCCGAACCGCTGCTCTACGGCGAGCTCACCCCGGAAGGCGACTTCAGCACCGCCCCGCCGAACACCACCTGGTGGTCCTCCACGGGCACCGGCGCCGACTACACGGGCGGCACGCTGAAGACCTCCGTGGGCACCGAAAAGCTCGAGCCCTACCACGCAATGCTGGGGCGCAACGGCGTCCGGCTGCGCGAGGGCGCGCTGTACACCCTCTCCTTCGACGCCCGCTCCTCGGCTCCAGCGGATATCGTGGCGTCCGTCCAGCAGCCCAGCGGGGACTTCACCGCCCCCCTGAGCCGGAAAATCACCCTGGACGCCACGAACAGGCGCTTCCAGTGGACCTTCCGCTCCACGATCGACACGACGGCCGGCGAGGGCGGCCAGATCACCTTCCAGCTCGGCGCGCAGACGGAGCCCCGCAGCTTCACTTTCGACAACGTCTCGCTGACGACGTCGACGCCGCGCGAGGGCTTCTTCGTCGACCCGAAGTCCAACGCCCAGAATTGGCTGGACGCACCCCCTGACCCCGCCGTCCCCGTCGGCACCCTCGACCGCGAGAAGATCCGCACCGGGGTGGCCGGCCGGATGACCGTCAAGTGGTTCGGCGGCTGGAACACCGATGTGCGCGCGGCCGTCGACCAGTACGTCACCTGGGCCGCGGACGCCGGCCAGGTGCCCACGCTCGTCGCCTACAACATCCCCGGCCGCGACTGCGGCGGCGCATCCGGCGGCGGCGCGGAGGACGCGAAGCGCTACAAGGAGTGGATGGACGGCTTCATCGCCGGCATCGGCAAGCGGCCGGCGATCGTCATCCTGGAGCCGGACGCGGTGGCCCAGGCCGACGTGGAGCAGAACTGCCTCACGCCCGAGCAGCGCGAGGCCCGCTTCGACATGCTCTGGTACGCCAACCAGCACCTCGACGCGCAGGGCCCGTACGTCAAGACGTACCTCGACGCCGGCAACGCGACCTGGACGCTGGGCGCACGCCGCCTGGACGACCCGGCGGACAAGGGGATCGGCCTGAACGACATGACCGACCTGCTGGGCCGCTCCGGCATCTACCTGGCCGACGGCGTGGCGCTGAACGTGGCCAACTACCACTCCACCGACATCTCCAACGACTACGGCCGCCGGCTCGCCGCCCGCGTCAAGGAGCGGCTGGGCGTGGACACGACCTGGGTCGTGGACACCTCTCGCAACGGAAACGGCGCGTACCGCATCCCCGGCGACGAGACCAGCGGGGAGGTCGGGTTCTGCAACCCGCCGCTGCGCAAGCTGGGATCGCCCGCCCGGATCGGTGAGGGCGGCGCCGCCTTCTACCTGTGGATCAAGAACCCCGGCGACTCCGACGGCCGGTACGAAGACGACCGCCGCTGCTCGTCCACCGGCCCGCAGGTCCAGGCCGGCCACTTCTCGCCGGAGTTCGCGCTGCGGCTCATCGACGGCAGGTGAGGGAGGCCGGTGGGGTTCCGCCTCCCCGGTGGGGTCCCACCGGGGAGGCGGAACCCCACCGGTGACGGTCTTCGGGCCGGGGGCTCCGTCCCTGGTCCTGGCCCCGCGCGACGACGAGTTGCGCGGCTGGAAGCCGTACCGGGGCGGTACCTGAGGGCTTCAGGGCCGCAGCGAGATCCAGTGCGGGTCCGGGACCACGGTGAGGATCGCCGAGACCACCACGACCAGTCCCAGCACCCCCTGTTCCCGGCGGGCCAGCCGGTGCGCGGTGGACGGGTCGGTGTCCTGGAGCATCCGCCGCCGGGCCGCCACCGCCAGCACGCTGACCACGGCCATGAGTGTCAGCTTGACCAGCAGGGTGCGCCCGTAGGCGGAGGTGAACACCACGTCCAGCGGCAGGCGGCGCAGTGTCGAGGCCGTGCCGGTGGCGGCGAGGGCGACGTACAGCCAGATCGCCAGGCGCGCGTACCTGCCGAGCAGCGCGCGGGCCGCGACGGGCGAGCCGCGCCAGAGCCACATCGTGCGCAGGACGTACAGCAGCCCGCCGGTCCAGAGCGAGGCGGCGGTCAGGTGGACGACGGTGAGGGCGGCGCCGATCTCGGGGCTGTACGCCTCCGGGTGGGCGCGCAGGGCCTCCGCGCCGATGACGAGGGCGAGCGGGGCGAGCGCGAGGGCCGGGCGCCTGCTCGCGGCGCAGAGGGCGGCGAGGACCAGGCCGTTGGCGACGAGGAGGAGCAGTCCGCCTTCGCGGGTGCCGTAGGTCTCGGAGATGCCGAGGCCGCTGACGGCGGCGAGAAGGACGATCTGCCCGGCCGCGGCGGCGGCCCCGGCGAGCGAGGCGATCACCGCCCGGCTCCGGACGGCGGTGCGCGGGCGGCCCCGCACCGGCCGGATGAGCTGCGGGGCGAGGAGTTCGCCCAGGTGGAGGGCGAGAGCGGCGAACAGGACGGCGCGGAGCACGGTGGTGGGCCCCGCTCCGGGTATCCGCAGTTCGCCGGTTCCCCTGGCCGCGATGCCGGGGCCGAGCAGGGCCACGAGGAGCGCGAGGCCGCCCGCGGCGCAGACCAGCAGCGGACCGGCCCAGGGGCGTGCGGCCGGCGGCCCGGACGGTCCCGCGGGTGTCCCGCCCGCCGGGGGCGCTTCGTCCACGGGTCCCGGTGCGGCGGCCGGGAACAGGCCGGGCCCGGTCGGCGCGGTCGGTTCGGAGGGGGGTCCGGAGAACATCACGGCCCGATCCTCGCCCGAGGACAAAGACACAGCAAGCCGCGCACGGCGGACGGTCCGGCCGGAGACGCCCGGAAGGGGGCGCCTCCGGGCGTACCCGGCGTCACCTGTGCGGACCGTGGCCCGCGCGGGCTGTCGCCCGCCGGATCAGGCCTTGTTCTGCGCGGCCCAGAACTCGTCGAAGGTGAGCAGGCCGTCGCCGTTGCCGTCATGGGCGTTGATGATCGCCTGCGCCACCGTCTCGGTGACGAAGGGGTCGCCCAGCTGGGCCATGGCGCTCTTGTACTCGCCTGCCGTGATGAGCCCGTCGCCGTTCGCGTCGAACTTCTCGAAAACCGTCCGCGCCGACTCGATGTCCGCCACAGTTCCGCCCCTTCGTGATGCCGAATGTCAGGGACCAGATTATCGGGCCGCCCGCGCGGCACCGGCGGCCGGTCGGTCCATCAGCTCCGTGGCCGTCACGGCGTGCAGCCCGCGCCGGCCGATCTCGGCGAGGAGCAGCGGCAGCGCGGCGACGGTGACGGGGCGTCCGAGGCTCAGCTCCACCACCGATCCGTTGCGCAACTCCCCGGCGACCTTGCGGGTCACGGCGGCGACGCGGGTGGCCGCGTGGTCGAGCGATTCCACGTCGCAGCCGAGGACATGGGGGTAGCCGGCCCGCCGCGCGAGCCGCTCGACGAGCGGGGAGGCGTACGGGGTGGGCGAGGGGCGGAACCAGGCGCCGACGGAGCCGGTGAGCCGTCGCAGCCGCCGGGCGCAGGCGGCGATCTCCTCGTACGCGGCGCGCTCGTCGAGGGCGGCGAGGTCGAGGTGGTGCTCGGTGTGGTTGCCGAGCTCGTGGCCGCCGTCGAGGATGCGGCGGGCCAGGCCGGGATGCCGGGCGAGCCAGGTCCCCACGGCGAGCACGGTGACGCGCGCCCCGGCCCGTTCGCACCGGGCGAGCGCGGCGAGGGCGAGGTCCGGGTCGCCCCGCCCGTCGAAGGTGAGGGCGACCCGCGGCCGGTCGCGGGGACCGTGCGTGATCCGTACGGGCAGTCCGGGGAAGCGGCGCGGAGCGGGGGCCGGGGCCCCGCCGAAGGTGGGTGCCGAGCGGCCGGAGGGCCGGGGGTCCGGGGCGGCGGAGGTTCGGGGGTCCGGGCGGCCGGGGGCTCGGAGGTCCGGGCGGCCGGAAGCCGTGGGAGCGGCCGCGTCCGGGCCGGCGGCTCCGCCCGGTCCCCCGCCACGGGCGCATCCCGCGACGAGGGCCGCGGCCAGCGCACCGGCCCCGGCGCCGAGCGCGCCGCGGCGGCCCACCGAGCCCCTGTAACCGTCCATGCCCGACCACCTCGCACTCTGCGGCTGCCACCGGTTTCCCTCGATTCCGGGGACACAGTAGAGGCGGAACGGGCGAAATGCGGCGATTGAGCAGTTCATCGAATGATCTATGAATCATTCAAGGTGTGCCATAGTGATGCATGAAATGCCAGGCACGTGACGGAGCACACCTACGATTCACACGGGCAATGCCCGATTGGCCCTGGAATATACCGACAAGTCGCTTTGGCACCGAGGTCGCCCGTCTGCCATAGTCGGAGCCACGACCTCCATTGACCCGGGCAAGGTCGCCAAGAGCGGCCGTGAACACACCCCCCATTTCACGGCCCCCGTCAGAAGCCCCCGCAGCGCCCCACCACGGCCGACCGGGGGCTTCTGCGTATCCGGCGAGCGGCAGCGGGCACCCGAGCCGGCGGACCGGCCGACGGCAGCGCAAGCCCGGCGGACCCGCGGACGGCCGCAGGCGTGCGGCGGACCGACGAAGCGGCGGTCAGCGGTCGGCGATGCGCATCTCGAACCAGGTGGTCTTGCCGCGTGGCAGCAGGTCCACGCCCCACCGGTCGGAGAGCTTGTCGACCAGGAAGAGGCCCCGGCCGCTGACGTCCATCTCGCGCACCGGCATCAGACACGGCAGTCCGCGCGAGGGATCACGCACCTCGACGCGGATCCAGCCGCGGCGGCGCACCATACGCAGCCCGAAGACGCGGGCCCCGGTGTGACGCACGGCGTTACCGACCAGCTCCGAGACGAGGAGCACCGCGTACTCGGCGGTCTGCGGCGACAGGGCCCACTGGCGGAGCACGACACAGGAGGTGAGCCGGCGAGCCGTCGCCGCCGACTCCGGACGCGACGGCAGCCGGACCTCCTCCTCGGTCGGATCTCCGAACAACTCGAGCGCCTTGAGCCCCTGTTCGTCATCCATGGTCGACGTCCACCGCGCCGCGGTCGCGCTGCTGCGCGGTCGCGGCTGCTCCACACCCTCCAGGCCCGCCATGCCCACCATCATGGCCGCACGTTTCGCCCTCCGGGGTGGTTCCGCGGGAATCCACACCCCTCGAACAGGCCCTCCGAGGAGGGCATTTGGCATATGCCTCCGGCAGAACATCATCCCGAACGGCCCGGCTGAGCTGCGGCGATGCGCCGCTCCCCGCGGCCCGTGCGGCCGGAGGCGACTCCGGGCCTTAAGGTTGCCTTAAGGCCCGGATAAACCGCTCTGACGGATGAACTCCCCGCGCGAGACCGTCCGACCCGACTAACCGGGGCACCCGTTCCGACTACGGATCAGCGGAAGGTCGCCTTGCCCGGCCCCTCCTCGACGAAGCTGCGCATGCCCCGCTCACGGTCCTCGGTGGCGAACAGGCCGGAGAACCAGTTCCGTTCGATCGTGAGCCCGGTGTCGATGTCCGTCTCCAGTCCGGCGTCGATCGACTCCTTGGCCGCGCGCAGCGCCAGCGCGGGCCCCTTGGCCAGCCGGGCGGCCCAGGCGTACGCCTGCTCGTAGACCTCGGCCGCCGGGACCACCCGGTCGACCAGGCCGAGCGCCAGGGCCTCCTCCGCCTTGACCATGCGGCCGGTGAAGATGAGGTCCTTGGCGCGGGAGGGGCCGATCAGCCGGGCCAGCCGCTGCGTGCCGCCCGCGCCCGGGATCAGCCCGAGGAGGATCTCCGGCTGGCCGAGCTTGGCGTTGTCGGCGGCGATCCGGAAGTCGGCGCAGAGCGTCAGTTCGCAGCCGCCGCCGAGCGCGTAGCCGGTGACGGCGGCGACGACCGGCTTCGGGATGCGGGCGACGGCGGTGAAGGCGTCCTGGAGGTCCTTGGACCGGAGCACCATCGCGGTGTGGTCCATCGCCTGCATCTCCTTGATGTCCGCGCCCGCCGCGAACACCTTCTCGCCGCCGTAGAGGATCACGGCCCGCACGTCCTCGCGCCGGGTCGCCTCCTCGGCCAGCTCCCGCAGCCGGTCCTGCACCGCCACGTCCAGGGCGTTCATGGGCGGCCGGTCGAGCCGGATGGTGCCGACGCCGTCGTCGCTCACTTCGAGAGTCACAGTCATACGAAGAGGTTAACCACCGCTAACGACGGCGGGCCCGGTGCCGTTGGTCACAGCACCGGGCCCGCCGGGGTCGCTCAGGAGGGGAAGAGGTCTACTTCTTCCACTCCTCCCAGTCCATGTTCCAGCCGTTGAGGCCGTTGTCCGGCTGGATCTGCTTGTCCTCGGAGTTCTTCACGATGACCACGTCGCCGATCAGCGACTTGTTGTAGAACCAGGCCGCCGGCGTCTGGTCGTCGTAACCGCCGCGCACGTCGCGCAGACCGACGCAGCCGTGGCTGGTGTTGGTGGTGCCGAAGATCGAGGACGCGCCCCAGTAGTTGCCGTGCAGGAAGGTGCCCGAGGTCGAGAGCCGCATGGCGTGCGGGACGTCCTTGATGTCGTACTCGCCGCCGAAGCCGACGGTGTCGCCGTTCATGCGGGTCACCTTGAGCTTCTCGCTGATGACCATCTGACCGTTGTACGTGGTCGTCGCCGGGGCGCCGGCGGAGATCGGGATGTCCTTGATCTGCTTGCCGTCGCGGACCACCTTCATCCGCTTGGTGCTCGCGTCCACGGTGGAGACCTGGCTGCGGCCGATGGTGAACTTCACCGTCTTGGCCTGCTTGCCGTAGACGCCCGGCCGGCCTTCGACGCCGTCGAGGTTGAGCTCGACGGTCACCTTGGTGCCCGGCGCCCAGTACTTCTCCGGGCGGAAGTCGAGGCGGTCGTTGCCGAACCAGTGGCCCTCGACCTCGACGGCCGGCTCGGCCGTCACCTTGATCGCGCGCTCCACCGCGTCCGGGTCGGTGATGCCCCGCGTGAAGTTGATGGAGACCGGCATGCCGACGCCGACGGTGGAACCGTCCTCGGGCGTGTACTGCCCGATGAAGGTGTTCGCCGGGACGAGCGTGGTGAAGGTGATGTCCTTCGCCGACTCACGGCCCTCGGAGTCCTTGGCGACCGCGTGGACCGAGTACTTGGTGGCGGAGGCGAGGTGCCGCTCGGGCGTCCAGCTCGCGCCGTCGGCCGAGATCTCGCCCTTGACCTCGTTGCCCTTGGGGTCCGCGACCTTCACCGTGGTCAGCTTGCCCTGCTCGGCACCGATCTTCAGGGCGCCGCTGGTCGCCACGGACTCCGCCCCGTCCTTGGGCGCGATGGTCACCACCGCCTGCGAGGCGGTCGTGTCCTTCCCCTTCGCACCGCCCGCGGCGCCCTTCCCGTCCTTCGCGTCGGCACTGCCGCCGCACGCCGTCACCAGCAACAGCATCGCTCCCAGGA
Organism: Streptomyces sp. V2I9; assembly: GCF_030817475.1. Classification (NCBI taxonomy): domain Bacteria; kingdom Bacillati; phylum Actinomycetota; class Actinomycetes; order Kitasatosporales; family Streptomycetaceae; genus Streptomyces; species Streptomyces sp. V2I9. The sequence continues at coordinate 5,086,312 of NZ_JAUSZJ010000002.1, read as the reverse complement.
CCAGGGCCAGAAGTCCCGTCCCGCCGCGCCGCTTCCCGCTCGCCCCGGCCGATGCCCCCGATATCGGCTGCCCGTTCACTGTGGTCGTCTCCCCTCGCACGGCCCGGCTCCCGCCATGGCCTGCACCCCCGCGCGCTACACCTGCACGCCCATCGCAAGATAATCACATGACAAGCGGGGTGAACTCCCCCCGGAATGTCACCGTTCCGTCCCAACCGGTCCGGCGGTTCCACGGGGAGCTGTGCAGGTGGCGCGGGGTGCCGGGGGCGGGTTCCTCCCCACGGGGCGGGACGTGGCGCGGAGGACCGCCTCAGCGCAGGGCGGAGCCCGCCTTCCACTTCTTCCAGCCCATGTTCCAGCCGCTGAGTCCGTTGTCCGGGGCGACCGTCCGGTCCGGGGAGTTGACCACCTCGACCACGTCGCCGATCAGGGTCCGGTCGAAGAACCAGCCGCCGGGCGAGGAGGCGTCCCCGCCCTTGGCGTCGCGCAGCCCGATGCAGCCGTGGCTGACGTTCTCCTCGCCGAAGACGGACTCGTCGGCCCAGTAGTTGCCGTGCAGGAAGGTTCCGGACTCGGTGAGCCGGATCGCGTGCGGCACGTCCTTGATGTCGTACTCGCCCTTCCCCTCCTTGTCCGTGAAGCCGACGGTCGCCCCGTTCATCCGGGTCACCTCGTGCATCTCGGTGACCACCATCCGGCCGTTGTACGTGGTGGTCTTCGGGGCCCCGGCGGTGATCGGGACCGTCTCGACGAGTTCGCCGTCCCGGCGCACCTCCATCGTCTTGGCCTCCGCGTCGACCCGTGAGATCTGGTGGCGGCCGACCGTGAAGACGACGGTCTTGTCCTGGCTGCCGTAGACGCCCTCGGCGCCCTCGACGTCCCGCAGGCCGACGTCGACGGTGACCTCGGTTCCGGGCTTCCAGTACGTCCTGGGCCGGAAGTCGAGCCGGTCCTTCCCGAACCAGTGGCCGGCGACCTCGACCACCGGATCGGACGTCACCCGGATGGCCTTCTCCACCGCCGCCCGGTCCTCGATCGGACGGTTGAAGGAGAAGGAGACGATCATGCCGGTGCCCACGGTGGAGCGGTTCTCGGGTTTGAAGTAGCCGATGAAGCGGTGCTCGGGGACGAGCGTGGTGAAGGTGGAGTGCCGGGCGGAGCGGCGTCCCCGGCCGTCCACGGCGACCGCGTCGATGCTGTACTTCGCGGCGAGGGCGAGCCGGCCCGCCTCCGGCTCCGATGCCCAGGAGCGCCCGTCGCCGGAGACGCGCCCCGCCACCGTCTGCTGCTGCGCGTCCTCGATCCGCCTGACCTCGACGCTCTCCAGCCGCCCGTCCGGGACCTTCACGGCGATCCGGGTCTCCTCGTCGACATCCTTCGCGCCGTTCTCCGGGAAGACGCTGATCGCGTCGCCGGGGGATCTCGCCTTGCCGTTGAGCAGGGCCTCACGGGTGTCGGTGCAGCCGGTCAGGAGGGCCAGCACGGTCAGCAGTCCTGCCCATGTCAGCACGGCGGCCGAGCCGGGCCGTGCGCTCTTCACTGTGTCGTTCACGCTCCCCCAACGACCAGGGCCGGTCGGGGGAAACGTGAGTGCGGGGCCACTGGTGGGCAGAACAGGGGGGAGGACTACTGCGACGGGGGGACGCGCGGCCGGGACGCCGCGCCCCCTCTCCGGTGCCCGTCCTACGAGCCGCGGGAGGCTACACGGTGTCGAGCGCAGCCGAGCAGAAGGCAGTACAGGACCCCGACCGGAAGGCGGAGGCGGCGGCCTCGGGAGCGGCGGACGCCCGGCCGGTGGCGGCCCACGAAGCGGTGGCCGCCGTCCGCGCGGAAATCGTGGAGGTCCACCGTACGGAGCGGGCCGGGGCCCGGCGCGCCGCGAGCGGGTCGCCCGCCGTGTGGCCCGGCGCCCCGATGCCGCTGGGGGCCCGCTTCCGGGTCGGCCCGGACGGGGTGGCCGGGACCAATTTCGCGCTGTGGGCGGGCGGTGCCGAGGCGGTGGAGGTGTGCCTCTTCGACGAGCGGGGCGTCGAGACGCGGTGCCCGCTGACCGAGCTGACCCACGAGATCTGGCACGGCTTCGTCCCCGGTGTGCGGCCGGGACAGCGCTACGGCTACCGGGTGCACGGCCGCTGGGACCCGTGGACGGGGGCCCGCTGGAACGCGGCGAAGCTGCTCCTCGACCCGTACGCCCGTGCGGTCGACGGGACCTTCACGCTGCCGCCGGAGGTCTACGGGCACGTCCGGGACTGGCCGGACCAGCAGGTCGCCGACACCGTGCGCGACGACCGGGACTCGGCCCCGCACGTCCCCAAGGGGGTGGTCGTCCACGATGACGACGACTGGGTGGAGGACCGCCGCCCCAAGACCCCCTGGGCCGACTCCGTCATCTACGAGCTGCACGTACGCGGCTTCACCCGGCTCCACCCGGACATCCCGCCCGAGCTGCGCGGCACCTACGCGGGCCTCGCGCACCCGGCCGCGATCGAGCACCTGACCCGGCTCGGGGTGACGGCGGTTGAGCTGCTGCCGGTCCACCAGTTCGCGCACGAGGACCATCTGCTGCGGCGCGGGCTGCGCAACTACTGGGGCTACAACTCCATCGGCTACTTCGCGCCGCACGCCGACTACTCGGCCTCCGGCACCGCCGGCCAGCAGGTCGGGGAGTTCAAGCGGATGGTGCGCGCGCTGCACGACGCCGGGATCGAGGTCATCCTCGACGTCGTCTACAACCACACCGCCGAGGCGGGCGAGCGGGGCCCGATGCTCTCGCTGCGCGGCATCGACAACCGGGGCTACTACCGCCTCCAGCCCGATCCGCGCCGCTACGCCGACTACACCGGCTGCGGCAACACCCTGCACGTCGTGCAGCCCCAGGTGCTGCGGCTCATCACCGACTCCCTGCGCTACTGGGTCACCGAGATGGGCGTCGACGGCTTCCGCTTCGACCTGGCGGCGGCGCTGGCCCGCTCGATGCACGACGTGGACATGCTCTCCCCGTTCCTCGCGGTGATCGCCCAGGACCCGGTGCTGCGCCGGGTCAAACTCATCGCGGAGCCGTGGGACGTCGGCAGCGGCGGCTACCAGGTGGGGGCCTTCCCACCGCTGTGGACCGAGTGGAACGACCACTACCGGGACGCCGTACGGGACTTCTGGCGCGGGGCGCTCCCCGACGTACGGGATCTCGGCTACCGGCTGACCGGCTCCAGCGACCTGTACGCCTGGGGCGGCCGCCGCCCGTACGCCTCGGTCAACTTCGTCACCGCGCACGACGGCTTCACGCTGCGCGACCTGGTCAGCTACGAGCACAAGCACAACGAGGCCAACGGGGAGGGCAACCGCGACGGGACGCACGACAACCGGGCCTGGAACTGCGGTGCGGAGGGCGAGAGCGACGACCCGGCCGTCAACGCGCTGCGCCGCCGCCAGCTCCGCAACCTGCTGACCACCCTGCTGCTCTCCACGGGGGTGCCGATGCTGGTGGCGGGCGACGAGATGGGCCGTACCCAGGGCGGCAACAACAACGCCTACTGCCAGGACAACGCGACCGGCTGGCTCGACTGGTCGCTGCTGGAACAGCCGGAGTGGCGGGAGCTGACCGCGCTGACGGCACGGGTGCTGACGCTGCGCCGGACCCATCCGGTGCTGCGGCGGCGCGCGTTCTTCTCCGGGCGGGCGCAGGCCCCGGACGGGCTGCGGGACCTGGCGTGGTTCACACGGGACGGCCGGGAGATGACGGAGGCCGACTGGTACGCCCCGGCCGCCACGCTCGGCCTCTACCTCTCGGGCCGGGACATTCCGGGGCGGGACGCGCGAGGCGAGCCGGTGACCGACGACAGCTTCCTGGCGGTCCTGCACGCGGGTGCGGAGCCGACGGTCCTCACCCTGCCGGGAACGCCGTGGGCGAGCGCCTACGAACTGGTCCTGGACACCTCGCGGGAGGAGCAGGCCGAGGCCCCCGGCACGGTGGTGGACGGCGGTACGGAACTGCCGGTGCCGGCCCGCTCGGTGCTGCTGCTGCGGGTGGTGGAGCAGCCGGCGGCGGGCGGGGCCGGACGTCAGCCGAGGATGCCGCGGTCGTAGCCGACGGCGACGGCCGCGGCCCGGTCCTTGGCGCCCAGTTTGGCGAAGACGTGGGTGAGGTGGGTCTTCACGGTGGCCTCGCTGATGAACAGTTCGGCGGCGATCTCCCGGTTGGTGGTGCCCCGCGCCACCAGGATCAGCACCTCGCGCTCACGGGCCGACAGCATGGTCCCTGCGGGATCGGCGGCGGGGGCGCGGACCCGCGTCATCAGCCGGGAGGCGACGGCGGGCGACAGGACGCTGTGCCCGTCGGCGGCGGCCCGGACGGCGGCGAACAGCTCCTCGCGCGGCGCGTCCTTCAGCAGGTAGCCGGTCGCGCCCGCCTCGACCGCGGGGAGGGTGTCGGAGTCGGTGTCGTACGTGGTCAGCACCAGGACCTTCGAGCGGGCGCCGCGCCGGGTCAGCTCCGCGATGGCCGCCACTCCCCCGCCGCCGGGCATGCGCAGGTCCATCAGGACGACGTCGGGGTCGAGCCGCTCGACGACGGCGAGCGCGTCCACGCCGTTCGCCGCCTCGCCGAGGACCTCGAATCCGGGGGCTGCGGTGAACATCCCGCGCAGCCCGTCCCGGACGACCGGGTGGTCGTCGACGACGACGAGGCTGACGGTGCGGGCGGCGGTCTCGCTCATGACGGCACCGTACGGCGGACCGGGGGTGTCTGGCCAGGCGCCGCCCGCCGGGGTGTTCCGGTGCCGCTCGCGGGAGTTCATCGGGAGCCGGGCGGGGGACGAGCGGGGGGCGTCCGGGGCGGCGGTGTCGGCGGCGGCGAGGCGGAGGTGCCTTCGGTGGCGGGCGGGCCGGAGGTGTCTTCGGTGGCGGCGAGGTGCCGTCGGTGGCGGCCGGGGGGGGCGGGGTGCGGGGTGCGGGGTGCGGCCGAAATTGGCAGGACCGATGTCAGTGGTGAAACGTAAGGTCGGCCCTGATGCCCGAAAAGCCTGCAGAGCGCACGGACCGGTCCGCCGTGCGCTCCCTCCTGCGCCTGTGGCCCTATGTCCGACCCGTGCGGGTGCGCCTGTTCACCGCCGCTTTCGTGGCGATCCTGGCGTCCTGTCTGAGCCTGGTGATACCGCTGGTCCTGAAGTGGATGGTGGACGGCCCCGTCGCCGACCGTGATCCGGACGGGGTGTGGCTGGGGGCGCTGTACCTGCTGCTCCTCGGCATCGCGGAGGCCCTGCTGTTCGGGTTCCGGCGGTGGCTGGTGGCGCGTCCGCTGGCCGGGGTCGAGGCGTCGATGCGGGCGGACCTCTACCGCCATCTGCAACGGCTGCCGGTCGCGTTCCACGACCGCTGGGCCTCGGGCCAGCTGCTCTCGCGCGGGACGACGGATCTGATGCTCCTGCGGATGTTCCTGGCGTTCCCGCTCACCTTCCTGGTCGTCAACACGGCCACGATCCTCGTCGGGTTCGTCCTCCTGTTCGCCCAGGACTGGACGCTCGGCCTGGTGCTGCTGGCTCCTGCCGTGCCGCTGATGATCCTGTGCTCGCTGTTCGAGACGAAGTACTCGGTCGTCGCGCGGCGGGCCCAGGACCAGGTCGGCGACCTGACCACGGTCGTCGAGGAGAGCGTGCTCGGCATCCGCATCGTCAAGGGCTTCGGCCGACACCGCAGCCAGGCGCGGGCGTTCCGGGCGCTGTCGCACCGGTTGCGCACCACGGAGCTGGGGAAGGCCCGGCTGCTCGCCGGGATCTGGGGGTTGATCACCTCGATCCCGGAGCTGGCGATCGGCGCCGCGCTGGTGCTCGGCACGATCCAGGTGGCGGACGGCTCGCTGTCGGCGGGCACGCTGGTGGCGTTCCTCTCCACGGCGCTCGCGCTGCGCTGGCCCGTGGAGTCGATCGGCTTCCTGCTGGCGATGAGCCAGGAGTCCGCGACCGCCACCGACCGGTACTTCGAGGTGATGGACGTGGCGGAGGAGCCGGGGGCCGTGACGGGGCGCGAGGGCGCGCCGGCCACGGCCGCCGGGATGGTGTTCGAGGGCGTCGAGTTCCGCTACCCGGACGCCGGCCCGGTCTCTCCGCCGGTCCTGGCCGGGATCGATCTGCACATCCGGCCCGGCGAGACCGTGGCCCTCGTCGGGGGTACGGGGTCGGGCAAGACGACGCTGACCGCCCTGGTGCCCCGGCTGCACGAGGTGACCGGCGGGCGGATCACGCTGGACGGCGAGGACATCGCCACGATGGAACGGTCACGGCTGCGGGAGCTGGTGTCGGTGGCGTTCGAGGAGCCGACGCTGTTCTCCGCGACGGTCGGTGCGAACGTGATGATGGGCGCGGCCGACGCGGACGAGCGGCAGGTGCGCCGGGCGCTGTCGGTGGCTCAGGCCGACTTCGTGCACGACCTGCCGCAGGGCCTGGACACCGAGGTCGGCGAGCAGGGGCTGAGCCTCTCCGGCGGCCAGCGCCAGCGCCTGGCTCTGGCGCGCGCGGTGGTCGGTGAGCCGCGCTTCCTGGTGCTGGACGACCCGCTGTCCGCGCTGGACGTGCACACGGAGGCGCTGGTGGAGGCCGCGCTGCGGCAGGTCCTGGAGCGGACGACGGCGCTGGTCGTGGCGCACCGCCCCTCCACGGTGATGCTGGCGGACCGGGTGGCGCTGCTGTCCGGCGGCCGGATCGCCGCGGTCGGCACCCACCAGGAGCTGCTGCGGGACAACGCTGAGTACGCCTGGCTGATGTCGGGCGCGGGGGACGGCGGCCCGGAGCACGGGGAACGGATGCGCGCGGACGCCGGGCCCACCGGCCGCCGGCCGGAAGACGCCGAAGGCGCACGATCCACCGGCCGGCGGCCGGACGACGAGGACGAGCGGGGCGCCGTAGGGCAGGTTCCCGCCGAGGAGGGCAGCGCCCGATGACCACGACCACCGACGACGCCTCGCTCCCGGCCGCCGACGACGACCGCCTGCGGAAGGACGACCGCCTGCGGAAGGGGAAGCCCGCGCCCGGACCGCAGCCCTCCGGCGACCCGTTCGACCGGGACGAGCTGCCCGCCCCGCCCGGGGCCACCCTGGCGCTGCTGTTCTCGCTGCTGGCCCCGATGCGCGGCCGGGTCGCGGTGACGGCTCTGCTCCTGCTGGTGCAGCAGGCCGCCATGCAGGCGGGCCCGCTGCTGGTGGCGTACGCGATCGACCGGGGGGTTCCGGCGTTCCGGGACCACGACTACGGGCCGCTCATCGCGGTCGCGGTCGGCTACGCGCTGTGTTCCGTGGGCGCGGGGGCCCTCCAGTACGCCTTCATCCGGGCCGCCGCCCGGATCAACCAGGACGTGCTGCTCGACCTGCGCGGCCGGATCTTCCGGCACGCGCAGGCGCTGAGCATCGACTTCCACGAGCGCTACACCTCGGGCCGGCTGATCTCGCGCTCCACGACGGACGTGGAGTCGCTGCGGGAGCTGCTGAACGAGGGGCTCCAGGAACTGATCGGCGTGGTCCTCTCGTTCGTGTCGATCGCCCTGGTGCTGCTCTGGCTGGACCTCGGCATCGGCGCGATCGCCACGCTCTCGTTCGTACCGCTGTACCTGATGGTCCGCCTGTACCGGCGGCGGGCGTCCGTCGCGTTCGCGGCGCGGTCCACGGCGATCGCGGCGGTGATCGTGAAGTTCGCGGAGACGATGAACGGCATTCGCCCGGTCCAGGCGTTCCGCCGGGAGCGGAGCAACGACGCCGCCTTCACCGTGCTCAACACCCGCCACGAGCGGGCGAACGGCGACGCCATACTGGAGATGGCCCGCTACGTCACCGGCTCCCGGCTGATCGCCAACACGGCGGTGGCCGGCATGGTGCTGTGGGGCGCCTGGCGGGTGGCGGACGGCACGCTGGCGCTCGGGGTGCTGGCGGCGGCGGTGCTCTACATCCGGCGGCTGTACGACCCGATCGACCGGCTCGGGATGTTCCTCAACTCCTACGAGTCGGCGGCGGCCTCGCTGGCGAAGATCGCCGGCCTGCTGGCCCAGACTCCGAACGTCCCGGAGACCGACAGCCCCGGGAAGCTGCCCCCGCGCTCCGGCGATCTGCCGGGCCGGGAGGTCGTCTTCGACGGGGTGCGGTTCGCCTACCGTACGGGCGGCGAGGTGCTGCCCGCCTTCGACCTGCGCATCCCGGCGGGCCGTACGGTGGCGGTCGTCGGCTCGACGGGCGCGGGCAAGTCCACGCTGGCCAAGCTGCTGGCCCGGTTCTACGACCCGACCGAGGGCCGGGTGCTGCTGGACGGCACGGACCTGCGCGACCTGGACACGGCGGAGCTGCGCCGGGGCGTGGTGATGGTGACGCAGGAGGCGTTCCTGTTCTCCGGGACGGTCGCGGAGAACATCGCGATCGGCCGCCCGGACGCCACCCGCGAGGAGATCGAGGAGGCCGCGAAGGCGATCGGCGCGCACGACTTCATCGCGGCGCTGCCGGAGGGCTACGACACCGACGTACGGAAGCGGGGCGGCCGGATCTCGGCGGGCCAGCGCCAGTTGGTGGCCTTCGCCCGTGCCCTGCTGGCGAACCCGGCGGTGCTGATCCTGGACGAGGCGACCAGCTCGCTGGACATCCCCGGCGAGCGGGCGGTGCAGCGGGCGATGGACACGGTGCTGCACGGCCGCACAGCGGTGGTGATCGCCCACCGGCTCTCCACGGTGGAGATCGCGGACCGGGTGCTGGTGATGGAACACGGCCGGATCGTGGAGGACGGCACGCCCGCCGAACTGATCGCCGGGACGGGCCGGTTCGCGGGGCTGCACCGGACGTGGAGGGAGAGCCTGAGCTGAGGGGCGGACGTGCGGGTTCCGCTTCGTGGTGGGGTCTCTACCCGGCACCGGCCCGTCGCCGCAGCCGTCGTGCGAGGGGCCGGCCCCGTGCCGGGCCCGTCAGACCCCGAAGGGCGCCGGGTAGTGGATGGTTCCCCGTGGAGCGGGAGCGGTGGGATCCAGGGCGAGGACCATCATGGCCTCGTCGGGCACCTCGAAGGCGGGGCGGATGCCGTGCCCCGAGGCCGGGGTGAACCCGAAGCGCGGGTAGTAGCCGGGGTGTCCGAGGCAGGTGACGAGGTTCTCGCCCCGCGAGCGGGCGGCGTCGAGGGCGGCGCGGATCGCGGCGGCTCCGGCTCCCGTCCCCTGGTGGGCGGGGAGCACCGCGCACGGGCCCAGCACGAGGGCGGGGCTGTCGTCGATGTGACAGCGGGTCAGCAGCGCGAAGCCCGCGACGGTGCCGTCCGGGGTCTGCGCGACCAGTGAGAGGCCGTCGATCCAGGCGGGGTCGGTGCGCAGGGCCTCGACCAGGTCGGCTTCCAGCGGGGTCGGGAACGCGGCGAGGTTGACCGCGCGGATCGCCGCGATGTCGGCGGCGGTCTCGGGGCGGGTGGTCCAGATGACGGTAGTGCCTCCTCACGCGAGGAACGGTCGGTTCCGCAGCATACGACGTCGCTACGGCGCGGCAGCAGGGCCACCCGTTGTCGACCGGAGCCGGGGCGCAGAGGCACCCGGTCGCCGGTGCACGGGGAAAGAACGAGGGATCGCCGAGGAGCCCGCCCGTACCGGTCCGGACTCGGTGACGACGTCGCACTGACCACGGTCCACCCGCACGATCCGGGCCGGCATCAGACCGGCGGTACGGTGCCCGGCGAAGCTGATCGAGATCACGGGCGCCTCCTGCGGCGGGAAGAGGCCCCGCGGACAGCAGACGGCTGAAGCCCTCCGACCACCCGGACACCCTCTTCGGTACAGCCTTCGATCAGGTCCATCAGCAGCGTCGAGAGCTCGGCGCGTTCCAGCTGCACGTGTCCGAGGATCTCAAGGACCTCGGCCTCGGTGTCGCCCCATGACGGCGGACCGGGTGCGAGTGAGTCCTTGAGACGGCGGGTCGCGGAGGCCAACAGCTCGTGGATTCCCTCGGGTTCGCCGTCCGCGCCTGCCGTGTAGCGCCCCTGCCGGAACCAGATGCCGTCCCGGGCGAGGGCGTCGAGGGCCTCCTGGACCTCGGAGGCGAGCCTGCGGGCCGTCTCGTCGAAGGCGACCTCGTCGACGGGGCGCTCCAGCCTGAGGTCCTGAGCCGTGTGGTCGAGAAACGCGTACCAGGCTCGCACCGTCGTCCTGATCCGCACGATGCGGGCGGTCGCCGCCTCCGCTCTGGCCAGCCGTGCGGTGTGGAGCTGTCCGCGCCGCTGAGTGACGTAGGTGAGGACCCCGGTGACAAGGGCCCCGCCGACAGCCCCGATGAGTCCGTAGAGTTCCCCGCTCACGGCCTGTCCCCCCTGATTCCTTCGCCGTCTCGGGCCTGGGGCGCCCATCCGTCGCAGTGTGACAGCAGCTCGCGCAGTTCGGCCACGGTGGCCACGGTGGCGCCCGGTCCCTCGTGCAGCGCCCGGTCGATCGCCTTCGCCAGCTCACACGGAACCTGCGGGTTGTGGAACCGGACCGGCGTCGGCGGGCTGTCGAGCACGATCTGCCAGGGGTCGGCACCGGGCCGAAAGGGCCGAGGGCTGGTGAGCGTGAGCATCCAGTACAGGCAGGCCGCCAGCGACCACACATCCACCTCGGGACCGCTGTACTTGAAGTCGACGACTTGCGCGCGTGACATGAACTGGGGGCGGCCGGCCGTGGTGCCGGTCAGGGTGAACCCGCTCAGACCGGCCTCATCGAAGGCTTTGGCGAGACCGAAGTCGCCAACCTTGACATCGAAGGTCTCGCCGGACGTTCCGTTCGGCCTGCTGACCCCGCTGACCAGGAGGTTCTGTGGAGTGACGTCGCGGTGGACGACCCCTTGTGCGTGTGCGTGCGCCAGGCCGTCCATGGCCTGGTCGGCGACGCGCAGGACCTCTTCCGGAGTGAAGGGGGAGCCGTGTCGCCGCGCGGCCCACTGGTCGAGGCTGCCGCCGGGGCAGAACTCCCCGTACAGAACGAGGGTCTCGTCGATCTCGTCGACGCGGTGGAGGGCTGCGATCCGGGGATGCCTCAGCCTGCCGGTGATCTCGGCCTCGCGTCGGAAGCGTGCCAGGGAGTGCGGTCCCGGCACGACGCGCGGGAGCATGACCTTCAATGCGAAGTCCTGACTGGTCGCCGTCTCGCGGGCCAGGAACACGCTGCCCATGGCTCCCTTCCCCAGCTCGCGCAGGATACGGACACCGCGCTCGGCGAGAGCTGCGCGAACGGCGGGCTTCAGCCAGGCCGCGCTGGTCATGGGGCTTCCTCCGCTGCGCACTCGGCGGACCTCGGTGCCAGGTCCCAGTCGCACTCCCAGACACCAGGCGCGCCATCAGAGCGGGATGTCACCAGGTGCCGCCCGTTCTCCGTCATGTATATGCCGTCGAACTGCCCATCCTGCATGACGAGTTCACCCACCTGCTCACCCGTCCCCCATTTCCACACACGGACGCGGCCGTCGATGGCGGCCGCGAAGACGTAACGACCGTCCGGAGACAGACACATACCGCGGACATGACCCGCGGTCGGGGCCTCCATGCGCTGCACGAGGCGTCCCGAGTGCAGCGCACGTACCTCGATGACGGGATGCAGGAGCATCGCCGAGACGACGTGGCGTCCGTCCGGAGTCACTTCGAGGAAGTCGTGCCCTCCGGTGGCCGAGCGGGCATGGAAGCGCAGGAAGCGCCCTGTTCCCACCTCCCACACCCGTACCGCGTATTCGGTCGGCCCGGTGGCCAGGACCTGTTGTCCGTCCGGGGTGACCCTGAGCGCCGTCACCGGCGCCCTGTGTCCTTTCAGGACCCGCACGCAACGACCGCTGGATACGTCCCACACGAGGATCAGGCGGTCACGCCCCCCGGACAGGAGAAGGCGGCCGTCGGGGCTGAAGCACAGCGCGGACACCGCGCCTGTGTGTCCTGTGCGCCGGTGCGAACACTCTGCGCTCACGTGCCCACTTCTGTCGCGCTCTTTGCTTGCCAGGCGCCAGAAGCGCAAGGATCCGTCTTCCTCACCCGTGGCGGCGAACCTGCCGTCGGGGCTCACGGCGCCCACGGTGACCGCCGTGCCATGGCCGTCGAGGACTGTGCGCCGTGCACCCGTGGCGAGATCGACCAGCCCTACTTGCCCGCCGTCGCCCGCTCCTTCGCCGGTACGCCAGGTCACCAGCACATGGGACTCGCCCGAAACGTCACACACGGCCAGCGGAAGCGTGTCGGGGTCGCCCAGGATGTGGCTGAACCAGCCTCCGCGGAAGGCGGTGCGGGAGGACACCAGGGCCAGCCGGCCCCATAGCTCCAGAGCTTTGTCGTCCCGCTCGTGCCCCTTCTGTTCGCGGGCCTGCTTCAGCAGCTGGTGAGCGCGCTCCCACTCCTCGGCGGTGAGGGCCTGTGCTGCTCGGGTGAGGTGGTCGTCGACATGCGCCCTGACTGCGTACTGGACCGCGACCGATCGCGGTCGGGAGATCTGCAGAGGGCTCTCGGGCCCCGTGGCAAGAGGCCGGGGCCGCAGCTTCCCGTCCCGTTCATGGACCGCGTATCGGCCATCGGCGCTCAGAACGGCTCGACGGTCGTAGGCCGAGCCGACGGCCAGAGTGAAGAGGCAGCGACCCGATTCCAGATCCCATGCCCGGGCCGCGTCGTCCAGGCAGTGCGTCAGTGCCCAGCGCGCGCTCTGCTTCTGGGCTGCCGGCGCCACCTCCACGTGTGTCACCACCGTGGGATGAGCGGCCAGTTCCCGCACCGGAGTGCCGGACGGCAGCTCCCAGAGGCGGACAGCTCCGCCGCCGTGCCCCGTCACGAGCCGTCCATCCGAGGTGACACACAGGGAGGCGCACTTGTCCGCCGCGAAATCAAGGCATGCGGTACGGCGGCCGGTCGCCAGCTCCCACACGCTCACCTGAGCGCCTCCGGCCGAACCGACCACCCAGTGGCCGTCCGGTGTGGTGTGCAGTGCGTCCACCGGACCGGCGTCAGCGGCGGCGTGTCCAGCCAGGGCTCCGACGTAACGCCCGTCACGCAGATCCCAGACCTGGACCGTGCCCTGCTCGCAGGCGACCAGCGCGTGCCGCCCGTCCGGGGTGAGTGCGACCGCCTCTACGCGGTCACGCGCCTTGACGAGTAGGGGTCTACGGCCACTGCCCACATCCCAGTACCGCACCGTGCCGGTGCGATGGAGCGCTTCGGCCGCCACGGCCCGCCGGGAGTGCTGGGCCGTGGCGACGAGGTACATGGGCATCCGGCGGCCCTGCACGACACGTGCGAAGTGCCCGGGTATCCGGGGGTCCGGCACGACACGTGTGAAGCCCCCGGTCCTCACTTCGCACTCCCACAGGCCGTCGGCCCCGTCGATGACGACCCGACTGCCGTCTCCCGCAGGAAACACCGGACGACCGCCCCTGGCAGCGCGCCACATGTCGGGACCAGGGCGCTCCCACAGGACTTCTCCTGTGGCGACGTCACGCAGAGAATAACGGGGGGCCCGGCCCGGTGCGGCGAAGGCGAGAACGCGGGAGCTGTGCGGGATCGCAACCAGCGTCAGCTCTCCGCGCGCCGCGAATTCCTCAACCGGCTCGTGCACGTCCGGCGTGGTGGCCGCACCGCTGTCGCCCCGCTCGCGACGGACCAGCCGCAGCAGTGGATCGATGCGCTGCGGGTCCCCGCCGCCCGCGCGCGCGGCTCGCAGCGCGTGCAGGACTGCCCCGTCCGTCGTCGTCCCCTCGCGCCATCTCAACACGCCCCTGTTGTAGGTCGCTTCAGGGTGACACGGGTCCGCGGCGAGCGCTTGGTCCAGAAGCTGATCGGCTTCGGTGGCACGGCCGAGGTCGAACAACGACAAGGCACGGTTGTTGAGTTCGTCGGCGCGCAGTTGCCCCGGGGCCGGTCGTGGTCGGGGGTAGGTGTCCCCCGACACCTCCCGGTAGATCGCGGTCAGCGCTTCGGCGCACTCGCCCATGCTCGCGGGTCTCTCCCGAGGAAGCCGACGCAGACACCGGGCGAGGAGGTCACCCAGCGCGTCGGGCATCGCCAGTGCGGGCCCGGGCCTTCGGAGGCCGCCTTCGTCAGCTTCGCGGCTCCCGGTGCCCCCCGCGCGGTGGGCGCGCCGGCGCAGGGCATCGAGTGCCTCGCCGGCTGCAGTACCGGTGTACCAGGTCACCTCTCCGGAGAACATCTCGAGCACTGTCGCGGCGAAGCTCCACATGTCGCTGGCGGGACCGAGCCGTTGTCCCGCGAGCTGCTCGGGCGAGGCGTAGGGGCGGGTCATGCCCCGCGCGGTCACCGAAAAGTCGGCAGCCTCCTCATGCTCCTCCCCTACCCCGTCCTCCGGAGGTCTCGTCCCTGCTCGGGCGAACGCCCGCGCCAGTCCGAAGTCCGTGAGCTTCACGCCGCCTTGGGCGTCGAGAAGGACATTGCCCGGCTTGACGTCCTGGTGGACGAGGCTCCGCCCGTGCGCGTGTGCGAGTCCCCACGCCATCTGGATGGCGATGTCGAGCACTCGCAGCAGCGCGATGTCGGGCCCGCCCTCGTACAGCCGTCCGTCGTCGAGCCAGCCCCGCAGGCTGCCGCCTTCCACGTACTCGGTGAAGACCAGCGGCACCCCGCTGACGACGCGGACGTAGTGACAGAAGCACACATGCGGATGCAGCCCGATCGACATCCATGTCTCGGCCTCTTCGACGAAGCGCTCCACGCCGTCGGCCTTGGCGAGAAGTTCGGGGCGAGGCTGCTTCGCCGCGAGGTCGAGGCCCCACTGTGTGTGCCGCACACGGTAGACGAGGCCCATGCCCCCGGCCCTGTGCACATCGGACACCTCGTACTGCTCCAGGATCTTGTCGCCGACGTCCCAGGAAGCAGTCTCGGACTCAGCTGACATTCTGCGCCGCCAGCGTGCACGCGAGTGGCAGAAGGGAAGGGATGAACAACTCCTCTTCGGGCGGGCTCAGCCAGCCGCCGGGACCGATGTGCTGAGCGAAGAGCACCGCCAACGGGTAGGCCGTCTTGCGGAGTTCGGGATCCGTGTCCCACCGGCTGTCTCCGGGCCCCGAACGCAGCAAAGAATCCACCAGCGTCAAGGAGCGCACCAGCCGGGCACGTTCGCGTACGTGCCGCTTGCCCACTTCCTGCTCTGCCAGACGGTGCCGGGCCAGCCTGATCGCCTGCTTGGCCTGGCCGAGGCGACCAGGCCGATCCTCGGCGAGGCCGGTTTCCTCGGCGCCGGCGAACAGGAAGTCCAGAAGAGCCTGTTCCTCGGGCATCAGCGGCCGAGGATCGGCGACGTCGGGGTTGCGCGTCGCCATGATGGCGTTCTCGTTGACGCCTGGCCCGCCGAAGTGGAACCACACATGTCCGCGCAGCGCGAGCCAGGCCAGTTCGGCGGCGAAGACCTTGCCGATCCGCACATCGGTGCCGCCGGTGATGTAGGTGCTTTCGGGCAGGCCCGCGTAGATCGCGATTCCGAGCTGCAGAGGACTGAAGTGGTCCAAGAGGTAGGACAGTTCATTTCTCAGTCGTTGCGTTGTGCTCTCGGGCGGGCTGCGCAGCTCCTCCAGTGTCCGGCTCATCGCTGCTCGCCAGCTCAGATAGTGTTCGATCAGTGTTTCGGTGCGGTGCGCCGACGACTCGCCGTCCGCCAGACGTATCCCGGTCAGCGCGACGGCACCCGCGAAGAACTGCTTGCTGCGCTCCTCGGCGCGGTTTGCCACCTCGCGCCGTCGGGCCCGCTCGCCGAGCGTGCGCGCCCGGCTCACCGCAAGTTCGCAGTCGGTGTGCAGGGACTCGGCCACCGCCTGGAAGGTGTCCAGATGCACTTGGCCCCGCAGGATCGCGCCGTGCTGGGCACGCTGCCATCTGCGGCGCATGGGTGTGGTCAGCGTACTCAACACCGGTGACTGCCCTCCGGTCTCTGGATGCGTCGTTCCGCCCGATCCTTGCCGCCCTGCTGCCTCGTGACGAACACGCGCCTCATACCCTCTGCGGTTGCGGCACACACGCCACGGAGATCGGTACTCGCCGGTTCCGCTGCGCTCATGACGCGCCGTCATGACAGGGGCGTGCGTGCTCTGCACGGCGGTGCGGGAGGCCGAGCGGGCACGGGGCGTCACCGGCCGCTGCCGGTGGCGGGTGGCAGCATCGGGCGCATGACGCATACGACGCCGCTCGACTGGGGACCGTTCCTCCGTGCCTGGAGCGGGGAGTGGCCGGATGCCCTGCCCGATGACGAGGCGGGCGGGGAGGAGGACGAGACCGCCCGGCGGGATCGGCGGCTGGGGTTTCCGTTCCGAGGAGCGGATCGTCGCCATGGAGCAGCGCCTCGGCCGGCGGATGCCCCCGTCGTACCGGGCGTTCCTCGCGGTCAGCGACGGGTGGCGGCACGCCGGCGGGTTCGTCGGCCTGCCGGCGGGAACCGCGGACGCCCGCCGGCACGACGACGCGTCCGGGCTCGCCGATATGTTCAAGGAATACCTGGACGACGACGCCGGGCCCGAGGAGCGGCGGGATGTGGAGATCTGGCGCCGCGGGCTCCAGCTCGACGTCGAGTCCGACATGACCCACGTCCTGCTGGACCCCGAGGACGTGGACGAGGACGGCGAGTGGGCCGTGTACACGTGGGCGGGCCGGCGGGCCGCGCCACCCGAGCGGATCACGGACCTCGCCGCGTTCATGCGGAACATGCACCGGGAGTTCCACAGCCTGCGGGCCCACCCGGCCGATGGGCGGCCGGAGTTCGTCGACGACACGACGCGGCGGCTGGACGCCCCGGGGGGAGCGGGCCCGGCTCCAGGCGCTGAGCGGCGACTGGGAGCGGGACCGGTCGGCGCCGGACGAGGCGAAGGGGTACGGCAGGCCACGGGCCGCCGGGCTGGGTGACCAGATGAGTCTGCTGCTCGGACAGACGCACACGGTGTCCTTCGACAGCCTGGTGACGGACCCCCGGTACGTCACCGCCCTGCTTCCGCCGCTGATCGCCGAGCACGCTGCGCACACGTACCGGGCCGGCTCCACGCTGCCGTTCCCTCTGCGGGGAGCCGGTGGCGACGTGGTGGCACCGGCTCGCACGCTGCTGGAGCAGGTGCGCGCGGGCACCTACCGGTACACGGCGGCCGGAGCATTCGGGGAAGCGGTCGAGCGGGCCCGCGGGTCGGCGCGGTGAGGCGACACCGACGGGGCCTGGCGCACGATGATGGAGGCGCCGCCACTGTGGCAGCCGCTGGGTCCCGACCACCTGGCGCCGCTGGGCTGGGTGGCCGATCCCCTGCTCGGTCCGCTGCTGGCCCCGGAGCGCGGCCGGGCCCTGCTGTCCGCCCCCAGAGGCGGACGGACGGGCGAGGCGCGGAGCCCGGCGATCCGTCTCGACCCCGAGGGCCCTGATGTGGCTCGCGTACCCAAACGCCCCCGGCACCCCCACGTCCTATCGGTTCGTCCTGGCCGAAGGGGTGGAACCGCAGGACCTGCCCGGACGCCTCGCGGACGGGGAGGAGGCCGCGCTGGGCGCGTCCATGACCTCCTGCACAGCACGCGAGCGGCCACTCCGCGGGGGGTGCAGCCGCCCCCGCGTGATCGCGTGGCGCGGCAGCCCCGCCCCTGCCTCATCGAGTCGCCGCGAGGGGGGGCATCCCCCGTGGCGATCACCCGGGAACGCTCGGCCACGGCATCGCACCCTGCGGGACCGGGACCGCGCGGTCCCGGTCCCGCCGATCGCAGGGGTACGGCCCTCCCCCAGCGGACGTACGCGCCGCACACTCACCCCGGCAGCAGTCGCAGCGCCGCGTTCCGCAGGCGGGTGTGCTCCGTGCTCATGAAACGGTGCAGGGCGCGGGAGCCGAAGGCGGTCCGCTGGGCGCTGCTGCGGCGTTCGCGGTCGTAGGCGCGCAAGGCGGCGGTGAGCCCGGTACGCCCCGGCGGCGCGGCGGCGACCGCCCGGCTCAGGGCGTCCGCGTCCAGGATCGCGGTGCAGGCGCCCTGGCCCGGGTTGGGCGTCATGGCGTGCGCCGCGTCGCCGACCAGGGCGACGGGTACGGCGGAGCCCGGCCCGGCCGCCGTCGATGCGACGGATCCGGCCGAGCCCGTCGGCCCGGCACCGGCCGAGACGAAGGAGGGCAGCGCCGGGTACAGGTGGCGCATCTCGTACCGGATCCAGGTCGCCGGGTCGGTGGCGTCCAGGATGCGCGGGATCGGGTCGTGCCAGCCGGCGAAGAGGCCGCGCAGGTCGTCGGCGGTGGCGGCCTCGGGCACGGCCGCGTACCAGTTGGTGCGGCCCGGCTCGACGGGGGTCAGCCCGAAGAAGCGACCGCTCCCCCAGGTCTCGCCGTGCACCGGACTCTCGACGTCGGCGATGCCGATCCAGGCGACCGTGCCGACCTCGCGCGGGCCGCCGCGGGCCCCGAACCGGGCGGTGCGCACGGCGCTGCGGATGCCGTCCGCGCCGATCATCAGGTCCGCTCCGGCGGCGAGCGCGTCGATGCCGGTGACCCGCTCGCCGAGCATGAGCGGTACGTCCCCGAAGGCGTCCAGACCCGCGAGCAGGGCGTCGAGCAGGTACGGCCGGGAGATGAGGAGTTCGGGTCGCCCCGCCCGGCGTTCGACGCGCTCCAGCGGGATACGGGCCAGGGGCGTGCCGTCCGGGGTGCGGATGTGCGCGTCGCGGTACGGGACGGCGTGGTCGCGCAGGGCGTCGCCGACGCCGAGCCGGTCGAGCGCCGCCTGCGCGACGGGGTGGATACCGAAGGCCGCGCCGTACCGCTCCGGTCCGGTACGGCGCTCCAGCACCGTCACGCTCCAGCCCGCGCGGCGCAGGCCGATCGCCGTCGCCAGTCCGCCGATGCCCGCGCCGACCACGATCGCCGTTCCCGTCATGCCGCACCCCCCGAATGTCCACCCGGTCGTACGGTCCGCCCGCCGGCGCCGATGAAGAACCACCCCAGTCGTGGTACCACGACTGGGGTACCATCGGCAAGGGCGGGCCGCGCGCGGGCCGCAGCGATACGGGAGCGAGGGAGCGGGCGTGAATCCGGACCGGCGGGACCGGCTGCGGGACGCGGCGATCGAGGTACTGGCGCGGGACGGCGGGCGCGGGCTGACCCACCGGGCCGTGGACCGGGCCGCCGAGGTGCCGCCGGGCACCACGAAGAACTACTTCCCGACCCGCGACGCGGTGCTGCGCGCGGTGGCGGAGCGCTGCCTGGAGCAGTACCTCGCGCTCACCGCACGGCCGCCGGCCGGTCCGGGGCCGGTGGACCGCGAGGGCCTGGTCGCCCTCTTCCGCTCGCTGCTGGAGAACGTCGCGGGGCCGGGCCGCGCGCGCCTGCTGGCGGTGCTGGAGCTCCAGGCCGAGGCGACCCGGCGCCCCTGGCTGTCCGGCATCCTCGACCCGATGGCGAGCGGCGACTTCGCCGGCTTCGAGCAGGCGCAGCGCGCCGCCGGACTGCCCGTCACACCGCCGCGGGCCGCCGTCGTCACGCTCGCCCTGCACGCCGCGGTCCCGCACCTGCTGACGAACGGTCCCGGCACCCTCGCGGCGGCCGGGCTCGACGACCCGGACCGCTTCGTGCGCGACCTCCTGGACACGGTGTACCCGCCGGACGCGACCACCTGAGCCCACACCCGCGCCCACCCCGCCCTGACCGCACACCGACGGACCGGCGCATTCCGGTGCGGGAATCTGGCCAGAACCCGTCGCCGTCTCACCAGGCGGTCATCACACCGCTTCCCACCCGCGGAGCCACGGCGGCCGCCGCGCGCGAAACCTGTGACCACCCTGTGAATGCCGGGTTCCCCAACCCCCGGTAACACTGCGGCAATGATCGGCGAAACGTCCGCTTAACGAACATGACCTTTCCGGCAACGAACGAAAACCGGCCAACTTATTGACGCGCTCCTGACAGGTGCGGTCATCTGCTGACACTCTTCACCCCGTTCTGCGCACCGCCTGCACCGTCCGGACAGCCCGTCCAGGCCGTCCGGTACCCCCCTCGCAGAAGGAGTCCGCGTGAGATCCACGCCCAGCCGTCGCGCCACCGCGACCGGCGCTCTGATAGCCGCAGCAGCCCTCATAGCCGTCGCCGTCCCGTCCGGCGCCGCGACCGCCACCTCCGGCCCCGCCTCGGCCCCGCGCGGCGGCATCACCGCCGGCACGAAGGCCGATCCGGGCGCCCTGCCCGCCAAGCTCACGCCCGCCCAGCGCGCGGAGCTGCTCAGCGAGGCGAACGCCACGAAGGCCGCCACCGCCAAGGAGCTCGGTCTCGGGTCCACCGAGAAGCTCGTCGTCCGCGACGTCGCCCAGGACCGCGACGGCACGACGCACACCCGCTACGAGCGCACCCTGGACGGCCTCCCCGTCCTCGGTGGCGACCTCGTGGTCAAGGAGTCCCCGGCCGGGAGGACCGAGGGCGTCAGCAAGGCGTCGAAGGCGACCAGCGCGCAGCTGAAGGCCGTCGGCCTCAGCGCCGACGTGGCCCCGGCCGCCGCCGAGAAGCAGGCGCTCGGCGCGGCGAAGGCCGAGGGTTCGACGGCGAAGAAGGCGAGCCAGGCCCCGCGCAAGGTGGTGTGGCTGGGCGGCGGCTCCCCGCAGCTCGCGTACGAGACCGTGGTCGGCGGACTCCAGCACGACGGCACCCCGAACGAGCTGCACGTGCTCACCGACGCCACCTCGGGCGAGAAGCTCTACGAGTGGCAGGCCGTCCACAACGGCACGGGCAACACGCAGTACAACGGCCAGGTCACCCTGGGCACCGCGCCCTCGTACACCCTGACCGACACGACGCGCGGCAACCACAAGACGTACAACCTGAACCGGGGCACCTCCGGGACCGGCACGCTGTTCTCCGGCCCGGACGACGTCTGGGGCGACGGCACTCCGCAGAACGCCGAGACGGCCGGCGCGGACGCCCACTACGGCGCTGCCGAGACATGGGACTACTACAAGAACGTGCACGGCCGCTCCGGCATCCGCGGTGACGGCGTCGGCGCGTACTCCCGCGTCCACTACGGCAACAACTACGTCAACGCGTTCTGGCAGGACACCTGCTTCTGCATGACGTACGGCGACGGCGACGGCAACGTCAAGCCGCTGACCTCCCTGGACGTGGCCGCGCACGAGATGACGCACGGTCTGACCTCGGTCACGGCCAAGCTGGTCTACAGCGGCGAGTCCGGCGGTCTCAACGAGGCCACCTCCGACATCTTCGCCGCGGGCGTGGAGTTCCACTCCGACACCGCCCAGGATCCGGGCGACTACCTGGTCGGCGAGAAGATCGACATCCGCGGCAACGGCACCCCGCTGCGCTACATGGACAAGCCCTCCAAGGACGGCTCGTCCAAGGACTACTGGTACTCGGGCATCGGCAACGTCGACGTCCACTACTCCTCGGGCCCGGCGAACCACTGGTTCTACCTGCTCTCCGAGGGCAGCGGCGCCAAGACCGTCAACGGCGTCAGCTACGACTCGCCGACCTCCGACGGGCTCCCGGTGACCGGCATCGGCCGGGACAAGGCGCTGCAGATCTGGTTCAAGGCGCTCACCACGAAGTTCACCTCGACGACCAACTACGCCGCCGCCCGCACCGGCACGCTCGCGGTCGCCGGTGAACTGTACGGGGCGACCAGCCCCGAGTACGCGGCCGTGGCCCACGCCTGGGCCGGCATCAACGTGGGCGCCCGCCCCGGCGGCGGCAACCCGGACCCGGGCGGCAAGGTGTTCGAGAACAACACCCCCGTGGACATCCCGGACGCCGGTGCGGCCGTCACCAGCGCGGTCACCGTCTCCGGCGTCACCGGCAACGCGCCGAGCACGCTCAAGGCGGACGTCAACATCACCCACACCTGGCGCGGTGACCTGGTCATCGACCTGGTGGCCCCGGACGGCACCGCCTACCGGCTGAAGAACTCCTCCTCCAGCGACTCCGCGGACAACGTGGTGGCGACCTACACGGTCAACGCCTCGTCCGAGGTGGCCAACGGGGTCTGGAAGCTGAGGGTCCAGGACATCGCACGCCAGGACACCGGACGCATCAACAGCTTCAAGCTCACCTTCTGATCCCACCGGCCGGCCGGTCCGGGAGGGTTCGGTTCCCCTCCCGGACCGGTCGGCCCGGACGGGAGCCCGACCCTCCGGGCCCACCGGCCCGGAGGGAGCACAGACGGAACGGTCCGGGAGGAGTTCACCCCCTCCCGGACCGTTCGCCATGCCGCGCCCCGCGAGCGCCGGGTGAGGCGGGCCGCCGCGGACGCCGGAACCGGCCGCACGGGTCCCGTCACCCGCAGGCGCCCGCTCAGCGCATCAGCACGCCCGCGCCCTCCCCCACCGCCTCGGCCGGCAGCGCGACCAGGCCCAGTTCGGCGCCGGAGGCCAGCAGCGGATGGGCGGGCAGGACGCGCACCGTGTAGCCGTACGGCCCCGTCCGGTCCAGCGCGAGCGGCCCCTCGAACAGCCAGCGGTCCTCCAGGTCCTGGCCGCCCGCCGGCTTCAGCGGGAAGACCTGGGCGTCCGCGATGGCGTCGCCGGAGTCGACCCGGCCGGCGACCACCTGCACCTCCACGTCGTCCGGGCCGAGCCCGCCGAGCGCGATCCGCGCCCGCAGCGCGAGGGTGGACCCGAGCTCCGCCGAGCCGCCCTCGGCGGTGTCCGTCACCGATTCCACGTGGTCGACCGAGACACCCTGCCAGGCCGCCCGGACCCTGGCCTTCCAGGCGGCGAGGTCCCGCGCGGCGGCGGGCTCCAGGGCGCGCCGGGACCGGGCTGCGGGGGCGTAGAGCCGTTCCACGTACTCGCGGACCATCCGCCCCGCCAGCACCTTCGGCCCCAGGTTGACCAGGGTCGAGCGGACCATCTCGATCCACCGGTCCGGCAGCCCCTCCGCACCCCGGTCGTAGAAGCGCGGGGCGACCCGGTCCTCGATCAGGGCGTACAGGGCGTTCGCCTCCAGCTCGTCCCGGCGGTCCTCGTCGACCGACGAACCGTCGGCGGTCGGGATCTCCCAGCCGAAGTCCGGGTCGAACCACTCGTCCCACCAGCCGTCGCGCACGGACAGGTTGAGGCACCCGTTGAGCGCCGCCTTCATCCCGCTCGTGCCGCACGCCTCCAGTGGGCGCAGCGGGTTGTTGAGCCAGACGTCGCAGCCCGGATAGAGCTTCTGCGCCATGCCCATGCCGTAGTCGGGGAGGAAGACGATGCGGTGGCGTACGCGCGGGTCGTCCGCGAACCGCACCAGCTCCTGCACCAGCCGCTTCCCTCCGTCGTCGGCGGGGTGGGCCTTGCCCGCGACGACGATCTGGATCGGGTGCGTGGGGTGCAGCAGCAGCGCGCGCAGCCGGTCGCGGTCGCGCAGCATGAGCGTGAGCCGCTTGTACGACGGGACGCGCCGGGCGAAGCCGATGGTCAGGACGTCCGGGTCGAGGACGCCGTCGATCCAGCCCAGCTCGGCGGTGCCCGCGCCGCGCCGCCGCCAGGAGGCGTAGAGGCGGCGGCGGACCTCGGTGACCAGTTGGCCGCGCAGGTCCCGGCGCAGGTCCCAGATCTCCTGGTCGCCGATGCCGGTCACCGCGCCCCAGCGGCGGGGCGTGGAGCCGGACGCGGTCGCCCCGTCGGCCACCGGACCGCCGGACAGCACCCGGTGGGCGCGGTCCTCACCGACCTGGCCCGCGCCGAGCCGGAACACCTCGGGGGCGACCCAGGTGGGGGCGTGGACGCCGTTCGTGACGGAGGTGATCGGCACCTCGGCGGGGTCGAAGCCCGGCCACAGCCCGGAGAACATCTCCCGGCTGACCGCCCCGTGGAGGGTGGAGACGCCGTTGGCGCGCTGGGCGAGCCTCAGGCCCATCACGGCCATGTTGAACAGGTCGGGCTCGCCGCCGGGGTAGGTCTCGGTGCCGAGCGCGAGCACCTTCTCCACGGGTACGTTGGGCAGTTCACCGTCGTCGCCGAAGTGGCGGGCGACGAGCCCCCGGTCGAAACGGTCTATCCCGGCGGGCACCGGGGTGTGGGTGGTGAAGACGGTTCCGGCCCGAACGGTTTCGAGTGCGGCCTCGAAGTCGAGCCCGTCGGAGGCCAGTTCGCGGATGCGCTCCAGGCCGAGGAAGCCGGCGTGGCCCTCGTTGGTGTGGAACACCTCCGGTTCGGGGGTGCCGGTGATCCGACACCAGATGCGGACCGCGCGCACGCCGCCGATGCCGAGCAGCATCTCCTGGAGCAGGCGGTGGTCGCTGCCGCCGCCGTACAGCCGGTCGGTGACGTCGCGTTCGCCGGGGGCGTTCTCCTCGACGTCGGAGTCCAGGAGGAGGAGCGGCACCCGGCCGACGCGGGCGAGCCGGATACAGGCGTGCAGCGAGCGTCCGCCGGGGAGGGCGAGGACGACGCGCGCCGGGGTGCCGTCCGCTTCGCGGACGAGGTCGAGCGGGAGTTCGTCGGGGTCGAGAACGGGATAGTGCTCCTGCTGCCAGCCGTCGCGCGAGAGGGTCTGGCGGAAGTAGCCGTGGCGGTAGAGGAGTCCGACGCCGATGAGCGGGACGCCGAGGTCGCTGGCGGCCTTGAGGTGGTCGCCGGCCAGGATGCCGAGGCCCCCGCTGTACTGGGGCAGTGCGGCGGTGACGCCGAACTCCGGCGAGAAGTAGGCGATGGCGGACGGGAGTTCGGCTCCGGCGGCCCGCTGCTCCTGGTACCAGCGGGGGCCGTCCAGATACTCCGCGAGGTCGGCGGAGGCCGCGGCGAGGCGGCCGAGGTACTCCTCGTCCCCGGCCAGTTCGGCGAGCCGCCCGGCGGACAGCGAACCGAGCAGGCGTACGGGGTCGGCGTCCGCGGGCCGCCACCCCTCGGGGTCGGCGGACCGGAAGAGCTCACGGGTCTCGGTGTGCCACGACCAGCGCAGGTTGCGCGCGAGGTCGTGGAGGGGTCGGAGGGGTTCGGGGAGGACAGGACGCACGGTGAGTCGACGAATGGCCTTCACGTACTCCACCTTTACAGGGGACTTGCGCATCCGAGGGGACGCACCACGGTGAGCGCCCCTTCCGTCACCCCTGACGGTAGCGACCGTCCGTGGCGGCCTGCCACGGCGCGCGGACGGCTCACCGGGTCCGGGCCCACCCGCTCGCGCGCCTCCTCGCGGGCCCGCGCGGAAGCCGTCCGGGGCTGATGCCGATACCCCCACCGGCGTTCCCCGGCCGTCGCTCCCGCCCCGGCCGTGCTCCTCCGCCACTTCTCTCACCTGCGGGTTTGGCCGATTTACCCCCGTACGCAGCCTTGTGGACCTCCCGGTCACAGGGAAGGCTGCCGTGTGGCGCCACAGAGCGGGTACCCGGAACCCGTGGGGGCGCTTCGGGGTCCCCGCACCCACCGGGGGCGTACGCGCCGCGCGCGGTGGGTCCCGAACCTTCGGTGACGACCGAAGAGTTGACACAGCGCCGGATTTCCCACCCGGGGACGCGGGGAAGGCTTCCCCGGTACGCGGAACGACCCGGCCGGCACACGTTCTCCGCGCGTCCCGAAACATGCGCGAAACCCCCGCGACCCACCCATTCGAGTGCCATTCGAGTGAATGCGGACAGGAGCGGCCATGCCCAGAGCCCATCAGCGGACAGCTGAGCAGCTACAAAGGACAGATCCCCGTCTTCGCGGCACACGCGGT
The DNA here is from genome assembly GCF_030817475.1 of Streptomyces sp. V2I9. Classification (NCBI taxonomy): domain Bacteria; kingdom Bacillati; phylum Actinomycetota; class Actinomycetes; order Kitasatosporales; family Streptomycetaceae; genus Streptomyces; species Streptomyces sp. V2I9. Next base: position 5,060,724 of record NZ_JAUSZJ010000002.1, on the reverse strand, counting down.
CGGCCCTCCGCCCGCGTGCCGTCCCCCATGCACGCAGAGCTCCTCCAGCCCTCAGGTGATTCCATGATCGGTCGTATTCCCGTCCTGGACGTCCGTCCTCTCGTCGACTGCGGCAGACGGGCGGTGAAGGCCGTCGTCGGTGAGACCTTCCAGGTCAGTGCCACCGTCTTCCGCGAAGGCCATGACGCGGTGGCCGCCAACGTCGTGCTGCGCGATCCGGGCGGGCGGGTCGGTCCGTGGACCCCGATGCGCGAGCTGGCCCCGGGCACGGACCGGTGGGGGACGGACATCACCCCGGACTCCGAGGGCCGCTGGACGTACACGGTGGAGGCGTGGAGCGATCCGGTCACCACCTGGCGCCACCACGCCGCGATCAAGATCCCGGCGGGCATCGACACGGACCTGGTGCTGGCGGAAGGCGCCGCGCTGCTGGAGCGGGCCGCCGCGGGCGTGCCCAAGAAGCACGGCCGCGAGGCCGTGCTCGCGGCGGTGGACGCGCTGCGCGACACCGCCCACCCGGCCGGGGCCCGGCTCGCCGCGGCGCTGACCCCGGCGGCCGAGGCGGTCCTCGCCCGGTATCCGCTGCGCGAACTGGTCACCCGGTCCAAGCCGCTGGCGGTCCGGGTGGAGCGCGAGCGGGCGCTGTTCGGGTCGTGGTACGAGCTGTTCCCCCGCTCGGAGGGGGCGAAGCGGGTGCCGGTGGACCCGGCCGACACCTCGCCCGACGCCCCGACCCGGCTGGTCAGCGGCACGTTCCGGACGGCGGCCGAGCGGCTGCCCGCGGTCGCCGCCATGGGGTTCGACGTGGTCTATCTGCCGCCGGTCCACCCCATCGGGACGACCCACCGCAAGGGGCCGAACAACAGCCTGACGCCCGGTGAGCACGATCCGGGGGTGCCGTGGGCGATCGGTTCGGCGGACGGCGGGCACGACGCGGTCCACCCGGAGCTGGGCACGCTGGAGGACTTCGACCACTTCGTGTCGGTGGCCCGCAACCTGCGGATGGAGATCGCGCTGGACTTCGCACTCCAGTGCTCGCCGGACCACCCGTGGGTCAAGGAGCACCCGGACTGGTTCCACCACCGCCTCGACGGGTCGATCGCGTACGCCGAGAACCCGCCGAAGAAGTACCAGGACATCTACCCGATCGCCTTCGACAAGGACATGCGCGGTCTGGTGGCGGAGACGGTGCGCATCCTGCGCTTCTGGATGGACCGCGGGGTGCGGATCTTCCGGGTCGACAATCCGCACACCAAGCCGGTGGTGTTCTGGGAGAAGGTGATCGAGGAGATCAACGGCGCCGACCCCGACGTCATCTTCCTGGCGGAGGCGTTCACCCGACCCGCGATGATGCGCACGCTCGGCGCGATCGGCTTCCAGCAGTCGTACACGTACTTCACCTGGCGCAACACCCGGCAGGAGCTGACGGAGTACGTCACGGAGCTGGCCGGGGACGCCGCCTCGTACATGCGGCCCAACTTCTTCGTGAACACCCCCGACATCCTTCCCGGCTACCTCCAGGAGGGCGGCCGTCCGGCCTTCGAGGCGCGGGCGGTGCTGGCCGCGACACTGTCCCCCTCGTGGGGCGTTTACGCGGGGTTCGAGCTGTGCGAGAACACCCCGGCCAAGCCGGGGAGCGAGGAGTACCTGAACTCGGAGAAGTACGAACTGCGCCCGAGGGACTGGGAGTCGGCGGAACGCGAAGGCCGGACGCTGACGCCCCTGATCACCTCGCTGAACCGGATCCGCCGGCGTAACCCCGCTCTGCGGCAGCTGCGCGACGTCCACTTCCACCACGCCGACAACGACGCGCTGCTCGTCTACAGCAAGCGCTCCGGATCGAACACCGTTCTGGTGGTCGTGAACCTCGACCCGCACCACACCCAGGAGGCCACGGTCTCGTTGGACATGGAGCGGCTCGGCCTTTCCCGGCACGAGCGCGTACCGGTGCGCGACGAGCTCACCGGCGATACCTACCACTGGGGCAGGACCTTCTATGTGCGCCTGGAGCCGGGCGTCACGCCTGCGCACATCGCGGTCCTGCGACCGTCCCCGCCGACCGGAGGGTCACCCACACCATGATCGTCAATGAGCCTGTCCCCGACACGTTCGAGGACACCCCAGCCAAGGACCGCGATCCCGACTGGTTCAAGCGCGCCGTCTTCTACGAGGTCCTCGTCCGGTCCTTCCAGGACTCCAACGGCGACGGAATCGGCGACCTCAAGGGCATCACCGCCAAGCTGGACTACCTCCAGTGGCTCGGCGTCGACTGCCTCTGGCTGCCGCCGTTCTTCAAGTCGCCGCTGCGCGACGGGGGCTACGACGTCTCCGACTACACGGCCGTCCTGCCGGAGTTCGGCGATCTCGCCGACTTCGTGGAATTCGTGGACGCCGCGCACCAGCGCGGTATGCGCGTCATCATCGACTTCGTCATGAACCACACGAGCGATCAGCACGAGTGGTTCCAGCAGTCCCGCACGGACCCCGACGGCCCGTACGGCGATTACTACGTCTGGGCCGACGACGACAAGCAGTTCCAGGACGCCCGGATCATCTTCGTGGACACGGAGACGTCCAACTGGACCTTCGACCCGGTCCGCAAGCAGTACTACTGGCACCGCTTCTTCTCGCACCAGCCGGACCTCAACTACGAGAACCCGGCGGTCCAGGAGGAGATCCTGGCGGCCCTGCGGTTCTGGCTGGACCTGGGCATCGACGGCTTCCGGGTCGACGCGGTGCCGTACCTCTACCAGCGCGAGGGCACCAACTGCGAGAACCTGCCCGAGACCCACAACTTCCTCAAGCGGGTCCGCAAGGAGATCGACGCCAACTACCCGGACACCGTGCTCCTCGCCGAGGCCAACCAGTGGCCGGAGGACGTCGTCGACTACTTCGGCGACTACGCGTCCGGCGGGGACGAGTGCCACATGGCGTTCCACTTCCCCGTCATGCCGCGCATCTTCATGGCGGTGCGCCGCGAGAGCCGCTACCCGGTCTCCGAGATCCTGGCGAAGACCCCGGCGATCCCGAAGAACTGCCAGTGGGGCATCTTCCTGCGCAACCACGACGAGTTGACGCTCGAAATGGTGACGGACGAAGAGCGCGACTACATGTACGCGGAGTACGCCAAGGACCCGCGGATGCGCGCCAACATCGGCATCCGCCGGCGGCTCGCCCCTCTGCTGGACAACGACCGCAACCAGATCGAGCTGTTCACCGCGCTGCTGCTGTCGCTGCCCGGTTCCCCGATCCTCTACTACGGGGACGAGATCGGGATGGGCGACAACATCTGGCTGGGCGACCGGGACGCGGTGCGCACCCCGATGCAGTGGACGCCGGACCGCAACGCCGGTTTCTCCTCCAGCGATCCGGGGCGGCTCTACCTCCCCACGATCATGGACCCGGTCTACGGCTACCAGGTCACCAACGTCGAGGCGTCGATGGCGTCGCCGTCCTCGCTGCTGCACTGGACCCGCCGCATGATCGAGATCCGGAAGCAGAATCCGGCCTTCGGTCTCGGCGAGTACACCGAACTGCCCTCGTCCAACCCGGCGGTGCTGGCGTTCACCCGCGAGTACCAGGACGACCTCGTGCTGTGCGTGCACAACTTCTCGCGGTTCGCGCAGCCGACCGAGCTGGACCTGCGGTCGTTCGACGGACGCCACCCGGTGGAGCTGATCGGCGGGGTGCGCTTCCCGGCCATCGGCCAGTGGCCGTACCTGCTGACCCTTGCGGGACACGGCTTCTACTGGTTCCGGCTGCGCAAGGACGCGCCCCCGGCGTAGGGCGTGAGGCGCTGATCCGCCGGAGGCGCCCCATGCTCCACCCGCCCGTGCGGGACGGTTTCCGCCGTCCCGCACGGGGCACTCTGAGCGAAACGAAGGACCTGCCGAAGGACCTTCGGAGTCCGCACGGTTCCGCCGTTCGAGTCCGTAAGGACCCTCCTCTCCCGACACGTCCCGCACAGCCGGACAGCCATTGCCGCAATCCGGGACACTCTTCGCATCCTGTGGTGTGCCCGGGGAAAGGACGCGATGCCATGTCGGAGGCTGCATCCAGTCACGTCGCCCTGGCGAAGATCACGAGGAACAGCGCAACGACCGGCAGTACGGGGGAAGGAGAACTCCTCCCGTCCCTCGCCCCCCTGCTCCACTCCTGGCTGCCCCGGCAGCGGTGGTTCGCCGGCAAGGGCCGGCCGGTCACCGGCTTCTCGCTGGTCTCGGCCACCGAGATGCTGCCGCTGCACGGCACGGCGGGACCGGGGCTCCTGCATCTGCTGCTGCGCGCCGAACAGCCCTCGCGGGACAGCCGCCCCGACGAGGACTGCTACCAACTCCTGCTGGGCGTGCGGACGTCGCTGCCCCCCACGCTCGCGGGGGCGCTGATCGGCCAGGTCGAGCGGGGTCCGCTCGCCGGACGGACCGTCTACGACGCGCTGCACGATCCGCGGCTGGCCGATCTCCTGCTGGAACGTCTCCGCAGACCCGGCAGGCTCGGCGCGCTGCGCTTCGAGCGGACCGCCCCGATCCCGGACGGCCTCCCGCCGCGGGTCCTGGACGCCGAGCAGTCCAACTCCTCGCTGGTCTACGGGGACGCGTACATCCTCAAGATCTTCCGACGCGTCTTCCCGGGCGACAACCCGGACCTGGAGCTGCCGCTCGCGCTGGCCCGCGAGAAGTGCGAGCGGGTGCCGGCCCCGGTCGCCTGGTTCGAGGCGCCGGGACCCGAACCGCTCACCCTCGGCGTCCTCCAGCCCTTCCTGCGCGGGGCCCGCGACGGGTGGCAGCTCGCCCTGTCCGCGCTCGCGGCGGGACGCGACTTCCTGCCCGAGGCGCGGGCGCTCGGCCGGGCCACCGCCGAGGTGCACACGGCGCTCGCCGCCGCGCTGCCCACCCCGGCGCTGCGCGGGACCCAGACCCGGCAGCTCGTCGCGGAGATGACCCGGCGACTGGAGTCGGCCGCGCGGGCGGTCCCGGCACTGGCGCCGTACGTCCCGGGGCTCCGCGCCGCCTTCGACGCGGTGACCGACCTCGGGGTACGGGGCAGCGGCTGGGCCCAGCAGCGCGTGCACGGCGATCTCCACCTCGGGCAGACGCTGCGCTCCGCCGACGGCTTCTGGTCGCTGATCGACTTCGAGGGCGAACCGGCCCGGCCGCTGGCCGAGCGCCGCAGCCCCGCGCCCCCGGTGCGCGATGTGGCGGGCATGCTGCGGTCGTTCGACTACGCGGCCCGCTCGCACCGCCCGTGGAATCCGGAGTGGGCGGCCCGCTGCCGTGCCGCCTACTGCGAGGGCTACGCGCAGGCGTCGGGCACCGATCCGCGCGGCGAGCCGGAGCTGCTGCGTGCCCACGAGACGGACAAGGCCGTGTACGAGGTGCTGTACGAGGCCCGGCACCGCCCCGACTGGCTGCCGGTCCCCATGGCGGCCATCCAACGGCTGGCCCGGTCCGCCGCCGCCTGAGCGGGCCCGGCCTCCCGCCCCTCCCCCTACCCCCGTGGTTCTCTCCCTTCACTCCCCGAGGAGGCAGTCCCTGTGACCGCCCGCAAGCCGTCCCGCAAGGCATCCCGCAAGCAGACCGCCGAGATCCCGGTCGAGGTCCGGGCGGAATCGCCCGCCGGGCCCCCGGCCGCGGCCCCGGCCGGGGTCTCCGCCGCAGCGTCCGCCGAGGCGTCGGCGGCCCCGTCGCCCGCGGCCACCACGACCGCCACGGAGCCCGTCCCCGCGAAGCGCACCCGGACCGCGGGGGCGGAGGCGGGCCCGCCGCGCCCCCGGCAGGCCGCCGACGGCCAGGGCGCCCGCCCCGCACCGGCCCTGGACCCCGCGGACCGGGGCCGCCTGCTGGCCGGCGACCACCACGCGCCGCACGACGTGCTGGGCGCGCACCCGATCCCCGGCGGCGTGCTGGTACGCGCGCTGCGGCCGTTCGCCCGTTCCGTCACCGTGCTGGCGACCGGTCTGCGGGCCGAACTGCACGACGACGGCGACGGGTTCTTCTCCGGCGTGCTGCCGGTGCCGGAGATCCCCGCGTACCGGCTGGAGGTGGCCTATGACGACAACACCGTCGAGGTGGAGGACCCCTACCGCTTCTGGCCCGCCCTCGGGGAGCTGGATCTGCACCTGATCGGCGAGGGCCGCCACGAGGAGTTGTGGCGGGCGCTCGGCGCGGAGCCGATGGTCCACCAGGGGGTGGCCGGGACCCGGTTCACCGTCTGGGCGCCGAACGCGCGCGGCGTGCGGGTCACCGGTGACTTCGCCTACTGGGACGGCACGGCCTTCCCGATGCGTTCGCTGGGCTCGACCGGGGTGTGGGAGCTGTTCCTGCCGGGGGTCGGGGAGGGTGCGCTGTACAAGTACGACATCTGCCGTCCGGACGGTTCGCACACGGTCCGGGCCGACCCGATGGCCCGCCGCACCGAGGTGCCGCCGGCGACCGCGTCCGTCGTCACCGCCTCGCACCACGAGTGGCAGGACGCGGACTGGATGGCGCACCGGGGCGACCGCCCCGTCCACGAGGCCCCGTTCTCGGTGTACGAGGTCCACCTGGCTTCGTGGCGGCCCGGACTGACGTACCGTCAACTCGCCGAACAGCTCCCGGCGTACGTCAAGGATCTGGGCTTCACGCATGTCGAGCTGATGCCGGTCTCGGAGCACCCCTTCGGCGGTTCCTGGGGCTACCAGGTCACCGGGTTCTACGCCCCGACCTCCCGGATGGGCACCCCGGACGACTTCCGCTTCCTCGTCGACGCCCTGCACCGGGCCGGGATCGGCGTCATCATGGACTGGGTCCCGGCCCACTTCCCGCGCGACGACTGGGCGCTGGCCGAGTTCGACGGCCGGCCGCTGTACGAGCACTCCGACCCGCAGCGTGCCGCGCACCCGGACTGGGGAACGCTGGAGTTCGACTACGGCCGCACCGAGGTCCGCAACTTCCTGGTCGCCAACGCCACGTACTGGTGCGAGGAGTTCCACATCGACGGGCTCCGGGTGGACGCGGTGGCCTCCATGCTCTACCTCGACTACTCGCGCGAGGACGGCCAGTGGTCGCCCAACGAGTTCGGCGGGCGGGAGAACCTGGACGCGGTCGCCTTCCTCCAGGAGATGAACGCGACCGTCTACCGGCGCAATCCGGGCGTCGTCACCATCGCGGAGGAGTCCACCGCCTGGGACGGCGTCACCCGGCCCACCGACAGCGGGGGCCTCGGCTTCGGGCTGAAGTGGAACATGGGCTGGATGCACGACTCCCTCCAGTACATGGCGAAGGAGCCGGTCCACCGCAAGTACCACCACAACGAGATGACGTTCTCGATGGTGTACGCCTACAGCGAGAACTACGTGCTGCCGATCTCGCACGACGAGGTGGTGCACGGCAAGCAGGCGCTGGTGACGAAGATGCCCGGCGACTGGTGGCAGCGGCGGGCGAACCACCGCGCGTACCTGGGTTTCATGTGGGCCCACCCCGGCAAGCAACTGCTGTTCATGGGGCAGGAGTTCGCGCAGGGCGCGGAGTGGTCCGAGGGGCACGGCCCGGACTGGTGGCTGCTCGACCCCTCGTACGAGGCGTCCGCCGACCACCGCGGTGTGCGGACCCTGGTCGGCGACCTGAACGCGGTGTACGGGGCGGTGCCCGCGCTGTGGCAGCGCGACACCGTGCCGGAGGGGTTCAGCTGGGTGGACGGCGGCGCGGCCGAGGACAACGTGTTCGCGTTCCTGCGGTACGACGCGGACGGCTCGCCGCTCCTGGCGGTCTCGCACTTCTCCCCGGCGGTCCGCACCGACTACCGTCTCGGGGTGCCGGAGACCGGTGCGGAGGGCTGGGTCGAGGTGCTGAACACCGACGCGGCCCGTTACGGCGGCGGCGACGTGCGCAACGAGGAGCCGGTGAAGGCGGAGGCGGTGCCCGCGCACGGACGGCCGTCGAGCATCTCGCTGACGCTGCCGCCGCTGGCGACGGTGTGGCTGCGCCCGGCGTAGCCGGGGGGAGGTGGACGGACCGGGGCCCGGTCCGCGTCGGTGACGACACGGTCCGGGCCCCTCCCCCGTCGCGGCGGGTCAGTGATCGGCGGCGATCACCTCGACGATGCTCGACCAGGACTCGGGGCCGTGGCCCCGCGCGATCGCCCGGTCGGTGACGCCCTTGAGGGCGGCGAGCTGGGAGACGTCCAGGCCCCGGTCCTTCGCGGCGTGCAGGATGTGGTCGACGCTGGCCGCCATCATCGCCAGGTTCGCGCCCTCGCCCGTGTACGCGCGGGAGTCGATGTCGGTGGCGGTGTAGGCCGCGATCGGCGGCAGGATGTTCGCGATCGTGGTGAGGTACGGGGCGAGGGACGCGCCGTCGATGCCCTCCGCGCGGGCCAGCGCGAAGGCGTGGACGAGGCCGCCCATGGCCCCGTAGAAGAAGTCCAGCATCGCCATGTCGTAGGCGGCGGCGAGGCCGTGGTCCTCGCCGAGGAAGGTGGCGGGCGCGCCGAGCGCCTTGAGGGTGGCCTCGTGGGCGGTGAAGGCGGCGCGGTCGCCGGAGTGGAAGATCAGCGCCTCCGGCGAACCGATCATGTCGACCGGCACCATGATCGCCCCGTCGAGGTAGGACAGGGAGTGCTTCTCGGCCCAGACGGCGGCCTGCCGCGAACGGGCCGGGGTGTCCGAGGTGAGGTTGACCAGGACCCGCCCCTGAAGGGCCCCGGCCAGCGGTTCCAGGACCGCGTCGGAGGCGTCGTAGTCGACGAGGCAGACCACCACGAGTCCGCTCGCCCGGACGGCCTCCTCGGCGGACGCGGCCCGCACCGCGCCCCGTGCGACGACGTCCTCGCCCTTCTCGGGCGAACGGTTCCAGACAGTGGTGGGGTGGCCGGCGGCCAGGAAGGCGCGGGCCAGGGAGCGGCCCATGTCACCGAGGCCGAGAACGGTGACGGGGGTGGATTCGGCGGTCGTGTTCGCTTGCGTCATGGACACCATGCTGGGCGCGCGAACAGGGCCTGACCAGAACCCACTTGACTGTCAGCTACGCACTTTCGGGAAAGGATGCAGGTCAGCGGCTCAGTGGGCTGGAAACGTCCGGCCGGTTCCCCGGTGCGCGGGGGTGGGGACGGGTCCCGACGAGGGCCGACGTGTCCGCCGGGGGGGGGGCGGGCCCGTCGGCGTCGGAGTGCGGGGTGTCAGCTCCGCCGGATCGTGGACCGGCGGCGCACCGCCCAGACGACGCCGCCGCCGGCGGCCACCGCCGCGGCTGCCATGCCGACCAGCGGGAGGGTGGAACCGGAACCGGTCGCCGCGAGGTTTCCGCCGTTCCCCGTCCGCGAGGTCGCGCCGCCGGCCGTCGCGTCGCCCGTACCGCCGGAGGAGCCGGAGCCCCCGGTGCTCGTACCGCCGGTGGAGACCGAGCCGCCGGAGGAGGAAGGACCGCCGGAGGAGGTGGAAGCGCCGTTCGACGACGAGCCGCCCGTACCTCCGGAGGAACCGGTCGAGCCGGAGGCGCCCGCGTCCTTGCCCGTCTCGATCACGATCCGCGCGGTGTCGTTGGCCGCGTTCCGGTCGAAGGGGCGCTCCTGGCCGGTGAAGGAGACCTCGCCCGTGGCGCGGCCGACCGCCTTGTCGATCCGCAGGACGAAGGGGTAGCTCTCGCCGCCGTCCACGTCGGCCCGGGACCCGGAGGTGCCGCAGCGGTAGTGGGTCCTGGTGACGGCGTCGCAGAATCCGTGCGCCTCGACGACGGACGTGCCGTTCGGGATGCGGACGTCGACGGTGGTGACGCTCCGGTCGCGGTCGCCCTGCACGCGGGCGGGGCCCTTGTTGGCGAACGTCACCGTCGCGGTGACCTTGTCGCCCACCGCACCCTTCACCTCCGCGCCGGTGAGGGCGAAGTCGGCGGTGTTGGCGGCGTTCACCTCGGTCTCGGCGACCGGCTCGGGGTGGTCGCGCCGGTCGGTCTCGGTGGCCGGAGCCTCCACCTCCTCCAGGGTGAGCGGGTCGCCGGTGCCCGGCACGGACTCGCCGGAACCGGCGTCGCCCGGATCGGGCTCGCCGACGCCGATCGTCACCCGCAGGTGGTCGCGGAACGCGGAGTCGAGCGCCCCGACCGATACGGGCTTCGCCGTGCCGTAGACGACATTCGGCTTCAGCGGCTGCTCGATCCTGCACGAGGCGACGTTCGACGCGGGCATCTCGTCGTAGGACGGGACGGTGTAGTAGGTGCAGTTCCGGTGCGTCTCGTCCGCCTTCAGCCCCGGCGACACGGCGTACGTCACCCAGACCGCGGGCACCTCCGCCGTCCCCTTGTTCAGGAACGTGAGCGGGGTGGAGAACGAGCTTCCGGGCCGGACCCCCTCGACCCGCGCGATCGTCCCGACGCCGAGCTGCGGCTCCGGTTCGCCGGCGAGCGCCGGTACGGCGCCCAGCGCCACCAGTGCGGCGACGGCTACGGCGGCGGTCCCGCCGCGCAGGGTACGGCTGCGGGAAGGGGGGATGCGCATGGAAGTCCTTCGGTCGTGGGGCGCGGTGGCGGGCTGCGGTCCTTCACCTCTCAGGACCGGTGCTGGAGCACGAGGGTTGTCCCTGCCGGGTTCCCCGTGACAGAACACGGACACAGGTGGCCGGTACCGGCCACCGACACAAGGACACCCGTACCGGGGGATACGGGTGTCCTTGGTGGGGGCCGCAGGGGCTGGGGGGCCGCTGCGGCCGGGGGTGCCGCAGGGCTGGGGGGTGCCGCTGCGGCTGTCCGGTGGGGTGGCGCGACGGGACCCGGTCAGACCTTGGCGGGCTGTTCGGCGGCGGCCTCCCGCTGGGCGGGCACCTCGTCGGAGGGGGCGGGGCCGTGGCCGTCGTCCACCAGGGTCTTCTCGTCGAACGGGATCCGGCCGGCCAGCACCTCGCCGACCCGCTCCTTGTCGATCTCCTTGGTCCAGTGGCCCACCAGGACCGTGGCGACCGCGTTGCCCGCGAAGTTGGTCAGGGCGCGGGCCTCGCTCATGAAGCGGTCGATGCCGACGATCAGGCCGACGCCGTCGACCAGTTCGGGGCGGTGCGACTGGAGGCCGCCGGCGAGGGTCGCCAGCCCCGCGCCGGTCACACCGGCCGCGCCCTTCGAGGCGATGACCATGAAGACCAGCAGCGAGATCTGCTCGCCCGCGCTCAGCGGGTCGCCCATGGCGTTGGCGATGAACAGCGAGGACATCGTGAGGTAGATCGCGGTGCCGTCGAGGTTGAAGGAGTAGCCGGTCGGCACGGTGATGCCGACGACGGGCTTGCTGACGCCCATGTGCTCCATCTTCGCGATCAGCCGGGGCAGCGCCGACTCGGACGAGGAGGTGGAGAGGATCAGCAGGAACTCGCGCCCCAGGTACTTCAGCAGCGCGAACAGGTTCACCCCGGCGACCAGGCGCAGGAGGGCGCCGAGCACCACGAAGACGAACAGCGCGCAGGTGACGTAGAAGCCGATCATGATGATCGCCAGCGACTTCAGGGCGTCGAGGCCGGTCTCGCCGACCACCGCGGCGATCGCGCCGAACGCGCCGACCGGGGCGGCCCACATGATCATCGCCAGGATGCGGAAGACGAGGCGCTGGATGTGGGTGATGCCGCGGAGGACCGGCTCACCGGTCCTGCCCATCGCCTGGAGCGCGAAGCCCGCGAGGAGCGCGATGAGGAGGGTCTGGAGGACCTCGCCCTCGGTGAACGCGGAGACCATCGTGGTCGGGATGATGCCGAGCAGGAAGTCCACGGTGGACTCGCTCGCGCCCGACGCCTGCGCCTCTCCGGCGGCTCGCGCCTGCTCGGTGATGTGGAGGCTGGAGCCGGGCTCCAGGACGTTGCCGACGAGCAGGCCGATGGCGAGCGCGACGGTCGACATGACCAGGAAGTAGCCCAGCGCCAGCCCGCCGACCGCGCCGACCTTCGCCGCCTTGCGGACCGAGCCGACGCCGAGGACGATCGTGCAGAAGATGATCGGCGAGATCATCATCTTGATCAGGTTCACGAAGCCGGCCCCGATGGGCTTCAGCTCGACGGCCACGCCGGGGGCCACGAAGCCCACCAGGATGCCGAGCGCCACGGCGGCGATCACGGCGATGTACAGGTAGTGGGTGCGGTCCCGTTTTTCGGCTGCCACAGCCATGGTGGGGCTCCTCGGCTCGGTCACGTCGCCCCCGTCCCTGGGGGCTTCGGTGACTATCCACCCCCCTGTGACCCCGGTCACCGTTGCGTTCATATCGTTCACGGTCGTTTTCCGGCCAGGCAGGGAGCTCCGGCCGGTCCAGGCAGACTGGGGGCATGCGCTTCCCCCGTACCCGCCCCCGGAGCCTGGCGGGCCAGCTCTTCGCCATGCAGGTCGTGCTGATCGCCGCCGTGGTGGCCGGGTGCGCCGTCTTCGCGTACGCCTCCGGCAGCGCGCTGGCGGAGGAGACGGCCGAGCGCCAGGTGCGGGTGGCGGCCCTCGCGGTGGCCGATTCCCCCTCCGTACGGGAGGCGATCCGTACCCCGGACCCGTCCGCCGTACTCCAGCCGTACGCGGAGCGGGTGCGCGAGGACACCGGGATCGCCTTCGTCACGATCATGGACCCGCGGCGGGTGCGCTGGACGCACCCGGACACCGCGCGGATCGGGGACACCTTCCTCGGCAACACCGCGCAGGCGCTGCGCGGGGAGACCTTCACCGAGACGTACACCGGAACGCTCGGCCCCTCGATACGGGTGGTGACCCCGATCTTCGACCGGGGGCGGATCGTCGGCCTCGTCAGCGCGGGCATCACCGTGGACCGGGTCTCCTCGCAGGTACGGGAGCAGTTGGGCGCCCTCGCGCTGGCGGCGGGCGGGGCGCTGGCGCTCGGCGGGATCGGCACGTACGTGATCAACGCCCGGCTGCGGCGGCACACCCACGGGATGAACGCGGCGGAGCTGAGCCGGCTGCACGACTACCACCAGGCCACCCTGCACGCGGTGCGCGAGGGGCTGCTGATGCTGGACGGGCGGCGTCGGGTCGCGCTGATCAACGACGCCGGGCGGGAGCTGCTGGGTCTGGAGCCGGACGCCGAGGCGGTCGGCCGCACGGTCGACGAAATGGCCCTGCCCGCACCGCTGACCGGGGCGCTGCTGGCGTCGGAGGCGCGGGTGGACGAGCTGCATCTGACGGCGGAGCGGGTGATCGTGGTCAACACCCGCCCGGTGGTGGGCGGTGAGCGGCGGGGCACGGTGGTGACGCTGCGCGACCACACCGAGTTGCAGGCGCTCTCCGGGGAGCTGGACTCGGAGCGCGGGTTCACGCAGGCACTGCGCTCGCAGGCCCACGAGGCGGCGAACCGGCTCCACACCGTGGTGTCGCTGATCGAACTGGGCCGGGTGGCGGAGGCCGTGGACTTCGCGACGGCCGAACTGGAGCTGGCGCAGGTGCTGACCGACCGGGTGGTGGGGGCGGTGGAGGAGCCGGTGCTCGCCGCGCTGCTGCTCGGCAAGGCGGCCCAGGCGAACGAGCGGGGGGTGGAGCTGGTGCTCGCGGAGGACAGCCTGATCGACGACGGGGCGCTGCCGCCGTCGCCGCCCCACCGGGATCTGGTGACGATCCTGGGCAATCTGATCGACAACGCGGTGGAGGCGGCGTCGGAGGGGTCCGAGGGCGCGGACGAGGGCGGGGCGGTGCCCGCGCCGCGGGCCGCCGGAGGGTCTGCGGGGCGGCCTCGGGTGACGGTGACCGCGCTCGCGGACGAGCGGGAGCTGCTGCTGCGGGTGGCGGACACCGGGGCGGGCATCGACCCGGCGGCGGCGGACGAGGTGTTCCGGCGCGGCTGGTCGACGCACGGGGCGGGGCGCGGGCTCGGCCTGGCGCTGGTGCGGCAGGCGGCGCACCGCAACGGGGGCACGGTGGAGCTGGACGCGGGTCCGGACGGCGGAGCGCGCTTCACCGTACGGCTGCCGCTCGGCGACCGGACGGCGGGATCGCGGCCGGGGGCCGGGCACGGGCCCGGGTCGGACGCGTCCGGCTCCGTAGCGGCGTCCGAGGAGGTCACGCCGTGATCCGGGTGCTGGTGGTGGAGGACGATCCGGTGGCGGCCGACGCCCACCAGATGTACGTGGAGCGGGTGGAGGGCTTCACGGTGACGGCGGTGGCGCACACCAGGGCGGCGGCGGTGCGGGCGCTGGAGCGGACCCCGGTGGACCTGCTGCTGCTCGACCTCTACCTTCCCGACGGGCACGGGCTCGGGCTGCTGCGCTCGCTGCGGGCGTCCGGCCACGGGGCGGATGTGATCGCGGTGACCTCGGCGCGGGACCTGGCGGTGGTGCGGGAGGGGGTGTCGCTGGGCGTCGTGCAGTACGTGCTGAAGCCGTTCACGTACCCCACGCTGCGGGACCGGCTGGTGCGGTACGCGGAGTTCCGGGGGGCCGCCGGGGAGGCGAGCGGGCAGGAGGAGGTGGACCGGGCCCTGGGCGCGCTGCGGGTCGCGCAGCCCGCCGCGCTGCCCAAGGGGCTCAGCGGGCCGACGCTGGAAGCGGTGACGCGGGTGCTGAAGGAGGCCCCGGAAGGGGTGACGGCGGCCGCCGCCGGGGAGTCGGTGGGCATCTCCCGGATCACGGCCCGGCGGTATCTGGAGCATCTGGTGGCCGTCGGCAGCGCGGCGAGGCGTCCGCATTACGGGCAGGTCGGCAGACCGGAGCTGCACTACCGCTGGCTGGTCGCCGGGCGCTGACCGGCCGGTGGCCGAGGGACCGGCAAGCGCTTGCCGGTCGGTTTCGCCCCCGTGCCGAGCCGCTGTGAAGGTTCTGCGGAGGGGAGAAAGAAAGCGCTGGTGGGGACTGGTTTCCCATACCGCCCGCGCGGTTCGTACTAGGAGGTTCCTACGAAGCGTGAACTGTGCGGAACGTACCGTAGCCAGGACGGGGATGGACTTCTACGGTGGGCCCGTGCACCCCACCCCGCCCTTCAACGCCCCCGCCGCGCGCCGTCTCCGCGAGGCTCTGGGGATGGCCCCCGGCCATGTCGCCTACGGGCTCGCCGCCCAGTACGGACTCCGGATCAGCGCCGAGACGGTCATCGCCTGGGAGCGCGGCGCCGCGCTCCCGGCGGAGCGCGAGCTGACGGCCCTGGCCGGCGTCCTGTGGTGCGCTCCGGGCGAACTCCTGGCCGCCGCCGCCACGCTGCGCGAACACCGCGTGAGCCGGGACCTGACGGTGGACGACCTGGCCCGGCAGCTGGGGATGACCGGCTCCGCGTACCAGCGGATGGAGGAGTCGGGGCGCTGGCGGGGCAACGAGAAGCAGTCGGCCGCGCTGTGCCGGGCGCTGGGCCTGACGGCGGCGCAGTTCCTGACGGCGACCGGCCGCGACGCGGAGCTGGCGGACCTGCTGACCAGCGCGGTCACCACGCGCTGGCAGGCCTACGTCCGCCCGGTCTCCAAGATCGTCCCGATGGACCGGGCGCACGTGCAGGACGTGCTGGAGCAGTTGCACACCGACTACCAGGCCCTGATGGTCTCCACGCTGAGCTGGAGCAGCACCGGCCAGGAACGCTCCGGTGCGTCGGGCGACGCGGGCCGGGCGTTCCTGGCGCGGGTGGTGGAGCAGTTCTGGCGGACGGCCGGGGTGTGACTCCGCACGGGCCGCCCGTGCGGCCCGTGCGGTTCCGGACCGGCCGCCTGTGCGGTTCCGGCGCGAGGAAGCGCGGCGGGCCCTGGAAGCGCGACGAGGTCCGGCGGTCCTAGAAGACCGACTCCGCCTCGTACATCCGCTCGGCGGGCACCCGCTTCAGCTGGGTGATGGCCTCGGCGAGCGGGACCATGGCGATGTCGTTGCCGCGCAGGGCGGTCATCCGGCCGAACTCGCCGCGGTGCACGGCCTCCACCGCGTGCCAGCCGAAGCGGGTGGCGAGCACCCGGTCGTACGCGGTCGGCGTGCCGCCGCGCTGGACATGGCCGAGAATGACCGGCCGGGCCTCCTTGCCCAGCCGGGTCTCCAGCTCGATGGCGAGGCGGTTGCCGATGCCCTGGAAGCGCTCGTGGCCGTACTGGTCGATCTCGCCCTTGGCGTACGGCATGGAGCCCTCGGCCGGGTGCGCGCCCTCGGCGACGCAGATGACGGCGAACTTCTTGCCGCGCGCGAACCGTTCCTCGACCATCTTGACCAGGTCGTCGACCTGGAAGGGGCGCTCCGGCAGGCAGATCCCGTGGGCGCCGCCGGCCATTCCGGACTCCAGCGCGATCCACCCGGCGTGCCGGCCCATGACCTCGACGACCATCACGCGCTGGTGGGACTCGGCGGTGGTCTTCAGACGGTCTATGGCCTCGGTCGCAACGCCCACCGCCGTGTCGAATCCGAACGTGCGGTCGGTGGAGGAGATGTCGTTGTCGATGGTCTTCGGGACGCCGACGACGGGCATGCCGGCGTCCGCGAGCATCCGGGCAGCGGTGAGCGTGCCCTCCCCGCCGATCGGGATGAGCGCGTCGATGCCGTAACGGCGGGACAGCTCCGCGCAGTTCTCGGCGGCCTCGCGGAGCCGGTCGCGCTCCAGCCGGGCCGAGCCGAGGATGGTGCCGCCACGGGCGAGGATGCCGCTGACCGCGTTGAGGTCGAGGGGCCGGTAGTGGCCGTCGAGCAGCCCCTTGAAGCCGTCCTCGAAGCCGATGACCTCGTCGCCGTGACCCACGACGGCACGGTGGACGACCGACCGGATCACTGCGTTCAGGCCGGGGCAGTCGCCGCCCGCGGTGAGAATTCCGATGCGCATCGAGGTGTGTCTCCTGCTCGCTAGTCGCGCTTTTCCGGGAGACCGACCGTGGCGGCCTCCGTGCCCTGAACCAGGACGATTGTCCCACGCCCGGCACGACGACCGCGCTTTCGGCCGTACGGGGGGGGGCGACGGGGCAGGAGGTGCACGGGGCCGGTGAGCGCGTCGTCCCGGCCGGGGTGGAGTGCTTCTCCGGCGGGCGGCCTAGCGGCACCCGCAGGTATCGTCAAGAGCCGATGCAGGCCAATGCCGTACCCGGCGGAACACCGGGCGGGCACGGGGGCGCCACTCCCGTTCGGACGCCCGGTGTTCCGCCGGGGTACGGCACCGAGACAGGGACGGGAGAGCACGCGTGGCGCGGAGCGTGTATGTGACCGGGATCGACCGGGGGGACGGCCGGCAGGTCGTCGAGCTGGGAGTCATGGAGCTTCTGACGCGTCAGGTGGACCGGGTCGGGGTCTTCCGCCCGCTGGTCCACGACGGGCCCGACCGGCTCTACGAGCTGCTGCGGGCCCGCTACCGGCTCTCCCAGAGCCCGGCCTCGGTCTACGGCCTGGACTACCACGAGGCGTCCGCCGTACAGGCGGAGAAGGGCACCGACGAGCTGGTCTCGCAGCTGGTCGAGCGCTTCCACCGGGTGGCCAGGGAGTACGAGGCGGTCCTCGTCCTCGGCAGCGACTTCGCCGCCACCCAGCTCCCCGACGAGCTGGCGCTCAACGCCCGGCTGGCCAACGAGTTCGGGGCCTCGGTGATCGCGGTGGTCGGCGGCAAGGGCCAGACCGCGGAGTCGGTCCGGGCCGAGACCCGCAACGCCTACCGCGCCTACGCGGGGCTGGGCTGCGACGTGCTGGCCATGGTGGTCAACCGGGTCGCCGCCGAGGACCGCACGGCGATAGCGGAGCGGCTCGCGGCCCGGCTGCCGGTCCCCGTCTCCGTGCTGCCGGACGATCCGGCGCTCTCGGCGCCCACGGTCGCCCAGATCACCGCGGCGCTGGACGGCACGGTGCTGCTCGGCGACGACTCGGGGCTGGCGCGCGACGCGCTGGACTTCGTGTTCGGCGGGGCGATGCTGCCGAACCTGCTGAACGCCCTGACGCCCGGCTGCCTGGTGGTCACCCCCGGGGACCGGGCGGACCTGGTGGTGGGTTCGCTGGCCGCGCACAGCGCGGGCACCCCGCCCATCGCGGGCGTGCTGCTGACCCTGGACGAGCGGCCCGGCGAGGAGATACTCACGCTGGCCGCGCGGCTCGCACCGGGGACCCCGGTCGTGTCGGTGGCCGGCGGCTCCTTCCCCACGGCGGCCGAACTCTTCACGCTCGAAGGCAAGTTGAACGCGGCGACCCCGCGCAAGGCGGAGACCGCCCTCGGCCTGTTCGAGCGCCATGTGGACACCGGCGCCCTGCTGGAGCGGATCTCGGTGGCCCGCAGCGAGCGCGTCACGCCGATGATGTTCGAACACGAGCTGCTGGAGCAGGCCCGCTCCGACCGCAAACGCGTGGTGCTGCCGGAAGGCACGGAGGAGCGGGTGCTGCGCGCCGCCGACGTGCTGACGCGCCGCGACGTCTGCGATCTCACCCTCCTCGGCGACGTGGACGTGATCCGCAAGAAGGCCGCCGACCTCGGGATCGACCTCGCGCGGGCTCAGCTGATCGACCCGCACACCTCGGAGCTGCGGCAGACGTTCGCCGAGCGGTACGCCGAGCTGCGCGCGCACCGCGGGGTGACGGTGGAGCTGGCGTACGACGTGGTGGCGGACGTGAACTACTTCGGCACGCTGATGGTGCGGGAGGGGCTGGCCGACGGGATGGTGTCGGGGTCGGTGCACTCCACGGCCGCCACGATCCGCCCGGCGTTCGAGATCATCAAGACCAAGCCGGACGCGTCGATCGTCTCGTCCGTCTTCTTCATGTGCCTGGCCGACAAGGTCCTCGTGTACGGCGACTGCGCGGTGAACCCGGACCCGGACGCCGAGCAGCTCGCGGACATCGCGGTGCAGTCGGCGGCGACGGCGGCCCGCTTCGGCGTGGAGCCCCGGGTGGCGATGCTGTCGTACTCGACCGGGACCTCGGGCTCCGGCGCGGACGTCGACAAGGTGCGCGAGGCCACCGAGCGGGTGCGGGCCGAGCGTCCGGACCTGCGGGTGGAGGGGCCGATCCAGTACGACGCGGCGGTCGAGCCGACCGTCGCGGCGACGAAACTGCCGGACTCGGAGGTGGCGGGCCGGGCGAGCGTGCTGATCTTCCCGGACCTGAACACCGGCAACAACACCTACAAGGCCGTGCAGCGCTCGGCGGGAGCGGTGGCGGTCGGTCCGGTGCTCCAGGGCCTGCGCAAGCCGGTCAACGACCTCTCGCGCGGCGCGCTCGTCCAGGACATCGTCAACACCGTGGCCATCACGGCGATCCAGGCCCAGGGCGAGGAGCGCCCCGCATGACGGACACCGCCCCCGCCCCCGATCACGAAAGCACGGCTGCCCCTGTGGAACCGCATCGCGTCCTCGTCCTCAACTCCGGCTCCTCGTCGGTGAAGTACCAGCTCCTCGACATGCGGGACCGCTCCCGGCTCGCCTCGGGCCTGGTCGAGCGGATCGGCGAGGAGACCTCGCGGCTGGTGCACACGCCGTCGGGCGGGACGGAGACCAGGGAGCGTACGGGCCGGATCGCCGACCACGACGAGGCGCTGAAGGCGGCGGCCGAGGAGCTGGCGGCGGACGGACTCGGCCTGGACTCCCCCGAACTCGCCGCGATCGGGCACCGGGTGGTGCACGGCGGGCTGCGGTTCAGCGAGCCGACGCTGATCACCGACGAGGTGCTGAAGGAGATCGAGCGCCTGGTACCGGTCGCGCCGCTGCACAACCCGGCCAACATCACCGGCATCCGTACGGCGCGGGCGCTGCGGCCGGACCTGCCGCAGGTCGCGGTGTTCGACACGGCGTTCCACCGGACGATGCCGGAGTCGGCCGCGCGGTACGCGATCGACGTGGAGACCGCCGACGCGCACCGCATCCGCCGCTACGGCTTCCACGGCACCTCGCACGCGTACGTCTCGCGGAAGACGGCCGAGCTGCTGGGCAGGGCGCCGGAGGAGGTGAACGTGATCGTGCTGCACCTGGGCAACGGGGCGTCCGTCTCGGCGGTCGCGGGCGGCCGGTGCGTGGACACCTCCATGGGGCTGACCCCCTTGGAGGGGCTCGTGATGGGTACGCGCTCGGGGGACATCGATCCGGCGGTCACCTTCCACCTGATGCGGGTGGCGGGCATGTCGGCCGACGAGGTCGACGTCCTGCTGAACAAGAGGAGCGGGCTGGTCGGCCTGTGCGGCGACAACGACATGCGGGTGATCCGCCGCCGGATCGACGAGGGCGACGAGCGGGCGGCGCTGGCCTTCGACATCTACGTGCACCGGCTGAAGAAGTACATCGGCGCCTATACGGCGGTGCTCGGCCGGGTGGACGCGGTGGCGTTCACGGCGGGGGTCGGTGAGAACGCGGCCCCGGTGCGGGAAGCTGCCATCGCGGGCCTGGAGGAGCTGGGCATGGCGGTGGACGCCGGGCTCAACGCCGTACGGTCCGGGGAGCCGCGGCTGATCTCGCCGGAGTACGCGCGGGTGGCGGTGGCCGTGGTGCCGACGGACGAGGAGCTGGAGATCGCCGACCAGACGTACGCGCTCGTCGAGGGGTCGTGACGCACGGCTCGGACGGGTCGACAACTGAGCACCCCCGCGCCCTTTTGTATCTTCCACCAGACGGAATATTCCGCAGCGAAACAAACCGATAGGATCCGCCTCATGCGCCGTTCCAAAATCGTCTGCACCCTCGGTCCCGCCGTCGACTCCCACGAGCAGCTCGTCGCTCTGATCGAGGCGGGCATGAGCGTGGCCCGTTTCAACTTCAGCCACGGCTCCCACGAGGAACACCAGGGCCGTTACGACCGCGTCCGCAAGGCCGCCGCCGAGACCGGCCGCGCGGTGGGCGTGCTCGCCGACCTCCAGGGCCCGAAGATCCGGCTGGCCAAGTTCGCCGAGGGCCCGGTCGAACTGGTCCGCGGTGACGAGTTCACCATCACCTCCGAGGACGTCCCCGGCGACAAGTCGATCTGCGGCACCACCTACAAGGGCCTGCCGGGCGATGTCGTCAAGGGCGACCCGATCCTGATCAACGACGGCAACGTCGAGCTGAAGGTCGTCGCGGTCGAGGGCCCCCGGGTACGGACCATCGTCATCGAGGGCGGTGTCATCTCCGACCACAAGGGCATCAACCTGCCCGGCGCGGCGGTCAACGTCCCGGCCCTGTCCGGGAAGGACGTCGAGGACCTGCGCTTCGCGCTGCGGATGGGCTGCGACCTGGTCGCCCTCTCCTTCGTCCGGGACGCCGACGACGTCAAGGACGTGCACAAGGTGATGGACGAGGAGGGCCGCCGGGTCCCCGTCATCGCCAAGGTGGAGAAGCCGCAGGCGGTCGAGCACATGGAGGGCGTCGTCGCGGCGTTCGACGGGGTGATGGTGGCCCGTGGCGACCTGGCGGTCGAGTACCCGCTGGAGAAGGTCCCGATGGTGCAGAAGCGCCTGGTGGAGCTGTGCCGCCGCAACGCCAAGCCGGTGATCGTGGCGACCCAGATGATGGAGTCGATGATCACCAACTCGCGGCCGACCCGCGCCGAGGCGTCCGACGTCGCCAACGCGATCCTGGACGGCGCGGACGCGGTCATGCTGTCGGCCGAGTCGTCGGTGGGCGCGTACCCGATCGAGACGGTCAAGACGATGGCGAAGATCGTCACCGCCGCCGAGGAGGAGCTGCTCTCCAAGGGCCTCCAGCCGCTGGTCCCCGGCAAGAAGCCCCGCACGCAGGGCGGTTCGGTGGCCCGCGCGGCCTGCGAGATCGCGGACTTCCTCAACGGCAAGGCCCTCGTCGCGTTCACCCAGTCCGGCGACACGGCCCGCCGCCTCTCGCGCTACCGCACGGCCCAGCCGATCCTGGCGTTCACCACCGACGAGAACACCCGCAACCAGCTCGCGCTGAGCTGGGGCGTCGAGTCGTACGTCGTCCCGCACGTGGACAACACCGACGCGATGGTCGACCTGGTCGACGCGGAGCTGCTGAAGCTGAACCGCTACAACGACGGCGACACGATGGTCATCACCGCCGGCTCGCCCCCCGGCGTCCCCGGCACCACCAACATGGTCCGGGTCCACCACCTGGGCGGCGGCGAGCGGGACTGACCCGCACGCACACCTGAGGGGTGCCCCCGGACCTCCCGTCCGGGGGCACCCCTCGTTCCGTCGCCGGGACCCCGCGGCAGGTCGCCGTACCCGCGCCGGACGAACCGGGGGTCCGCGCCACCCTCCCGGCGTGCGGACCCCGGCTCGCCGACGACCGCCGGACGATCAGTTCCCGGCCTTGCCGCCTTCCAGGTAGTTCTTCAGTCCGGGCACGGTGAGCGTGCCGCCGAACTGGCCGGCCTGGACGACCTTCACGTTGGTGAACACGGCGATGGGGACGTTCAGCGGCGGCGGGGTCTGCGGGCTGAACGTGACCGGGATGAGGCCGAAGAGGTTGCCCTTCAGCTCCTCCGTGTACATCGTGACCTCGCCGTCGCGGATCTCCGAGGTCGAGCCGGGACGGGACTTCACGTGCCCCGTCGTGCCCGCCGGGCCCTCGGTGAGCTGGTGCAGGTCCTTGATGTCGATGGAGGTCGCGGTGAACTTCAGCACCTTCTTGATGCTGCCGTCCGCCTTCTTCACCTCGACGATGCCGTGGTAGTCGAGGCCCCGCAGGGTGAGACGCGTGGACTCCAGGGTCCACGGCGCGCTCGGCAGCAGCGGGATGCCGGGCTCCAGTTCGGCCGCGGCGAGCGCGTCCGGGTCGGCCTCGGGGCACGGGAAGCGGGGCTTCGCGCCGTCCGGGATGTCCTCGTCCTTCTTGGGGTCGAGTCCCTTGACGTCCTCGTCGAGCTCCTCGACCTTCTCGCCGGCCTTCTCGGCGGCTTCGCGGATGGCGTCGGCCGCCTCGTCGGACGTCTCGTCCGCCTTGTCGCCCGCTCCCCCGGCCGGGGCCTCCGGCTTCTCCGACTCCCCGGGCGCCTCGGGCGTGGGGCTCGGGGACGGGGCCGCCGGCTCCTCCGGCTTCTCGTCGTCCGGGCCGTCGAAGAGGTCCTTGAGCGCGTCGCCGATGCCGAGCGGGTCGAGCGGGTTCTTCGACGCGGTGGGCGTCGGGGTCGCGGAGGGCGTCCCGGCGGACCCGCCGTCGGCGGAGCGCGCCGGCGTGTCCGTACCGGGCTTCTCGCCGGCCGCCGGGTCCTTCTCCGTGCCGGGGGCGGGACCCTCGGCCGAGGGCGTGGGGGTCGCGGCGCCGTCCTGGCCGGAGGGGTCGTCCTTCCCGTCCTGCGCCGTGGCCGACGGGGACGGGGTGGGCTCGGGCGAGGCGGACTCGCTCGGCTCGTCGGACCGGGTGACGCAGGGGCCGGGCGCGAACGGGTTCTCGATGCGCTCGTCGGCCAGGGCCAGCTTGGGCGTCAGTCCCATGCCCACGAAGACCGCTGTCGGCATCGCCGCGAGCGCCAGCGCCTTCTTCCCGCTGGGCAGGTGGAGCTTGGTGAGCAGCGACTTCCTGGGGGCCGCGTGGCGGGGACCCGTGCGCTCGCGGATCTCGTCGCCGCCGCGGACGTCCGTCCGCTGTCCGTCGTCACCCCGCACGGTGCCCCCCGGTTTCGGAGCCGACCGCCGTGTCGAAGGCGGCGCCCTGCTGCTGCGGGACGGCCGTGGGCAGGAGTTCGCCCTCGGGACGCTCCTCGTACGAGAAGTCCTTCGCCAGCGGGTCCCGCTCGCCGACCGGCGACTGACCGGCCTGCGCCGACGCCTCGCCGTCCTGCTGCGGCACACCGGGCACCCAGGAAACGGACAGGGCTCCGCCGAAGAGGGAGAGCAGGAACCCGATCACGAAGCCGCCGATGTTGGCGACGGGTATGGAGATCAGCGCCAGCAGGATGGCCGCGACGCCCGCGAACACCCGGACGATGTGGTGGAACCACATGGTGAAACCGAGGGTGATCAGCAGGATTCCGATGATCAGGGACCCGGCGCCGGCGGTCGTGGACATCGCCAGCGTCATATTGCCGAGGTGCAGATCGGCGTACGGGAAGTAGGCGATGGGAAGGCCACCGACCATGGTGAACAGACCGGCCCAGAACGGGCGGTCGCCCCGCCAGGCGCGGAAGCGTCGCCGGTAGACGCTGATGAAGTGCTCGTTCTGCCCTGTGGACTCGGGGCTCATGGAAAACAGCTCCCTGGAACCGGTACTGCGGTGAGAAGGGAAGGAGGGGAGGGTGGCCGGAACGTCCCGGAAAGACGTTCCGGCCACCCGGGCCGAGTGCTAGAAGCACTCCTTGACGCCCGTGTGCAGCCTCAGCTTCAGGTCACTGAGCTTGAAGGTGCCGGCGGTGGTCGCCCATGCCGTCTGCTTCACGTCGGTCAGCACGGCCTTGTCGGCCCGCTGCGCGAAGCCCGCACCGTTCGCCTGCGTACCGGGCTGGATGCCGATGCTGCCCGGCTTGTTCTTCTTCGCCAGCGAGCCGGCCGCGACACCGATGTCGATGTTGCGGAAGGAGGCGTCGGCGTCCAGCTCGGAGACGTCCAGGTAGAGGTTGGTCGCCCTCACCGGCTTCTTCGGGTTGGTACCGGCATTCAGCTCCAGGCTGACGCTCTTGTTGATGAACGGGACCTTCGGCGTGACCACCGACTGGCACATGTTGGTGATCTTCGCGCGGCTGAAACCCGACACCGCGACAGCGTGCGCCGCTTCCTTGCCTTCGAGGTCCTTACCGACCGCGACACTGCCGTACTGGACGAAGTCGTCGCCCTCGAGCCTGTCGGTGCTGACCTTAAAGCTCTGGCCGGAGACCGCGAAGGACGCGGCGAGCGCGCCCTGCGCGAGGCCGACGCCCACCGCCGCCGTGGCGACGACGCTCGGCACCATGACCAGAGCGAACCGCTTCCATCTCGTCCCACCGCGAACCTGGGAACTCATACTTGCTCCTTCTTCTCGGACGTACATCTCCGGGCGGGCTTCGTGCCCGGACCGGGATGGGAGAAGTGCTACGTCCTCGGGAAGGAGAGCACCCGCGGTCGGAGACGTGTCCCGTATCCGATCCACCGGCGTTCACCCCCGAGCGACAACCACGGGCCGCGCGCTCCGCACGGCCGGCCGGACAGGCCCCGCCACCGGGCGGGAACCCCCCTGTCCGCGGTCGGCGCCACTGCCGCCGACCCACTCGGTGGGGACCCAACGGACCCTCGGGCACCGGCTGGAGGCCGGGCGGAAGGTGGTGGACCGAGCGTGGCCGATCGTGGTGCATTCACGCGCCCGACACAAGAGGGATCGTTACTCGCTAGTAACGGCCCGATAACCACAGGACGACAGCGCGGCATCGAGCGGCGACGCAGGGTGGCACGAAAGGGACACCAAAATGGCGGGAAACTCCCTGGAAACCAGACAGAACCGCCCTCCCGCTTTACTGCGAGTAAC
Organism: Streptomyces sp. V2I9; assembly: GCF_030817475.1. Classification (NCBI taxonomy): domain Bacteria; kingdom Bacillati; phylum Actinomycetota; class Actinomycetes; order Kitasatosporales; family Streptomycetaceae; genus Streptomyces; species Streptomyces sp. V2I9. Next base: position 5,035,500 of record NZ_JAUSZJ010000002.1, on the reverse strand, counting down.
AGGCCGCATCTTTGTCAAGTTTTGGTAAAGCAGGGGCTTCTCGGGCCGTTCTTTGGCGTCGGAACGGCAAAACGGCCGCGCTGCCGGGTGGGCGGCGCGGCCGTCTTGTCACATCGGAACAATCGGGCTCGTCCGGAGCGGACGGCGGGCCGGTGTCAGAACAGGACGCGGGCGAGCGCGGTGCGCGCGGCGGTCACGCGGGGGTCCTCGGGGCCGATCACCTCGAACAGCTCCAGCAGCCGCAGCCGGGCGGTGTTCCGGTCGTCGCCCGCAGTGCGGCGGACCGCCTCGACGAGCCGGCCGAAGGCGTCCTCGACGTGACCGCCGACCAGGTCGAGGTCGGCGGCGGCGATCTGGGCGTCCACATCGGCCGGATCGTCCGCGGCCGCCTTGCGGACCGCCTGCGGGTCCATGCTCTGGACCCGGCCGAGCAGCTCCGCCTGGGCGAGGCCCAGCTTGGCCTCCGGGTTGGCCGGATCGTCGGTGAGGACGTTCTTGTACGCCTGGATCGCGCCGCCGAAGTCGTTGGCGTCCAGCGCGGAGGCGGCGGCCTCCAGCAGGGAGTCGTACGGGCCGGCCGGCGCCTCGGCCGGTGCGGCGCCCGCCGCACCGGCGTCCGGGTCGACCGTGATCCCGGTCAGCCCGAAGCGCTCCTCGCCGACCTGGATCAGCTGGTCCAGCGTCTCGCGGATCTGGGCCTCGGGGGCCACCCCCTGGAAGAGCGGGAGGACCTGCCCGGCGACGACGGCGAAAACGGCCGGAATGCCCTGGATGCCGAACTGCTGCATCAGCATCTGGTTGGCGTCGACATCGACCTTGGCCAGCAGGAAGCGGCCGTTGTACTCGACGGCCAGGCGCTCCAGCAGGGGGCCGAGCTGCTTGCACGGCTCACACCACTCGGCCCAGAAGTCGAGGACGACGGGGACCTCGGCGGAGCGCTGGAGGACATCGCGCTCGAAACCGGCTTCATCGACGTCGATCACCAGGGCGGAGGGCGCGACGGCGCCGGAGCCACCGGTGCGGGCGGCCTCCGCGCGGGCCTGCTCCGCCTTGGCCTTGGCCTCACCGGCCGCCTTGACGGCGGCGAGGTCGACAACGCCGCTCATGGACATGTTCCTAGGCTGCATACGTACATCCTCCCCCCTGGGCGCACCGTTCCGGAAAGCGGGCGCGAGATCCGGCCCGGCCGAAGGCCCCCACCGGCGTGCGGGAGCGGACGGACCAGGACGGGCCCGGACCCCGAAGGTTCCGGTGAGGCCCCCCGGGGCCTCGGTGAAGCCGGCCGGGCCCCTGAGGTCCCGGTCGTGACGCGGGGGCCGGTGAAGGCCCCGGTGAACCCTCCGGATCCCCATCCGGCAGGTTCTGCGGCGCCGGGTCCCCACCCGGCGCCAGGGGCCTGGTGAGGGCCCCGGTGGCTGTCGTTCGTCGCGGCGCACGGGACGGGCGAGCCGCCTTCCTTACGCTACGACCCGTAGCGTAACTGCCGATGCCTTCGCGGGAACAGACGGTCCCGGTGATCTGCCTCACGGTTACCGGGGCGTAGCGACTTTCCTACCGGCCGGTATGGTCGCCGCATCATGAGCGACAGCGACCCCCGAGCCACCCGAACAGGCCGACCGCGGAGCCCTGCGGCCGACGCCGCGATCCTTGAGGCCACGCGGGCGTCCCTGGTCGATCTGGGCTGGTCGAAGCTGACGATGGGGGATGTGGCGGCCCGCGCCGGCGTCGCCAAGACGACTCTCTACCGGCGCTGGGCGGGCAAGAACGAGCTGGTCGTGGACGCGGTCGCGGTCCTGTTCGACGAGCTGGAGCTGCCGGACCTGGGCAGCCTGGCCGACGACGTCCAGGGCGTGGTGCTCCAGTTCGCCGCCCTGCTGGAACGGCCGGAGACCCGCACCGCCCTGATGGCGGTGGTCGCGGAGTCCACGCGGGACGAATCGCTGCGGATGCGCATCCGGGACTCGATCGTGGAACGGCAGAAGCGGCTGGTGCTCGAAGGACGGCGGCGGGCGCAGCGGCGTGGCGAACTGCCGGTCGAGACCGACGCGGTGGCGGCGGACCGGACCGCCGACCTGATCTTCGACGTGATCGCGGGTGCGGTGGTGCACCGGATGCTGGTGAGCGCCGGGCCCGTCGACGCCGACTGGGCCCGGCAGTTCACCCTGCTGCTGCTGTCAGGGCTGGGGCCGGGAGCGAGGGAACGGCGCCCCGGGAGCTGATGCCCCGGGGCGCCGTGCCCCTCTTCACGCGGTGCGCGGCACCGGTCACCAGCGCGTCTGATGCTCCACGTCGGACACATGGAAGCGCCCGTAGCCGAACGTCTCGCCGAGAGCCTCGTATTGGGCGTACTGGGCCTCGGAGATCGGCACCCGGCAGGTGCTCAGCACCCGCAGGAGGAGCCGGAAGCCGAGGTCGGGATCGACCTGGGCGGCGACCAGTTCCAGGGCCCGGACCACCTCGCCCGGCGCATGGCCGAAGAGCGTCCCACCCTTCGCCGCCGCCCTCGCCGCCAGCGCGGGCTTCACCTCCGCGACGGCCGCCAGGACGGCCCGGACCGATTCCTCGGACGCCGTGACCGGCTCGACCGCCGACGCTTCTGCCGGATCGGCCCGCCGCGCCGGTTCGGAGCAGACGGCCGCGATCCGGCGCAGCCAGTCCCGTCCGTCGACGCCGAAGTAGGCGAGGTTGTACCCGTCCTCCGAGGCGACCGTCCACACGGTGGTGATGACCTCGGTGGGCAGGGAGCTCTGTTCGAGGCGGACCGCATCCGCCAGGATCGCCGAGGCCGCCTCTCCCGCCGGCTCGTCCACGTGCCCCAGGGCAGCGGCCTCGATGGTCTCGTCGACGGTCCGCTCGTGGGACCACGGCCCGGCGAAGAACTTGGTCAGCCGACTGAGACCGAAATCCCACTCGGTGTGGCGCGGTGTCATGGTTCCTCTCTCAGATCGGGTAGGCCGTGTAGACGACGAAGCCACCGCGTCCCTTGTGGGACCACTTCTTGAAGAGGACCGTCACCTCGTTGCCGGCCGTCGTGATGGTGCTGCCGTCGGGATGGTATGCCTTGCCCAGCGAAGGATATGCGTCCCATTTCCCCGAGATGGTGAAGTAGTCGCCCGGCCCCGCCGAACGCCGCCAGCTCTCCAGCCGGGCGAAGGCGGCGTTGTTCCTGACCCCTCTCGGGTAGAAGTAGTCGGACACGACCCGGTCCACCGCCTGCTGGGCGATGTCCGCGTTCGTCCAAACGCCGTTGGGCTTCCCCTTCGTCTTGGCGAGGCGAAACGCCTCGTTCGCGTCAACGTTCACATGCTCCCTGAGCGTGTGCGCTCCGCTGGCGGGCATCACCGTCTCGTCGGCGAGGTTCATGCAGTTGTGGACCAGGACGTCCCTGCTGCTGGAGCCCCGCGTGCTCACGTAGAACGTGTGCAGGTTGTCCACGGTCAGGTCGAACACCAGGCGGGGCGTCAACCCTGAGCGGTCCTGCAACCCCGCTCACCGTGCGTTGCGCCCCGTCGGGGCCGCGCAGCCGGTCGCCCGTGCTCAGGTCCGCGGCGAGCGTCCAGCCCTCTCCGATGACGTAGACCTTGTGTCCGGCGGTGCTGGTGAGGGTCTCCCCGCTCCTGAACGAGACGATGACGAGGCGGTCGGTGTCGTGGCGGAAGGTCGCCGTCACCGACTGAGCCCGCCGGTCCCCCGTCGCGGGATCGGTCGCGAGGACACGGTCACCGACCTGGACGGAGCGGATCTCCCGATGCGATCCGTCGGCCATCAGCACCCGGGTGTCACCGGGGAAGCTGTTCCTGGCGCAGGACGTGAACAGGTCCTCCGCCGTGTTGGCCTGACGCTCCAGGTTGGCGAGGACCGCCGGGTCGAGATCGAGGTTCTTCAGGGCCCGGAACGCATCGGCGACGCCCACCCCGGTCTTCATTGCGGCGTCGAGGGCACGTACGGCGTCCACCGCGTCGGCGATCTTCTTGCCGGGGATGAAGTTGCTGGCGGCCCAGAGGCAACCGCTGACGCTGCCCTTCGAGCACTGGACGAAGTCGTCGACGAGCACGTGCCACAGTGCCTGGAGCACCATCTTGTCGAAGATCAACGCGATCTCCAGACGGCTGAAGTACCTGTCGATGTAAGCCGTCTGGTTCGTGTGCTTCTCGCTGCCGAGCCAGACGATCGAGTCCACCGGGCACGTCGCGGCGCTGACGTCGTCGCCCGCGGCCTCGTCAGCGCACAGGTAGAAGTCGACGGTGATGTTGAAGAGGAGCTTGTACTTCACGGTGCAGCCGTCGAAGCCGATGTCCAGAACACAGTCGTTCTGCGGCGTGGGCTCTCCCAGTTGGTCGACCTTCTGCTTGGTGAACATCTGGCCGATGCCGGTGACACCGCCCTTGGTGACGGTCTCCCTTTCCTTGGCGTTCTCCGTGCGGACGGCGGCTTCCTGGGCTTCCCTGGCCAGGTCCTGCGCCCGGGCGGCGGACGCCTCGGCGGCCGTGGCGTCGCGTTCGGCCTTGTCGGCCACTCCGCGCGCCGCCGCGGCGTCGCTCTCGGCGGCGGTGGCCGCTCCGCGTGCCGAGGACGCGTCCAGTTCGGCGGCGTCGGCCGAGTTGCGGGCGTCGGTCGCGTATCCGGTGGCCGTGGACGCCGCGGCGGCTGCCGCCGCCGCGTCGCCGATGGCCTGCCGGTTGTACTCGATGGTGTTGGCCTCGGCCTTGAGGGTCGCCTTGACGGCGGCTGCCGCCTCGGCCGCGGAGGCACGCGCCTTGGTGACGGAAGCGGCGGCCTTCACGGCGGAGTCCGCGGCCTGGGAGGCGGCGGTCGCGGCGGCCTTGTCGTCGGCGGATGCCTTGGCGGCGAGTGCCTTGGCGGTCGCGGCGGCCTTCGCCGCCTCGTCCGCGCGCGCCTTGGCGACCGCCGCCTGCTGCTCGGCCAGCGTCTTAGCGGTCTGCCCGAGGAGTACGGCCAGGGCCGCCGACGCGTCGGTCTCGCGGAACGGGGTGCCCAGCGAGATGGCGGTCTTGGCCGCCGCCACGGCGGCCACGGCCGCGTCACGGGCGGCGTCCGCCGCCTGCGAGGCGGCGTAGGCGTAGCCGGCGGTACGTACGGCCGCCGCCGCAGTGGCGACGGCCTCGATGTGCGCCAGGTCGGCGTTCGCCTTGGCTTCGGCGGCCTTGGCCTTCGCCGTGTCGGCGAGGGCCTTGGCCGCGCGGACGTTCTGCGCCGCGGCTTCGGACGAGGCGATGGCGTCGGCCGCTGCCGAGTGGGCCTTCGCCACGGCGGCCGTGGTGATCGCCACATCGCGCTGGGCGGCGTCGGAGGCCGCCTGGGAGCGTGCGGCGGCGGCTTCCGCCTTCGTCGCGGCCTCGCGGGCGTTGGCCGCCGCCGTGGTCGCGGTGTCGGCGGCGGCACGGGCGTTGGACGCTGCCGTGGTGGCCTCGTTCGCCGCCGCCCGCGCCTGGGTCGCGGCGGCCCGGGACTCGGCCGCGGCGGCCGTGCCCTCGTCCGCGTCCGCCTTGGCCTCCAGCGCCCACTGCTTCGCCAGGGCGACATCGCGGTCGCTCTCGGCCCGCAGAGCTCCGTCCCGGGCGTTCTTGGCCCGGCCCTCGGCTGCCAGGGCCTCGTTCTTCTTCGTCGCGGCGGTGGCTCCCGCCGTCTGGGCGGCGCTCAACGCCCGGCCCGCGGCCTCCCGCTGGGTCCGCGCCTCCTGGTCGGCCGCGGCCGCCTTGCCACGCTCGTTGGCGGCGATGTCCTTCTGGACCTTGGCCTTGTCCCGCTCGCTCTCGGCGACGGCCCGCTTGGCCTTGGCGTCGGCGGCGGCCAGTTTGGCGGTCTGCTCGGCCCCTTCGGCCTTGGCCTGGGCCGCCTTGGCCTTGGTGGCGTTCGCGGCGGCCTGGACGGCCTGCTGCTCGGCGCCGGCGGCGGCTGCCTTCGCCTGGGCGGCGGCCTCTTCCGCCGCCGCGCGCCGGAAGGCGGTCTGTGCCGCGTGGGACTGGGTGTCGCCCAGCGCGTAGAGGGCCTTGCTGTCGGCGGCCGTGGCCGACGCCGCGTTCAGCGTGGCCTCGATCGCCTTGGCCGAGGACTGCGCGGCGGAGGCGGATGCCTTGGTCACCTGGGCCGACTGGCGTGCGTAGGTGAGCCCGCGGCCGTACGGCGTGCCGTTGGCGAGGGCGATGGTTCCGGCGTCCGTCTGCGCGGTGGCCGCCTTGTCCGCCTGCGTCTGCGCCGAGGCCGCCGCGCTCTTCGCGATCGTCAGCTGTGTGGAAATCGCCTTCTTGGCGTTGCTGATAGCGGTCGTGGCGTTGGTGAACACCGCGGCCTTGGGGTACCCGGGATCCGTCTTCGGCTTGCCCTGCCAGTACTTCTGGAAGACCAGCATCCGGCTGACGATGTAAGCCTGGCCCTGCGCCTCGATCATGGCGTCGGAGGACTTGCGCAGGTCCTTGTACGCCTGGATCTCGGCGGCCACGAGGTCGCCGCGCTGCTTGGCCTGGCTCGCCTGCTCCGCCTGCCACTCGGCGTCCGCGGTCTCCACCACGTCGCCGAACTTCTTGAACGGGTCGTAGGGGTCGTCCGTCGCGCAGCCCGCCCACTGGGTCTTGAGCTCCTCGGCCTCCATACGGAATTCGAGGGAGGAGGTGTCCGGGCTCACCGAGGGCAGTCCGCCCAGCCGGATGAAGCGGGCGATCTCGTAGGCCGACAGCTCCCGGAGGTCGGCCTCGGAGGTGAAGGCGTAGACCCCGCCGTACATGTCGTCCTTCGACTCCTCCTGCCGCTGCTTGAGGATGGCGATCGCGTTGTCGAGCGCCGCCTTGGAGGGCTTGGTCGGCGGCGGCCCGTCGAAGCTCGTCCCGACCAGGAACTGCGACATCGTCCGCGCGTAGTCCGGTGCCTGCAGGAACGTCATGTAGTCGTCGCCGCTGACGGCGAACGGCGTCGTGATCTTGGCCCAGCCCGTCCGGCGGGTCTGCTCCGCGGCATCGGCCGTCCGCCAGAGGTCCTCGTCCGCTCGGCGGGCGTTGCCGAGCGTGCCGGCTCCCCACGTGTAGACGGCCAGCCGGGCGTTGACGGCGGGGCCCGTGAGGCCCTGCGCGGCGGCTGCCTTCACATTCGGCCCGCCGGCGTGCAGCCAGTTGCCGGTGGTGCAGTAGTCGGCGCGGGCGATGCGCTGCGGGATGGCCGCACCCGATGCCTGGAGGTCGTTCAGAGCGCGGCTCCAGACCCGTACGTCATCCATCCGGCCGGGGAAGTGGTCGGCCGGCTTTCCGGCGGCCAGGCCCCGGCCGACCTCGATGTCGCCGGTGGCTCGCCAGCCCTTGGCATGGGCGGCGACGGCCACTCGGGCGCCGTTCACGTAGAGCCGGATCTGGCCGGCAGCCGCGTCGAAGACCCCGGTGAGGTGGGTCCACTCGCCGGTGTTCGTCACGGGGACGGTGCCGGTGGCAGCGGACCAGGCCGTCGTGGCGGTGTCCTCCTTCGGCATGGCGAAGGAGGGCTTGCCGTCGGCATTGATCTTCAGCGCGAAGCCGGACACCTGGTTGCCCGGTTGGGAAATGACCGTGTAGGGCTTTCCGGACTGCTCGGCCTCCAGCCACGCGGAGACGGTGAAGGACTGGTCCGTCGGCAACGGCACCGGGACGGTGAGGTGGTCGTCCACACCGTCGAGCCGCAGCGTACGGCCGCCGGACCCGCCGCCCCAGATGCTCTCGTTGTCGCTTCTCGGTCCGGCGTAGATGCCGTTGTGGTGGGTGGCCTGCGGCCCGCCTTCCAGATCCTGTCCGGTCGGGGTGTACTCCGGCTCGCTCCACTCGAAGTCGTAGTGGGCGACTTCACCCTTGAGCGGGTAGACCGGCGTCGGCTGCTCGTCCCCTGCGGTCACGCTCCGCGGTTCGGGAGGTGGTTGCGGCACTGCGTGCGCGAGCGTCGCCACAGTCGACAGCGCGGTGACGAACGCGGTGACGGCCATGAGCCGGGCCGCACCGCGACGGCTGCGGCATCTTCGTATCGGAACTTTGACGCGCATGGTCTGCTGCTCCTGATCGCTGGAAGTGCTCCAGGATCGGGCAAGCGGGCAGAACCCACCTGCGTTGACGCAGGTGGGTTCAACTCCCCCCGGAGCTCGCGATCATGATGACATTGACGATGCCCCTTCATAAGGTCTTCACGGAAAATACTGATCGCACCACTGTGGTGACGGCACCTCAGAAGCCGGGCGGCTCCGTGTAGACGCCCCACTCATCACGCAGGACCCCGCAGATCTCGCCGAGCGTGGCCTCGGCCCGTACCGCGTCGAGCATGGGCGCGATCATGTTGGAGCCGTCGCGGGCGGCGGCGAGCATCGCGTCGAGGGCGGCGGTGACCGCGGCGTCGTCGCGGGCGGCCCTGCGGTCGGCGAGCTGGCTGACCTGGTCGCGCTCGACCTCGTGGCTGACGCGCAGGATCTCCAGGTCGCCGGTGACCGAGCCGTGGTGGACGTTGACGCCGACGACCCGCTTGTCGCCCTTCTCCAGGGCCCGCTGGTACTGGAAGGCGGACTCCGCGATCTCGCCGGTGAACCAGCCGTCCTCGATCCCGCGCAGGATGCCGGAGGTGATCGGCCCGATGGGGTGCTGCCCGTCCGGGTGGGCGCGGGTGCCGCGCTCCTTGATCTGGTCGAAGATCTTCTCGGCCTCGGCCTCGATCCGGTCGGTGAGCTGCTCGACGTACCAGGAACCGCCCAGCGGGTCGGCCACGTTGGCGACGCCGGTCTCCTCCATCAGCACCTGCTGGGTGCGCAGGGCGATCTCGGCGGCCTGCTCGGAGGGGAGCGCGAGGGTCTCGTCGAGGGCGTTGGTGTGCAGCGAGTTGGTGCCGCCGAGGACGGCGGAGAGCGCCTCGACGGCGGTGCGCACGACGTTGTTGTACGGCTGCTGCGCGGTGAGCGAGACGCCGGCGGTCTGGGTGTGGAACCGCAGCCACTGCGCCTTGTCGGTCTTCGCGCCGTACGTCTCCTTCATCCAGCGGGCCCAGATGCGGCGGGCGGCGCGGAACTTGGCGATCTCCTCGAAGAAGTCGAGGTGCGCGTCGAAGAAGAAGGAGAGTCCGGGGGCGAAGGTGTCGACGTCCAGGCCGCGGGAGAGGCCCAGTTCCACGTAGCCGAAGCCGTCCGCGAGGGTGTACGCCAGCTCCTGCGCGGCCGTCGCCCCGGCCTCGCGGATGTGGTAGCCGGAGACGGAGAGCGGCTTGTAGGCGGGGATGGAGGCGGCGCAGTGCTCCATCAGGTCGCCGATGAGGCGCAGATGGGGCTCGGGCTGGAAGAGCCACTCCTTCTGCGCGATGTACTCCTTGAAGATGTCGGTCTGGAGCGTGCCGTTGAGCACGGCCGGATCGACGCCCTGGCGCTCGGCGGCGACCAGGTACATGCAGAAGACGGGGACGGCCGGTCCGCTGATCGTCATCGAGGTGGTGACGTCCCCGAGGGGGATGCCGCCGAAGAGGATCTCCATGTCGGCGGCGGAGTCGATGGCGACCCCGCAGTGGCCGACCTCGCCGAGAGCGCGCGGGTCGTCGGAGTCGCGGCCCATCAGCGTCGGCATGTCGAAGGCGACGCTGAGCCCGCCGCCGCCGGCCGCGAGGATCATCTTGTAGCGCTCGTTGGTCTGCTCGGCGTTGCCGAAGCCGGCGAACTGGCGGATCGTCCAGGTGCGGCCCCGGTAGCCGGTGGCGTGCAGCCCGCGGGTGAAGGGGTACTCCCCCGGCCAGCCGATCCGCTCGAATCCCTCGTACGTGTCACCGGGGCGGGGCCCGTAGACCGGCTCGACCGGGTCACCGGAGAGCGTGGTGAAGTCCGCGTCGCGCTTGCGGGCCTTGTCGTAACGGGCCTGCCAGCGGAGGCGGCCTTCCTCGATCGCGTCAGCGTCCATACCCTCGAATTTACTAGGACGTCCTACTAAATGTCGATGGCAAACCGCCCGGCGCTTCGCGCGGGGCGGTGCGGGTGTGCCGGACGCGCCGGGGTCAGACCTTGGCGGGGGCCGGCGCCGGGTCGGTGACCAGGGCCCGGGCCTCGCGGCTGACCTTCGGCTCGACGAAGAACGAGGCGAAGGGGATGCAGCCGGCGGCCAGCACCCACAGGAGCTTGCCGAAGGGCCACTTCGCCTTGGAGCCCAGATCGAAGGCGAAGACGACGTAGACGATGAACAGCACGCCGTGGATCTGCGAGATCAGCATGGTGTCGCCGGTCTGGAAGCCGTACTTCGCGATGATCGCCACGGTGAAGACGAGCAGCCAGATGGCGGTGACGTAGGCCATCACCCGGTAGCGGGTGAGCACGTTCTGTTTCATGGCATCGAGCGTAACGGGACGACCGGGGCGATCTTCGCGCGGCCCCCTTGACCGGACCGCCCCCGCGTACGGCGTACGCTCGCGCCCCCGGACGCACGCGCCCACCACCGGACCGGCGTACGCCCCCGCCTCACCGGGGACGCGCGGTCACTTCTCCTCGAAGTCCCGGGCCGCCACCCGCAGCGGGCGCAGCATGGCGAAGATCTCGGCGCACTCCTCGGCGTCGTACACCCCGAGCCCGAAGTCGACCGCGACCAGATCGCGGGTGGCCGCCTCGACGACGTCCCGGCCCTTGTCGGTGATGGACGCGAGCGTGCCCCGGCCGTCGTTCGGGTTGGGCCGCTTGGCGACGAGACCGGACCGGACCAGCCGGTCCACCGTGTTGGTGACCGACGTGGGGTGCACCATCAGCCGCTCCCCGATCTTGGACATCGGCAGCTCACCGGCCTTGGAGAAGGCGAGCAGCACCAGCGCCTCGTACCGTGCGAAGGTCAGCCCGTAGGGCTTGACCACGGCGTCGACCTCGGCGAGCAGGATCTGCTGCGCCCGCATGATCGAGGTGATCGCCCCCATCGAGGGCACGGGTCCCCAACGCTGCCGCCAGAGCTCGTCGGCGCGGGCGATGGGGTCGAAGGGAAGGCTGAGCGGCTTCGGCACGGCACCGACCTTACCCACTGGTCACATGCCGGTCAGCCCCGTCTCGCTCCTCGGTATCGGACATCCGTCCGGGGGCTGTCCTGCGGACCTCGGCGACGAGCAGCAGCGTGCAGACGGTACCGATGATTCCGGATCCGGCGACCACCTGGTGCACCGGGAAGAACTCGGCAGCGAGCCCGGCCAGCGCCATCCCGAGCCCCTGGAGGGTCATCAGGCCGGCGGTGAGCAGGGTCATGGCCCGGCCGCGCAGCTCCTGGGGCACGGCGTCGACGAACCACTGGTCGAGCCCGATCACGTACGCGGCGCCCGCACCGGCCAGCGCGAGGGCCGCGACGGCGAGCGGCAGTCCGGGGCGGACCACATAGACCAGGAGCGGCAGCAGACCGGCGGCGGCGACCGGCAGGACGATCCGGGAGCGGTTGCGGGGGCTGAGCGCGGACCCCACGAACAGCTCGGCCCCGATGTGCCCGACGGCCATGGCGCAGAGCAGCAGCCCGAGCGCGGCGGGCGAGGCCACGATCGCGTCGGCGTACGGGGCGGCCAGCGCCTCCGGGGCGACGACGAACATCGCCGGCACCCAGAACAGCAGCATCAGTGCCCGGACGCGGCGGTCGCCCAGGATCAGACGGGCCCCGGAGAGCGACTCCCTCAGCAGGGTGCCGCCGGCCTGCCCGCCGCCGCTGCGGGCGGGGCGGTCGCGGGTGCCGAAGCGGAGCAGGGCGGCCGAGCAGAGGAAGGTCACCACGGTGACGGTGATCGCGCCGCGCGGGGAGAGCACGGTGAGCAGCATCCCTCCCGCTCCGAACCCGATGAGCATCGCGCTCTGCGAGACGATCCGCAGCAGCGAACGGCCCAGTACATAGAGGTCGCCCTCGCCGAGGATGTCGGTGAGCGCCGCCATCCTCGTCCCGGTGAAGACGGGCGCGACGGCGGCGACCAGGCAGCGCAGGGCGAGGAGTCCGGCGACGGGGGTGGCGGGCACCAGCATCACGGCGACGCAGGCCGCACAGACCAGATCGCAGACCACCAGGACGCGGCGGGCCGGGTAGCGGTCGGCGACGCCCGCGAAGAGGGTCCCGCCGATCAGGTACGGGAGCAGCCCCAGCGCGAACGTCAGTGCGCTGAGCAGCGGCGAGCCGGTGAGGTCGTAGACGAGCACGGTGAGCGCGAGTTCGCTGACGACGACGCCGAGGAGCGAGAGCAGGTGCGCGGCGAAGACGGCCCGGAACTCGGCGACGGCGAAGACGGCCCGGTAGCCGCGCGGGGCGGCGGCAGCCGGCGGATCGGCCGGGACCCGGGCGCGGGAGGCCGGGGCGGGCGGGGTACGGGGGGTGTCCGCAGGGGCGGGGTGGTCGGTCGGCATGGGACGAGCCTGGGGCCGGGGTGCTCCCCGACCGTAGACTTTCGGCTGAGGACGAATCTCCGATGCCGGGAGGGTGAGGCGTGCCGTTCCAGCTGCACTTCGGCGAGAGCGATCTGCTGCGCTGCCGGTTCGCGCTGTCCCCGCTGTTCGAGACCCAGGAGGCGGTGCGCACACTGTCGCGCCCCTCCCGGCACGGCTACCACCTGCCGTGGCTCCGCCGCATCCGGGAGTCCGCCGCGGCCCTGGATCTGGAGCCGCTGTGGCTGTTGATGCCGGACGGCGGCCACAACCCGGACTTCATCTGCCCGCCGCCGATCGGACCGCTGGCCACCTTCGAGGAGGAGCTCGCGGCCGTACGGGCGACCGATCCCGAGGTGGCGCGGGAGGACATGGAACTGGCCCTGGCGGACCGGCCGGGCGGGCGGCGGTCGGCGGCCGGGCGGAGGCTGCTGGCCGATCCGGCGCGGGCCGTGCGGGAGCTGGCCGGCCTGCTGGAGCGGGCCTGGGAGGCGTTGATCGAGCCGTACTGGCCGCGGCTGAGGGCACTGCTGGAGGCGGACATCGCCTACCACTCCCGGCGGCTCGCGGACAGCGGCCTGGAAGGGGTGCTCGGCGAGGTGAGCCCCCGGCTCAGCTGGAACGGCTCGACGCTCACCGTGGCCGGGACGCGGGGCGACCACCGGCGGGTGCTGGGCGGCCAGGGGCTGGTGCTGATGCCGAGCGTCTTCGTCTGGCCGGAGGTGGTGGGCGGCCATGAGGAGCCGTGGCAGCCGGGGCTGATCTACCCGGCGCGCGGCATCGGCGGGCTCTGGTCCGGGGCGGGCGGCCGGACCCCGGAGACCCTCGCCCGGCTGCTCGGCCGGGTCCGGGCCGACGTGCTGTGCGCGCTGGACGAACCGGCCGGGACGAGCACGCTGGCGCACCGGCTGGGCCTCGCCCCCTCCTCCGTCTCGGCCCATCTGTCCGTGCTGCGCGGGGCGGGGCTGCTGACCTCGCGGCGCTACGGGCACCAGGTGCTGTACGAGCGCACCCCGCTGGGGATCGCGCTGGCCGCCTCGGACTGAGCACGCCGGGGCACGGGAACGCCGGGGCCGCACGGGCGTACGGGTCACGGACAGTGTCGCACCACCACCCTCGGTGACCGATATGTCACGATGGCGCCCGCTTCCCCGTGTTCCGAATCCGTGCGTCACCGCCGCCCGAGGGGTCTGGATGTCCGGCCGCAGCACCGTCTCCCGCGCTCTCCCCCGTACCGGTCCCGTCGTCCTGGCCGCCCTCACCCTGGTGACCGCGCTCACCGCGGGCTGCTCGACGCCGGAGCCGCGTGTCACCCGCACCGCCGAGGAGGCGGGGGAGAACGTCCGGGGCGAGCCCGCCCCGAGCGCGGCCTCCCCGTTCTGGGTCGATCCGGACAGCGACGCCGCCCGGCAGGTGCGCACCTGGGAGAAGGAGGGGCGCGAGGCGGAGGCGAAGATCCTGCGGCGGATCTCCGAGCGGCCGGTGGCCGACTGGCCCGCGTGGGACGACCCGGCACCGGAGATCCGGGCCGCCGCGCGTGCCGCCGCCCGTACGGAGAAGACCGTCCTGCTGGTGGCGTACAACATCCCGCACCGCGATTGCGGGCTCTACTCCGCGGGCGGTGCCAAGGACGCCGACGCCTACCGTTCCTGGATCGGCGCGTTCGCCGACGCCATCGGGGACGCGTCGGCGACCGTGATCCTGGAGCCGGACGCCCTCCCCCACATCGCGGACGGCTGCACCCCGCCCGAGCACCACGCCGAGCGCTACCAACTCCTCTCCGAGGCGGTGGACACACTCAAGGCACGGCCGCACACCACGGTCTATCTGGACGCGGGCAACCCGGACTGGATCGACGAACCGTCCAAGATGGCTCAGCCGCTGCGGCGGGCCGGCATCGACCGGGCCGACGGCTTCTCGCTGAACGTCTCCAACTTCCAGTCGAACGAGAGCGTGAAGGCGTACGCGGGCCGGCTCTCCGACGCCGTGGGCGGCTCGCACTTCGTGATCGACACCAGCCGCAACGGCAAGGGCCCCCTGTCCGGGGGCCGTGCGGAAGCCTGGTGCAATCCGCCGGGCCGGGGGCTCGGCACGCCGCCGACCACCGACACCGGCGACGACCGCCTCGACGCCTACCTGTGGATCAAGCGGCCGGGCGACTCGGACGGCACCTGCCGGGGCGGCCCGCCGGCCGGCGACTGGTGGCCGGAGTACGCACTCGGCCTGGCCCGGCGCGCCGCCTCCTGACCGGGCCGCCGGGCCGGGCCGCCGGGCCGGGCCGCCGGGACCCGCGGGCGCGGGCGGTCGCGCCTCCGGAGGCGTCAGGCGACCTTGACCCACTTCGCCTCGGACGGGATGCCGTCCGCGTCCGTGACGAAGAGCATGTACCAGCCGGGCGGCACCAGCGTGGGGTCGTCCGGCACGGTCACGCTCACCTTGCCCTTGCCCTTCTCCAGCCCCAGTTCGATGGAGCGCTGCTCCACGTCGGTGGTGTGGGTGACGGCGCTCGGCCGCATCAGCCGGGCGGTGGCGATGCGGTCCGCGTCGGCGCTCTCGTACGTGACCGTCGTGCCGCGCTCGGCGTCCTCGGGGCCGTTCCCGATCACCGGGCGCTTGTCCTTGCCGCGGTGCAGGGCGGGCGGGGTGTAGACCTCCATCCGCTGTTCGAACTTGCCCAGCTTGGTGTTGTCCTTGTCGCCGTAGAGCGAGTCGGAGCCGAAGGTCGCCACCCGCCCGTCGGGCAGCAGCAGCGCCTCGGAGTGGTAGTTGCGCCCCACGGTCGGCGCGGCCGCCTCCTCGAAGGTGTTGGTCTTCGGGTCGTAGGACTGCGCCTTCAGGATGTTGCTGGCCCCGCGGCCCCGGTAGTCCTCGGAACCGCCGCTGGTGAAGACGGTGTCGTCGGGCATGATCACGCTGTTCAGGTAGCGCGTGCCCTGCGGCAGGTCGGGGCCCGCCTCGAAGGCCGGGTTCTTCTTCTTGAGGTCGATGACGGCCGTGCGGGCCGTGGACTTCTTCGACTCGCCGACCCCGCCGCCGCCGAGCACCATCACCTTCTGGTCCTGCACGGGCGGCAGCAGCAGGGAGGCCGCGGTCTCCAGCTGGTCGGTGTCGGTCAGTCCGGGGACCTTGGCGAAGGTGTTCTTCTCGATGTCCCAGATCCCCGGCTCGCGCCCCTTGTCCGCCGGGCCGTAGCCGGCGTTGGCGCCCGGGTAGAACAGCTTGCCGCCCTTGGTGAGGAACAGCGCCGGGTAGGTCGGGAAGTAGTGGAAGGGGCCCTTGGACCACTTCTTGGTCTTCGGGTCGTAGATCTCGTTGTCGCCCGGCAGGATCGCGCCGACGTCGTCGAGACCGGAGACGGAGAGCACCCGGCCGTCCTCCAGGCCGACGAGCGTCGGGTACCAGCGGGCCTCCTTCATGGGGTCGACCGGGATGTACTTCTCGGCCGTCGGGTCGAACTCGTAGGCGGCCCGGATCCCCTGGAAGTCCTGCTTGTCCATGGTGATCTTCTCGGCCAGCCCGTAGGCGTTGTCGGCTTCCTTGCCCTTCAGCCCGACGATCTCGTACTGGGCGGCGTCGGTCGCCACCGCGTCCGGGCCGTCGTCCACCGCCTCGACGAAGACCCGCTGCTCGGCGGCGGTCACCTTGGTCTTCCACGGCTTCATCTGGCCGCTCTCGAAGTAGTCGACCTCGAACTCGCGCTTGGCCCTGGGGACGGTGACGTCGAACTTGGCGACGTACTCGGCGCCGGAGGGCGAGCGGAAGACCGTGCCCTTCTTCAGCTTCAGGGGCTTGTCCGGGTTCTCGTTCTTGACCCGCATGCCGCCGCCGGCCCGCTTCACCTTGTCGTCGAGCACCTCGTAACGGGCGGTGCCGCCCGCGATCAGGAGGCGGCCGTCGGGGAGCTGGGCGTGGCCGCCGCAGAAGAAGTCCTCCGGGGTGGGGATCTTCTGGAAGGTGTTCTCGGCCGGGTCCCACAGCACGGTGTCGAAGGTGCCCTCGTCGAAGTGCTTCTGGTCGTTGCCGGAGCCCGCGACGATCAGGACCTTGCCGGTGTGCAGGAGCGCCGCGTGGATGGCGTTGGTGCGGTACTCCTTCGGAATGTTCACGCGCTCCCAGGACCCGTACTCGGCCTTGTAGGCGGGCTGGTCGATCTTGTACGCGTGGTACCGGTCCTCGGCGAAGGACAGCGCGGCGGGCGCGTTCAGTCCGGCGAGCAGCACCACCGCGCCGCCGCCCAGAAGGGTCTTCTTCATCTTCTTCGAAGGCCGGTAGGCCATGGCTCAGTTCCCTCCTGCGGTGGTGGTGGCGGTGGTGCCCGCCGTCGCGGTGGTGGTGGACGGTGACGGGGCGGTGGGGACGTACGCCGCCGCCTCGGGCGAGGGGGGCGCGGGGACGGGGACGGCGCGCGCGGCCCCGGCCCGCCGGTCCTGCCGGACGGTCCACGCCCATACGGCGACCGGGGCGAGGGAGATCGCCAGGCCGAGCGCCGCCCAGGTCCGCATCGCGGCATGCGTGTGGTCCAGGACGACGGACGCGGCCAGCGAGGAGAGCAGGACCGCCGCCCAGAAGAGGTGGATACGGAAGGTGAGCAGCCGGTCCGGGGACGCCTGGCCGCCTTTGGGCGTGACGACGAACCGGCCGTCGCGGCGCAGCACGGCCGAGCCCAGCGACTTCAGGTAGACCGGGGCGGAGATCGCGGACATGGCCATGCCGGCGAGGCCGCCGGAGCCCTCGGGCTCGTGCGGCGAGACGTTGTGCCGGCGGTTCCAGAGGTAGAGGCCGATCTGGAGCGCGGCGGCGTCGCTGTAGAGCATCAGCCAGATGGAGGCGGCGACCTGGGTGCCGGAGGCCCCGAGCCAGAGGAACAGCACGCAGCTGAGGACGCCGAGCAGCCAGTTGACGGCGGTCATCGGGTAGTAGACGAGCATCAGCGTGTAGCTGAGGAGGCGGCCCGGCGGCACCCGGAACAGCGCCTTGCCGTACTGCCGGAACAGCGTCTCGTAGGTGCCCCGTGACCAGCGCAGCTGCTGGGTGAAGAAGTCCGTCCAGGAGGCGGGGCCCTCGCCCACGGCGAGCACGTCGGGGGTGTAGACGGACCGCCAGAAGCGTCCGGTGCGCGGGTTGCGGCGGCGGTGGATCTCGAAGCCCGTGGCCATGTCCTCGGTGATCGAGTCGTACAGGCCGCCGACCTGCCGCAGGGCGGCGATGCGCACGACGTTGTTGGTGCCGACGAACATCGGGGCGCCGTAGCGGTTGCCCGCGCGCTGGATCAGGGCGTGGAAGAGGAACTGCTGCGACTCGGCGGCCTTGGTGACGGCCGAGTCGTAGTTGCCGTAGACCTGCGGTCCGACGACGAAGGCGACGTCCGGGTCGCGGAAGTAGCCCATCATCCGCTCCAGGAAGTTGGGCATGGGCACGTGGTCGGTGTCGACGGAGGCGAAGAAGTCGTAGTCGTCGCCGTGCAGGGCGATCCAGGCGTTGTAGTTGCCGTGCTTGGTCTTCGCCTTGTGGGCGCCCTTCTCGCGGTTCCACTCGGGGACCCCGCGCCGGGTGAAGTGGTGGACGCCCAGTTCGGCGCAGAGCATCCGGGCTCCGGGGTCGTCGCCCTCGTCGAGCAGCCAGACGTCCAGCGGCCCGTCGTGCGCGAGCCGCACGGCTCCCTTGAGGGTGGCGCGGACCATGGAGAGCGGTTCCTTGCCGGGGACGTACGTGGTCAGGAAGGCGACGCGGGTGCCGGGCTCGGGCGTCACGGGGACCGGGTCCCGCGCGACGAGCGTGGCGTGCGCGATGGAGACCACGTTGACCAGCATGAACAGTTCGATCAGCGCGATCGACACCAGCATCACGGTGTCGGCGGCGACCAGCCAGCGTTCCCCGTTCTCCCGCTCGGTCCAGTGCGTGGGCCAGACCAGGTACAGCAGGAGGGCGCCGGTGAGGAGCGGCGCGAGGGTCATCAGCAGGACGGCTCTTATTCGGTGCTTCTCCGTCGAGAGCAGGCTCCTGTACCGCACCCGGTACCCGGTCGGGTCCGGCTCCGTGAGCGGTCCCGCGAGCCGGCTGTAGGTGTCGTAGTCGTAGCCCTCCGACCGCACCGTGCCTCCCACTGTCGAACGGGTTGATATCCCTACAGAAGGGGACAGCTAACGGCGTGTCGACTCGGCAGGTCCGAGTGAGCGGTTTTCGGCCCGGCGCCGCGAAAGCCCCCGGCCGTGTGGCGCCGGGGGCTTTTCGGGTGAACGCGGGAGGGCCCGCGCGGACGGGCCGTCAGGTGGCGAGATACCGCTCCACGGTCTCGACCTTCGAGGTCAGTCCGTCGGTGACGCCGGGCCGGATGTCGGCCTTGAGCACCAGGGAGACACGCCCGGCGCGGGCCTCGACGGCGGCCACGGCGCGCTTGACGACGTCCATGACCTCGTCCCACTCGCCCTCGACGGAGGTGAACATGGCGTCGGTGCGATTCGGGAGCCCGGACTCGCGGACGACCCGCACGGCGTCGGCGACGTACTCCCCGACGTCCTCGCCGACGCCGAGCGGCGAGACGGAGAACGCGACGATCATGCGCTGACCGTGCCCTCGCGGCGGGCGCGGGCGGCGATGACGCCGTCGGCCTCGTACTTCTTGAGGAGCTTGTCGCCGTAGAGCCCGCCGAAGGGGATGACCGCGAGGACGAAGAACAGCGCGACGCGCCCCAGCGGCCACTTCGCCTTCACCCAGACGTCCAGCAGGAACACCGCGTAGATCACGAAGAGCGCACCGTGGATCATGCCGAGCGGCATCATCAGGAAGTCGATGTCCGAGACGCGGCTGAGGACCGAGCCGAAGAGGATCAGGGCGGGGAAGGACAGCGCCTCGGGAATCGAGATGAGGCGCAGCCGGTGCAGGGCGGAGGCGGTCTTGATGTCCACAGGGGCACCTTCGGTGAGAGGGGTCGCGTGGGCTTGTGAACGCACGCACAAGCCGTCCCCCATTGTGGCATCGCGCCGGGAGGCTTCCGGAGCCGGGGGCCTCCGGGAGGGGCGCCCGTCCGCGGCGGCGCATATCAGGGCCGGTCCGGGTGCGCATCAGGGGAGCGTGAGGGGCGTACCCGTTCGGTGGGATCTGGCCCGGAGGCCGGGCGGAGGGCTACCGTCGTGGCGTGGCGATGTTCCGACTCCAAGGCAGCAAGACGCTCGCCGTCGATCTGACCGGCGACGCCGTCAAGGCGAAGAACGGCTCGATGGTCGCGTACGACGGCCGGATGGCCTTCAAGAAGTTGTCCGGCGGCGGTGAGGGCCTGCGCGGCATGGTGACCCGCCGGCTGACCGGCGAGCAGATGACGGTGATGGAGGTGTCCGGGCAGGGCACCTGCTATTTCGCGGACCGGGCGAGCGAGATCAATCTGGTGTCGCTGCACGGCGACACGCTGTACGTGGAGGCGAGCAATCTGCTGGCCACCGACGCCGGGCTGCGCACGGGCACCACGTTCACCGGGCTGCGCGGCGGGGCGAGCGGCAACGGCCTGTTCACGACCACGGTGGAGGGCACCGGGCAGGCGGCGATCATGTCGGACGGCGCGGCGGTGCTGCTGCGGGTGTCGCCGCAGTATCCGCTGACGGTGGACCCCGGCGCGTACATCGCCCACCAGGGGCGGCTCCAGCAGCACTTCCAGGCGGGCGTGACCTTCCGGACGCTGATGGGCGAGGGTTCGGGCGAGGCGTTCCAGATCCGCTTCGAGGGCGACGGCCTGGTCTACGTCCAGCCCAGCGAGCGCAACACGGTCGGGGGCGATGTCTGATGCCGTTCCGGGAGATCAACTCCAAGATGGTCGAGGCCACCGTGGCGCCGGGCCAGAAGCTGTTCAGCCAGCGCGGGGCGATGCTGGCGTACCGGGGCGAGGTGTCGTTCACGCCGAACATCCAGGGCGGCCAGGGCGGTCTCGCGTCGATGATCGGCCGCCGGGTGGCGGGCGAGGCGACACCGCTGATGACGGTCGAGGGGTCGGGCACGGTGATGTTCGGCCACGGCGGCCACCACATCCAGGTGATCAACCTGTCCGGCGACACCCTGTACGTCGAGGCCGACCGCCTTCTCGCCTTCGACGGGACGCTCCAGCAGGGCACCATGTTCATGGGCTCGCAGGGCGGGGTGATGGGCATGGTGCGCGGCCAGGTCACCGGCCAGGGCCTGTTCACCACGACGCTCAAGGGGCATGGCGCGGTCGCGGTGATGGCGCACGGCGGGGTGATCGAGCTGCCGATCACCCCGGGCCGGGAGGTCCATGTGGACCCGCAGGCGTACGTGGCCCACCACGGAGAGGTCCGCAACAAGCTGTCCACGGCGGTCGGCTGGCGGGACATGGTGGGGCGGGGCTCCGGCGAGGCGTTCCAGCTGGAGCTGAGCGGGAGCGGTGCGGTGTACGTCCAGGCGTCGGAGGAGAAGCTGTGAGCGCGCCCGTGGTCTTCGATCCGATGACGCTGCCGTCGGACGACAACGTCAACGCCTACACCTTCTGCGTGGAGCTCAAGGGGAGCCGGTGGTTCCTGCAGAAGGGAAAGATGATCGCCTACTACGGGCAGATCCGGTTCGACGGGATCGGGCACGGCCGGTTCGAGCGGCTGGTGCGCTCCAGCTTCCATTCGCCGCTGCACGCGAGCGACTGGGTGGTGGCCGAGGGCAGCGGGAAGATGCTGCTGGCGGACCGGGCGTTCGACGTGAACTCCTTCGACCTGGAGGACGGCAACCTCACCATCCGGTCCGGGAACCTGCTGGCCTACCAGCCGACGATGGCGCTGAAGCAGTCGATCGTGCCGGGGTTCGTGACGCTGATCGGCACGGGGAAGTTCGTGGCCGCGTCGAACGGCCCGGTGGTGTTCATGGAGCCGCCGCTGCGGGTGGACCCCCAGGCACTGGTGGGCTGGGCCGACTGCCCCTCCCCCTGCCACCACTACGACCACGGCTACATGACGGGCGTGATGGGCGGTATCCGGTCATTGACGGGGATCGGCGGGACGTCGGGCGAGGAGCACCAGTTCGAGTTCGTCGGGGCGGGCACGGTGCTGCTCCAGTCGTCCGAGGTGCTGATGGCGGAGCAGGCGGCGGGCGTCGTCCCGAACGAGCCGGGCGTTCCGGGCGGCGGAGGTCAACACGGCGCCACACCGCGCATGCCCGGCCAGCTGGGGGACCTCCAGCGTCGCTTCGGGTTGTGAGCGGTAGTCTGCGGAGTGTGACGTCGAACGTCTGCGCCCCGGCGTCGGTGCTTGCCCACGGGCCTGTCGCCACTCCGGCGGGCCGGAGATGCGGGGCGTCACACCCCCATTTCGTCCGGCTTTCAACTTCTTAGGTAGAATCCATATATGGAGACCGAGACGGCCACCCGCTGGCTGAGCGACGCGGAGCAGTGCGCCTGGCGCACCCACCTGGACGTCAGCAGGCTGCTGATGCACCAGCTGGAGAAGGACCTCCAGCCGTTCGGCCTGACCATGAACGACTACGAGATCCTGGTCAACCTCTCCGAGTCGGACGAGCAGCGGATGCGGATGAGCGACCTCGCCGCCGCCACCCTCCAGTCCAAGAGCCGGCTCTCGCACCAGATCACCCGTATGGAAACCGCCGGGCTGGTCCGCCGTACGCACTGCGAGTCCGACCGGCGCGGACTGTTCGCGGTCCTCACCGAGCACGGCGCGGAGACCATGCGGAAGGTCGCCCCGCACCACGTCGCCTCGGTGCGGCAGCACTTCATGGACCTGCTCTCCCCCGAGGCGCTGGCCGGGCTGCACGCGGCGCTGACCCCGATCGCGGACCACCTGCGCGGCAAGCGCGGCAAGCTGTAGGACCGAGCGCCGGATCTGCCGTGCGCGGCGGGTTCCGGGGCCGCGTACGTCGGTGCCGGGCGCGGCGGGCCCCCGCCACCGTGCGCCGCCCCACCACCGCACGTACGTCAGGCCGGGTGCGGCAGCCGGAGGCGGAAGGCGGCGCCGCCCTCGTCCGCCCGGTGCACCGTCAGCGTCCCGCCGTGACGGGCCGCGACGTCACGGGCGATGGCGAGGCCGAGGCCGGCGCCGCCGTCGTCCCGGCTGCGGGCGTCGTCGAGCCGGACGAACCGCTCGAAGATCCGCTCGCGCTCGTCCTCGGGCACGCCCGCTCCGTCGTCCCGGACCTCCACCCGTACGCCGCGCCCGTCGGCGGCCACCGACACCGCGACGCGCGCCTCCGCGTGCCGCTGGGCGTTGTCCAGCAGGTTGCCGACCACGCGGGCGAGCTGCCCGCGCGACCCGGTCACCTCGAACGCACCGCCCTCCGGGATCTCGACCGCCACCGCGATCCGGTCCCCGGTGCGCTGCGAGACCTCCTCCCGCACCAGCGCGCCCAGCTCCACCGTCCCACCACCGGGCTTCTCCCCCGCGTCCAGCCGGGCCAGCAGCAGCAGATCCGCCGCCAGCACCTGGAGCCGTACGGTGTCGGCGACCGCGCCCGGAAGGTCCAGCAGCTCCGGATGGGCCTCGGCCACCTCCAGCTGGGTGCGGAGCGAGGCGATCGGGGAGCGCAGTTCGTGCGAGGCGTCCGCGACGAACCGCCGCTGCCGCTCCACGGACGCCTCCAGGGCGGTGAGCGTCTCGTTCGTCGTCCGGGCGAGCCGGGCGACCTCGTCGCGGGAGTCCGGCTCCGGCACCCGGCGGGTCAGATCCTCGGAGGCGGTGATCGCCGCCATCTCGCGGCGGATGCCCTCGACCGGGCGCAGCGCGCGGCGGGTCACCAGCCAGGTCACCCCGGCGACGACCAGCAGGAGCACCGGGAGCCCGGTGAGCATGGCCCCGCGCACCGTGTCCACGGCCTCCTGCTCGGCGGCGAGGGGCGCTCCCGCGTACACGGTGAGGGTGACCCCGTCGGGGGTGGTGGCCTCGACGGCGGCGAAGCGGTAGTCGGCGGTGGTGCGGTCGACGGTGGCGGTGCCGTCGGAGAAGTCCGGGTCGTCGTGGGAGACCTGGCCCCGGCCGGGGCGGGACCCGTCGTCGTCGCCGTCGCCGTCGTCATCGTCGTCGCCGGGTGACGGGGAGGGGCCGGCGGAGGCGGCGGGAGCCGGGGTGACGCCGCTCGCGCCGGTGCCCGTGACCGCCCGCAGGTCCTTCGAGACGAGGACGACGCGGTCCTCCTCGTCGGTCACCTGGACCGGGTGGTCCTCCTCGTCGTCCAGCTCCACCTCGCCGTACGGGGTTCCCGTGGCCAGCTCCCCGGCGACCTCGCGGGCCGCCACCTCGGCCTGGAGGTCCGCCTGGTCGATCAGGTTGGTCCGCAGGACGAGGAGGACGGCGAGGCCGGCCGCGACCAGGGCGACGGCGACGACCAGGGTGGCCCCGAGGGCGGCCCTGGCCCGGACGGACCTCACCGCGCCTCCAGTCGGTAGCCCGCGCCGCGTATCGTACGGATGGCGGTGGCGCCCAACTTGCGGCGCAGGGTGGAGATGTAGACCTCGACGATGTTCGGGTCGCCGTCGTAGGCGAAGTCCCAGACGTGCTCCAGGATCTCGGCCTTGCCGACCACCTGCCCGGCGCGCAGGGCGAGTTGCTCCAGCACGGCGAACTCCTTGGCGGTGAGCGTGACTTCGTCGTCGTCGCGGATCACCCGGCGGGCTGCGGTGTCGATGCGCAGGGGGCCGACGGTGAGGACGGGCGCGGCGGTGCCGGCCCCCCGGCGGCGGAGCAGGGCGCGGACCCGGGCGACGAGCACGACGTAGCTGAAGGGCTTGGTCAGGTAGTCGTCGGCCCCGGTGTCCAGGCCCTCGGCCTCGTCGTACTCGCCGTCCTTGGCGGTCAGCATGAGGATCGGCACCTCGTGCCCGGCGGCGCGCAGGGCGCCGCAGACCCGGTAGCCGTTCATGCCGGGCAGCATGATGTCGAGGATCACCAGGTCGTAGCCGCCCTCGCTCGCGCGGTGCAGCCCTTCGAGCCCGTCGTGCACGACGTCCACGGCGAAACCCTCGGCGGTGAGTCCCCTGGCCAGGGACACCGCGAGTCGCTTCTCGTCCTCCACGATCAACAGGCGCATGCGCACAGCCTCGCAAACTCCGCCTGAAGACGCCTTCAGGTGGCTTCAGGCTGCGTTCAGCATCGGGTCGGCAATGTGGGACCCGTCGAACAGCACAGCAGCCCTCGGGAGGAACCCATGAAGCGCAACGTCACCATCGCGGCGATCACCGCGGCCGTTCTGATCGGCGGCGCCACCGCCGGCACCGTGGCCTTCGCGGACAGCGACGACGACGGCGACCGCGCGCCCTCCAGGAGCGCGAGCAGCGTCGGCCCGGCCGACGACAAGGACGCCGACGACCGTACGGACGACGCTTCCGACGAGCGGGACGACGACCGGGCCGCCGCCGCGAAGGACGTCCGGGTCTCTCTCGACCGGGCCGTCGCCGCCGCGCTGAAGAGCGCTCCGGGCACGGTCACCGGGGCCGAGCTGGACGCGGACGACGACGACCACGACGGCCGGACCGTCTGGGAGCTGGACGTACGCGGCACCGACAAGAAGTGGCACGACGTCACGGTGGACGCCACGAGTGGCACGGTCCTGAAGACCCGCGACGACGACAGCGACGACCGCGACCGCCACGCGCCCCGCTCCTCCGCCGTCACCCTGGACCGGGCGGCGGCCGCGGCGCTGAAGACCGCGCCGGGCACGATCACGTCGATCGACCTGGACGACGATGACGACGGGCGTCGGGGCGAGGTCCTGCGCTGGGACGTCGACATCGAGGGCAAGGACGGCAAGCAGCACGAACTGCGCGTGGACGCGAAGACCGGCAAGGTGACGGCGGACCGCGACGACGACGGCGACAGCGACCGTGACGACGAGGGCGGGAGCGACGACCGGGACGGCGACGACGGCTGACCTCCGCCGGGGAACGGGCCCCGTGCGCGCGAAGGCCCTCGGAGCGGCTGTGAGCGCCGCTCCGAGGGCCTTCGCGCGCACGCTCAGGTGGTCAGGAGCCTTCTGTCAGCCCCGCCACCAGTTCGTCCGCCGCCGCGTACGGGTCCAGGCTTCCCGCCACGATGCGTTGGGCCAGGGCGTTCAGGCGGCGGTCGCCGCGGAGGTCCGCGATCTTCTCGCGCAGGGCGGTCACGGCGATCGTCTCGACCTCGCGGGCCGCGCGAGCGGTCCGGCGCTCGGTCAGGACGCCGTGCTCCTCCATCCAGGCTCGGTGCTTCTCCAGGGCCTCGACGACCTCGTCCGTGCCCTCGCTCCGGGCCGCGACCGTCTTCACGATCGGGGGACGCCAGTCTCCGGGGCCGCGGGCCTCGCCCAGGCCGAGCATGTGGTTCAGCTCGCGGGCGGTGGCGTCGGCGCCGTCGCGGTCGGCCTTGTTGACCACGTACACGTCGCCGATCTCCAGGATTCCGGCCTTCGCCGCCTGGATGCCGTCGCCCATGCCGGGCGCGAGCAGGACGACCGAGGTGTCGGCCTGGGAGGCGATCTCCACCTCGGACTGGCCGACGCCGACCGTCTCGACGAGGACCACGTCGCAGCCGGCCGCGTCCAGCACCCGGATGGCCTGCGGGGCCGACCGGGCGAGGCCGCCGAGGTGGCCCCGGGTCGCCATCGAACGGATGTAGACGCCCGGATCCGAGGCGTGGTCCGACATCCGGACCCGGTCGCCCAGCAGCGCCCCGCCGGAGAACGGCGAGGACGGGTCGACGGCGAGGACGCCGACCCGCTTGCCCGCCCGGCGGTACGCGGAGACCAGGGCCGAGGTGGAGGTGGACTTGCCGACGCCCGGCGAGCCGGTGAGCCCGACGACGTAGGCGTGGCCCGCCAGCGGCGCCAGCGCGGCCATCACCTCGCGCAGGTGCGGGGACGCCCCCTCCACCAGCGAGATCAGCCGGGCCACCGCACGCGGCCTGCCTGCTCGCGCCTGCTCGACCAGCGTGGGGACGTCCACGTCCACGTTCACCGCTCCGTTCGCCTTGCCCCGTCCCGGACCCCGTACGGGCCCGGCGTCGTCACGCGTACTACTTGCCCGGAACGCGCAGGATCAGCGCGTCGCCCTGACCGCCGCCGCCGCACAGCGCCGCCGCGCCCGTACCGCCGCCGCGCCGCTTCAGCTCCAGGGCCAGGTGCAGGACGACCCGCGCGCCGGACATCCCGATGGGGTGACCGAGCGCGATCGCGCCGCCGTTGACGTTGACCTTGTCCGAGGTGACGCCCAGGTCCTTCATGGACTGGACGGCGACGGCGGCGAACGCCTCGTTGATCTCGATGAGGTCGAGGTCGTCGACGGTCAGGCCGTCCTTCTTCAGGGCGTGCCGGATGGCGTTGGAGGGCTGCGACTGGAGGGAGTTGTCGGGACCGGCCACGTTGCCGTGGGCGCCGATCTCGGCGATCCAGTCGAGGCCCAGCTCCTCGGCCTTGGCCTTGCTCATCACGACGACCGCGGCCGCGCCGTCGGAGATCTGCGAGGAGGTGCCGGCGGTGATGGTGCCGTCCTTGGCGAAGGCGGGGCGCAGCTTGCCGAGGGTCTCGGCGGTGGTCTCGGCGCGGATGCCCTCGTCCTGGGAGAAGAGGACGGCGTCACCCTTGCGCTGCGGGATCTCCACCGGGGTGATCTCGGCGTCGAAGAGGCCGTTCTTCCGCGCGGCGGCGGCCCGCTGGTGGGAGAGCGCGCCGATCTCGTCCTGGGCGGCGCGGTCGAGACCGAGGCGGCGGTTGTGCTTCTCGGTGGACTCGCCCATGGGGATGTTCTCGTACGCGTCGGTGAGACCGTCGTGCGCCATCGAGTCCAGCATCTCGATCGCGCCGTACTTGTAGCCCTCGCGGGACTTGGGGAGCAGGTGCGGGGCATTGGTCATGGACTCCTGGCCACCCGCGACCACGACGTCGAACTCCCCGGCGCGGATGAGCTGGTCGGCCAGCGCGATGGCGTCGAGCCCGGACAGGCACACCTTGTTGACGGTGAGCGCGGGGACGTTCATCGGGATGCCGGCCTTGATCGCGGCCTGCCGGGCGGGGATCTGGCCCGCGCCCGCCTGGAGCACCTGCCCCATGATCACGTACTGGACCTGGTCGCCGCCGATGCCCGCCCGGTCCAGCGCGGCCTTGATCGCGAACCCGCCGAGGTCGGCCGCGGAGAAGCTCTTGAGGGAGCCGAGGAGACGGCCCATGGGCGTCCGGGCGCCCGCGACGATCACTGAGGTGGTGGTACCGGTCGTTGCTGGCATGGGCACGGCCCCTTGGGATCGGATGTGAACGAGGGTTTACCTGAATGTACTGAGCGCTCCCCCGCCCGTCATCCGGCTGCCGGTGTGACGGCGCGCACGTTGTGTAACCATGGCGGGAGCGCGGGAGCCGATCCATGCTGAATCCATGCTGACGCGCATCGATCACATCGGAATCGCCTGTTTCGACCTGGACAGGACCGTCGAGTTCTACCGTGCCACGTACGGCTTCGAGGTGTTCCACTCCGAGATCAACGAGGAGCAGGGCGTCCGGGAGGCCATGCTCAAGATCAACGGGACCTCGGACGGCGGGGCCTCCTACCTCCAGCTCCTGGAACCCACCCGCGAGGACTCGGCCGTGGGCAAGTGGCTGGCCAAGAACGGGGAGGGCGTGCACCACATCGCCTTCGGGACCGAGGACGTGGACGGGGACGCCGCGGACATCCGCGAGAAGGGCGTCCGGGTGCTGTACGACGAGCCCAGGACGGGTTCGATGGGGTCCCGGATCACGTTCCTGCACCCCAAGGACTGCCACGGTGTCCTCACCGAACTGGTCACGAGCCGGACGGAGCACTGACCTCCGCATATCCGGCCCGGTAGAGTGGGCGGCTCCGGGCCGGGGCCGGGTCGGGGCCGTACCGCGTCCTCGTCGTTTGTCTGTCACCATTCCCCGGGAGACGACTCGCCGCCGAGCAGTGCTCGTGCGGAGGGTTTCGACCAGGGTTGGGGTCTCCCCTGCTCAGTGGTGTCTCCCCTGCTCGAACGAAGTTGAGAGCTCGGGGAAGAAGTTGAGAGCTCGGGGAAGGATGGGACCGCGCAGTGCGGGGCTACGAACGCCAGGAGAGCCACCGAGCTGAAGACGACCATCTCTCGCGGTTCGAAGCCGAGATGGACCGGCTGAAGACCGACCGGGAGAAGGCCGTCCAGCACGCCGAGGACCTCGGCTACCAGGTCGAGGTCTTGCGTGCCAAGCTGCACGAGGCCCGGCGCAATCTCGCGAACCGTCCCGCGTACGACAGCGCGGACATCGGCTACCAGGCCGAGCAGATGCTGCGGAACGCGCAGATCCAGGCCGAGCAGATGCGCAGCGACGCCGAGCGCGAACTGCGCGAGGCACGGGCCCAGACGCAGCGGATCCTCCAGGAGCACGCCGAGCACCAGGCGCGCCTGCAGGCCGAGTTGCACACCGAGGCCGTGCAGCGCAGGCAGCGGCTCGACCAGGAGCTGGCGGAGCGCCGCCAGACCGTCGAGTCGCACGTCAACGAGAACGTCGCCTGGGCCGAACAGCTGCGCGCCCGCACCGAGTCGCAGGCCCGCCGGCTGCTGGAGGAGTCCCGCGCCGAGGCCGAGCAGGCGCTGGCCGCCGCGCGGGAGGAGGCCGCCCGGCTGGCGGAGGAGACGCGGCGGCGGACCGGTTCCGAGGCCGAGGCGGCCCGAGCCGAAGCCGAAGCGATCCTGCTGCGCGCCCGCAAGGACGCCGAGCGGCTCCTGGTGAACGCCTCCGCCCAGGCGCAGGAGGCCACCAGCCACGCGGAGCAGCTGCGCTCCACGACGACGGCGGAGACCGACCAGGCCCGCCAGCAGACCGCCGAGCTCAACCGCACCGCCGAGCAGCGGCTGTCGGAGGCCGAGACCCGGCTGCGCGAGGCCCGGCTGGAGGCCGAGAAGGTCCTCTCCGAGGCGAAGGAGACGGCGGCCAAGCAGGTCGCCGCCGCCGAGTCGCAGAACGAGCAGCGCACCCGTACGGCCAAGTCGGAGATCGCCCGGCTGGTCGGGGAGGCCACCAAGAGCACCGAGGCGCTGAAGGAGGAGGCCGAGCAGGCCCTCGCCGACGCCCGTGCCGAGGCGGAGCGGCTGGTCGCGGAGGCGGCCGAGAAGGCCGGTACGGCGGCGGCCGAGGACGCCGCCGCCCAGCTCGCCAAGGCCGCCCGCAGCGCCGAGGAGGTGCTGACCAAGGCGTCCGAGGACGCGGAGTCGACCACGAAGGCGGCCCGCGAGGAGGCCGAGCGGATCCGGCGCGAGGCCCAGGCCGAGGCGGACCGGCTGCGCGGCGAGGCCGAGGAGCAGGCCGACGAGCTCAAGGGCGCGGCCAAGGACGACACCAAGGAGTACCGGGCCAAGACGGTCGAGCTCCAGGAGGAGGCCCGCCGGCTGCGCGGCGAGGCCGAGGAGCTGCGCTCCCAGGCGGTCGCCGAGGGCGAGCGCATCCGGGGCGAGGCCCGCCGCGAGGCGGTCCAGCAGCTGGAGGAGGGCGCCCGTACCGCCGAGGAGCTGCTGACCCGGGCCCGCTCCGACGCGGACGAGCTGCGCACCAAGGCGAACGGCGAGAGCGAGCGCATCCGCGCCGAGGCCGCCGAGCGGGCCGCGACCCTGCGCAAGCAGGCCGAGGAGACGCTGGAGCGCACCCGGTCCGAGGCCGACCGGATGCGGGCCGAGGCCGAGGAGCAGGCCGCCGCCCTCACGGAGGCGGCCGAGGCGGCCGCGACCGAGCTGCGCGAGGAGACCGAGCGGGGCGTCGCCGCCCGGCAGGCCGAGGCCGCCGAGGAGCTGGCCCGGCTGCACGCCGAGGCGGAGTCCCGGCTCGCCGCCGCCGAGGAGGCGCTGGGCGAGGCCAGGACCGAGGCCGAGCGGCTCCGCCGCGAGACGGCCGAGGAGACCGAGCGGCTGCGCACCGAGTCCGCCGAGCGGCTGCGGGCGCTGGCCGAGCAGGCCGAGGCGGAGGCCGAGCGACTGCGCGACGAGGCGGCGGCGGACGCCGCGCAGTCGCGCGCCGAGGGCGAGAACATCGCCGTACGGCTGCGGAGCGAGGCGGCCGCGGAGGCGGAGCGGCTCAAGTCGGAGGCGCAGGAGAGCGCCGGGCGGGTGCGCGCGGAGGCCGCGGCCGCCGCCGAGCGGGTCGCCGCCGAGGCGGCCGAGGCGCTGGAGGCCGCCCGCGAGGAGGCCACGCGCCGTCGGCGGGAGGCCGACGAGATCCTCGGCGCGGCCCGGACCGAGGCCGAACAGGAGCGCGAGCGGGCCCGCGAGCAGAGCGAGGAGCTGCTCGCCGCAGCCCGCAAGCGGGTCGAGGAGGCCGAGGCGGAGGCGGCCCGGCTGGTCGAGGAGGCGGACACGCGGGCGGCCGAGCTGGTCGCGGCGGCCGAGCAGACCGCCCAGCAGGTCCGGGATTCCGTCGCGGGTCTGCAGGAGCAGGCCGAGGAGGAGATCACCGGGCTGCGTTCGGCGGCGGAGCACGCGGCGGAGCGCACCCGCACCGAGGCGCAGGAGGAGGCGGACCGGGTCCGCTCCGACGCGCACGCGGAGCGGGAGCGGGCCTCGGAGGACGCCGTACGGCTGCGGAGCGAGGCGAACGAGGACGCGGCGCGGTCGCGCCGCGAGGCCGAGGAGGAGGCCGCGGCGGCGAAGGCGCTGGCCGAGCGGACCGTCTCCGAGGCGATCGGCGAGTCGGAGCGGCTGCGCGCGGACGCCTCCGAGTACAGCCAGCGGATGCGGACCGAGGCGTCCGACGCCCTGGCGTCGGCGGAACAGGACGCCTCGCGCGCCCGTGCCGAGGCCCGTCAGGACGCCAACCGGATCCGTTCCGAGGCGGCGGCCCAGTCGGACCGGCTGATCGGCGAGGCCACCGGCGAGAGCGAGCGCCTGCGGACCGAGGCGGCCCGCGCGTCCGAGCAGTTGGTCGTCGAGGCCACCACGGAGGCCAACCGCCGCCGGGCGGACTCCACCGAGCAGGCGGACCGGATGCTGGCCGAGGCGACGGCCGAGGCCGAGCGGCTGCGCGCCGAGGCGGCCGAGCGGCTGGGCGCGGCGCAGGAGCACGCGGCCCGCACCCACGAGGAGGCCGAACGGCTGCGCGCGGAGGCGGAGTCGGCGGCGGAGGAGCTGCGTTCGCAGGCCCGCGAGGAGGCGGACCGGGTGCTGGACGAGGCGCGCGAGGCGGCGGCCAAGCGCCGGGCGGACGCGGCCGAGCAGGCGGACCAGCTCATCAACAAGGCGCGGGAGGAAGCGCTGCGGACGGCCACCGAGGCCGAGGGCCAGGCCGACACGATGGTCGGCGCGGCCCGCAAGGAGGCCGTGCGCATCACCTCCGAGGCGACCGTCGAGGGCAACACCCTGGTGGAGCGCGCCCGTGCGGACGCCGACGAGCTGCTGGTGGGCGCGCGGCGCGACGCGACCCAGATCCGGGAGCGGGCCGAGGCCCAGCGGGCCCGGCTGGAGAGCGAGATCGAGGAGCTGCACGAGCGGGCCCGCCGGGAGACCTCCGAGCAGATGAAGACCGCCGGGGAGCGCGTCGACCATCTGATGAAGGCGGCGACCGAGCAGCGCGACGAGGCCGAGGCGAAGGCCAAGGAGCTGCTGGCGGAGGCCAACGCGGAGGCGAGCAAGGTCCGGATCGCCGCGGTGAAGCGGGCCGAGTCGCTGCTGAAGGAGGCCGAGACCAAGAAGGCCGGGCTGGTCCGCGAGGCGGAGAAGCTGCGGGCCGACGCCGAGGCCGAGGCGAAGGCGACGATCGAGGAGGGCAAGCGCGAACTGGACGTCCTGGTGCGCAGGCGCGAGGACATCAATGCGGAGATCTCCCGTGTCCAGGACGTGTTGGAAGCGTTGGAGTCTTTCGAGACTCCGACCGGGGGAGGAAAGCCGGCGGCCGGTGCCGGGGGAGGCTCCAAGGCTCCGGCGGCGGCGGGCACGCGATCGGGGGGCAAGGCGTCCGAGCGGTAGCGGTCCGCGGCGCACCGGGCTTCGTCATGGACATTCAACCCCGCAGTGGCAAGCGCTCCGGGGGTCAGCCACTCAAAAGGGGTGTCATTCTCCAGATCAAACCGGCATCTTCACGCTGACACGCCGCGATGGCCCCTAGGATTCCCTCTATCACCTCACCGGTCTCATTCGACAGGAACCCCATGAGTGACCCTTCCTCCCCCTTCGGCTTCGAGCTCGTGCGACGAGGCTACGACCGCGGTCAGGTGGACGACCGCATCAACAAGCTCGTCGCCGACCGTGACAGTGCTCTGGCCCGAATCACCTCTCTGGAAAAGCGCATCGAGGAGCTGCACCTCGAAACGCAGAACGCCCAGGCCCAGGTAAACGACGCCGAGCCGTCGTACGCCGGGCTCGGCGCCCGTGTCGAGAAGATTCTCCGCCTCGCCGAGGAGGAGGCGAAGGACCTGCGCGAGGAGGCCCGTCGCGCGGCCGAGCAGCACCGCGAGCTCGCCGAGTCGGCGGCCCAGCAGGTGCGCAACGACGCCGAGACCTTCGCCGCCGAGCGCAAGGCGAAGGCCGAGGACGAGGGCGTCCGGATCGTCGAGAAGGCCCAGGGCGAGGCGAACACCCTGCGCTCCGACGCCCAGAAGGACGCCCAGCAGAAGCGTGAGGAGGCCGACGCCCTCTTCGAGGAGACCCGCGCCAAGGCCGCCCAGGCCGCGGCCGACTTCGAGACCAACCTCGCCAAGCGCCGCGAGCAGTCGGAGCGCGACCTCGCGTCGCGTCAGGCCAAGGCGGAGAAGCGTCTCGCCGAGATCGAGCACCGCGCCGAGCAGCTCCGCCTGGAGGCCGAGAAGCTCCGCACGGACGCCGAGCGCCGGGCCCGCCAGACGGTGGAGACCGCGCAGCGCCAGGCGGAGGACATCGTCGCCGACGCCAACGCCAAGGCCGACCGCATCCGCAGCGAATCGGAGCGCGAGCTCGCGGCGCTCACCAACCGCCGCGACTCGATCAACGCGCAGCTGACCAACGTCCGCGAGATGCTGGCGACGCTGACCGGCGCAGCCGTGGCCGCCGCCGGCTCCCCGACGGACGACGAGCCCGCCAACCGCGGCGTCCCGGCCCAGCAGACCCGCTGAGCCCCGCCGCGCGAAGGACCCCGTGTGCGCCCGGTTCCGCCCGTGTGGTGGCGCCGGGCGCTCTCACGTTCTAGCGTGTGCGCATGATCGAGCTCGAGGGACTCACCAAACGGTTCGGCAGCAAGATCGCCGTCGATCATCTGTCGTTCCAGGTCAGGCCGGGCATCGTGACGGGTTTCCTCGGTCCGAACGGGGCGGGCAAGTCCACCACGATGCGGATGATGCTCGATCTCGACAATCCGACCAGCGGTACGGTGCGCATCGACGGCAAGCACTACCGCGATCTCCAGGAACCGCTGAAGTACATCGGGGCGCTCCTCGACGCCAAGGCGATGCACGGCGGCCGCAGCGCGTACAACAACCTGCTGTGCCTGGCGCAGAGCAACCGCATCCCGCGCGGCCGGGTGGACGAGGTGCTCGACATGGTCGGCCTCACGGCGGTGGCGAAGAAGAAGTCCAAGGGGTTCTCGCTCGGCATGGGCCAGCGGCTCGGCATCGCCTCCGCGCTGCTGGGCGACCCCGAGATCCTGATGTTCGACGAGCCGGTCAACGGACTGGACCCCGAGGGCATCCACTGGATCCGCAACCTGATGAAGGCGCTCGCCGCGGAGGGCCGGACCATCTTCGTCTCCTCGCATCTGATGAGCGAGATGGCGCTGACCGCCGACCACTTGATCGTGATCGGCCAGGGCAAGCTCCTCGCCGACACCTCGATGGCCGACTTCATCCAGGAGAACTCCCGCAGCTACACGCGGCTGCGCTCCCCGCAGTGGGAGCGGCTGCGCGACATCCTGCACCAGGAGGGGTTCACCGCCGTCGAGACGGCGGGCGGCGTCCTGGAGATCGACGGCGCCTCCACCGAGGAGCTGGGTGAGCTGGCGGCCCGTCACCAGCTGGTGCTGCACGAGCTGAGTTCCCAGCGGGCCTCGCTGGAGGAGGCGTTCATGCAGATGACCGCCGGTTCGGTGGAATACCACGCCCATACGGAACGGGACCCGGCGGCCGGACCACCAGCCGTGGGCGCGGGCTGGGGCGAGACCTGGAAGCAGCCCGGCTCCACCGACGGCAAGGGGGCGTGACGACCATGGCATCGGTACCCGCGGTTCTCACCTCGGAATGGACCAAGATCCGGTCGGTCTCCTCGACCACCTGGACCCTCATCTCGGCGTTCGTCGTCACGGTGGTGATGGGCGCGGCGCTGAGCGCGCTGCTGAACGCCCAGTTCGACGACCTGTCCGAGGCGGAGCAGGCCACGTTCGACCCGACCTTCGTCAGCTTCTCCGGGACCATTCTCGGCCAGCTCGCCATGGTCGTCTTCGGGGTGCTCGTGGTCGGTACGGAGTACAGCTCCGGCATGATCCGCACCTCGCTGGCGGCGGTCCCCCAGCGGGCGACCTTCCTGTTCAGCAAGATCACGGTCGCCGGTGCGCTGGCCCTGGTCGTGGGGCTGCTCACCAGCTTCGTCTCGTTCCTGCTGAGTCAGGCGATGCTCGGCGACCGGGGCACCGACCTCGGCGCGGACAACGTGCTGCGCGCGGTCGTCGGCGGCGGGCTCTACATGGGGCTGATCGCGGTCTTCTCCATGGGGGTGGCGGCGATGCTGCGCAGTTCCATGCTGTCGCTCGGCATCCTGATGCCGTTCTTCTTCCTGGTGTCGCAGATCCTCGCGGCGGTGCCGGGCGCCAAGACCGTCGCCCGGTACTTCCCCGACCAGGCCGGGTCGAAGATCATGCAGGTCGTGCCGGACGCGATGAACAGCGATCCGGCCCCGTACGGCCCCTGGGGCGGGCTCGGGATCATGGCTCTGTGGGTGCTGGCGGCGGTGCTCGGCGGTTTCCTGGTCCTGAAGAAGCGGGACGCCTGAGCACGCCGTCCCGGCCGTCCGGGAGCGGGTGACGGCCCGGTCGCGGGCTGTGCGCAACTTGGCCGGAACCGTCAGCGCCTGGTTATCCTCCTAACTCTTACGGGGGTGTGCGGCCGGGCGGCCCGTGCCCCGCACGACAGAGTGAGTCGATGGGGCTGGAGCATGATCGAGGCAGTCGGCCTGACCAAGCGCTACGGCGCGAAGACGGCCGTGGACGACCTTTCCTTCCAGGTGCGGCCGGGGGCCGTCACCGGCTTCCTCGGTCCCAACGGGTCGGGGAAGTCCACGACCATGCGCATGATCCTCGGCCTGGACCGCCCCACCGCGGGTCACGTCACCGTCAACGGCCACCCCTACCGCAGCCTCCCGAACGCTCCGCGTCTGGTGGGCGCGCTGCTGGACGCCAAGGGCGTGCACGGCGGCCGCACCGCCCGCAACCACCTGCTCTCCCTGGCCCAGCTGGCCGGCATCCCGGCGGCGCGGGTGGACGAGGTGCTGGGCGTCGTGGGCCTCCGGGACGTCGCCAAGCGGCGTACGAGCGGCTTCTCACTCGGCATGGGGCAGCGGCTCGGGATCGCGGCGGCGCTGCTCGGCGATCCCCGGGTGCTGCTGTTCGACGAGCCGGTCAACGGTCTCGACCCGGAGGGCATCCACTGGGTCCGCAACCTGATGAAGATGCTGGCCGCCGAGGGCCGGACCGTCTTCGTCTCGTCCCATCTGATGAGCGAGATGGCGCTGACCGCGGACCATCTGATCGTGATCGGGCGCGGCCGGCTGCTCTCCGACATGAGCGTCACGGACTTCATCTCGGCCAACTCCGCCGACTTCGCCCGCGTCCGGGTGCCCGAGGACGGACCCGAGGAGCGCCGGAGGCTGACGGCCGCGCTCATCGAGGCGGGCGGCCGGGTCCTCTCGGAGCCGGGCGGGACCCTGCGGGTCACCGGACTGCCGCTGCCGAGGATCAGCGAGCTGGCCCACGGCTGCGACGTACGGCTGTGGGAGCTGTCGCCGCACCAGGCGTCCCTGGAGGAGGCGTACATGCGGCTGACGCAGGGCCTGGTGGACTACCGCTCGACGGACGACGCCAAGGCGGGCCTCGCGGAGCCGCAGCCCCTGGACGCGTACGGGTATCCCGTCGGCGGGACCGTCGACGCGGTCCCCGAGCCGGTGGAGGTGGCGCAGGAGGGCTGGTTCGCCCCGCCGCCGCCCGTACCGGGCCGGTCCCCCGCGCCGTCCGGCCCCGCCCCCGGCGCGGCTCCGGTGACCGTCCCCTCCCCTGCCGCCGTTCCGGTCTCCTCCGCCGGGGCCCCCGGCACCCCGGCCTCCGCCGAGAGCACCGCCGTCGAGACCTCTTCCGCCACCCCGGCCGGAGAGCAGACCAGCAAGGACCTCAGATGACCACCCCGGCCACCCCGCAGGCGCCGGACGCCGGCCTGCCGGGCTCCTACGAGTCGCCGATCCCGATCCGGGCCGCCACCCTGGGCGACGCGATCGCCTCGGAGTGGACCAAGATCCGTTCCGTGCGGGCCACGGCCTGGACGCTCGGCGTGATGATCGCGCTGATGCTGACGGTCGGGCCCGGCGTCGCGGTGCTGCTCGCGGCGGACCGGGGAAGCGGCATGCAGAGCGAGCCGGTCCTGACGCTGGGCCTCTTCGGAGTGCTGCTGGGCTCGATCTGCGTGATCACGCTCGGAGTGCTGACCATCGGCTCCGAGTACAGCACCGGCATGATCCGCACGACGCTGACCGCCTGCCCGAGCCGGGTCCGGGTGCTCGCGGCCAAGGCGATCGTCTTCGCCTCGCTGATCTTCGCCGTCACGACGGTGACGACCGCGGTCGTGGCGGTCGCCCAGACCGCGATCCTCCCCGGAGCCGGGGCCTCGGCCGGCGAGTGGACGCTCGCCACGGTCGGCGTCGGGCTCTACGTCGCGGCTCTCGGACTGCTGGCGCTCGGGGTCGGCGCGATCGTGCGGCACTCGGCGGGCGCGATCACGATCATGATCGGTGTGGTGCTGCTGCCGCTGGTCCTCGCGCTGTTCATGTTCGCCGAGGACCTGCGGGGCCTCCAGCGTTTCCTGATCGACTACTCGATCCCCAACCAGCTCGGCGGCCTGTACGGCACGACGATGACCGGCACCGGCCCGACCGGCTGGGAACCGGTGCTGCTGATGCTCGGCCTGGCGGCGGTGGTCCTGGCCGGGGCCGTCGCCGTACTGAACCGGCGCGACGTCTGAGAGGCGGCCCCCGCCCTCAGTGGCGCGGGGCGTTGCGGGACCGCTGCACCCTGGTGGTGCGGCGGTCCTTCGCGTTCCAGCACGCCTTGTGCCAGTGCCGGCGGTCGTCGATGCCGCCGTACTCGGGCCAGGTCACCACGTGCGGGACCCCGGAGGGGATCTCCTGGTCGCAGCCGGGGCAGCGGTACCGCTTGCCGAGGGTGCTCGCGCCGCTGACCGGGCGCACCGACCACTCCTCGCCCCGCCAGCTCTCGGTGGCCCCGCCGCCGCCGTATCTGCCGGGCGCCGCACCGGGATGCTCGTCGGGCTTCTCTCCGCCACGGGGACGGTTGCGGCGCGGGGACACAGGACACCTCACGGGGCGGATCGGGCACGGGTGGTCCCAGCCTAGAGCCTGGCGTCGGCGGCGGATGTCGGACGGCGTGGGGGCCGGCCCGGCAGCGGGGTGAGTTAGCGGAAAATCGCAAGAACTTCGCGCGGGACCGTGCCTTTGGCACGTGTCAGACGTTGTTGCCCGTGGGGGGATCAACGCGTCGGCCGCGAGGAGGCAATAGGCGATGCGCATCGGAACGTTCGTTCTGGCAGCCCAGTTTCCGGGGCAGGGGCCCGCCGAGGCCCTGCACCGGGCCGTCCGGTCCACCGAGGCCGCGGAGGAGAGCGGGCTCGACTCGGTCTGGCTGGCCGAGCACCACTTCGTGCCGTACGGGGTCTGCCCGTCCGCGACGACGCTGGCCGCGCTGCTGCTCGGCCGCACCCGCAGGATCCGGGTCGGCACGGCGGTCAGTGTGCTGCCCAACCACCACCCGGTCGCCCTCGCCGAGCAGGCGGCGCTGCTGCATCTGACCAGCGGCGGACGCTTCTCGCTCGGGGTGGGCCGGGGCGGTCCGTGGGTGGACCTGGAGGTGTTCGGCGGCGGACTCGACGCGTACGAGAACGGCTTCCCCGAGGCGCTGGGCCTGGTGCTCGACTGGCTGCGGAAGCCGCGCGTCGCGGGGCGCGGCGAGCGGTTCGGCTTCCGCGAGGTGGCGGTGGTGCCGCGCGCGGACGAACTGCTGGAGGGTCCGGGGCCCGCCCCGGCGCGGGGCTCGGCGGGGTCGGGCGCCCTGGCTCCGGGGCCCGAGGTCGTGGTGGCGTGCACCTCGCCCGGGACCGTGCGGCTCGCGGCCGAGCAGGCGCTCCCGATGCTGCTGGGCATGCACTGCGGGGACGAGGAGAAGGCGGAGATGGTCGCCCTGTGGCGTACGGCGGCGCGCGAGGCGGGCCATGCGCCCGAGGTGGTGACGGGAGCCGCTCATGTGTCCGCCGGGGTGGCCCAGATCGCGGACGACACGGCGGCGGCCACCGAGACGCTGGTGAAGGCGATGCCCGGCTGGCTGCGGCAGGGGCTGGACGCCCATGTCACGGTGGACGGCAGGCACCGCGTGATGCGGGACCCGGTCGCGTACACGGAACTGCTGTGCGGACTGCACCCGGTGGGCCCGCCGCAGCTGGCCGCCGACCGGCTCGCGGCCACGGCCGAGCGGACCGGGATCACGCGCTTCGCCCTTCTCGTGGAGGGATCGGGGGATCTCGCGGCGACCGAGGAGAACGTCCGGCGGCTGGGCGCCGATGTGCTGCCGCTGCTCACGTGAGCAGCGGAGGCCGGTCCGCTCGTGGGGATGCCCGTGGGTCGCCCGTGGGACTCGTGGTGCGGTGGTGCAGGAGCTGCCGCCCCGAAGCCGGTTGCACCTCCCGCACGGTCCGGGGCGGCAGCGAAAGCGTTCAGCAGTCCCGTAGTTCGGGCGACTGGTTGAGCAACTGACCCCTCACCGAGGTGAATTTGGCCAGCCGGTCGTCGACCGAGGCGTCCAGCGGGAACACCGCGACGCGGTGGCAGTTCTGGAAGGCGATACGCACTCCGAAGTGCCGCTGCAGCGCGCCGCGTATCGCATCACTCGCGAGCGCGCGCAGCAGCTGACCACGAGCCTGCTCGTCCGGGGGCGGCGTCTGGTTGTCGGCGAACTGTCCGCCGTCGACCTTCAGCTGAGCCACCAGCGAGCTGATCATCTCCCATGCGAAGGGCAGGGAGGTCCGGACGCAGTCGACGAAGTCGGCTTCGTCGACCTCGCCTCGCTCGGCCTGTTCCAACAGAGCCGGTGAGACGTCGAGCGACATGGGTTCTCCTCTCGCGGCCCCGGACGGTGACCGGGGCCCTACGGGCAGGGAAAGGGGGGCGACGACGCAGCGTGCACGGGCGGCGACCTCCAGCTTCCACGGTAAGCGCGCAGTCGGGGCCGCACCAGGAGAACGGGAACACAACCGGCCAATAACGAAGGGGCGCAAAGAGGGGCAAGCCCGATCCGCCGTGGCGCACCGAGGCCCGAGTGACGGGGGCGACGGATGGGGAAATCGCGCTCGGCCCCCGGCGTCGAGTAGCGTTGCCGACCATGCGTCTCGTCATCGCCCGTTGCTCCGTGGACTACGCGGGCCGGCTCACAGCACACCTGCCCTCCGCGCCCCGCCTGATCCTCGTGAAGGCGGACGGAAGCGTCTCCATCCACGCCGACGACCGGGCGTACAAACCGCTCAACTGGATGTCTCCGCCGTGCACCCTGAAGGAGGGCGCCGACGGCGATGAGAGCGTCTGGACCGTGGTGAACAAGGCGGGCGAAAAACTGATCATCACGATGGAGGAAGTCCTCCACGACTCCTCGTACGAGCTGGGCGTGGACCCGGGGCTCATCAAGGACGGGGTGGAAGCGCACCTCCAGGAGCTGCTCGCGGACCGGATCGAGATCCTCGGTGAGGGTCACACCCTGATCCGCCGCGAGTACCCCACCGCGATCGGTCCGGTGGACATCCTGTGCCGGGACGCCGAGGGGCGGACGGTGGCCGTGGAGCTGAAGCGGCGCGGCGACATCGACGGCGTGGAGCAGCTGACGCGCTATCTGGAGCTGCTGAACCGCGACCCGCACCTCGCGCCGGTGCGGGGCGTCTTCGCCGCCCAGGAGATCAAGCCGCAGGCGCGGGTGCTGGCCACGGACCGCGGGATCGGCTGCCTGGTCCTGGACTACGACGCGATGCGCGGCATCGAGGACGACAAGCTGCGCCTGTTCTGACCCACCGTCCCCCGCCGGACGGCCGGAGCCGGGCACCCCACGGGTGCCCGGCTCCGCTGCGTCAGACGGCCGCCTCGGTGGGGTCGCCGGTCTCCGCCGGGGCGTCGGCGGACTCCACAGGGCCGGCGGACTCCACGGGTCCGGCAGCGGACGAGGAGTTCTGGGGCGGCGGCGGGGCCGGGGTGTCGTCGGTCGGCGTCGGGTCCGGGGTCTCGCTCTCCGACTCGGACGGCGTGGGGCTCGGGCTCCCGGTCGCCGTCTCGGTCGGCCGGGGCGAGGTCCTGGTCGGCGTGGGCTCGCCCGGTGAGCTGCTCCCGCCGTCCGTCGGCTCGTCCGTCCCCGGTGTCGCGCCGTCCGACGCGGAGGCGCTCGGGGACGGGGAACCGGAGGCGCCGGGGCTCGCGGAGTCCGAAGCGCTCGGGGTCGCGGACGTCTCACCGCCGGCGGTCTCCCCCGCCGGGACCGAGCCGCCCTCGCTCTCCCGGGAGGTCGGCCCCTCGTCGGTCGGGTCGTCCGTGGCCGTCTGCTCGGTGGTGACGTTGCGGCTGTCCGGCGCGTCGCCGTCGCCGGCGGTGACGCCGAGCGTGACGACGGTGCCGAGCACCGCGATCAGCAGCGCGCCCGCGCCCGCGGCGGCCAGGTTCCGCCGGGCGCCGCCCGCGACGGCTCCGCCGGACCGCCCGCGCCCGGCGGGTCCCGGCGGCTGCGGGGAGATGACGGTGGGCTGCTCCTCGGTGGCGTTGCGGAGGAACAGCGGCGCCCCCGCGACCCCGGCGGGCGGCGTGCCCGCCACGTCCTGGCGTACGACGGTGGCCTCGTCGGCCGGGGCGGTGCGGAGCGGCGGGCCGAAGTCGCCGGAGCGGTCCGCGACCAGGGCGAGCGCGCGGCGCCCCGCCACGGCACCGGACCTGTCGGCGAGCACGCCGCGCATCCCGATCGAGGTCTCCAGCTCGGTCCGGGCCCGGTCCGGGTTTCCGGTGCAGAGCGCGAGGACGCCCAACTCGTGGTGGAAGTACGCCTCCTCGGCGACCTCGCCGGCGATCCTGGCGGCCTCCTGGCCCATCCTGAGGGTCCGCTCCCAGGCTCCCCAGGCCAGGCCCGCGGCGAAGGCCGGGGCGGCGCTGCGGGCCAGCAGGACGGCCGCGCTGGCCGCTCCCGCCTCCGCGTCGGGGACCAGCCGGGCCAGCGCGGCCACGATCGCGTCGGCCTCGGCGACGACCCGCTGCGGGGTGACCGAGGGATGCGAGGTCCACCAGGCGTAGTGCTGGGCGGCGGTACGGGCGTGGGCGGCAGCGTCGTCCTCGTACCCGCCCGCCGCCAGTTGGGCGAGGATTCCGGCGGCGAGGCGGTGGCGGGGGCCGGCCGGGGAGAGCAGGCCGCAGCCCGCCAGTTCGCCGAGCGCGGCGTCCGCGTGGGTGTCGCCCACGAGGGCCGGCAGATGGGCCTGGTGGGGCACCTCGCCGCCGAGGGCGACGGCGAAGCGCAGGGTGGCGCGGGCCGCCCCGCTGAGCCGGGAGGCGAGCAGCAGCGCGGGCGCGGCGCCCTCGCCCAGACTCGGCAGGGGGACGTCGGCGCCTTCCTCGGTGGGCGCGAGGGGGGCCGGCGGCGCGTCGTCCGCGCGTGGCTGGAAGTAGTCGGCGTCGTCGAGGGCTTCGGGGGCGGCGCGCAGCCGGTCGCGCTGGACGAGGAGGGAGCCGGCCTGGACGAAGCGGAGCGGCAGACCCTCGGACTCGAACCAGAGGTCGCCCGCCCAGTTCCGCTCCTCCTCGGTGAGGGGGCGCTCGACGACCTTCTCCAGCAGGGCCAGCGAGGCTCCCCGGCCGAGTCCGGCGAGGAGCACCTCCTCCAGGTGGGCCTCGACGCCGGGGGTGGCGGCGTCGGAGGTGGCGGCGAGCAGGAAGGCGCACTCGGGGGTCGCGGCGAGGAGTTCGTCCAGGGCGGCTCCGCCGACCTCCAGGTCGTCGATGGTGACGACGGCGCCGATGGACCGGACGTGGGTGAGGAGTTCGTCGCGGTCGGGGCGGTGGCCGGGGGCCTTGTAGACGGTGTCGAAGAGGGCGTGCAGCAGGTCGGTGGCGGTGCGGCCGCGGCCGTTCAGGCGGACGACCCCGTCGGGGGCCAGCTCCGCGCAGTCGGCGGCGACGGCGTCCAGCAGCGCGGTGCGGCCGGAGCCGGGCTGGCCGGTGAGGCGGACGCTGCGGCCGCGGGCCAGCAGGCGGACCAGGCGCTCGCGCTCCTCCTCGCGCTCCAGCAGGGGCGGCTGCGGGGCGGGCGGACCGGCGGGCACAGGGGGTGCGCCGGCGCGTTCGTGGTCGGCGCGCTCGGCGGGGGTGCGGCGGACCGGGGCGGCGGGGCCGGAGCCCGGCGGGACCGCCTCGACCTCGCTGCCGTCGACGGGGTTGACCGTGAGCAGCAGGTCGCCGGCGGTCAGCTGGACGACGCGGGCCTGCTGCGGGGTCCCCGGACCGAAGTCGGGGCCG
Organism: Streptomyces sp. V2I9; assembly: GCF_030817475.1. Classification (NCBI taxonomy): domain Bacteria; kingdom Bacillati; phylum Actinomycetota; class Actinomycetes; order Kitasatosporales; family Streptomycetaceae; genus Streptomyces; species Streptomyces sp. V2I9. Next base: position 4,992,456 of record NZ_JAUSZJ010000002.1, on the reverse strand, counting down.
CCGGAGTCGCGGGGCGGCCGGCGGTGGCCGCCCTCGCCGCTCGGGCCGTCATGGCCCTGCCCGTACTCGTCGGCTTCCCGGTGTGTCGGGTCCATCGCAAAGTCCCCCAGACGCGTCGTGCGCGGTCGCCCCTCCCGGCCTCACACGCGCCCCGCTGTCGCTTCCGGTCCGGTGTCCGCCCATGGGTTCGATGTCATTCGGCGGACGGCCGAACCCTAGACCTCGGCCCAGTATCCCTGAGCCGCCGGGGTGCCACGCCGTCCAGGACGTCACGTTCCGGTGAGGATTGCGTGACTTCTGACGCCGCGTACGGTCCGCCCGGCCGTGCCCCGGTGCCCGGCGCGGTGCGCGCGGGCGGCCGCGGGCGCGGAGGTCGGCGGGCACTGCCGCCGCCCGCACCGGGGAGTGTCCGGCGGACGCCCTCAGACGCGCGGCAGCGACTCCGCGGCGATGCCGCCCTCGATGGCCAGGATGCGGTGCAGCCGGGTGGCCACCAGGAGGCGCTGCATCTGCGGGGGCACCCCGCGCAGCACGAGGCGGCGGCCGGCCCGTCCGGCCCGGCGGTGGGCCCCCATGATGACGCCGAGTCCGGTGGCGTCCCAGGAATCCAGCTCGGTCAGGTCCAGCACGAGGTCGCCGACGCCGTCGTCCACGGCCGAGTGGAGGACCGTACGGGCGTCCGCCGCGCTTCGGACGTCGAGGCGGCCCCCGACGACCAGCTCGGCGTGGTCGCCCCTGATGTGCATATGCGCTCCCCGGTGATGCTCCGTAGTAGGTCCGTCTGTCTGTCCGGTCCGGCTGTCCGGTCCGGCCGCCCGCTCGGTCCGCGCTGTTGTTCGGTCGTCCGGCTTTGCCTCTTCCCCCACTGACTGCCGCAACGACAGGGAAGTTGCCGTCTGTAAGCGAACCGATACCGAATTCACTCGGTGGGGTGACGTCGGCTGGTGGGCGACCGGTCGCCGCGGGGTAGAATCCCCGGCTCCCCGGCCCTGGGCCGCGGTGGGCCGGCGGGCCGGGGGGACGGGTCCGGTCAGTACGTGTAGAAGCCCTGCCCGCTCTTGCGGCCGATGTCACCTGCGTCGACCATTCGGCGCATCAGCTCCGGGGCGGCGAACTTCTCGTCCTGCGACTCCGTGTAGATGTTGCTCGTGGCGTGCAGCAGGATGTCGACGCCGGTCAGGTCCGCGGTGGCGAGCGGGCCCATGGCGTGGCCGAACCCCAGCTTGCAGGCGGTGTCGATGTCCTCGGCGGTCGCCACGCCCGACTCGTACAGCTTGGCGGCCTCGACGACGAGCGCCGAGATCAGCCGGGTGGTGACGAAGCCCGCCACGTCACGGTTGACGACGATGCAGGTCTTGCCGACCGACTCGGCGAACTCCCGTGCGGTGGCGAGGGTTTCGTCGCTCGTCTTGTAGCCGCGCACCAGCTCGCAGAGCTGCATCATCGGGACCGGCGAGAAGAAGTGCACGCCGACGACGCGCTCCGGACGCTCCGTCACGGCCGCGATCTTGGTGATCGGGATGGCGGAGGTGTTGGAGGCCAGGACCGTGTTCTCACCGACGACCTTGTCGAGGGCGCGGAAGATCTCGTGTTTGACCTCCAGCTTCTCGAACACGGCCTCCACGACGATGTCCGCGTCGGCCACCGCGTCGAGGTCGGTGGTCGTGGTGATGCGGGCGAGCGCGGCCTCGGCGTCGGCCGCCTCCATCTTGCCCTTGGAGACGAACTTGTCGTACGACGCCTCGATGCCGTCGCGGCCCCGGTTCAGCGCGGCGTCGGTGACGTCCCGCAGCACGACGTCCCAGCCCGCCCGGGCCGAGACCTGCGCGATCCCGGACCCCATGAGTCCGGCTCCGATGACGGCGAGCTTCCTGGCCACGTTGGCACCCCTTGGTCTCTGTTCCCGTGCGCTTGAGTTCACGGCGGTTCACATAACTCTCCGGCGGAGGTTAGTACCCGGCGGGCGCGCTGGGGCGGTGAAGAGATGCGCGTCACGTCTCAGATGACGGACATCACACCGGGACGCGCCACGCGGTCCCGCGCCGCGCGTAGTTGAGGGCCTGTCCGCCGGGCGCCCCCGGTCCCGTCGAGCACGCCGAGGGCGTCGGGGGGAGGCTCCGCAGGGCCCTGACGGACGCGGTGCCGCCCGTGCGGCCGTGACGGTGGGCACACGGGGCGTCCGGCGGGCCGGAGCGTAACTACGCTGGCCCCATGGTCAATCTGACGCGCATCTACACCCGGACCGGCGACCGGGGCACCACGGCCCTCGGCGACATGAGCCGCACCGCCAAGACCGATCTGCGGATCGCGGCGTACGCGGACGCCAACGAGGCCAACGCGGTGATCGGGACCGCCATCGCGCTGGGGCAGCTCCCCGACGCGCTGGTGAAGGTCCTCGTCCGTGTCCAGAACGACCTCTTCGACGTGGGCGCGGACCTGTCCACCCCGGTGGTCGAGGCCCCGAAGTACCCGCCGCTGCGGGTCGAGCAGTCCTACATCGACAAGCTGGAGGCGGACTGCGACCGCTTCCTGGAGGACCTGGAGAAGCTGCGCAGTTTCATCCTGCCGGGCGGCACTCCGGGCGCGGCCCTGCTGCACCAGGCCTGCACGGTGGTCCGGCGCGCCGAGCGGTCCACCTGGGCCGCGCTGGAGGTGCACGGGGAGGCGATGAACGCCCTCACCGCCACCTATCTCAACCGCCTCTCCGACCTCCTGTTCATCCTGGCGCGCAGCGCGAACAAAGAGGTCGGGGACGTGCTGTGGGTGCCGGGCGGCGAGCGCTGAGATCCGCGGACCGGGGCCGGCCCTACCGCTGGTAGGGCCCCCGCTCCCCAGCCCGGTGGCTCCGGTCCCCCGCCTCCCGGTCGCCCCGGTGCGGGTCCTGCTTCGGGAACACCGTGTAGCCGACGGCGATGATCAGGTTGAGGCCGATCACCCACCCCATCTTCTGCTGCCACATCCGCAGCGAACCGACGTCCCCGCCGGAGCCGACGTACCGGACGGCCGCCTCGAGCAGGCCCGCCGCGATCACCGCGGCCAGGATCCAGCGGGCGGCGGTGCGCCACTCGTGGGCGGCACGGGCCATGCCGTACTTCGGCGGCTTCACCGGCGGCGGGCCACCGAACCAGCGGTGCGCGACCCGCGCGTCCACCCACGCGATGGTGGAGCGGCCCAGGGCCACCGTGAAGCCGATGTAGACGGCGGCCAGGCCGTGCTTCCAGTCCGGGTCGGCCCCGTTCCTCAGGTCGATCGCCGTCACCACGAGCAGGACGACCTCCAGCAGCGGCTCGCACAGCAGCACCGCCGCGCCCAGCCTCGGCCGGCGCGCGACGTACCGCAGCGCCAGGCCGGCGGCCAGCAGCACCCAGAACGCGACCTCGCAGAACACGATCAGTAGCGCGATCACCGTCACTCTCCTCCCGTTCCCCTCCAGCATTCCGGCCGGCGGGCGGGGCGGCGTCGTCGTCAGTGACGAAACGGGACTGCATCCTTCGATGTAGTCGGGGATCGGCCCGCGACGGGAGGACCGGGGGCGGCCGTGCGTGTTGGATGGAGGGGTGTCCCCCTCCATCCGCCCCGACCGCGACGCGGTGGCCCTCGCCGCCGCCGGGCTGCTGGGCGGGCTGCTCCTGTGGCTGCTCGGCCTGCACACCCGGGGCGGCCACCCCTTCTCCGCACCCTGGGCGACCCTCGTACCGCTGAGTGCCATGGCCTCGGCCGAACTGATGCGCCGCACCGCACCGCGCACGGCCCTGACGGTCGGCGCGCTCGCGCTGGTCGCGGACCAGTTCACGCGCGGCAGCCTCGCCACCGCCCTGATGTTCACGGACGTCATGTACGCGGCCGTGCTGTACGGGCCCCCGCCCGCCGCCCGCCGCCTCCCGGTGGCCACGCTCCTGATCACCGTCGCGTCCACGATCGGCTTCCTGGCCTGGTTCCGCAGGCCCGAGGCGCTGCTGATCGGCCTGGTCGTCGGGCTGGTCACCTTCGTCCCCGCCCTCACCGGGGTCAGCGTGCGCAGCCACCGTACCGCCGCCGACGCCGCCCGGCTGGCCGCCGCCCAGACCGCGCGGCTCGCCGAGATGGACCGCACCCAGGCGGTGGCCGCCGAGCGGGCCCGGATGGCGCGGGAGCTCCACGACATGGTGGCGGGCCACCTCTCCGCCGTGGCCATCCACTCCACCGCGGCGCTGTCCATCGACGACCCGGAGACCTCCCGGAGCGCCCTGAAGGTCATCCGGGAGAACAGCGTCGAGGGACTCGCCGAGATGCGCCGGCTGATCGGCCTGCTGCGGGAGCGCGGCGAGGACGACGCCCCGGCGACGGCCCCGACCCTCGCGGCCCTGGACGCGCTGGTGGAGCAGACGAACGCCAACGGGGCCTCCGGCGGGCTGGTCTGCGTCCTGGAGGACGGCCGGGGTCCGCAGGCCGACCCGCTGCCCACGCCGGTCGAGCTGGCCGCGTACCGGATCGTGCAGGAGTCCCTGACCAACGCTCTCAAACACGCCGCGCCGGGTCCGGTGACGGTGCGGCTCGACCGGACCGAGGCACTGCTGACGGTCGAGGTGACCAGTGTGTTCGGCAGCCGCACCGGCCCCACGGCGCCCGGCTCGGGCGCGGGTCTCGTGGGCATGCGGGAGCGGGTGGCACTGCTCGGCGGGACGATCGGCGCGGGGCCCGAGCCGGACGGTGACGGGACGAGGACCTGGCGGGTGCGGGCCGAACTGCCCGTGGCGGAGAGGACGACGGAATGACGATCCGGGTGCTGGTCGCGGAGGACCAGGCGGCGGTCCGCGCGGGGCTGGTGCTGATCCTGTCCAGCGCGCCGGACATCGCGGTGGTCGGGGAGGCCGGGGACGGTGAGGCGGCGGTGCGGCTCGCCCGTGAACTCCGTCCGGACCTGGTGCTGATGGATGTGCGGATGCCGCGCCTGGACGGGGTGTCGGCGACCCGGCAGGTGGTCGCGGAGCAGCTCGCGGACGTCCTGGTGCTGACCACGTTCGATCTGGACGAGTACGTCTTCGGGGCGCTGCGCGCGGGCGCATCCGGCTTCCTGCTCAAGAACGCCGAAGCCCGCGACCTGCTGGAGGCCGTACGGACGGTGGCGCACGGGGAGGGGGTGATCGCCCCGGCCGTGACCCGCCGTCTGATCGCGGAGTTCGCCGGAGCCGGAGCCGGAGCCGGAGCCGGAGCCGGAGCCGGAGCCGGAGCCGGGACGGGAACGGGAGCCGGGCGCGAGCGGAGCACGGCCGATCCGGCGGTGCTGGAGGTGCTCACCCGGCGCGAGCGCGAGGTGCTGGGGTGCCTGGGCGAAGGGCTGTCCAACGCGGAGATCGCGGTGCGGCTCTCGATGGCGGAGGCCACGGTGAAGACGCACGTCAGCAGGTTGCTGGGCAAGCTGGAACTGCGCAGCCGGGTTCAGGCGGCGGTTCTGGCACAGGAGTTGGGGATCTGAACGGGCCCCCGATCCTTGGTCCAGACCTCTTGACGATTGGTCCAGACCTTCCTACTGTCCTCGTCACACACTGCGGTGAGTACGAGGGCACCCGTACTCAGGGCGGCGCAGGGTTTGCAGTCCACGAATCACCCCCGTTTGCTGGACCTCACCCGAGGAGCACCGTTGAGCACTGAATCCCCCCAACGCCGTTCCCGACTCAGATGGATACCTGTCCGCAGTGGCAGGTCCAAGGTCGTGGCGGGCCTGACCGCGCTGGTCGTGCCGCTGGCCGCGATGGTGGGCCTCGCCTCCCCCGCGTCGGCGGCCACCTCGGCCACCGCCACGTACACCAAGAAGTCCGACTGGGGCAGCGGCTTCGAGGGCCAGTGGACGGTGAAGAACACCGGCACCACCGCGCTCTCCTCCTGGACCATCGAGTGGGACTTCCCCTCCGGCACCGCGGCGGGCTCCGCCTGGGACGCCGGCCTCACCAGGAGCGGCGACCACTACACCGCCAAGAACCTCTCCTGGAACGGGACGGTGGCGCCCGGCGCCAGCGTCAGCTTCGGCTTCAACGGCACCGGCTCCGGCTCCCCCACCGGCTGCAAGCTGAACGGCGCCTCCTGCGACGGCGGGCCCAACGTCCCCGGTGACAACCCGCCCTCGGCCCCCGGCACCCCCACCACCAGCGACGTCACCGACACCTCGGTGAAGCTCAGCTGGAGCGCGGCCACCGACGACAAGGGCGTCAAGAACTACGACGTGCTGCGCGACGGCGCGAAGGTCGCCACGGTCACCGGTACCACCTACACCAACACCGGTCTGACCGCGGGCACCGACTACTCCTACGCCGTGCAGGCCAGGGACACCGCCGACCAGACCGGCCCGGTCTCCGGCTCCGTCTCCGTGCGCACCACCGGCGGTGGCGGCGAGCAGCCCGGCGGCGACAAGATCAACCTGGGCTACTTCACCAACTGGGGCGTCTACGGACGCAACTACCACGTGAAGAACCTGGTGACGTCCGGCTCGGCCGCGAAGATCACGCACATCAACTACGCCTTCGGCAACGTGCAGAACGGCAAGTGCACCATCGGCGACTCGTACGCCGACTACGACAAGGCGTACACCGCCGACCAGTCCGTCGACGGCGTCGCCGACACCTGGGACCAGCCGCTGCGCGGCAACTTCAACCAGCTGCGCAAGCTGAAGGCCAAGTACCCGCACATCAAGGTCCTCTGGTCGTTCGGCGGCTGGACCTGGTCCGGCGGCTTCCCCCAGGCCGCGCAGAACCCCGCCGCCTTCGCCCAGTCCTGCTACGACCTGGTGGAGGACCCCCGCTGGGCCGATGTCTTCGACGGCATCGACCTCGACTGGGAGTACCCCAACGCCTGCGGTCTGACCTGTGACACCAGCGGTCCGGGTGCGCTGAAGAAGCTCTCCGACGCCACCCGCGCGAAGTTCGGCTCGAAGAACCTGGTCACCGCCGCCATCACCGCGGACGCCTCGGCCGGCGGCAAGATCGACGCCACCGACTACGCGGGCGCCGCCCAGTCCATGGACTGGTACAACGTGATGACGTACGACTTCTTCGGCGCCTGGGCGGCCAAGGGCCCGACGGCCCCGCACTCGCCGCTGACCTCCTACGTCGGCATCCCGCAGCAGGGCTTCACCTCCGCCGACGCCATCGCCAAGCTCAAGGCCCAGGGCGTCCCGGCCAAGAAGCTGCTCCTCGGCATCGGCTTCTACGGCCGCGGCTGGACCGGCGTCACCCAGGCCGCCCCCGGCGGCACGGCGACCGGCGCGGCTCCGGGCACGTACGAGGCGGGCATCGAGGACTACAAGGTCCTCAAGAGCTCCTGCCCGACCACCGGCACCATCGCCGGCACCGCGTACGCCCACTGCGGCACCAACTGGTGGAGCTACGACACCCCGGCCACCATCGGCTCGAAGATGACCTGGGCGAAGAACCAGGGCCTGGGTGGCGCGTTCTTCTGGGAGTTCTCGGGGGACACCACCAACGGCGAACTGGTGACCGCGATCAACAACGGTCTGAAGTAATCCCCACGCCGTAGAGCAGTACCGCACCAACCCGGAAAAGCGCCGGGGAGACGGGTCCGCCCCCCGTCTCCCCGGCTTTTCGCTGTGCGCGCACGCGCACGTACCCGCACGCAGGGTCCCGCCCGGCGGGGGCGTACGGTCCGCGTACGGGCTCCACCACCGGCCCCTCGGTCCCGCCCCCGGAACGCCGTCCGGGGTACCGACCGCAGGCGTGGAGACCTGCTGGTTCCTCAGGCCACGTCGGCCCGCCCCCGGACGTGATCCCGGGGGGGGACCCCCTTCCAGCGGGCCCGTTTCTTCTCAGGCCACGTTGACCCGCTGGCCGGGCGGCGCCGCCTCCAGCCAGGCCAGGAAGCCGGTCAGGGCGTCCTCGCTCATCGCCAGCTCCAGGCGCGTCCCCCGGTGGAGGCAGCCGAGCACGACGGAGTCGGACAGGAGCGCCAGCTCCTCCTCGCCCTCGGGCAGCCGGCGGCCGACCACCTCGATAGCAGAACGCTCCAGGCCCCGGCGGGGGCGAGGAGCGTAGGAGAAGACGCGGAACCAGTCGACGCGGTCACCGCTGTAGCGCGCGACCCCGTACACCCAGCCTTTGCCGAGGGCGTCCGGTTCCTCGGACACATCCCAGCGCAGACTGCAGTCGAAGGTCCCGCCGGACCGCTGGATCAGCCGCCGGCGCAGGCCGAAGACGAACAGCCCCAGCAGGATCAGGACCACGACGGACAAGCCCACCCACAACGCGAGGACCATTTCCACCGACCTCCTCGCATCGTCGAGTAACCAACACCGAAACCGTAGTGCACCTGCATCGCCTCAGCCGCGACTCGGCTGGATCGCTCCAGCTCGGGCCGCGGCTGAGTAAAAACATCTGTCAGTGGGGGTGCTAGCGCACCGCCACCGCACGCAGTCGTACATCGGCGCGCCGCTGGGCGGCGGCGTCCGCGTCCGACTTCGCGAGCTCCAGCGCACGCTGGGCCCGCTCGACGTCGATCTCGTCGGCCAGCTCGGCGATCTCGGCCAGCAGCGACAGCTTGTCGTCCGCGAACGAGATGAATCCGCCGTGCACGGCGGCGATGACGGTGCCGCCCTCACTCGTGCGGATCGTCACCGGGCCCGATTCCAGCACACCCAGAAGCGGCTGGTGACCGGGCATGACGCCGATGTCGCCGGACGTGGTGCGCGCGACGACCAGGGTGGCCTCGCCGGACCAGACACTTCGGTCCGCGGCGACCAGCTCGACATGCAGCTCAGCAGCCAAGGGTGGCTCCTCGGGTCACCACCCGGCCGACCGGCCGGGTGTTGGGTCAATTCTACGGGGCGTGGTGAGGGGGGCGGGACACACCCACCCCCCTCGGTGAGCCGGAGGCTCAGGAGACGCCGAGCTCCTTGGCCTTGGCCTTGAGGTCTTCCAGGCCACCGCACATGAAGAACGCCTGCTCGGGGAAGTGGTCGTAGTCCCCGTCGCAGATCGCGTTGAACGCGGCGATCGACTCGTCGAGCGGAACGTCCGAACCGTCCAGGCCGGTGAACTGCTTGGCGGCGTGGGTGTTCTGCGACAGGAAGCGCTCGACGCGGCGGGCACGGTGGACGACGAGCTTGTCCTCCTCGCCCAGTTCGTCGATACCGAGGATCGCGATGATGTCCTGGAGGTCCTTGTACTTCTGCAGGATTCCCTTGACGCGGCTGGCCGCGGCGTAGTGGTCCTGGGAGATGTAGCGCGGGTCCAGGATGCGGGACGTGGAGTCCAGCGGGTCCACGGCCGGGTAGATGCCCTTCTCCGAGATCGGACGGGAGAGCACCGTCGTCGCGTCGAGGTGGGCGAACGTGGTGGCCGGGGCCGGGTCGGTCAGGTCGTCCGCGGGGACGTAGATCGCCTGCATCGAGGTGATCGAGTGACCACGCGTCGAGGTGATGCGCTCCTGGAGCACACCCATCTCGTCGGCCAGGGTCGGCTGGTAACCCACCGCGGACGGCATGCGGCCGAGCAGCGTGGAGACCTCGGACCCGGCCTGCGTGAAGCGGAAGATGTTGTCGATGAAGAGCAGCACGTCCTGCTTCTGCACATCGCGGAAGTACTCCGCCATGGTCAGGGCGGACAGGGCCACGCGCAGACGCGTCCCCGGCGGCTCGTCCATCTGGCCGAAGACGAGCGCGGTCTTGTCCAGAACGCCCGACTCGGTCATCTCGTCGATGAGGTCGTTGCCCTCACGGGTGCGCTCACCGACACCGGCGAACACCGACACACCGTCGTGCAGCTTCGCCACACGCATGATCATTTCCTGGATGAGGACCGTCTTGCCGACGCCCGCACCACCGAACAGACCGATCTTGCCGCCCTTGACGTACGGGGTCAGCAGGTCGACGACCTTCAGGCCGGTCTCGAACATCTCGGTCTTCGACTCGAGCTGGTCGAAGGCCGGAGCCTTGCGGTGGATCGGCCAGCGCTCGGTGATCTGCGCCTCGGCGGCCGGCTCGTTCAGGATCTGACCGAGGGTGTTGAACACCTTGCCCTTGGTGATGTCACCGACGGGGACGGTGATGCCCGCGCCCGTGTCGGTCACCGGGGCCTGGCGGACCAGGCCGTCGGTGGGCTGCATCGAGATCGCGCGGACCACACCGTCGCCCAGGTGCTGGGCCACTTCCAGGGTCAGCGTCTTGCGAGCGCCGTCCTCGGCCGGGTCGGCGACCTCGACGTGAAGGGCGTTGTAGATCTCCGGCATCGCGTCGACGGGGAATTCCACGTCGACGACCGGGCCGATGACCCGGGCGACGCGGCCCGTGGCAGCGGCCGTCTCAACTGTCGTCGTCATTACTTGTCACTCCCCGCGGTCGCGTCGGCCAGTGCGCTGGCGCCGCCGACGATCTCGCTGATTTCCTGGGTGATTTCGGCCTGGCGGGCCGCGTTGGCAAGCCGGGACAGGCTCTTGATGAGGTCCCCGGCGTTGTCGGTGGCCGACTTCATCGCGCGGCGGCGGGCGGCGTGCTCGGAGGCCGCCGCCTGCAGCAGTGCGTTGTAGATACGGCTCTCGACGTAGCGCGGCAGAAGGGCGTCGAGGACGTCCTCGGCCGACGGCTCGAAGTCGAACAGCGGAAGGATCTCACCCTTGCGGGTGCTCTCCTCGGCCACCTCGTCGAGCGAGAGCGGCAGCATCCGGGCGTCGACCGCGTTCTGCGTCATCATCGACACGAATTCCGTGAAGACGATGTGCAGCTCGTCGACGCCGCCCTCGGCCGCGTCCTGCTGGATGGCCGCGATCAACGGGGCGGCGATGCGCTTGGCATCGGAGTACGCCGGGTTGTCGGTGAAGCCGGTCCAGGACTCGACGACCTTGCGCTCGCGGAAGCCGTAGTACGCGACACCCTTGCGGCCGACGATGTACGTGTCGACCTCCTTGCCCTCGGAGGCAAGGCGCTCCCGCAGTCGCTCCGCGGCCTTGATGGCGTTGGAGGAGTAGCCGCCGGCCAGACCGCGGTCGCTCGTGATGAGCAGGACCGCGGCGCGGACGGGGTTCTCGACCTCGGTGGTGAGCGGGTGGTTGGCGTCGGATCCGGTCGCGACCGCGGTCACCGCACGGGTGAGCTCGGTCGCGTACGGCTGGGACGCCGCCACCTTGCGCTGCGCCTTGACGATGCGCGAGGCGGCGATCATCTCCATCGCCTTGGTGATCTTCTTGGTCGCGGTGACGGCTTGGATGCGGCGCTTGTAAACGCGAAGCTGAGCGCCCATCGATCAGCCCTCGCCCAGGAGCTTGCCGTCCGAGGTCTCGAACTGCTGCTTGAAGGCGGCGATCGCGTCGGCGATCGACTGCAGCGTGTCGTCGGACATCTTGCCGCCCTCGGCGATGCTGGTCAGGAGGTCCTTGCGCTCGCGGCGCAGGAACTCCAGCAGCTCGGCCTCGAAGCGACGGATGTCCTCGACCGGGACGTCGTCCATCTTGCCCGTGGTGCCGGCCCAGACCGAGACGACCTGCTCCTCCATCGGGAACGGGGCGTACTGCGGCTGCTTCAGCAGCTCGACCATGCGCTTGCCGCGCTCCAGCGAGGCCTTCGAGGCCGCGTCCAGGTCGGAACCGAAGGCGGCGAACGCCTCCAGCTCGCGGTACTGGGCGAGGTCCACGCGAAGCCGGCCGGAGACCTGCTTCATGGCCTTGTGCTGGGCGGAGCCACCGACACGGGAGACCGAGATACCGACGTTGAGCGCCGGACGCTGACCCGCGTTGAACAGGTCGGACTCCAGGAAGCACTGGCCGTCGGTGATGGAGATGACGTTGGTCGGGATGAACGCCGACACGTCGTTCGCCTTGGTCTCGACGATCGGGAGGCCCGTCATCGAACCGGCGCCCATCTCGTCGGAGAGCTTGGCGCAACGCTCCAGCAGACGCGAGTGCAGGTAGAAGACGTCACCCGGGTAGGCCTCGCGGCCCGGCGGGCGGCGCAGCAGCAGGGACACGGCGCGGTAGGCGTCGGCCTGCTTCGACAGGTCGTCGAAGATGATCAGGACGTGCTTGCCCTGGTACATCCAGTGCTGGCCGATGGCCGAACCGGTGTACGGCGCCAGGTACTTGAAGCCGGCCGGGTCGGACGCCGGGGCGGCGACGATGGTCGTGTACTCCAGCGCACCGGCCTCTTCGAGCGCACCACGCACGGAGGCGATGGTGGAACCCTTCTGACCGATGGCGACGTAGATGCAGCGCACCTGCTTGTTCACGTCGCCCGAGCGCCAGTTGTCGCGCTGGTTGATGATCGTGTCGACGGCCAGCGCGGTCTTACCCGTCTGACGGTCGCCGATGATCAGCTGACGCTGGCCGCGGCCGATCGGCACCATGGCGTCGACGGCCTTGTAGCCGGTCTGCATCGGCTCGTGCACCGACTTGCGGACCATGACGCCAGGGGCCTGCAGCTCGAGGGCGCGGCGGCTGTCGGTCGCGATCTCGCCGAGACCGTCGATCGGGTTGCCGAGCGGGTCGACGACGCGGCCGAGGTAACCCTCGCCGACGCCGACGGAGAGCACCTCACCGGTGCGCTGCACCGGCTGGCCCTCCTCGATACCGCTGAACTCGCCGAGGACGATCGCACCGATCTCGCGCTCCTCGAGGTTGAGGGCGAGACCGAGGGTGCCGTCCTCGAACTTCAGCAGCTCGTTCGCCATGGCGGAGGGAAGACCCTCCACCTTCGCGATGCCGTCGCCGGCAACGCTGACCGTACCGACCTCCTCGCGCGAGGCCGCGTCCGGCTGGTACGACTGGACAAAGTTATCCAGTGCGTCCCGGATCTCCTCCGGCCGGATCGTGAGCTCCGCCATCTGGGTTCCCTGCTCTCCTTGTTGGGCCCGAAGTTTCTTAAGGGGGTCTGGGGGCCGACCCCCAGGAATCTTCTGCAGTTTCTGCACGGCCCAACCGGGCCGCTGGTCTTGCTTGTTCTTCTGCGCCGGGTCAGCCGGCCATGCGCCGGGGTCGCCTCTTCGAGGCGCTCCGCGACGGTGCCGTTGATGACCTCGTCACCGACGCGCACCGAGACCCCGCCGAGGACCGAGGGGTCCACGTCCAGGTTCAGGTGCATCTCCCGGCCGTACAGCTTCGCCAGAGCGGCGCCGAGGCGCTGCTTCTGCCGGTCGCTGAGCGGCACCGCCGAGGTGACGACGGCGACCGTGCGGTTGCGGCGCTCGGCGGCGAGCTTGGACAGCGCGTCCAGCCCCGCCTCCAGGCTACGTCCACGCGGCTGGGTCACGAGGCGGACGATGATCCGCTCGGTGACCGGCTGGGCCTTGCCGCCGAGCAGGCTGCGCAGCAGCTCGCTCTTGGCCGAGGCCGTGGCCGTACGGCTGGTCAGCGCGGAGCGCAGCTCCATGTCGGAGCCGACGATCCGGCCGAACCGGAACAGCTCGTCCTCGACGTCGTCGAGGCGCCCGCCACGCTGGGCCGCGGTGAGGTCGGCCGTGTTCGCCAGCTCCTCGATCGAGTCCACCAGGTCGCGCGAGCGCGACCAGCGGGACCGGACGAGTCCGGAGACCAGGTCGACGGTCTCGCCGCCGACCTGTCCACCGAGCAGCCGTGCGGCCAGCTCGGCCTTGCTCTCGCCGCTCTGGGCCGGGTCGGTGAGAACCCGGCGCAGGGATACTTCGCGGTCGAGCAGCGCGGTGACCGAGGCCAGCTCCCCGGCGAGCTTCGCCGCGTCGACCGACGTGTTGTCGGTCAGCGCGTCGAGACGCTCGCGTGCGGCAGCCAGGGCTTCGCGGCTCGCGCCGTTCATCGGGCCGCCTCGGCCTTCGCCTCGAGCTCGTCGAGGAAACGGTCGACGGTGCCGCTCTGCCGGGCGTGGTCCTGGAGGGACTCGCCGACGAGCTTGCCGGCCAGGTCGGTGGCGAGCTTGCCCACGTCCTGACGCAGCGCCGAGGCAGCGGCCTTGCGGTCGGCCTCGATCTGGGTGTGGCCTGCGGCGATGATCTCCTCGCGCTGCCGCTGACCCTCCGCCTTCATCTCCTGGATGATGACGGCACCCTGCTCCTGCGCCTCCTGGCGCAGACGAGCGGCCTCGTGGCGGGCCTCCGCCAGCTGGGCCTTGTACTGCTCGAGAACGCTCTGCGCCTCGGTCTGAGCCGCTTCTGCCTTCTCGATACCACCTTCGATCGCCTCGCGACGCTCGTCCAGGGCCTTGTTGATGGCCGGGAGGAGCTTCTTGTAGAAGACGAAGAAGACAATGCTGAAGCAGATCAGGCCGATGACAATCTCGGGCCAGACCGGCAGCAGCGGTGACTGCGGCTCCTCAGCTGCCAAGTGCAACATGGTGGACCTTTCGTCGAAAACGTATCGTCAGGTCGCCTGGACTACTTCGGGTAGATGAAGGGGGCGACGAAGCCGATCAGGGCCAGGGCCTCGATGACCGCGAAGCCGAGAAGCATGTTCTGGCGGATCAGGCCGGCAGCCTCGGGCTGACGGGCGATGGCCTGCACACCGTTACCGAAGATGATGCCGATGCCGACGCCGGGGCCGATCGCCGCGAGGCCGTAACCGATGGTGCCGACGTTGCCCACAACGGCTGCGAGAGTCTCAGACATGGATCTGTGATTCCTTCTCTTGATTGGCCGGTGGAGATTGCGTCCACCGGACGTTCTAGGGGGTGTCCGGGTGGTGGCCCGGGTGTCCTCAGTGCGCTTCTTCGAGCGCCTGGGACAAGTACGTGGCGGTCAGCACGGTGAACACGTAGGCCTGGAGCGCCTGGATGAACATCTCGAAGACGGTCAGGGCCAGCGTCACGGCGAACGACGCGGTGGCGTAGACGGTGCCGAGCACGGTGCCGAGCATGTACCAGGTCGCAATGGTGAAGACCAGGATCAGGATGTGACCGGCGAACATGTTCGCGAAGAGTCGGACCGCCAGCGTGAAGGGGCGCACGAAGATGTTCGAGACGAACTCGATCGGCGTCAGGATCACGTAGATCGGCTTGGGCAGGCCGCTCGGTACGCACAGGTTGCGGATGCCGCCGACGAAGCCGTTGGTGCGGAAGGTCACCGTCATGTAGACGGCCCAGACGAGCAGCGCCAGTCCGACCGGATACGCGATGAGCGAGCTCACCGGGAACTGCGCGATCGGGATGATCGCCCAGAGGTTCAGCATCCAGACGAAGAAGAACAGCGACACCAGCAGCGGGACGAAGGGCTCGCCCTTCTTGCCGATGATCTCCTTGGCGATGCCCCGGTGGACGAAGTCGTAGAGCGTCTCGGCGATCATCTGCAGCTTGCCGGGAACGACCTTGGGCTTGGAGAAGCCGGCCCAGAACAGCGCCAGGATGGCGAACGTCCCGATGATCGCGAGCAGCATCGGCTTGTTGAACTCGACCGGACCGATCGAGAAGATCGGGTCGAAGATGAACGACCACGCGCTCGGGGCTGGGAATCCGCACGAGCCCTGGAACAGGTGGCAGTCAACCTCGAAGGCGAGCGTCTGGGCGTCAGCAGTCACCAGGAGCTCCTTCTGCATGGCGCATGGATACGGCTACCTCGTTGTATCGGAGCGGCTGGCAGCCGCAGGTCGGCACCGGACTGGTTCTTACGGTGAGGAGGCGGCGGCCGGGCCCGAAGCCTCGCGATGTATCAGGCGACAGCCGTGTTGTCCGCGCCCGCAGTACCGCAACCGAGACCGGACGATAGCAGCATGTCGAACAGGGCTTTATCCCGGCCCTACTGGTCATGCTTCCCCTCGGTTCCGCCCGGGGTGTTCCGGCTCTCCGCCTCGGGATCGACGTACAGGGTCTTGCTCCTGGCGTGCAGCACGGTCTGCGTGACGATCCACGTGATCACCGAGACGACCAGCGTGAGGGCGAAGACCTGGAGGTCGAAGAGAGAGGTGTTCCTGATGGCCATGATGAGGCCGAGCAGGAGCACCAGCTGGACCGAGTAGACCAGCAGCCCCATGCCCTGGAAGAGGTGCGGCATCGACTTGGCGACCCACTGCAACGCCAGCTGCCCGAGGGCCATGAAGAGAATGACCACCACGCAGCCCACGACGGCGCCGATCGCCCCCTTGCCGCCGACGACGAGCCCGCCGACGAGCGTGGCGATGGCTCCCACCGCGGCGGTGGGGGTGGCGATGCGCAGTACTTCGCGCATGTCGGACTGCATGGCGGCAGCTCCACTGGTCTGAGGGAGGAATGGGGCGTCGTCATGGACGAGCGTAGGCCCGGTCCGCGAGGCGGAGTTTCGAGCCGATGGACCGTCCTACCAGGGCCCTTCGGCTCTTCGCCGGGTCTCGTGAACGGTATCACAAACTATTTGATGAGGCCTTTACCTCAAAGGTGTGCCAACTGTCACACATGAGGGCTACCCCGCGCGTGTGTGCACGACAAGTCGGCACGATGTCTGGTAATGCACCGACAGTTCCGAAACGTCAACGTGAGGAGTCGGCGGAACGGCGATCGGAGAAGCGCGAACGGGAGCCGATCGCGGTAGCCCCGTTGACGCCGGACACCCCGACCGCCACAGGGGCCCGTTCGGCGCCCTCCTCGCCCATCTGAGCGCCCGGCGGGTCCTGTTGGGCCCCGGAGTCCGCGGCCGCCGGCTTCTCCTCGTACGCGGCGGCCGAAGCCTCCTCCGTCGGCCGGCGGTAGCGCGGCGGCACGAAGCGGTTGGCCCAGTGCGGGGCGCGCGGGGTGAACCGGGGCATCAGCAGCAGGATCAGGCCCGCAGCGCTGGCCGTCATGATCACGAACACGATCCACGAGGAGGCGGCGTGCACCGAGTAGCCGACGGTGCCGAAGGCGATCAGGGCCGACCAGAAGTACATGATCAGCACGGCCCGGCTGTGCGAGTGGCCGATCTCCAGCAGCCGGTGGTGCAGGTGGCCCCGGTCGGCGGCGAACGGCGACTGGCCGTTCCAGGTACGCCGGACGATGGCCAGCACCAGGTCGGCGGCCGGGATCGCGATGATCGTCAGCGGCAGCACCAGCGGGATGAAGACCGGGAGCATCGCGTGGGTGGCCCCGCGCTCGCTGCCCTCGAAGAGCTTCATGTTGTCCGGGTCGACCTGGCCCGTGATCGAGATCGCCCCCGCCGCCAGCACCAGGCCGATCAGCATCGAACCCGAGTCGCCCATGAAGATCCGCGCGGGGTGCATGTTGTGCGGCAGGAAGCCGAGGCACATGCCCATCAGGATCGCCGCGAACAGCGTCGCCGGGGCCGCCGCCTCGATGCCGTACCCCATCCAGAGCCGGTAGGCGTACAGGAAGAACGCGGCCGAGGCGATGCACACCATGCCCGCCGCCAGCCCGTCCAGGCCGTCGACGAAGTTGACCGCGTTGATCGTGATGACGACCAGCGCCACCGTGAGCAGCGTGCCCTGCCACTGGGTGAGCGCGACCGTGCCGACGCCGGGGATCGGCAGCCACAGGATCGTGAGCCCCTGGATCACCATGACGGCGGCGGCGATCATCTGGCCGCCGAGCTTGATCAGGGCGTCGATCTCGAACTTGTCGTCGAGGACGCCGATCAGCCAGATCAGGGCGGCGCCGGAGAGCAACGCCCTGGGTTCGTCGGAGAGTTCGAAGACGCCCTTCAGGTTGAAGAGGTGGTCCGCGACGATCAGCCCCGCGCACAGTCCGCCGAACATCGCGATCCCGCCGAGCCGAGGTGTCGGCTCCCGGTGGACGTCGCGCGCGCGGATCGCGGGCATCGCCCCGACCGCGATGGCGAACTTCCGCACCGGTCCGGTCAGCAGATAGGTCACCGCCGCCGTGACACAGAGCGTCAGCAGGTAATCACGCACAGGCTGCCCCACAGAACTCGCCGACCATCCAAAACCCACACCCTAGTCTCTGGAACAAGGACTCCAGGCTACGGGTGATGGTTGCACAGGCTTCGTGTGCCCCGGACACGGCGGAGCCCTCCGCTCCGGACGGCGCGGCCTCCGCCACCGAGGGGCCCGGAGGACTCCCCTACCCGCGGTACGGGGGATGGCGGGCGACCAGCTCCCGGACCTCGGCAGCGATCGCGCCCGCGTCGCCGGACCGCCGTACGGCCGCCCCCGACAGGGCCGCGATCCGGGCCATGTCCCCCTCGTCCATCCCCTGCGTGGTGACGGCCGCCGTGCCCAGCCGGATGCCCCGGCCCTCCCCGTACGGCAGGGCGCAGGTGTCCAGGACCACGCCGGCCGCCGCCAGCCGCTCGCGCGCGGTACGGCCGTCGACGCCGAGCGGGGCCGGGTCCGCGACCACGAGGTGGGTGTCCGTGCCGCCCGTGGTCACCTCGAACCCCTCCGCCTCCAGACCCGCGGCGAGGACCCGGGCGTGCGCGACGACCTGGTGGGCGTAGCCCGTGTACGCGGGGGTGGCCGCCTCCCCGAACGCGACGGCCTTCGCCGCCACCGTGTGCATCTGGGCGCCGCCCTGGGTGAACGGGAACACCGCCCGGTCGATCCGCTCGGCCAGCTCCGCGCCGCACAGGATCAGGCCGCCGCGCGGTCCGCGCAGCACCTTGTGCGTGGTGGCGCAGACCACGTCGGCGTACGGGACCGGGTTCGGCGCCG
Source organism: Streptomyces sp. V2I9 (assembly GCF_030817475.1). Lineage (NCBI taxonomy): Bacteria > Bacillati > Actinomycetota > Actinomycetes > Kitasatosporales > Streptomycetaceae > Streptomyces > Streptomyces sp. V2I9. Next base: position 4,973,949 of record NZ_JAUSZJ010000002.1, on the reverse strand, counting down.
CTCCCCCGGCGATCAGCCCCATCGGGTGGGCCGCGTCCACGATCAGATACGCGCCGGCCTCGTCGGCGATCTCCCGGAAGAGGGCGTAGTCGGGGTGGCGGGGATAGGAGATGGAGCCGCAGACGATGGCCTTGGGCCGACGGGCGCGGGCCAGGGCGCGGAGCCGGGTGTAGTCGATCAGCCCGCTCGTGGGATCGGTCCCGTAGCCGGCGAAGTCGAACCAGCGGCCGGAGAAGTTGCCCGGCGCCCCGTGGGTGAGGTGTCCCCCGTACGGGAGCCCCATCGCCAGCACGGTGTCGCCGGGGCGCAGCAGAGCGGCGTAGGCGGCGAGGACGGCGGAGGATCCGGAGTGCGGCTGGACGTTGGCGTGTTCGGCGCCGAAGAGGGCCTTGGCCCGGCGGACGGCGACGCGTTCGGCGGCGTCCGCGTGCTCGCAGCCGCCGTGGTGGCGGGCGCCCGGATACCCCTCGGCGTACTTGTTGGCGAGCGGGGAGCCGAGGGCCGCGAGGACGGCGGGCGAGGCGAAGTTCTCGGCGGCGATCAGCTGGAGGGTGCCCGCCTGCCGGTCCCGCTCCGCGAGCAGCACCCCGGCGATCTCCGGGTCCTCGCGGAGCAGCGCGCCGAAGTCCTGGGGCAGGGCGTCGGGCGCGGACGGCGCGGAAGCGGGTGCGGCGGGAGAGGTGACCGGCATGGTGCGGCTCCGGGCCTGGAGGCGGGTGCGCCGGCGGGGGGACCGGCTCAGCTCCAATGTAGGCCGGGGCGGGACGGCGTGCCCGCTGTCCCGGGGCCCCGTACGCCGGTCGGCGCACCGGTGCGCACGCGGGCCCGGCGCGTACGCCGCTCAGTGCGGGGCGTGTACGCCGGTGAGCGCCGTGACGACCGGGTCGAGCGCCTGGTTGATCTCGTCGCCGATGGAGCGGAAGAACGTGATGGGGGCGCCGTAGGGGTCGTAGACCTCGTCCGCCTCGGCGGTCGGGGCCAGCAGCCAGCCGCGCAGCGCGGCGGCGGCGCGCACCAGGGCGCGGGCGCGTTCGACGACGCCCTCGTCACGCGGGTCGGGCAGGGTGGCCGGGTCTATCGCCCGGACCAGCCGGGTGAACTCCTTGAGGGTGAAGGTGCGCAGGCCCGCGGAGTGGCCCATGGAGATGACCTGGGCCCGGTGGTCGCGGGTGGCGGTGAGGACCAGGTCGGCGCGGATGACGTGCTCGTCCAGCAGCTCCCGGCCGACGAAGCCGGTGGCGTCCGCGCCGAAGTCGGCGAGGACGACCTCGGCGTTGGCCTCCATGGGCGCGCCCTCGTGGCCCCAGGTGCCCGCGCTCTCCACGATGAGGCCGCCGCTGAGGGGGTCGCCGAGGCGGCCCACCAGGGCATGGCGGGTCAACCGCTCGGTGATCGGTGAGCGGCAGACGTTGCCGGTGCTGACGTGGAGGATGCGGAAGGTGTCGGTCCGCCCCGCTATGCCACGCCCCTCGGGGGCGGTCAATTGGCCACCTCGAGGTCGGGGACCACCTTGCGCAGCTCCTCCGCGGAGAGGGCGCCGGCGCGCAGCAGGACCGGGACGGCACCGGTGACGTCGACGATCGAGGACGGCACGATGCCGGGCGTCGGGCCGCCGTCGAGGTAGACGGAGACGGAGTCGCCGAGCATGCCCTGGGCGGCGTCGCAGTCCTCCGGGGCGGGGTGTCCGGTGAGATTGGCGCTGGAGACCGCCATCGGGCCGACCTCGGTCAGCAGCTCGATGGCGACCGGGTGCAGCGGCATCCGGATGGCGACGGTGCCGCGGGTGTCGCCGAGGTCCCACTGGAGGGAGGGCTGGTGCCGGGCGACGAGGGTGAGGGCGCCGGGCCAGAAGGCGTCGACGAGCTCCCACGCCTCCTCGGAGAAGTCGGTGACCAGGCCGTGGAGGGTGTTCGGGGAGCCGATGAGGACGGGGGTGGGCATGGTGCGGCCACGGCCCTTGGCGTCCAGCAGGTCCGCCACGGCCTCCGCGGTGAAGGCGTCCGCACCGATCCCGTACACGGTGTCGGTGGGCAGCACGACCAGTTCGCCCCGGCGGACGGCCGACGCGGCCTCGCGCAGGCCCGTGGTCCGGTCGGTGGCGTCGTTGCAGTCGTATCGCCGAGCCATCAGCCGGCCTCCTGGAGCTGGTACGGGTGCGGGTGGTGGTGCCGGGGGCCGGTCACGGCATGGCCTTGCGGGCGGTGGCGAACCGGGGGCGGTTGTTGAGGTCGGGGTGGTCGGCGGCGTCCGCCCAGCCCCGCTCCTCGGTGAAGATCCACGGGACCTGGCCGCCCTGGGTGTCGGCGTGCTCGATGACGACGAGGCCGCCGGGCCGCAGCAGCCGGTGGGCGGTGCGTTCGATGCCGCGGATGGTGTCGAGGCCGTCCTCGCCGGAGAAGAGGGCCATCTCCGGGTCGTGGTCGCGGGCCTCGGGGGCGACGTACTCCCATTCGGTGAGGGGGATGTACGGCGGGTTGGAGATGACCAGGTCGACCTGGCCGTCGAGCTCCGGGAGGGCGCTCAGGGCGTCTCCCTTGTGGACGGTGACCCTGGACCCCTCGGCGTTCTTCCGCGTCCACCGCAGGGCGTCCTCGGAGAGCTCCACGGCGTGCACCCGCGACCGGGGGACCTCCTGCGCCATGGCGAGCGCGATGGCACCCGATCCGGTGCACAGGTCGACGACGACGGGCTCGACGACGTCCATCGCGCGCACCGCGTCTATGGCCCAGCCGACGACCGACTCGGTCTCGGGCCGGGGCACGAAGACACCGGGTCCGACCTGGAGCTCCAGGTACCGGAAGAAGGCGCGGCCGGTGATGTGCTGGAGGGGTTCGCGGGCCTCGCGGCGGGCGATCGTCTCCCAGTACCGGGCGTCGAAGTCGCTGTCGGGCACCGTGTGCAGCGCGCCCCGCTTCACCCCGTGGACGAAGGCCGCGAGTTCCTCGGCGTCGAATCGCGGTGAGGGGACACCGGCGTCGGCCAGCCGCTGGGTGGCCTGGGCCACCTCGGCGAGCAGCAGGTTCATCGCGGTTCTCCGTACGGGTTACGGGTGTGCGGGGCGGGCGGTCGCTTACGCGTTGGCGAGCTTGGCGGCCGAGTCGGCGTCGACGCAGGCCTGGATGACGGCGTCGAGCTCTCCGTCGAGCACCTGGTCCAAGTTGTACGCCTTGAAGCCGACGCGGTGGTCCGAGATGCGGTTTTCCGGGAAGTTGTACGTCCGGATCTTCTCGGAGCGGTCGACCGTGCGGACCTGGCTGCGGCGGGCGTCGGAGGCCTCCTGCTCGGCGGCTTCCTGGGCGGCGGCCAGCAGCCGGGAGCGCAGGATGCGCATGGCCTGCTCCTTGTTCTGGAGCTGACTCTTCTCGTTCTGGCAGGAGGCGACGACGCCGGTCGGCAGGTGCGTGATGCGGACGGCGGAGTCGGTCGTGTTGACGGACTGCCCGCCGGGGCCGGAGGAGCGGTAGACGTCGATGCGCAGGTCGTTGGCGTGGATCTCGACGTCGACCTCCTCGGCCTCGGGGGTGACGAGCACGCCCGCGGCGGAGGTGTGGATACGGCCCTGGGACTCGGTGGAGGGCACGCGCTGCACGCGGTGCACGCCTCCCTCGTACTTCATCCGGGCCCAGACGCCCTGGCCGGGCTCGGTGGCGCCGTTGCCGCCCTTGGTCTTCACGGCGACCTGGACGTCCTTGTAGCCGCCGAGCTCGGACTCGGTGGAGTCGATGATCTCGGTCTTCCAGCCGACGCGCTCGGCGTAGCGGAGGTACATGCGCAGCAGGTCGCCCGCGAACAGGGCGGACTCGTCGCCGCCGGCGCCCGCCTTGATCTCCAGGAGCACGTCCTTGTCGTCGCTGGGGTCGCGCGGGACGAGGAGGAGCCGGAGCTTCTCCGTGATCTCCTCGCGCTGCTTCTCCAGCACCTTGACCTCGGCGGCGAAGTCGGGGTCGTCCGCGGCGAACTCGCGGGCGGTCACGATGTCCTCGCCCGTCTGCTTCCAGGCCCGGTACGTGGAGACGATCGGGGTCAGCTCCGCGTAGCGCTTGTTCAGCTTGCGCGCGTTCGCCTGGTCGGCGTGGACCGACGGGTCGGCGAGCTTCTTCTCGAGATCGGCGTGCTCACCGATCAGTTCCTCGACCGCCTCGAACATGCGGGGGCTCCTGGTTTGTTTCGCGGCTGCGGGCCTGCTGTGGAGGGCGTACGGCCCGGTGGGGCGTCCCGGAGGGGCTCCCCTGGGCGCCCGACCGGCAAAAACGCCGGTTCCGACGCCCCCTGGGAAGAGGGCGCCGGGAACCGGCGCAGTGGCTCGCTACTTGCTGGCGGAGCCGGCAGCCTTGCCGAAGCGGGCCTCGAAGCGGGCCACGCGGCCGCCGGTGTCGAGGATCTTCTGCTTGCCCGTGTAGAACGGGTGGCACTCGGAGCAGACGTCGGCACGGATGGTGCCGTTGTCGATGGTGCTCCGGGTGGTGAACGACGCACCGCAGGTGCAGCTGACCTGCGTCTCGACGTACTCGGGGTGGATGTCGCGCTTCAAGGTGTCTCCTAGTTTCGGGAGGGCTCCGGGTCGTCCGCGCGGATTGCGCGGCCGTGAACCGGGGCCGACGTACCAGTCTGCCAGGACCGGCCGTATCTCCCAAAACCGGGGGCGGGCGCCAGGTATTCCCGGTACCGGCCGTGCACCCGCGGTGACGGGTGGGCTACCGGACGACCTTCGACGCGTCGCCCTTGTCGCCCGCGGAATCCTCGGTGGCGGAGGCGGGGATCGGCCGGTCCCGCTGGAGGGCGGCCCAGACCTGCCGGCCGGCCTTCTCCTGCGGCAGCACCCGGTTCGGATCGGCCGGGTCGTACTCGACGGGCAGGGTCACCATGTGGACGTTCTTCGCGTTCAGCCCCTTGAGGCCGTTGGCGAAGCCGGTGAGCTTCTTGACCGAGCCGAGCCCGGAGTCGGTGGTGACGGCCCTGGTCGCGGCGTCCGCGAGCCCGTAGAGCTTCTTGGGGCTGGAGAACACCCCGACGCTCTTCGTCCGGTCCATCAGCGCCTTGACGAACGCCTGCTGGAGCTGGATGCGTCCCAGGTCGCTGCCGTCGCCGACACTCTTGCGGGTCCGCACGAGGCCGAGGGACTCCTCGCCGTTCAGGGTGTGGGTGCCGGGCTCCAGGTTCAGGTGGCTCCTGGAGTCGGCGATCGCGGTCTTCGTGGTGACCTCGACGCCGCCGAGTTCGTCGATGAGCTTCGTGAATCCGGTGAAGTCGACTTCGAGGTAGTGGTCCATGCGGATGCCGGACATCGCCTCGACCGTCTTGACCGCGCAGGCGGGCCCGCCGACCTCGTAGGCGGTGTTGAACATCGCCCGGTGCGCGGCAGGGACCAGGGCGCCGGTGGTGTCGCTCTCGCAGGCGGGGCGCTCCATCAGGGTGTCGCGCGGTATGGAGACGACGCTCGCGGACCGGTGGCCCTTGGCGACGTGGAGGACCATCGCCGTGTCCGAGCGCGCCGCGCCTTCGTCCCGCCCGTACTTCCCGTTGTCGCCGGAGCGCGAGTCGGAGCCCAACACCAGGATGTCCTGCGAGCCGTCGTCCACGTCGTCGGGGCGGTCGGCGCCGAGCTTGGCGTCGATGTCGATGCTGGAGAGGTTGCCGTCGAGCGCGAGGTACGCGTATCCGAGCCCTGCGCCGCCGACCACCACGGCCCCGGCCGCCGCCCAGGCCGCGAGGGTCTTGGCGCGGTGCCGTCGGGACGGCTTCCTCCGTCGGGTGCCGGTACCGCGTATGCGGCCCGTGCTCCTGTTCTGCTCGCTCACGCGTCTCCCTCGTCACTGCTGCTGTGCCCGTCCGCCCCCTGCCGTGGTGGTCCACGCGCCTCGGCCTCGTGGGTGAGGACGGCCGAAGCACCATGAAGGGTTGCACACGCGCCTGTGGCCCCCGGCGGGTGCCGGGGGCCACAGGTTCTACGGGTGTGTGTGCCGTGAGAGGGCTTTCACCAGGGGCTTCAGCCGACGGTGTAGTAGCTCTTCCAGCCGGTGCCGAGCTTGATCTGTGTGGCGAAGATCTCCGAGGACGCCTGGCCGGTGCCCTTGAGGAGGTACAGGTCACCGGAGGTGGAGCGGGCCACGAGGTCGGCCTTCGCGTCCCCGTTCACGTCCCCCGGGGTGACCAGGAGGTCGTAGCCCGACCACGCGCTGCGGACCTTGACCGGCGCCTCGAAGGGGGCGGTGGATTTGCCGGTTCCCTTGATCAGGTAGAGGTCGTCGGTGCCGCCGCGGCGGACGAGCAGATCGTTCTTGCCGTCGTAGGTGAGGTCACCGTGGCCCCGCACCTGGTTGTAGACCTGGTACCCGGACCCGGACTTGACGGCGGTGTTGAACTTGCCGTTGCCGAAGCTCGGATAGGTCATGAGGTCGCCCGTGGCGGTGACGGCGAGGATGTCGCCCTTGCCGTCGTTGTTCACGTCACCGGGGGCGACGATCGCCCGGACCGTCTTCCAGTTGCTGAAGATCTTCGTCTTCGCGTAGGTCGTGGAGGTCGCCGAGCGGTGCAGCCAGTAGACGTCCCCGGTCGCCGCCTGCCGCGCGATCAGATCCTGGTGGCCGTCCCGGTCGAGGTCGGTCTGGATGAAGAGGTTGTACGCGCTGTAGGAGCCGGCGAACACCTTGCGCGCGGCGAGCTTCTCGCCGGCCGAGGGGAAGGTGTACGCGGTGGAGCCGGTCGAGCGGGCGAACAGGTCGGCCCGGTGGTCACCGCTGAAGCTGGTGTCGTCGATGCGGGGCTGGATCGACCGGTAGTAGGTCGAGACCTTCGTGTAGGCGTCGTACGTGCCCGCGAGGTTGCACGCGCGGGAGTCGTTGGCCGGACCCCAGGAGGTGATGCCGATGACGCGTCCGCTGACGAACATGGGGCTGCCGGAGTCACCGGGGCAGGTGGCCTGGCCGGTGGAGTCGTCGCCGGTCCCGCCGACGCCGGCACAGATCATGTGGCCCGGCTTGTAGGCGCCCGGGACGCCGATGGCCCCGTCGAGGTTCTCGGAGCACTCGGCGTCCGAACGCAGCGGCTGGTCCAACCGCAGCAGGGTCTCCGAGAGGGGGGAGGTGTCCCAGTCGGAACCGGTCATACCCCAGCCGTACGTGGTGGCGGTCGTGCCCGGGACATAGCGCGCGGTGTCACCGTACGAAGCGGGCTGCGCCGACTTGTAGGGCAACGGCTTGCTGAGCGTCAGCAGCGCGATGTCGTTGTCGATCTCGGCGGCGTTGTACGTACCCGCGAAATAGGAGCGGGAGATCCCGACGGCGGTGCCTTCGTCCTGCGGTCCGCCCGCCAGTTTCGCGGTTCCCGCGAGCACGAGCCCGCGGCCGACCATGTCGAGGGCCTTTCCGTTCTCGTCGGTGACGCAATGGGCCGCGGTCATCACCTTGTTGGGGGCGACCAGCGTTCCCCCGCACGAGAAGTAGAAGATGCCGTCGTTGTCGTACTCGAAGAGAAGCTGCACCATCCAGGGCGCGTCGGCGAAGGCGGTGTTCGTCCCCCCGATGATTCTCGGCGAGAGCTTCTGCGGGCTGACCACCGTGGCGCCCTTCGGCGGCAGGAATCGCTCACCGCCCTCGTCCGCCTGGGCTGCGGACGTCAGGCCCCCGCCCACCAGCGCCAGCGCGGCGGCGGCGACCGCCAGCAGACGACCGGCTATTCGTGCTGATCCGACATGGCGCGATATGCGCACGCAAGTCTCCCGTTATTCCAGAAAGCGTCGGGTGGTAGTGCCGCAAGTGGGGGGAGATTGTCGGCTGGTTGATATTACACGCGCAAATCCGCCCCGTCACATGAGTAACGGGGCGGATTCACCGGACAGTTGCCGAGCGGGGGAACAGCGGTCAGTCGTTGCCGTTTCCGCTGCCCGGCGTCGTCTTCTGGATCTGGAGCAGGAACTCCGCATTGGACTGGGTCTTCTTCATCCGGTCCAGGAGGAGTTCGATCGCCTGCTGCTGGTCGAGCGCGTGCAGCACCCGGCGCAGCTTCCACACGACCGCCAGCTCGTCGGTGCCGAGCAGGATCTCTTCCTTACGGGTGGAGGACGCGTCGACGTCCACCGCCGGGAAGATGCGCTTGTCCGAGAGCTTCCGGTCGAGCTTGAGCTCCATGTTGCCGGTGCCCTTGAACTCCTCGAAGATCACCTCGTCCATGCGCGAGCCGGTCTCGACGAGCGCGGTGGCCAGGATGGTCAGCGAGCCGCCGTCCTCGATGTTGCGCGCGGCGCCGAAGAAGCGCTTCGGGGGGTAGAGCGCGGTCGAGTCGACACCACCGGAGAGGATGCGGCCGGAGGCCGGCGCCGCGAGGTTGTACGCGCGGCCCAGGCGGGTGATCGAGTCGAGCAGGACGACCACGTCGTGACCCAGCTCGACGAGGCGCTTGGCGCGCTCGATGGCCAGCTCGGCGACGGTGGTGTGGTCCTCGGCGGGACGGTCGAAGGTCGAGGAGATGACCTCGCCCTTCACCGACCGCTGCATGTCGGTGACCTCTTCCGGACGCTCGTCGACCAGGACGACCATCAGGTGGCACTCGGGGCTGTTGACCGTGATCGCGTTGGCGATGGCCTGCAGGATCATCGTCTTGCCGGTCTTCGGCGGGGCCACGATGAGCCCGCGCTGGCCCTTGCCGATCGGGGCGACCAGGTCGATGATCCGCGTGGTCAGGATGTTGGAGTCGGTCTCCAGGCGGAGCCGGTCCTGCGGGTAGAGCGGGGTCAGCTTCTGGAACTCGGGGCGGCCGCGGCCGGACTCGGGGGCCATGCCGTTGACCGAGTCGAGGCGGACCAGCGCGTTGAACTTCTCGCGCCGCTCGCCGTCCTTGGGCTGGCGCACCGCGCCGGTGACGTGGTCGCCCTTGCGCAGGCCGTTCTTGCGGACCTGGGCGAGCGAGACGTACACGTCGTTCGGGCCCGGCAGGTAGCCGGAGGTCCGGATGAACGCGTAGTTGTCGAGGATGTCCAGGATGCCCGCGACGGGGATCAGGACGTCGTCGTCGGCCACCTGCACGTCGGAGGCGAAGTCGTCGCGCCCGCGACGGCCGCGGCGGTCACGGTAGCGTCCGCGACGGCCGCGTCGGCCGCCCGCCTCGTCGTCGAAGTCGTCCTGCGGACCGTTGTCCCGGTTCTGCTGGCCCTGGCGCTGCTGGCGCTGCCCGCCGCCGCCACCGCCCTGCTGGCCCTGGTCGTCGCCCTTGCCGCGGCGGTCGCGCTGACGCTCCCGGCGGCCCTCGCGGTCACCGCGGTCGCGGCCCTGGCGGTCGCCACGACGGCCCTCGGCCGTGTCGGCGCCGGCCTCGACCTTGGCGTCGCCCTTGGGCTCCGCGCGCTCCTCGGTCTTCTGCTCGGACCGGGGCTCCGCCTTCGCCGTGACCTCGGTCTTCGCCTCGGTCTTGGTGTCGGGGCTGCCCGCCTGGGCCGTCGCGCGGCGGCGACGGCGCTCGCCCGCGGGCTGGTCGTCGCTGGCCGGCTGGCCGGGGATGTCGATCTGCTGCTGGCCCGCGTCCTTCTCGGCGGCGGGCGCCTCGTCCCCGGTGCGCGCCTTCGAGGTCGCGCGGCGCTTGGGCTTGGACTCCGCCTCGGTGGGGGCCTCGGCGGCCTTGGAGGAGGTCTTGGGGGCGGCGGATCCGCCACCCGCCTGCGCCTCCTTGATGACCTCGATCAGCTGGCTCTTGCGCATCCGCGCGGTGCCCCTGATGCCGAGGCCGGACGCGACCTGCTGCAGCTCGGCCAGGACCATGCCGTCGAGGCCGGTGCCGGAGCGGCGGCGCCGTGCGGTGGTGCCAGAGGCAGCACCTTCGGCGGGCGCGGCGCTGTCGACGTTCTTGTCGGCAGTCACGCCCATCAGATCGGTGGTGTCGCTCACGAAGGGTCCTTCCCTGGAGCGGACGTCGGCCTTCTGGCTCGGCGACCGGTTGTGCTGTCCGACTGCGGTCTGTCGATCTTGCTGGATCGCGGACCTTGCCGGGGCGGTGGTCCGCCGGGTACGGCGGAGAGATGAACGTGCGGGGTCCGGCGCGAGATCCCCCTGCTCGGCCCACTCCTGGACGAGCGAGGGGTGTCGTGCCGGTTCCGGAGCGTGCTCGAAACTGCTCAGGCAGGCTGCTCAGGCAGTTGGGGAGGCTCCCGGAAGAATGGTGGTCCCGGAGGGGGACACGAAGCAACGCGCCGTGAAGACGTCGATTGCAGACTTGAGGTTAACACTACCGGCTCCAACAAACATTCCCCCTCTCGCTCACCGGTAATCACAGGCGTTTACGCGGCCAGCGGCAGCACACTGGCGCCCGTCGCGTCGAGGTCCAGCCGGTTCGCGGCCCAGCCCTCCCCCGCCAGTCGGGCGACCTTGTCGGCCGCGCCGTCCTCCGTCAGCGCGAGGACCGTGGGCCCCGCGCCGGAGATGACCGCGGGAACGCCCTCGGCGCGCAGCCGGTGCACCAGCTCCACGCTGTCCGGCATCGCCGGGCCCCGGTATTCCTGGTGGATCCGGTCCTCGGTGGCCGCGAGCAGCAGCTCGGGGCGGCGGGTCAGGGCCTCGACGAGCAGGGCCGCGCGGCCGGCGTTGAGGGCCGCGTCGACGTGCGGGACGGTACGCGGGAGCAGGCCGCGCGCCGTCTCGGTGAGCACCGGGCGCCCGGGGACGAAGACGACGGGGACGACGGATGCCGCGGGGTCCATCCGGATGGCCCGCGCGGCGCCGCCGTCCATCCAGGCGAGGGTGAATCCGCCGAGCAGACAGGCCGCGACGTTGTCGGGGTGTCCCTCGATCTCGGTCGCCAGCTCCAGCAGGGCCGTGTCGTCGAGGCGGGCGTCGCCGCCGGTCGTCACGGCACGGGCGGCGACGATCCCGGCGCAGATGGCGGCGGAGGAGGAGCCGAGGCCCCGGCCGTGCGGAATGCGGTTGGCGCAGACGATCTCCAGGCCGCGGGGCTGGCCGCCGAGCAGGTCGAACGCGGTGCGCAGGGAGCGTACGAGCAGGTGGCTCTCGTCGCGGGGCAGCGTCTCGCCGCCCTCGCCCGCGATGTCGATGTGCAGCCCGGAGTCGGCGACCCGGACGACGACGTCGTCGTACAGACCCAGCGAGAGGCCGAGGGCGTCGAAACCCGGACCCAGATTGGCGCTGGTGGCGGGGACGCGCACCCTGACGGCGGCGGCTCGGAACGCGGGACCGGCCATCGGTCGGACCACTCCTTGTAAGGCGGCGGGGATGCAGTGCGGTGGATCTGCGGCGGTGGGGTCTGCTGGGGCGGGGGCGGTACACGGTGCGCACCGGGGTGGACAGGGGATCCGGTGGTCCGACCCGTGTTCGCCCACGACGGCTGCCGTACCGCAGCGGGCCGTCGGGCGGGTGTCGGGCGGATGGGGTACAGCTTATCGAAGGAAGGTTCTGTCGCGACATAGGGCGCACAGGAGGCGCACGATGCGTGTCGCCCGCCTCCTATGCGCTCTCCGCCCCGGAAAGAGGGCGGTTGAGCTGGATTGTCGTGATGGGCGCGGGTGGGCCGCGGCGGCTTCCGCGGCCTGTCCGGGGCCGGGTCAGACGAGTCCGAGCCGCTCGGCCGCGGTGGCCGCGTCGACCGGGACCGTGACCGGCTGCGGGGCGCCCGCGACGGCCCAGTCGGGGTCCTTGAGGCCGTTGCCGGTGACCGTGCAGACGATGCGCTGGCCGGGGTCGACCTTGCCCTCCTCGGCGGCCTTGAGCAGTCCGGCGACCGAGGCGGCCGACGCGGGCTCCACGAAGACGCCCTCCCGGGAGGCCAACAGGCGGTAGGCGGACAGGATCTGCCGGTCCGTCACCTCGTCGATGAACCCGCCCGACTCGTCGCGCGCGGCGAGCGCGTAGTTCCAGGAGGCCGGGTTCCCGATGCGGATCGCGGTGGCGATGGTGGACGGGTCCTTGACGATCTCGCCGCGCACGATGGGCGCGGAGCCGGACGCCTGGAAGCCCCACATGCGCGGGGAACGGGACGAGACGCCGTCACCCGCGTACTCGGTGTACCCCTTCCAGTACGCGGTGATGTTGCCCGCGTTGCCGACCGGCAGGACGTGGATGTCGGGGGCGTCGCCGAGCGCGTCGACGATCTCGAACGCGGCGGTCTTCTGGCCCTCGATGCGGACCGGGTTGACCGAATTGACCAGTGCCACCGGGTAGTTGTCCGAGAGCGCGCGGGCCAGTGTCAGGCAGTCGTCGAAGTTGCCGTCGACCTGGAGGATCTTCGCCCCGTGCACGAGGGCCTGGCCCATCTTGCCCAGCGCGATCTTGCCCTGCGGGACGAGGACGGCGCAGACCATCCCCGCGCGCACCGCGTACGCGGCGGCGGAGGCCGAGGTGTTGCCGGTGGAGGCGCAGATGACGGCCTTCGCGCCCTCCTCCTTGGCGCGGGTGATGGCCATGGTCATGCCGCGGTCCTTGAACGAACCGGTGGGGTTGGCGCCCTCGACCTTGAGGTGCACCTCGCAGCCCGTGCGCTCGGAGAGGACCTGCGCCGGTACGAGCGGCGTGCCGCCCTCACGGAGTGTGACGACCGGCGTCGTCGCCGCGACCGGAAGGCGGTCCCGGTACTCCTCGATGATGCCGCGCCACTGGTGGGTGCCCTTGCTGGTCATGGGTCCTTTACTCCCCTTCAACACGCATGATGCTGGCGACACCGCGCACGGTGTCGAGCTTGCGCAGCGCTTCGACGGTCCCGGAGAGGGCGGCGTCGGGCGCGCGGTGGGTGACGACGACGAGGGACGCCTCGCCGTCGGAGTCCGGCCGGCCCTGCTGGCGGACCGTGTCGATGGACACGCCCTGCTCGGCGAAGACCGTCGCGACCTGGGCGAGCACGCCCGGCTTGTCGGCCACGTCGAGGCTGATGTGGTAGCGCGTGACGACCTCGCCCATGGGGCTGACCGGCAGGCGCGTGTAGGCGGACTCACCGGGTCCGGTGGCCTCGCCCAGTTTGTTGCGGCAGACCGCGACGAGGTCGCCGAGGACCGCGGAGGCGGTCGGGGAGCCGCCGGCGCCGGGGCCGTAGAACATCAGCTGCCCGGCGGCCTCGGCCTCGACGAACACCGCGTTGTACGCCTCGCGGACGGAGGCCAGGGGGTGGCTGAGCGGGATCATCGCGGGGTGCACGCGGGCGGTGACGGAGGCCCCGTCGGCGGCGCGCTCGCAGATGGCCAGCAGCTTGACGGTGCAGCCCATCCGGCGGGCGGAGGCGATGTCGGCGGCGGTGACCTCGGTGATGCCCTCGCGGTGCACGTCACCGATCCGCACGCGGGTGTGGAAGGCGATCCCGGCGAGGATCGCGGCCTTCGCGGCGGCGTCGAAGCCCTCGACGTCGGCGGTGGGGTCGGCCTCGGCGTACCCGAGCGCGGTGGCCTCGTCGAGCGCCTCGGAGTAGCCGGCGCCGCTGGTGTCCATCTTGTCGAGGATGAAGTTGGTGGTGCCGTTGACGATGCCGAGCACCCGGTTGACCTTGTCGCCCGCGAGCGACTCGCGCAGCGGCCTCACCAGCGGGATGGCCCCGGCGACGGCGGCCTCGTAGTAGAGGTCGCGGCCGTGCTTCTCGGCGGCGGCGTGCAGCGCGGCGCCGTCCTCGGCGAGCAGCGCCTTGTTGGCGGAGACGACGCTCGCGCCGTTCTCGAACGCGGTGGTGATGAGCGTCCGGGCGGGCTCGATGCCGCCGATGACCTCGACGACGACGTCGATGTCGCCCCGTCGCACGAGCGCGGTGGCGTCGGTGGTCACCAGGGCGGGGTCGATGCCCTCCCGCACCTTCGAGGGCCGGCGGACGGCCACGCCGGCGAGCTCGACGGGCGCGCCGATGCGCGCCGCGAGGTCGTCGGCGTGCGTCGTCATGAGGCGCGCCACCTCTGAGCCGACCACACCACAGCCCAGCAGCGCCACCTTCAGCGGACGCGTTCGCATCATCCGACCTCGTTTCTCATACCTGGACCCTCCGGCGATGGGGGGCGGCGGCGCGGAGCTGGGCACGCACCCAACTCCGCTGCCTCTCCCACCCCCCGATCGCCGGAGGGCCATGCTCATGTATGGACCAGTCTCACTCACCGGACGGGGGTTTCTGGCCCCCGTCCGGATCCTGAGACGACTATTTCATCAGCCGACATCGAGACGCAGGAGATCTTCCTCCGTCTCGCGCCGGACGATGACGCGGGCCTCTCCGTCGCGGACCGCGACGACGGGCGGACGCAGGGCGTGGTTGTAGTTGCTCGCCATGGAACGGCAGTACGCGCCGGTGGCGGGGACGGCGATCAGGTCGCCGGGGGCCAGGTCGGCGGGGAGGAACGCGTCCTTGACCACGATGTCGCCGCTCTCGCAGTGCTTGCCGACGACCCGGACGAGCATCGGCTCGGCGTCCGAGGTGCGCGAGACGAGGGCGACGCTGTACTCGGCGTCGTACAGCGCGGTGCGGATGTTGTCCGACATCCCGCCGTCGACGCTGACGTACGTCCGCAGCCCTTCCAGGGGCTTGATCGTGCCCACCTCGTACAGGGTGAAGGCGGTGGGTCCGACGATGGCGCGGCCCGGCTCGACGGAGATCCGGGGCGTCCGCAGCTTCGCGGCCTCGCACTCGCGGGTGACGATGTCGCTGAGCGCCTTGGCGATCTCGTGCGGCTCGCGGGGGTCGTCGTCGGAGGTGTACGCGATGCCGAGGCCGCCGCCGAGGTCGATCTCGGGCAGCTCGACGCCGTGCTCGTCGCGGACCTCGGCGAGGAGCTGCACGACGCGCCGGGCGGAGACCTCGAAGCCGGCCATGTCGAAGATCTGCGAGCCGATGTGCGAGTGGACGCCGATGAGGTCGAGCCCGTCGAGGGAGAGGGCCCGGCGCACCGCCTCGGCGGCCTGCCCGTCGGCGAGCGCGATGCCGAACTTCTGGTCCTCGTGCGCGGTGGCGATGAACTCGTGGGTGTGGGCCTCGACGCCTACGGTGACGCGGATCTGGACCCGCTGGCGGATGCCGTGGCGCTGGGCGATGTGGGCGACGCGGACGATCTCCTGGAAGGAGTCGAGGACGATCCGCCCGACGCCGGCCCCGACGGCCCGCTCGATCTCGGCGACGGTCTTGTTGTTGCCGTGGAAGGCGATGCGCTCGGCGGGCATGCCCGCGTCGAGTGCGGTGGTCAGCTCGCCGCCGGAGCAGACATCGAGATTCAGCCCCTCCTCCGTGAGCCAGCGCACGACGGCGCGGGAGAGGAACGCCTTCCCGGCGTAGAAGACGTCGGCGTCCGGTCCGAAGGCGTCCGCCCAGGCGCGGCAGCGGGCCCGGAAGTCGCTCTCGTCGAGGAAGTAGGCGGGGGTGCCGAACTCCTCCGCGAGCCGGGCGACGGCGATCCCGCCGACGGTGAGGGCGCCGTCCGCGTCGCGGGTGACGGTGCGCGACCAGACCTTTTCATCGAGGGCGTTGAGGTCGGCAGCGGGCGCGGAGTAGTGGCCCTCGGGGAGGACGTCGGCGTGGCGGGGGCCTGCGGGGTGTGCGGAGCGGCTCATCGTGATGCTCTCTCGGGTCTCTTCTGATCTCGTCAGAGATGTTCGGGCGCGCGGATGCCGAGCAGGGACAGGCCGCCTGCCAGCACCGTCCCGGCGGCTTCGGCGAGGGCCAGCCGGGCGCGGTGGGCGGCCGAGGGTTTCTCGTCACCGGCAGGAAGGGGCGGGCAGGAGTCGTGGAAGTCGAAGAACGCGTGCGCGACGGCTTCCAGCTGCCGGGCGACCCGGTCGGGCGCACGGTGACGGGCCCCGGCGAGCAGGACGCCGGGGTGGTCGGCGATGAGGTCGAGGAGGGGCCGGGCGGCGGCGTCGTACGCGGTCGTCGCAGCCGGGCCGGTGGGGCTTTTGCCGCACGGGGCGGGCGCGGAGGTGAAGCCGAGGAGGGCGGCCGCGCGGGTGAGGGCGCGGGCCCTGGCGTGGGCGTAACGGACCAGGAAGAGCGGATTGGCCTCCCCCTGGACGAGCAGTTCGGGGCCGAGGGCGGCACGGTCGTGTCCGGCGGCCCGCAGGAGCCCCCAGCGGGCCGCGTCGGGCCCGAGCCGCTCCAGCAGCTCCCCCGCGCCGGCCCCGGCGGGGACGGGCCGGATGCCGGTGAGCGGTGCGGGGGGTGTGCCGCCCGCGTCGACGGTGACGCCGAGGCGGGCCCAGTCCGGGTCGGGTGCTTCCTCGCAGCTGATCCGGACGCGGGCGCCCTGGGCGATGACGAGCCGGCGCACGGCGTGGGCGGTGACGGCGGCGCGGACCTCCCGCGCGTGGTGGAACTGGAGGTTGTCGTCCCGGAGCGCGTCCCCGTGTCCGTAGGCGAGGCCCTGTTCCCGTACGGCGGCGAGGACGGCCCGGTCGCCCTCCGCCGGGGCGGCCAGGGTGAAGCTCAGGAAGCCGGGGCCGGTGATCTCGACCCGCCCGACGCCGGGGTCGGCGGCGACGCGGTCCCGCAGGATGCGCGCGACCTCCAGGGCGGGCAGTCGCGCGGGCCCGGCGAGCTGGAGCGCGACGGCGCAGGCGTAGTCGCCGCTGCCGCCGGGCCGGGTCCGCTCCACCCGCACGCGCGCGGGCACGGGCGCGTGCAGCACGTCCTCGTCGACCGCGCGGCGCACGGCGTGCAGCACGGTCCGGGAGAGGTCGGCGGGGGTCACGGGTCAAGCCTAGGTGAGAGAGGGGGGCACTCCGCGACTCCGTTTCGCCATGCGGTCCGCGGGGCCGGGGGCGGCCGCCGGAAGCCGGCGGCCCGGCCGCACGCGGGCGTTCACCGAGGGCCGTCCGCACGCACGCTCACCGGAGCACCGGCCGGAGCACCGGTACGCGCCGACCGTGGTCAGCCGGCGGCGCTGCCCGCCCGCCCGGCCTCCCGCCGCCCGCCCGGCGCAGGTTCGTCCACCCCGGTCACCAGGCGGCGCACGATCCGCACCAGCTCGCTCGGCTCGAACGGCTTCGCCAGGAACGCGTCCACCCCGGCCGCGACGCCCGCGTCGACCTCGTAGGGCGTACAGCCGCTGACGACGGCGATGGGGAGAGCGCTGGTGCGGGGGTCGGAGCGCAGCCGGGTGGCGGTCTGCAGGCCGTCCAGCCGGGGCATCACGACGTCGAGGGTGATCGCGTCGGGGCGGACTCTTCCGACCAGTTCCAGGCATTCGACACCATCGGCCGCGGTCACGACCTCGAAGCCCTCCAGCTCGAGATTGACCCTGATCAGCTGCCGGATGACCTTGTTGTCGTCGACAACAAGCACGCGGCCGTACGCCCCTGACACCCTTCGAGGGTAGGTCGGCCCGAGGGGCGGCGTCCGGGTTTTGTCCACTTCCGCCCGGACGGGTCTCCCCCGCCGCCGCGGACCGCCCGGCCGGACGCCCGCGGCGCGCAGCCCCCTGCGGAATACCTGTTCACAGCCACCCCGTGGGAGCTGGTAGTGTTTCACCCGTCGCAGAGCAACACCGCGATTCGCCCCCGTAGCTCAGGGGATAGAGCATCGGCCTCCGGAGCCGGGTGCGCAGGTTCGAATCCTGCCGGGGGCACTTCGCAGGAAGTGCCGACAAGACCCCGCCACCAGCATGCACGCTGGCAGCGGGGTCTTCGTGCATCCGGTACCTCACCCACCGCCCTGAACCGCCGCACAAGCGCTTCAAGGGCGGGGCGGCGGCCCGGCGATCGTTCCCTGACGGCTACGACGCCGTGCGGACAGGACATTCGCGCTCGGCCGCACAGCCCACGGTGGTATGCGAGGTACTCCTGCTCGATGACATGATCGGCATGCCGCTTCAGCTGGTACTCGACGTTCCCGGTGGAGTTCCGCCGCACCCCCCGGTCCTCATCGATGTAGATGGCGAGCCTGTCGAACTCGGCAGGGTGGTCGGGGCCATCAGCTCTTCCGCCCCTCCCGCGGCGCATTCCTCCTCGTCGGACACGACCGGGGCCGGCTCCGCAGGCAAGCGCGCGGCCCTCTGAGCGGGGCCCCAATCGTCGCGGGCTCAACCGCCGTGACCTGCACTTTCGCGCAACGTGCGCCGTGTGGGCGCCCGGCCTCGGGGACCGCGTGCCGTCCCCCTGGCCGGATCACCGGTGGGTGCCGCTCCCGGTTGACGCGCGCGACCGGAACCGGTCGGGCGCGAACCGGGCCTCCCTCGATGGGCGGGCGCGGTGAGCCGCCGGCCGCGGTTCAGGGGCGTTGATCCGGGCGTACGACTCCGAGGACGAACATCGAGCCCACGTCGGCGACGGTGATGTTCCGCCCCGGACGCGGTGCGTGGATGATCGAGCCGCCTCCGACGTACATCCCGACGTGGCTGGCGTCCTTGTGGTAGATGATCAGGTCTCCGGGACGCATGTCCTTCAGTCCGACGCGCGGCAGCTGACGCCACTGCTCCTGGGACGTACGGGGAATGGTCCGCTTCGCCGCGGCCCACGCCTGCGAGGTGAGGCCGGAGCAGTCGTAGGTGTCGGGGCCCTCCGCCGCCCACTCGTAGGGTTTGCCGAGTTGCTCGGTCACGAAGGCGACGGCGATCGCGCCCTCCTCACTCGCCCCTCTCCCGGCCCCCTTGAGCTTGCCGGACCTCAGGAATTCCGCGTGCGCCTCGTCGGCCGACTCCTTCTGCATCTCCAGGAGGCGTCGGCGCTCCTTCTCCTCCAGTCGCGCTTCGAGTGCCTCGGCCGCGGCGATGCGCTTCTCGATGCGCTCGCGGGCGTCCGCTCCGGCCTTCCGGCTGCCCCGGAGCTTCCTCAACTGCGCGGTGGACACCTCGGACTTCGTGCGGAGCTCCTTCTGGACCCGGGTCAGCTCGCGCAGCAGTCCGTCGACGCCGTGCTGGGCCTGGCGCGCCCGGCCGACCTCGTCGAGGAGGTCCTCGGGGCCCGTGCTCAACAGCAGCTGGACGTCGAGGGGCAAGCCGCCGCTGCGGTACTGGGCGCGGGCCGCCGCCCCCATGCGGGAGGTCAGCCGCTTCAGCGCGGCCTTGCCCGACGCCATCTCCTCGGCGAGTGCGGCCACCCGGGCGGACTGCTCGGCGGCCCGTTCCTCCGCGGCGTTGTAGGTGTCCGTGGCGACCTCGGCGTCGTGGTACAGCCGGTCCAGCTCCTCGCGCACCTCGGCCAGAGTCGTGGGCCGGGCGGGGCCGGGCTCCGGAGAGGGCGCCGCCGACGCCGCCCCCTGTGCCGACGCGGTGACGGCACAGAGCGCGACGACTGCCACCGCCGCCCGGCCACCCCTTCCGATTGCTTTACGTATCACTGCGATGACGCTCCGTCGTGACTCGTGGGTGTGGGCGTCATGCCGCTGTGGGGCACGACGTACCGAACGGGGCGGTACGTGACCCGTTCGCCCCTACAACGTCACCGTGAGCGGCAGCGGTTCACGACGAGGGCAGGCAGCGGGGTGCCGGATCAAGACGAGGGCAGGCAGCGGGGTGCCGGATCAAGAAGTGTCGGCCGGCGGCGGTTCGAGCCGTCCACGGATGTACGTGGCCTCGTCGGCCATGCCGAGCCTCAGGCAGACGGCGAGCGACCGCTCCCAGCAGGCACGCGCCCACGAGACGTGCCCGACCGTGTCGAGGGCGTCGCCGAGTATCTGGGTGGCGAGGGCCTCGCCCCGCTCGAAGTCCATCTCGCGGGCGAGGACGATCGCCCGCTCGGCGTAGCGGGCGGCCGACTGCGGCTCGCCGAGGCTCAGGTACGACCCGGCGCACCCGATCAGGGACGCGCAGCGCACGAAGATGTGGCCGGTCGGGCCGAGGCGCTCCAGGCAGTCCTCGAACTGGCTCAACGCCTCCTCCGGCCGC
Organism: Streptomyces sp. V2I9; assembly: GCF_030817475.1. Taxonomy (NCBI): domain Bacteria; kingdom Bacillati; phylum Actinomycetota; class Actinomycetes; order Kitasatosporales; family Streptomycetaceae; genus Streptomyces; species Streptomyces sp. V2I9. The sequence continues at coordinate 4,954,184 of NZ_JAUSZJ010000002.1, read as the reverse complement.
CCCAGCGCCCGCAGCACCTGGCCGATGCGGTAGTGCGCGTAGGCCCGGCCGTGGTGGTCGCCCAGGGTCTCGTACAGGTCCAGCTGCCGGAGGGCCGTGTCGAGAAGCAGCTCGTGGACCTGCCCGAGGCGTACGCACGCCAGGATGACGTTGCCGAGAGCGAGCGCCTCCACGGATCTGTCCTGCCCCACGCGCGCCTCGGCGACGGCGCGCAGCCCGAGGTCCAGCCCCTCCTCCTCGACGCCCCGCTTCATGGCCAGGAGCCCCGCCACGTTCAGCACCATGGCGTGCACGGTGTGGTCCTCGGTCCCCTCCGAAAGTTCCATCGCGCGGCTCGTCACCTCGTGGGCGCTCTGCAACTCCTCCATCTGCATCAGCGCGCCTCCGAGCATGTAGCAGATCCGCTGCTCCGCCCGCCGGTCGCCCGCACGGCGCGCGGCGGCGGCCACGGCGCGGGCGACGGGGATCAGCTCGCTCCAGCGGTGCTCGGCCATGAACAGGGGGTCGAGCGCCAGCACCAGATCGGCGGCGCCCGCGGGGGCCGCCGGGGCGATCTGGGCCACGAACTCCAGGGCCGGGGAGAGCCGTCCGGCCCCCCAGGCACACGCCTCCGCCTCGTCGGCGAAGCTCACCCCCGGGTGCTCGGTGGGGAGCAGGGACAGGGGAACCCTGTGCCCCGGCCGGAGCAGTCCGTAGGCGTTGCGCGCGGTGGCCAGCAGCAGATCCAGCAGTCCGGTCAGAGCGCCCTGGCGCGCGTCGGCGGACTCCTCCTCCCGGGCGCGCTGGCGGGCGAACAGTCGCAGCAGATCGTGGAAGCGGTAGCGCCGGCGGGCCGTCGATTCCAGCATGCCGACGTCGACGAGCGATTCGAGCAGCGACTCGGTGACCTCCTGGGGCCGCCCGAGCACGGCCGCCGCCTCCACCAGGGTGAGGGGGCTGGGCGCGGGCAGCGACAGCAGGCGGAAGGCGCGCGCCTGCTCCGCGTCGAGCTCCCCGTAACCGAGCCGGAAGCAGGCCTCGACGCCCAGTCCTTGGATGCGCAGTTCGCCGATGCGCTGACGTTCGTCCTTGAGCTGGTCGATGGTGTCCGTCACCGTCCAGTCCGGGCGGACCGCGAGGCGGCTGGCGACGATGCGCACGGCCAGCGGATGCCCGCCGCAGAGGTCGGCCACCCGCAGGATCGCAAGGCGTTCGTGTGCGGTGCGGGGGCCGCCGAGGATGCGGGTGAAGAGTGCCGCCGCCACCTGGGGCCGGAACACGTCGACCACGACGCGCGTCACGCCGGACAGCGCGGCGAGCGCGGAACGGCTCGTCACGATGGCGGCGCACCCGCCGGAGCCGGGCAGGAGAGGACGCACCTGTTCCGCGTCACGGGCGTTGTCGAGCACGACCAGTACCCGGCGCCCGGCCAGGACCGAGCGGTAGAGCGCGGCGCGTTCCTCCGGGCTGTCCGGTATGCCCTGGTCCTTCTCGCCCAGGGCCCGGAGGAATGCGGCGAGTACGGCGGAGGGATCGGCGGACGAGCCGTCCGCTCCGCGCAGGTCCACGTAGAGCTGACCGTCGGGAAACTGCCCGCTCACGATGTGGGCGGCGTGCACGGCCAGCACCGTCTTGCCCGCCCCGCCCATGCCGGTGAGGACGGCGACCGGTACGGCCGTCCCCGCCGCCCCCGAGAGCGCCGCCGTCACGCGTGCGGTCTCCGCCTCGCGGCCGGTGAAGTCACTCAGGTCGCCGGGGAGCTGGGCCGGACGCACGGCGGCGCCCGGGGGTTCGTCGGCCCGGTGGGGAGCGGCGAGCGCGGGATCGGCCGTCAGGAGCCGGCGGTGCAGGTCGCGGACGGCCGGGCCCGGTTCGATGCCGAGTTCCGCGATCAGGATGCGGCGGGTGTCGTGGTAGACGGCCAGCGCCTCGGCCTGCCGGTCGGACCGGTACAGCGACAGCATCAGCAGCAGCCGCAGCCGTTCGCGCAACGGATGGGCCGCGGCCAGCGCGATGAGTTCGGGTACGGCATCGCTGTGGCCGCCCAGTTCCACGTCCAGCTCGATGCGGATCTCCGTCGCGGCGAGCCGCAGTTCGGTGAGCCGGGTCCGCTCCGCTTCGGCGAAGGCGCCGGGGACGCCCGCCAGCGGAGCCCCGTTCCAGGCGTCGAGCGCGCGGCGCAGCAGATCTCTGGCCCCCTGGTGGTCACCCTGGTCGCGGAGTCTCCTGGCCTCGTGCACCCGCGATTCGAAGACGGTGAGGTCGAGGGTTCCGTCGGGGACCTGGAGGGCGTACCCCCCGGCCACCGAGACCAGGACACCGGGCGGCTGGTTCTTCGACCGCCCCGGTTCGAGCACGGCGCGCAGACGGGAGACATAGGTCCGCAGCACGGAGACGGCGCCCGGGGGCGGCTCCTGGTCCCACACGGCGTCGACGAGTTCGTCGACGGAGGCCGGCCTGCCCTGCTTGAGCAGCAGCAGGGCCAGTACGGCCCGCTGCTGCGGCGAGCCGAGCGCTATCGACTGCTCGCCACGCCACGCCTGCAACGGCCCCAGAACCGTGAACCGGAGGCCGGTAACGCCCGTTGTGTGCATTGGTGCTCGCGCCCCCCACAGATGCGATCTTCTGGGGGGACGTTAGCGTTCCGGCGAACCGCTGCGCGGGGGACGTCTTCAGCAGGTTCGCCGCCGCGTGGGCACAGAATGCCCCTTCAGCCGTACATGTACGTACATTCCCTGCGGCTCGTCACTCCTGGTTGAGGTGTTCATCACAGCGCGCACGCGTCCTGCGGCACGGCCGTTCCCCTTCCCGCGTGCACGCGCGTCCCGGCGTCGGGGGCCGTGAAGTGCTGTTCGACCAGGCGCATCGCCTCGGCGTGTGCGGGGCCGAGCCGACACTGGTCGGCCACGTGCGTCCACAGGTGCAGCAGTTCGCGGCCGTGCGCCGAAGCCGCCCGCTCGTCGAGCAGCCGCTCCCACGCGGCTGTCGCGCGCAGGACGTCGTCGGCGGCGCGCGCGTCCCCGAGCCCGCAGCGAATCCGGGCGACCCCGATGGCCAGCGAGGTGGCCAGGGGGTGATCGCCCGCGAGGTGGGCGACGTAGGCCTCCATCGCCCGCGCCTCCAGTGCCTGGGGGTGCCCGGCCCCGTGGTCACCGGCGAGCCGCTCGCGCAACGCGGCGGCCAGGAGGCCCGCGTGCTCCGTGTCTCCGCCGTCGACGGCTTCCTTGATGTGTCGTACGCGTTCGGCGACGGCGGCCGGGGCCGGATGGCGGTCGCTCTCGGGCCCGTTCCCCTCCGCCGACGGGGCCGTGTTCCAGCTCCCTTCCTCATCGGGACCGGGGATGCGGCTGGAGCCGTCCGGCGCCACCTCGATGCACACGGTGCGGGCGTCCAGGCGGTCGAAGACCGTGGCCCGCACGGGGCCTTGGCGGTCACGGGCGTGCTGCTGGAGGAGGTCGAGGATCGCCTCGTGGACGGATTCCCCGTCGGCGACGCCGACGCGCTCCCCGTCGAGGAGGGCCTGGTGCTCGTCGGAGACGAACACGTCGAAGTGCGGGGGGGCGAGGGCGGGGGCCGACGGGCCGGAGCGGTCGAGGGCGGTGAGCTCTGGCATGCGGGAATCCCTTCGACGGATGGGACGGGAGGCTGGAACGCGCCTTTCAAGCTCATCGACGGATGTGCGGAGCTACCGGTTCAACGGGACCTCGGCGAGCTCGCGCAGCTTCTGACGCGGACCGTACGCGCGATTGAACCGGCTGCCGCGCGGGATGCGTGGTGGCTGTCCACAGCGGCCGTACGGCCCGGACACCGAGACGTGGAGGCAAGTCGTGGCTGACCTGGAACAGCACGAGAACCGTCCGTACGAGCGGGGCACCTCGGGGTTCGTCCCCCGGCTGATGCCCTTGATGTTCCTGGCTCCCACGGCTCTGGCCGCCGTCTGGCTGGGCGGCAGCCTGGGGGTCGCGCTCGTCGGGGGCGGCTGGAACCCACCGCCGGTCGCTCCGGATTCCCTGTACGACCTGGTGCGCGGCGGTACGCACGCGCTGTGGCCGGGAACTCCGACGGGTGCGGTGGTGGCCGGGATCGCGGCTCTGGCGGGAGTCCTGTTCGGCGTGGCCGCGCTGGGCTTCTTCGCGGCCGACCCGGTGCTCGCGTCCGTCTCCAGCCGCCGGGCGGCACGGGCCGCCGCGCCTGTGGACGGTGCCGACGGCCCCCGTCAGCCGGCTCCCGGCCGCGGGCCGCAGGACGCGTTCCGGCCGGCCGAGCAGGTGGCGCGGGTCCCCGGACCGGAGCGGACGCCGGGCAACCGGTCCCCGGTCGCGTCGGTCTCCTGAGCCCCGCCCGTGTCCGCACCCCGCGCGGCCACCGCCGTCCCGCCGGTGGCCAGGATCGGCGACATCGACGTGCTGCGCGGGGCCGCCCTGCTCGGCATCCTGCTGATCAACGCTCAGCTCATGGCCGGCCCCGACGTCGCGCTCGGCGGCGGGGCGGGCGCCGGCCTCGCGGACCGGGGCACGGCCCGGGCGACGACGGCTCTGGTCACCGGGAAGTTCTACCTGCTCTTCTCGTTCCTCTTCGGCTACGGCTTCACCGTGCAGCGGCGTTCCGCCGAGCGGGCGGGGGTCGCGTTCGCACCCCGTCATCTGCGCCGGACCGCCGCGCTGTTCCTGCTCGGTCTGGTCCACGCGGTACTGCTGTTCCCGGGTGACATCCTGATGACGTACGCGGCCCTGGGACTGATCCTGTTCGCCCTGCGCGACGTGCGGCCACGATGGCTGCTGCGGATCTCGGCCGTACTCCTCGCCTCGCTCGCCGCTCTGCTCCTGGCCTACGGTCTGCTCACCCTCGTGCTGGAGCGGACGCACGGGCTCGGCGTGGTGACGGCGGACACGGGGGCGGCGTACCGCGGCGGCCCCGGCTCCGTCGTGCGCACGAACATCGAGCTGCTGCCGCGCTTCCTCGGCGCGAACGTGCTCTACTCCGCCGATCTGCTGGCGGCCTTCCTCGCCGGACTCGCCGCCGGAGGACGGCGGATCCTCGCAGGCCCCGGGCCCCGACCCGTCCTGCTGCGGCGTGTCGTGGCCCTGGGGCTGCCCCTCGGTCTGGCGGGCGGGGCCTTCGTGGCGGTGTGCACTCACGGCCCGCTGGACGGCGGCTGGTTCTTCGTCGGCCAGGCGGTCGGAATCCTGACGGCTCCGGCCCTCACCGCGGCGTACGCCTGCGGGGTACTCCTCCTCGTCCGCACTCCGGCCGGGCGCGGGATCGGGGCGACGCTCGCCCCGGCCGGGCGGATGTCGCTCACCAACTACCTGGCGCAGTCGCTCGTGCTGGCCCTGGTCTTCACCGGATACGGCCTCGGCCTGTACGGGCGGGTGGGCGCCACGACGGTGCTGGGGGGCTGCCTGTTCCTGTACGCCGCCCAACTCGCTCTCAGCGCGCTGCTGTCGCGGCACCGCCGGAGCGGTCCCGCGGAATTCCTGCTGCGGGCGGCGACCCGGGGCGGCTTCCCCCGGCGAACGGGGTAGCCGCCCCGCACTCATCCCGCATAGAGGTCCGTCACCGGCACGTCCTTGGGACGGTGCGCACCGGGTTTGCAGCCGGCGAACGGCCCGGACGGGTCGCGCAGGGCGGCCATGACGTGGGCCAGGTAGTCCCGGTGCCAGATCGCGGGACCGGTCAGCCCGGCCGCCGGGTTGGTCAGTTCCTGCCAGGCCATCCAGAGCCCGTAGAGCTGCGCCACCGCCTCCTGGTGCTCCCACCACCTGGCGCACCAGGGGGCGGACGAGGTGGTCTCCCTGCCGTAGACCGGCATCAGGAGGTGCCTCACCCACAGGCTCAGCATCCCCAGCGCCTCGTCGTGCGCCGAGCCGTCCAGATACACGATGAACTGGGGTCCCTGCTGGGTGCTTTCAGCCGGTTCGGCACTTTCGACGGCTCGGGTCATCCGGGGTCGCCTCCCACGGGTCGATATGCGAATCGGACTTCGATACCGGCACTACGCACCGGAGCGCGTGGATGGTTCAGCCGGTGTCCTTGCCGACCCGGCCGGGCCGTTGAACCGGAGCATCCCGGTGTCCGTCGTGTGAAGGCACACCCGGCGTACGCACCCGCACGGAGGGAGGCGTGCCGGTTGTCATACGGCTGCCGCCACCGTCCCGGCGACGGCGGACACGCCTTCGCCTCCAGCCGACCCGACAGAAAGGGACACGGTCATGCCGCCCGAGAAGCAGGGGGCCGAAGCGCCCGACCCCGCGAAGACAGCGATGACCGCGCTCCTCCAGGACCTTCTGGACCTCCAGGAGGTCCTGGAGCGCCAGAAGCGCCGGAGCCGTCAGGAAACACGCGAACCGGTCAGGCCCGAGCCACCGGACCAGGGGCAGGGACATGGACAGGGGCAGGAGGACGCCGCGCCTGGCAGGCGGGACGCCTCGACGTCCACCGATACCGAGAAGCTGATCGCCTACCTCATCCAGAAACTCCTGGAGAGACTCACTCCTCCGGGGCAGCAGTCCGCACAGCAGCAGGCACCGGCTCAGCAGCAGCCGTGGGGCCAGCAGTCCCCCGGCTCTGCCCCGGACCGCTTCGACCAGCCTTCCAGGGACGGGCGCCAGGGCACTGCGCGGAGCGTCGCGGAGGCCGTCGAGACGATCCTGAGCGACCACCCTGAGCTGGTCGAGATGTTCCATGACGGCCAACTGCCCAGGACCAAGCAGCTCTTCGACGAAGCGCATCGGGCCGCGAGCGCGCAGGGGGCGATCGCACAGGCGGCCGCGCTGAGTCTGCCGGCTCAGGGCCCTGAGACGAGTGCCGTCAACGAGGACGAGCTGGTCGAAGAGGACGAGCTCCTGTTCCTGGACGTGGACCACAGAGACGACCCGCCGCGCAAGAAGGCCTCGACCGATGAATCCGTCGAGGACGAGGTGTACCACGACGCACGCGACGACCTCGAAACAACCGTCGAGGACGAGGTGTACCACGACGCACGCGACGACCTCGAAACAACCGTCGAGGACGAGGTGTACCACGACGCACGCGAGGAACCCGAAGCAACGGTCGAGAACGACGCGGGCCAATACCGTACATCGATCAGTTCCCTGGCCGCCCTCCCCGTCCCCGGGATCGAGTCGAGAAACCTCACCGACACGCCGACCAATACCGCGACCTCGGGCTTGCCCGTCATGACGACGAGCGACCAGCTCCATGGCCGCAACCGGTGAGCGTGCGGATGGGCGGGGCCCTCGCCAGGGTCCCCCGCCCATCCGCACGTGTGCGTGCCCGTCCGGCCACGCCCCTCTCAGGCCGACTCCAGCCCGCTTTCCGCCTTCGTCGGGTCCGGCTTCGACCAGGAGCGCGCGGCCCGGTCCGTGATGGCCGCCACCTCCGCCTTCGCCGCTGCCGAGATGTGACCGGCGTCCGGCTCCTTGTACCAGGGGCGGAGCCGGATCAGGGCCGGCCGCACGCCGGTCGCGAGCAGGAGTGCCGTGCCCTTCGGCAGCGCCCGGATGCGGTCGGGGGGCAGCACCTGCTCCTGGCGGTAGGAGGTGGAACGGGACGAGCCGTCTTTGCTCCTGGAGACGCTGACCGTGCTCACATCGTGCTGGCCCACCAGCTTGGAGATCTTCTCCACGAAGTCCGCGTCGTCCAGCCCCGCACCGAGCAGTTTCACCGTGGCCGCGCTCCACAGCGCGTCCATGCCGGCATCCCCCCATACACGGGCGCCCTGGCGGTAACTCTGCAACAGGGTCACGACGTTGATCCCGCGTGAACCGAAGTGGCTGTACAGGTCGGGGAGATCGGCGATGCGGCAGACGTTCGCCGCCTCGTCGAGCACCGCCGTCATCGGCGGGTCCAGCCGGCCTCCCATCCGCTCGGCGGCGACGACCCCCGCCCGCATGGTGGCGTCGGCGAGACCGGCGATCACCCCGGCCGCCGAACCGCCCCCGTCCTTGGACAGCAGATAGAGCGTGTCGCGCCCCAGCACGTGCTCTTCCGGCCGGAACTGCCGCACGTCGGGGTCGCGCGTCACCCATGCCAGGATGCCCGGGTCCAGAAGGCAGGAGACGCACTGCCGGGCCGTCTCGTAGATTCCGTCCCGCGTCTCCACCGCGCCGCGCACCGTGCCCTGCAACTGCTCGGCCATGGCCGCGAGTCCGGCCTCCCTCAACAGGTCGATCGGTGTGCGGTCGGCCGGATCGGCGAGCCAGCCGAGCAGATCGGTCACCGGCGCCCGGCCGCGTGCCGCCGCCAGGAACAGGGCGGTCAGCGTGTTCTGGGCCGCCGAGATCCAGAAGTCCTTCTGCGAGGCGTCGTCGTTGACCGAGGCCACGAAGTGGCCCGCCAGCCGGCGTGATCCCTCGATGGTGACGCACTCCGCGAGCATGTCCCACCACATCTCGCGCGGCGTGTGGGCGATGCCCTGGGGGTCGAACGTCCAGACGGTGCCGATCTTCTCGCGCTCGGCGCGGGTGACGGCGTACACGTCCGACTTGTTCGAGGTGAGGAGCACGGCCCCACGTGCGCGCAGCACCCGTGGGATGGCGATCCCGGTGGACTTCCCGGCGCGCGGGGCCATCAGGTCCAGCTCCACGTCCTCGTAGGAGGAGCGCAGTTCGGGCCCCGAGGGTTCCAGGTCACCGAGGAGGTTGCCGGTCTCGTCGGGGTGGAGCTCCTTCATTCCCTTGAGGGTCGGGCGCAGTTCGCGGGCGCGCGCCGCGATGCCCTTGGGGCACATCGACGCGAGTTCCTTCCGGCCGGCGAGGCCGGCGGAGTGCGCACCCGCGCCGCGTCCCCGCAGGGCGAGCCGGACGACCGGCACGGTCAGCGCGGCGAGCACCAGGAGAAGGGCGACGACGCCTGCGTACACCGCGTACGGAGAAGCACCCGGCCAGAGCCGGTCCGGGCCCTCGGTGACGAGTGTGCCGAACGTCGACATGACGAAGGGCGGTGGATGCCAGCCCGCTCCCGTCACAGCGGCGCCCAGGGTGCCGCCCAGCCAGGTCACCCCGAAGAGGACCAGGGCCACACCCGCGACACCCACGATCGCCCAGGGGGCGAGTTCGCTTCCCGGCCGGCCGCCGGGCCGCCCGCTCATGCGGGCCGGCCCGAGACCGGGGCGGACAGATCGGCCACCGGACGCGACAGGTCCACTGCGGGGCCGAGTTCCGCGAGGGCGCGGCCGGGTCCTTCGGCGAGGACCGCAGCGTGCGCCGCGGCCCGCTCGGCGGCCCGCGCCTCGGCGTAACCGTTCGAGGCCCAGCGGGTGTTGGTGTCGTGCAGCCCCCGCTCGGTGTCGGTGATCGCCACCTTGATGGGGATGCCGGGGCGTCCGCCCACCTTGATCAGGAACCGGCCGCGGCCCGGTGGTTCCTCATCGGCTCCGGTGCTCGCCCAGCCGGGCGGCGAGGACCAGGAGGAGACCAGCTCGATCTCCCGCCGGGAGAGGCCGACCACCCTGCCGAGGTCCTCCATCTCCGCTCGCGGCAGTCCGGCTACGACGACCATGCCCGCGCGTTCGACGAAGCCACGTGCCTTGGCCCGGTCGGAGTCGGTACCCAGCGCCTCGGCGTCCTTGAGGGTGTGGGTGATCTTGGCGTCGCCCAGACCGAGCGAGCGGTTGAGCCGGGTCAGCGCGTCGATACGGTCGACGATCCCGGACGCCGCACGCAGCGGACGCCACAGCTCGTCCAGGACGGTGAAGAACCAGCGCCGTGGTGCGAGCCCCGCGTCGGCGAGCGCGTGGGAAGCGGCGACCGTGCCGAGTCCGTCCGACCAGGCGGCGAGCATCGCCGCCGCCGTCAGCTGGGTGTCGGCCTCGCCGATACGCGAGATGTCGATGCACACCGCGGTGGCGTCCGGGTTGATGTGGGTGGAGGTCTCCGAGGCGAAGGTGCCACCCAGCGGTCCGTCCAGAATGCCGAGCAGCGAGCGGTGCAGGGGATCGACCGCGTCGCGGTACCTGGAGTCGTCCCCCCGGTCCAGCGTGACCGCGCGCACCCGGGCGGGCCCCTCGTCGAGCACCTTGAGCAGGTCCGGAAGGAGCAACGTGTGGCCCCGCGGCGTGCGTTCACGCAGGTGGTGCAGACATACGGAGAGCACCGACTGCTCGTGGTCGTCCATGGGACGGCCGCGCACGATCGTGATCAGCGCGGCCACCATGTTGAGGACCCGGCCATGGGTCTCGGCAGCGAGGGCCTGCCCCGCCTCCCCGCCGATGCGGTCGGCCGCGGCGCCCATCGCGCCCGGGTCCAGGACGTTGATGCCGCCGACGCCCCGCCCGATGGAGATCACCTGACCCCCGAGGGCCCGCACCGTGTCGGCGTAGTCCGGCTTGAGGTCACCCAGCACCAGCGGAACGACACCGGTCGCGGACAGTCCGATGAGCATCCGGTTGATCAGCGTCGACTTCCCCAGGCCCGGCATCCCGAGCATGAACAGCGAGGGGTTGGAGATGTACCGGGCGCGGGTGAACCAGGACAGCGGGTCCCCGCACACGGTCGCCCCGGTGAACATGTGCTGCCCGAGGGGTACCCCGCTCATGGGCGCCCCGGAACCGGCGGCGAACGGCCAGAGGCCGCACGCCTGCACGCTCGTGGCGCGCCACATGGTGGGCGGGTCCAGGTAGCCGACCCTCCCGCCACCGGGGCCGGCCCACCCCCGCGAGGGCACGTACGCCTCGCGGACGGGGCGGGCGGACCCGCCCCGGTTCCCGGCCTTGCCCTTCCCGGTGTTCTTCCCCGGCTTCCTCCCGGACTTCGTGGCCCCCGCGAAGGGCGCGGCGGCCGGCCCGTTGCCGCTGTCGCCGCCGGGAACGCCCTCGTCCGGCCCGGCGGTGTCCGCGTCCGCGAACGAGATCCGGCTGAGCGCGGTGTCGGCGCCCGACGAGCCGGCCGGCCAGTCGGCTCCCAGGTCGAGGACGCGCACCGAGGTGGGGATGCCGCTCACAGTGCCTCCTGCAGCTCGTGCGGGATCAATGTCTGCTCCCACGGAAGGATGCCGACGGGCAGGGTGCAGCTGAACGCGGCAGCCTGCATCCGGTCGGCGGGGCGCATGGAGATGCGGGACGACGCCAGGAGGTTGCGTACGGTGACGTCGGCCTCCTCCAGCTGGTCGGGGGAGTCGACCGTGGCGGTGAACATCAGCGAGAACTCCACCAGGCCCGCGCCGGAGGCCTCCTCCGCGGCCGTCTGCTCGGCCGCCCGCACCTCGGACGCGGCTCGCGCCTGCACCATCCCGCGCCCGGACGTGGCCATGAACTGGGCGCTGCGGCGGTCCGCCTCGACGATCCGCGCGGAGGTCGCCGGATCGATGGGCCGGTACAGCAGGGCGACCCGCTTGCGCCGGGTTCCCGGCGCCGCCTCCAGCATGTTGCGCAGCACGCCCGAGCGCACCGTGCCTCGCGGGGCGAGGGTGAGGAGCCAGCTGCGCGAGTAACCGGAGTCGTGCTGATAGGACTTGACCGACTCGACACAGGCGGACGGACCGGCGTCGTCCCACTCCAGTCCCGTACCGCCGTGCTCGGCGCGTGCGCTGAGCACGTCAGCCGCGACGGCGGGGTCGTAGGCGACCCGTACGACCTCGGCGATCCGCTCGGCGGAGAGCGCGTACGCCGCGCCTCCGCCCGCCCCGACGAGTCCGCTGAGCAGACCGGGGAGGCGGATGGCGAGGTCGTTGACGACGTCCTCGTGCTTGCGCTTCTGCCCCGCCGGGACGCCGTAGGTGAGGGTGATGTAGGTGTGCATCTCGGACGAGGCGGACGGGTAGCGCCGCACGACCTCTTCCATCACCGCACGCGCGGCCGGCGGCGCGTCCTCGGCGATGCGGGGCAGCACCTCGGCGGCCAGCCGGGTGCCCGGGTCGGGGGCGGTCTCCACGATGACCGAGGCGCCTCGCAGCCCCGGCTCGTGCGAGAGCCTGGCCAGCCACTCGCCCCACATCGCCACCCATACGTCGACCTGGTCCGGGTCGACCAGGGATCCACCGTCCGGCTCGCACCCGAGCACGATGGAGTAGAGATTGCGGGAGCGGTGGTGCAGCACTCCGAAGGGGCGGTCGTAGGCGTCCCGGCCCTCACTGGCGCTCACCCGGTTCAGCAGCCCGGGCGGCCTGAACCGGCCGCCCGGGCGCTGCGACAGCGGTCCGGACACGTAGATGTGCGCGCCCTTGGACTTGCGGCGGAACCAGCCGATGCGCAGGGCGAGCAACTGGTAGAGGTTGCGGCCGTCCTGGGTACGCAGAGCCAGCGGGGCGATGACGACGACCAGCGGGACGAGCACCACCACGGCGGCGGCCAGCGAGATCAGCGAGGCGAGCAGCACCACGACGAGTCCGCCGAAGACGCCGACCGTACCGATCAGGCCGAGTGGGCCGAGGCCCGGCCGCCGGGGGCGGCGCCAATTCCCGTAGGTGGGATGCGTAACGGCTTCCGTAGCCATGGTTCTGCTTCCTTTCTCAGTAGCTCGGCCGGGTCGATGCCCGAGGCCGTGTCAGGGGTCAGGGGTGCCGTGTCAGGGGTCAGGGGTGCCGTGTCAGGGGTCAGGGGTCAGGGGCGGCATTCGCCGGCGGGGCCCGGGGGTGCCGGGCCGGGTTCACCGGCCCGGCCCGGTCCGACGACCGGCCCTAGCGGTTGTGGCCCGCGTCCCCGTCGGCGCCGTCCAGGGCGCCGCTCGCGATCCGCCCCACGCCTTGCGCCGCGGACATCGCGGCGCTCAGCGCGAGTCCCGCCGGACCCGCGGCGGCAGCCGCACCCGCGCCGCCGGCCGTCCCGGCACCGGTCGCACCCGCACCACCCGCCGTCCCGGCACCGGCCGCACCCGTCCCGCCGGGCGTGCCCCCCGCGGGCGGCTGACCCTCCGCGCCGGAGCCGCCTGCGGCGCTCTGCCGGCCGGAGGCTCCCGACCCGCCCTCGCTCCCGGCCGCACCGGCGCCGCCGGCGGCGGCCGGTGCTCCCGAAGGCCCGGACTTCCCCGCCGCTCCGCCCCCGCTGCCGCCGCTTCCCGAGGCGAGGGACTTCGCTCCGGAGGCGACCGCGCCGCCCGCGGCCGTCACGCCGTCCCCGACGCCGTTGCCGCCACCGAGCGCCGCGGTCGCGGGCGCGATGAGCTTCAGCAGGGCGGGCAGCGCGACCGCGGAGAGGAGCATCACGCCGATACCGGCGATGCGTTCCTGGACGCCGTTCTGCTGGTCGTTCGAGATCATGGCGGCGCCCGCGTACATGACCAGCGCGGCCGCCGGTTTGTAGATCAGCCAGGCGATCATCCAGCCGATGTGCTTGCGCCACCAGCCGTTGCCCCAGTCCGTCATGGAGGCCGCGGCGGCCAGCGGGAGCGTGCCCAGCAGCACGAGCATCACGCCGAGGCGGATGTAGAGCAGGATCGTGTGCAGGATGGCGGCGATCAGCAGCAGGAAGGCAAGGATGAGCAGCAGGAACGCCTCGATGCCGCCGGAGTTCTGGCACCCGATGTTGTCCTGGAGCGTCTCGCTCGCCGCCTGCTTGAAGAGGTGGTCGGCGTACCGGTCGGAGAGTCTCGCCGTCGCCGTCACCACGGTGGTCGCCGCTCCGGCCACGAGTATCACCCGCAGCAGACCCTTGAGCGCGGTCGTCCCGGCCTCCCCCCGGCGTTCGAGGGCCATCCGGATCGCGGCGAAGAGCAGCGAGCCGACCGCGAGGTAGACCACCACCCATTGCGTCTGGCCGTTGATCTGCTGGGGGGTGGTGGAGGCCGTGGACAGGGTGGGAATGGACATGGTCAGCTCACCGAAGGCCGAGACGGCAGCGGCGAGAATGGCTTGGGCGATACCCGACACGATGGTGCCGATCGGGTCGTCCAGGAAGTCGAAGAAGCCGCTGATCGCGTCGACCAGCGGGTCACCCGTGGGACAGGCCACGTCACACCCCCCACATGGTGAATCCGTTGTTGCCCGCCACAGTCGTCAACGAGGAGTACAGCGTCCCGTTGGGGTTGGCCCGCACCTTCCAGTCACCGCCGTCCCAGGTCACGGTGACGAAGGTCGTCCCGTAACTGCCCGAACCGTGCTTGATGAGAAGTTGCACGACGGCGCTCTCCTCGGAGTACGAATCCAGGGCGAACCCGGCGTACGAGCCGGCCGCGCGTCCGTTGGCGGCCGACGGGGGGACGGTGCTCCGCTGCGCGACGAAGAGATCCCGCGCACGTCCGGGGACCACCTGCTGATCGGTGACCGTCTGCCAGTCCTCGCCGCTCATCCGGGCGGGAATCACGTGGGCGGCCAGCACCGCGCCCAGGGGTGTGCGGGCGAAGCACCACATCACCGCGCCACTGGTGCGCACCGGGCCCGCCGAGGGCGATACGGGGACCTTCGTCAGGCCCAGCTCCTGCCACCGCAGGTCCTGGGGCGACACGGATGGAGGAGTCTGGTCGCTGTCGTCCGTCAGGCAGTCGCCGGGTCGTGCGGTGGCGGCTCCCTCCTCCCCCGGGTCGGGCCGCCCGTCCTTCGGCGCGGAGGAGGACAACGGTCCCTTGCCCACGGGGTTCCCCTGCCGGGCGGCCGGGGCATCGTCGTCCGTCGACAGCCAGGCGGCCCCGGAGGCGACGAGAGCGACGACGAGGAAGGCCGCGGAGAAGAGCCACCCCCGCTGGTTCCAGAACGGCCGGTCCGTCCCGGCCTCCCGCTGGTTGCGTCCGAACATGGTGTCCGCCCCCCTTCCGGTTCTAGGCGAAGACGAAGGAGACGAGCGGGCCCGCGGTGGCCACCAGCACACAGCCGCCCAGCACCATGCCGAGACGGCTCATGTGCTCGGAACTCTCGCCCCGCTTCATGGAGATGGCCATCATGGTGCCGGTGATCAGAACCCCCGCCACCCCCGCCGCGGTGCCCGCCCAGGCGGCGATGCCGAGCACCACGTCGATCTTGCTGGTGAGCGCCTGCGGAGCGCGGCGGGTCGGAGTGGGTACCTTCGCGGCGGCGTGGAGGAGGAAGGGGAGGTGCGATGTCATGGCTGTCTCCTGCGAGGTCGTGCGCCACCGTGCGGTGGCGGTGTACGGGGTGGCCGGGGCGGCATCTGGTGCGTCGGGGTGAAAGGGGTGGCCACGGCGGCGTCCGGTGCGTCGGGCGGGCCGCGCGTGGGTCTCGGCGGGTGGCCGGCGGGTCAGAGCGCGAGTGACCCGAGGGCGGCCACGAGGGGGCCGGCCGTGGAGGCGAGGACGCTGGCGAGCATGACGAAGAAGAGGCCGCGGAAGTGCTGGCCGCCCTCCCCGGGCTCGCCGCCGCGCAACTGGAGCGCCATCAGGGTGCCCACCGTGATGACGCCGCCCACTCCGGCGGCGGAGGCGCACCAGGCGAGCAGACCGAGGAGCTGGCCGGCCTCCGGACCGGGCGAGAACGTGGCGGCGAGCGGGACGGCCGCCAGGGGCAGAACGGTCATCGTCGCTCCCCCGCCCCGTCGGGACGGGTACCGGCCAGCGCGCCCAGCCGGAACAGCTGCTTGGGAAGTCTTCTCGTCTCCTTGCCCATCCGCCAGGCGGCGATCCACGGGATCCGGCGCACCGGGGCGGCGGACCTCAGGATCCGGACCCGGTTGGCGAGTACGAGAGGGAGGCGGCCTGGTGCGTCGGCGACGAGCACCAGCGCCACCAGTTCCATTCCGGCGGGGTGACGGCCTTCCCGAAGGGCGTTGAGGGCGCGGGACGCCGCCCGCATGCCGTCCGCGTGGGTGCGGGCGACCAGCATGACCCGGGCGGGTTCTCCCCGGGCCGGGTCGGGCCACGCGCACCCGAGGTCGGTGCCTCCTAGCACCCGCGCCAGGGTGCTCGCACCGGCCCCGCCGTGTGCGCCGACCCAGCCGAGCCCTTCGGCGGACAGCGCCCCCCGCTGTTCCCTGCGCGGCCGTTGGGGCCGCCCGCTCGCGGCGGCAGTGCTCGTGACCCCCCGTGCGGCGGCCGGCCGCGGGACCGTGGCCACGTCCTGCGGAGCCACCGGGTCCCCGGTGGGCTGTGGACGCGTAGGCCCCCGTACCCACATCCGCGGACCGGCGGGCTCCGCTGAAGGGACAGTCATGCGTGCCCCACCCTCTCTTCCGGCGATTGATTTCTTCGTGTTTGAACTGGTTCGGTCCAGAACCCGTTCTGATCCTTCGAGACCGTCGAGCTCCGTCAGACAGCCACAACGCGAGCCCCTCGACACCGGTTCAAGGCTCCGACGACTCATTTCGAACAGACGGCCGCAACGGTCGCCGGCGACAGGGAGACAGCGTGATCAGCTCATGAGTTCCGGGGGCCCCAGCAGCTCCGCGAAGGCCGCCATGGGCGCGATGGGCGGCCTCGGCTGCCTGGCCTCGCCGGCCGTACTCCTCGGCACGGTGGTCGTCGTGATCATCCTCGGCGGGCTCGGCGTGCTTCTGTATCCGCTCATCGTCCTCATCCAGCTGTTCGGAGGCGGCGGCACGGAACCGGCCGTCGAGGCCAAGAAGGTCGTGGAGGTGTTCCAGGGGGACGGGAAGGGCGAACTCGACCCCGCTCAGGTGCCCGCCGACCTGCTGGAGTCCATCAAGGCGGCGGGCGCGCTCTGCGAGGCGATCGGTCCGGTGGTGGTCGCCGCCCAACTGGATCGCGAGTCCGGCTTCGATCCGAACAAGGTCGGCCCCGAGGGGGAGGAGGGAATCTCGCAGCTCTCCCCGGCGGTGTTCACGCAGTACGGCGAGGACGACGACGACAACGGCAAGGTCTCCGCGTTCGACGCGGCCGACTCGATCATGGCGCAGGGCCGCCACCTCTGCGCGCTGGCCGGAGAGGTCCAGGGCCTCGTGGACAGCGGTCAGGCCATCGGCTCCGTGCTGGACCTGACACTCGCGGCCTACAACACGGACGTGGAAGCCGTACGCCAGGCCGGCGGCATCCCCGCCGTCAACCGGACCACGGGCTACGTCGTGTCCATCCGGGCGATGTTCGCAAAGTACGAGGGAATCGGCGCCCCGCCCCCGTCCTTCGCCCCCACCTCCCCTCCCCGGACCCCGACACCGACACCGTCCTCACCGGACCCGACACCCCCACCGGATCCG
Organism: Streptomyces sp. V2I9; assembly: GCF_030817475.1. Classification (NCBI taxonomy): domain Bacteria; kingdom Bacillati; phylum Actinomycetota; class Actinomycetes; order Kitasatosporales; family Streptomycetaceae; genus Streptomyces; species Streptomyces sp. V2I9. The sequence goes on along the minus strand of NZ_JAUSZJ010000002.1, from coordinate 4,937,173 downwards.
ACGCCCTCACCGAACGCTTCCCCGTGACCACCACCCTGACCGATGTACGAGCCGTCAATCGACCGTCAACGCCCCGTGGACACCACCCCGTGAGACTCCCGGCCCGGAGAACAGCGGTGCCGAGGCGGGGAGTACACGATGCAATGGTCTTTGATGGGGTCGAGCGAGTCGCGGGACACCGGGGGAGGTACCCTGCGCGTCCTGTACGAGGAGCAGGCCGGACCGCTCTACACCTACGTCCTGCGCCTGGTGGGCGGCGACCGCCACCGGGCCGAGGACATCATCCAGGAGACGCTGCTGCGCTGCTGGAGCAAGCAGGACCTGAGCGTGGGGGCGGCGACGCTGCGGCCATGGCTCTTCAGGGTGGCCCGCAACCTGGTCATCGACGGCCACCGCCGCCGCCTCGCCCGCCCGTGCGAGATCGACGGCAGCAACTGGCTGCGGGAGATGTCGGCGGACGCGGACGAGATCGAGAACGTCCTCCGGTCGGTCGTGGTCGGCGAGGCGTTCAAGGCGCTGTCCGAGGCGCACCGCGACGTGCTCTACGAGACGTACTTCGTCGGCAGGTCCACCCAGGAGGCCGCCACGGCCCTGGGCATCCCCCCCGGCACGGTCAAGTCCCGCGCCTACTACGCCCTGCGCGCCCTGCGCCTGGCCCTGGAGGAGCGCGGGGTCGTCACGGCGGCCGTGCCGCAGCCGGCCGCCTCGTCCGCGGCGAGCGTCTGACCGGGACGTGCGACGGCGCTTCGTGAACGATCCGGGCTGACGGAGCCCTCGGGTCCGAGCGTGGAGAGGGAACCGGGCCACCATGGGGCCATCCCGGTCGCGTGTACGTGCCGATGCCGGGGCCACGCCCTCGTGCGGGGAAGGGAGCGGGCGACCTGCCTCCATCGGTTCCGACGCTCCGTCGCCCTCTCCGGTTGAACCTCTGTGCCGTCCGCGTGCGTTGTACCGGACACAGACATCCAGCCAGGTCTTCGGGAAGAGGACCCCAGTGTTCAAGGCTCTCCTAAGCTTGAGAAATGCAACGGAATCGCCGGACGCAAACGACCGCGAGGGTCTCATCAAGGACATGACCGATCGTTACGGTGACACAAAGACACTCGGGAAAGTCGTCGCAAAATCCGCCGGGACCCTCAAAATTCTGTACGGAGAAAAAAGGATCCGAGGGGAACAGGAAGTTCTTCCAGCAGGAAGACGTCGTAGAGCTCTGCAACGTCCCTCTCGATAGTCCGGACTTCCGTGAGGCGTCCAAGAAACTTGCCGAAATGGAGTACGCACACTGGGTGGCCCTGAAGCAAGCGTATCCGGACGCCCTGGGGGCTAGAGCTGGTGCAGCATTCGACCCGTTCAGCCGAGACCTCATACAAAGAGCACTCGCTGTCGCAGTGCGGATGGAGAAGCCAGGCGGGGACCAGAGCGTCACCAGCGCCGTCGCCGGCCTGCAAGCGTTCTCCGGACCGAAACCCCCAGCGGCTACCGGCCAGGGCTCCACTCCCCCGTCCCTACCGAGTTCGACCCCAGGGACGAGTCGCGGCCTTTGACACCACGCCACCGCCACCGCCCGCCTCCAGGGGCGGGCGGTGGCCCCGCGTCCGTGGCAGCGGGCAGCCCCCGCCCCCGTGGCGACGGTCTCCGGCGCGAGCAGGTCGGCGCCGAAGAGTCGGTGGCGGACCAGGTGCCCGACCTCGGCCCCGGAGCCCCTTCACCAAAGATCGTCACCGAGTGTCAACGGAGCTGAGGCCGCTTGTTTCGGGGGAGCGCACGAGGGTCTCACCGAGCGGGCCGATCGAACCGACCGGGGAAATGGGCCGATCGAGAAGGCATTTCGGCGGGACACCTGCGGGACCGCACCTCTGACGAGACATCAGGTGGGTCGCCGCCCTGAACCGACCTTCGGGACGTCATCGGTCTCCGGAGCCGGGTGCGCAGGTTCGCATCCTGCCGGGGGCACTCCCGGATCGAAGAACCGGACCAGCACAGGCTGGTCCGGTTCTTTCGTGTTCCCCCCGCGCATGCCACGCCCCCGTGCGGGCGAGCGGAGCGCGTGGCCCGGCTCACCCCCCGGATGGGTGGTCGGAACTTCCCGCCGTTCAGAAATTCCCGTCGACCGGGATCCAACCCGACCAGGCCTCGGGCTGGTAGAACTTCCCGGTGTCGCCGTCGTAGCGCAGAACACGCAGGCGTACGTTGCCGTTCTCGCGGTAGTCCTTGTTGCAGGTCGCCCAGGTGTTCACACCGAGCTTGTTGACGCAGACCTCGGCCGCGCGCCCGTAGTCGGTGTAGACCCCGACCGCCGCGGACATGCCGTCCTTCTCGGTGTCGCCGGCCCAGACGATGTCGCCGTTGTGCTGGAAGCACCCCTTCGCCCCGTAGGCGGCGACGCCCCCGAGGCAGGTGTTCGACGGCGGGGCGGCCCGGGCGGACACCACCGCGTCCGCCTGCCGGGTCGTTCCCGTCTCGTCCTCGTCCGCGGGGAAGGGGACGGCCGCGCCCGGTTCGGTGCCGGGGTCCGCGGCGCTGCCTTCGACGATGGCCACGTCCGCGGGCATCCGCACCTCGACGGGGGCCCCGGACGTGTCGTCGGCGAGCGCCGGTGTCGCGGTGACGGCCGAGAGCGCGAGCGCCGACGCCCCGGCCATAACGCTCAGCTTCGAGCGCCAGTTTCCACGCATGCTTCGCTACCCCCGCGCTTGACCTCTAGGTCGAGATCATCCATGACCACATGTGAACAGGGTGTGAGACTAAGAGATCACTGTGACGGATGGAAGGGGCTTCTGTGACGCGTGTGCCACACGCGTGCCCCTGAAGGCGCTTCCGGTGATACGCGTCACCCGCACGACGTCGCACGGACACCGAGGCGCGGCGTCGCACGCACACCGAGGAGGGCGGACACACGGCCGTGTGTCCGCCCTCCTGTCGCTCCTGCCGCGGCGCTCCTCAGGGAAGGGTCGGCGGCCCGTCGGCCCGCTCGCCCTCGGTGAACTCGGCGAACGTGAGGTCGAGCGCGCAGTCCGCCGGGATCTCGGCGGCGGTCGTGGCGCACCGGGCGGGGCCCGCCACGCTCTGCTCGTTCATCTCGGGCAGTCCCTCGGCTCGTTCACCGGTCTCGATCTTCCCCTCCAGCCCCTCCGCGGGCGCCGGGGCGGTGGGGGCGGCAGGCCGGCCGGCGTCAGGGGCCGCCGGGGATGAACAGGCCGACGCACCCGCCACAGCACCCAGGACGAGTGCGGCCGAGGCCGCCGCGGTACGAAGTCGCATCAAGGTCCCCCCTCAGCGGATGCCCGGACGTCCCGACGTCCGGATCACCGGTCGATCCACGGTGCCACAAAGGGCGGTGGGCTAGGCGGAGAACCTGTGAAGGACGCGGAGCCGACTCCCGGCCGCGCTCCGGGGCCCCGCCACCCGCCTCGGCCGGACGGCCGGGCCCGGCGGCGACCGTTCGGACCCGGGCCCGGACCGGCGCGTGAGGGTTCTTGCCGCGCTCCGGTCCGAACAGCTGCGACGCAAGTCGAACTACGGTGCCACAACGAGTGGCTGCGGGGAGGAAGAACGCGCAAACGTCCCGGTGACGCGGCGAGGGCACGTACCGTCGCCGCAAACGGGCGCGCATGCCTATGACATATGCCAAGGCCGCGATCCACGCCGGTGGGGAATCGACCCGTCCGGGGCCGGTTGCCGTGAGTCCGGGTAGCGGCCACCCGTAGGGAAAGGATGTCTGGTGAAAGCCGGTACTCGGCTGTCCGGAGGGGGACGCATGCGGGGGCACGAGCACAGCACCAACGCCAACGACCTGAGCGGGACGGTGCACGGCTTCGTGGTGCAGACGGGGAGCGTGCACGGCGGCATCCACGTCTCCGGTCCCGCCCTCCGGGAGGAGGTGCCGCCGCCCTGGCAGTTACCGCCGTCGGTGCGGCTCACCGACCGCACGGAGGAACTTCGGGCCCTGGAGGCACACCGGCGCCGGGCCACCGAGGAGGGGCATCCCACGTTGGCCATGGTGAGCGGACTGGGCGGGGTGGGGAAGACGGCGGTCGCGCTGAGCTGGCTGCACACGCTGCGCCCGCACTTTCCCGGCGGTCAGCTGTACGCCGACCTGGGCGCGCAGGCACCGGGCGGTCCCGCCGATCCCGGCGAGGTGGTGGCGCGCTTCCTGCGGGCTCTTGGTGTCCCCGCCGCCCAAGTGCCGTCGGCGCTGGGCGAACGGGTCGCCCTCTACCGGTCGTTGACCACCGAACGAAGACTCGTCGTGCTGCTGGACGACGCGGCGACCGCCGCCCAGGTCCGGCCGCTGCTCCCCGCCGGGCGGTGTGTGACGGCGGTGACGAGTCGTCGGCGGATGCCGGGGCTCAGCCTCGACGGGGGACACGTGGTTCACCTGGGCCCCCTGTCCACCGAGGCTGCGGTCGAACTGCTCGACACGACCCTCGCCGACGGCCGGGTCACCGCCCAGCCCGACCAGGCGCGAGCACTCGTCGCGCTCTGCGCGGGGCTGCCGCTCGCGGTGCGCATCGCCGGAGCGCGATTGGCGGCCCGCCCCCGGCAGGGGCTCACCACCATGGTCCGGGCACTGTCCGAGGAGCACGAGCGACTGGAGGCACTGGCCATAGAGGGGGACCACGACGTGCGGGCGGCCCTGGACCTCTCCTACCAGGGCCTGCCCCCCGCGGCGGCCCGTCTCTACCGGCTGCTGGGGCTCCACCCCGGCCGGGAGTTCGGTGTCCCGCTGGCGCGGACGCTGCTGGGCGGGGAAGCGGTCGAAGCCCTTGAGGCGCTGCACGACGCGAATCTGCTCGTCGATGTCGCGGACGCGACGGGCCGCGAACGGTACCGGTTCCACGACCTGGTGCGGCTGCACGCCGCCGAGCGGGCAGCACAGGACGCCGGCGGCGAGGAACGGGCCGGTGCGCTCCTCCGCATCGGCTACCACTACCTCGCCAACGCGGACCGGGCCGAGCAGGTCGTCGAGCCCGGGCGCGCCGGCCTGGAGCGGGGCTTCACGCGGGACGTCGGGCCCGAACCGATCACGGCGGAGGAGTTCGGCCCCGTCGACGGGCGGACGGAGGCCGATACGGCGCTGGACTGGCTGGAGCGGGAGCTGCCCAACCTGATGGCGGTGATCCGTCGGGCGCGGGCGATGGGCGCTCCGGAGCTCGCCTGGCAGCTGACCGACGCGTTGTGGCCGCTGTTCCCGCGTCGCAAGGTGTACCGCGAGTGGATCGAGGCCCACGATGAGGGGCTGCTGGCCGCCGAGGAGGAGGGGGACGGCGAGGCGTTCTGCCGGATGCTGACGTCCGGCGCCCTGGGAAGGCTCGCCACCGGCGACCCCGCAGCGGGGCTGGCCATGTTCGAACGGGCCGCCGTCGCCTTCGAGGAGCGCGGTGACGCCCTCGGGTACGCGCGGACGCTGAACTACCGCGGGCTGGCCCACCAGCGGCTCGGGCGACTGGACGGCGCGGCCGGGTTGTTCGCCCGCGCAGCCGACGAGCTGCCCGCCCTCGGCGACCTCCGGGCCGGTGCGCTGGCACGGTTCAATCTCGCCGATGTCGCGCTGGCGCGGGGGCGGTTCGCGGACGCGGCCGACGACGCCGAGGCCTCCCGCCTCGCCCTGGAGGCGGCCGGCGACCCGTACAACGCGGCACGGGCCGCCGGACTGACCGGCCGGGCCTGCGTGGCCCTGGGCAGGCTCGACCGGGCGGAGAGGGAGTTGTCGGCGGCCCTGTCCGCGCTGCGGGCGCAGTCCGCCGGGTTCGAGGCGGCCCGCGTACTCGGAAGCCTGGCCCAGCTGTCCGAGCGGCGCGGGCAGCCACGACAGGCCCGGCAGTACTACCGGGAGGCGCTGTCCCTGTACGCGTCGGCCGGCCGGTCCGGAGCGGCGGAGGCGGTCGAAGCGGCGGCTCGGCTCGATGCGCTGGAGCCCGCGGACACGGAGCATCCGCCCCCCACGCCGCCGGGAACGGGGCCCTTGGCGGCGGACCCTGGCGGGGCGGGGGCGTAACAGGGCACGAGGCTGTCCGGGGCGGGGACGGGCCGGGTCGGCGCGCCCCCGTGAACGGACCCGTCCGGGAAGGGCGCCGAGAGGGCCGGGGCATGGCCGCGAACGGTCCTGACGACCCGTACGGCGGCCGGGTCGAACGCGGCCGGGTCCAGCCCGGCCACCAGCCAGACGTGTGCGACCGACGCCCACGCCGCCCAGGACTGCACCGGCCACCCCTCCTCGCCGACCAGCAGGCGGTGCCGGGAGCCGAATCGCAGCCAGCAGCGCGGCCCCCGGTACACGGCCACCACCAGGGCGCCGGGGTGGCAGTCGGCGAGTTCGGCCGCGTACAGGGCGGGATCCACCGGGGTCAGGTGGCCCGCAGCCTCCGCGACCAGGGCGTCCGCCAGGAGCGGCATCGGGTGCGGTGACGGGAGCCGGACGCGCAGGTGCTCGTCGACGACCGGCAGGGGGCGGTCCGGGTGCAGGAGAGTGGCTCGGGCCCGGCGGACTCCGCGCTGCGGGACGTCCTCGGCGAGCCGTACGGTCGGCGCGGTCATCAGATGGTTCCCCGTTCGTCGTGACGTACCGTCACCGGCAGTGGCGCGTGGTCCGTACCCGGCCGCGCGGCCGGGGCGCGCAGCCGGAGCTTGCGGTAGATCAGGGCCCGCATCCGGGTGGCGAACCGCCCCGGTTCCGAGGTGATCCGGGCCGCCACCTGTTCGTACCGTTCCGCACGGTAGGCCTCGGCGGCACGGGTGAACTGGCGCGCCAGGGGGCGGTCGGTGCGCAGTCGCGGCGCGAAGGAGGCCAGTTCCGCGGCGGGTGAGCCGGGGTCCAGATCCTCCTCGGGGACATCGCCCAGGAAGACCGGGGCTCCGGTCATCGCCCCGTACAGGGAGACGGAGCCGTGGTCGCCCACGACGTGGTCGGCGGCGACCAGCGCCCCCACCCAGTCGGCGTGCTGGCCGATCACCAGGAGCCCGGCGCGCGCGAGCCGCGCGAGCCAGCTGCGGACCTGCCATTCGCCGTGGGCGTTCCAGACATGCGGATGGAGCAGCAGAGCTGTCCGGAAGTCCTCCCGCGGCAGTTCGTCGACCAGCCGTTCGAGCAGCTCCCACTGCCGGCTCAGGAGGGAGCCCGGCCCCCAGGTGGAGCAGACGGTCACCAGCCGCTGCCGGGGCCCGACTCCCAGGGCGGCCCGGTAGAGGGCCCGTTGCGGCAGGCTCGCCGTGATCCGGTCGAAGCACGGGTCGCCGACCACCTCGGCGGCGGGCAACGCCTCGGGGCAGTCGCGGCCGAGGCGGTGCAGGTCCTCGTGGTGGGCGAGCACGATCGCCTCGGGGACCAGCCGGCCGTCGCGGATCAGCCATTGCCGGTCGAGTCCGTAGGTCCCCCGTGCGGCGACCCGCCGACCACGCTGCGCGGTGGAGACCAGTTTGTTGTGCCCGGCGCCGTGCGGCAGCACGATCACCGGGGCGTGCAGTTCCGGCAGTCCGCCGTGGGCTGCCGCGAGTGCCAGGTCGAAGGGCGTCTGGGTCGCCTGGTGCCACGGCAGCACCAGGCCGCCGAGCCGCTCCAGGAAGTGCTCCACCCCGTGGCTGAACACATCGGGCGCCTGAGTGAAGAACACCTGCACCCGGGTGTCGTCCTCCAGCAGCCGCACGGCGTCGAGCAGGCGTTGTCCCGCCGTGACGGTGTGCACCACGGCGAGGACCCTCCTGCGGGTCCGGCGGGTGGTCCAGCGTTCGACATCCAGGCGCACCGGTACAAGGAGCCGGTGCGTGTCCGGCATGGTCGGGCTCATCCGAATCAGTCCCCGTTTCGGTCGCCGCGGACCGGGGCCCGCGGGGGCCGCTGTGGACGGCGGCCCGGGGACTCGTCTGCCCACCGGTGTGGACAGGCGGGTTGCAGGAATCCTGCCTTCCGTCTGCGGGCGGAGATGCGCTGCCTCATGCGCCCCGCTCACGCCCCCCGTGCGCTCTGGTCGGGGCCGGTGGCTCAGGGAACAGTGGACGGTTCCGCGCAGACGTGCGGAGGCTGCCGGCGGCGGCAGGAAGTGGCGCACCTGTCCGGGGGAGCGATATGGACCTTCTTGCTCTGGGACCTCTGGAACTATGGCACGGAGACCAGCAGCACACGCTCGGTTCGGTGAAACACCGCTGTGTGCTCGCCGTCCTGGTCCACGCGCGCGGAGAACCGGTCGGCGTGGACACGCTGATGGAGCGGGTCTGGGGTGACGAGCCGCCTCCCAAAGGGCTTGCCACGCTCCAGACCTACCTCTCCAAACTGCGGCGGAATCTGGACGACGCCGTCGGCCCACTGGTCCGGGTGGACCTCGTGCAGCCCCGCTCGTACCGCTTGTGGATGCGCGATCGGAACGATCTGGATCTGAACCGTTTCCGGCGGTTCCGCTCCGAGGCTGCCGTGGCAGCGACGGAGGGCCGGACGGACTGGGCGGTCGGGCTGCTGCGAACCGCCGAGAGCATGTGGCGGGGCGAACCGTTGACGGAGAGTCCCGGCGAGTGGGCGGCTTCGGTGCGCGCCCGTCTCGTGGAGGACCACCGCCACGTCCGGGAGGAACGCATCCGGCTGGAGCTGGAGTTGGGACGGCACGCCGATCTCATCGGCGAGCTGCGGGAGCTGGTGGTGGAGAACCCCCTGTCGGAAGGGGTGGTCGGCTCCCTGATGCTGGCGCTCCACCGCAGCGGCCGGCACAGCGAGGCTCTGGAGCTCTACCGCATGACCCATGCCCGCCTGCGGAAAGGGCTGGGTCTGGAGCCGGGGCCCGGCCTGCGCGCGCTCCACCAGCGGATCCTGGAACAGGACCGGGGGCTGGCCGGGCCCCGGACGGAAGCCGTCACCCTCGGCTCCCCCTCCCCCGCCCCGCCCGCGCCCGCTCCTCCGATACCGAGTGCCGCCCCGCCCGCGCAGCCCCCGTCCGGCCCTGCGGGCCGCAACAACCTTCCCCGCGACACCCGCGACTTCACCGGCCGGAGTGAGGAGTTGGCGCTTCTGCGGCAGGCGGTCTCCGACGCCGACGGGTACGCGCTGCCGCTGGTCGTCCTGCACGGGATGCCCGGCATCGGCAAGACCGCGCTGGCGGTCCACGCCGCGCACCGGCTGGCCGGGGACTACCCGGCCGGTCATCTGTACGTCGATCTGCACGGGTTCAGCGGGCGGCGGCCCGTCGACCCGGCCGAGGCGCTGGCCCTCCTGCTGCGGGCCGCCGGGACCGGGGCCGCTCTGCCGGACACGCTCGACGGGCGAGCCGCCGCGTGGCGCGAGTGGACCGCGCACAACCGGGTGCTGGTGGTGCTCGACAACGTCCGGGACTCTGCCCAGGTGCGCCCGCTGCTGCCCGGATCGGCCGGATGCCTGGCGATCGTGACCAGCCGCAACCGGCTCTCCACGCTGGACGGAGCGGTTTCCGTGCCGGTGGGCCCGCTGTCGGCACGGGAGGCCGCGGCCCTGTTCAGCCGGATCGCCGGCCCCGCCCGGACCGCCCGCGATCCGGAGGCGCTGGAGCTGCTGGTGGACGCCTGCGGCCGACATCCGCTGGCCACGACGCTGCTCGCGGGGCGATTCCGGCACCGGGAGATCTGGGATCTGCGCCACCTTCTGGAACGCCTCGCGCAGTCGAGCGACCCCCTGGACGGGCTCGACGAGGAGGTGTTCGTCTCGGCGTTCCGCTTCTCGTACGCGGAGCTGACGGCCGACACCCGCCGCCTGCTGCGTCTGCTCGCGCTGCACCCCGGACCCGACGTCACGGCGGCGGCCGCGGCGGCCCTGTCGGGAAGCGAGCCGGGACACAGCGGCACCGGGGACGTACAGCGCGACATCGAAGAGCTCCTGGACGGCCATCTGCTGACCGAGCCGTCCCTCGGCCGCTACCAACTGCACGACCTCACACGGGCGTTCGCGCTCCGCATGTGCACCCTGGAAGAGCCGGAGGCCACCCGCCGCGATGCCGTCGGCAGGCTCCTGGGGTACTGCGTCGGCTCGGCGTACCGGGCCCACAGCCACACCCAGCCGCGCCGGAGGGCCTTGGAACCCGAGCCGATGTCGGCGTATGCCACCGAGTTCGGCGACGCGCGGGAGGCGACCGCCTGGCTGAGCGCCGAGCGGGCCAACCTGATGGCGGCCGCCCGCACCGCGGCGGCGGAGCATCCGGAGTACGCGGCGCTCTTCCCGCACGCACTCGCCCCCTCGCTCAGGATCTGGGGGAGCTGGGACATCACCAACGAGTTGTACGGGGAGGCGGTGGAGGCCCTGCGCCACCGGGGCGACCCCCTCCTGCTGGCGCAGACGCTGGTGGAGGCGGCGGAGGTGCTGGCGCAGTCCGGGCCGGGCGAGGCGCTGAGCTGCGCGGGCGAGGCGCTGGCGCTGTTCCAGGACCTCAAGGACCTCGCGGGGTGCGCCGACAGCTCGCTCCAGGCCAGCCGCGCTCACCTGGCCGCCGGTCATACCGGCCCGGCGCTGCGCATGGTGAGCCGGGCGCTGGCGCTCTACCGCGATCTGGGCGACCGGCACGGCGAGGCGGACTGCCTCAACGTCGAGGGGGCGGCGCTGTACTACGAGGGCCGGTACGACGAGGCGCTCGGCCGGGCACGTATGACGCTGCGCATCCACGAGGACACGGGGGACCTGCTGGGACAGATCCGCGCCCACAACAACATCGGCGACGTCTACCAGCTCCAGGGCCACATCGAGCGTGCCCGCGAGCATCTCGAACGGTCGAAGGTGCTGGCCCGCCTGCACAGCGGGGAGCGCGAAATGGCCATACTGGATACGAATCTGGGCGCTGTGTACCAGGCCATGGGGGACACGCCGCGGGCGCTGGCGGGGTTCCGGCGGGCGCTGGAGAGCCACCGCGCCCGAGGGGACGCGCTGGGTGAGGCGAACGCCCTGATCAGCCTGGGCGCAGCCCGGGCCGCGAACGGTGACGGCGAGGGCGCCCTGCTGCACTTCACGCGGGCGGCGGAGGTCGCGCGGAGGATCGACAGCGCCTATGAGCGCGCCCGGGCCCTGCTGGGCATGGCCGACGTGCACCGGTCGGCGGGGCGGCCGGCCCCGGCCACGGATGCCTACCGGCAGGCACTTCTGCTCTCCGAGCACACGGGCTCCCGCCCTGCGGCGGCTCGGGCACTGGAAGGGCTCGCGCGGCTGGCAGCGGCCGGGCAGCACGGCGAACCGGCCCAGCAGTACGCCAGGCGGGCGGAGGAGCTGTACCGAAGCCTGGGCAGCGACGCCGAGGCCGAGCAGATGCGACGCCTCCAGCCGGGGAGAACGAGAAGGACCGGCGCCTGAGGAACACCCCGGAGCCGGTCCATGCATCGGCGGTGTGGATCAGCCGCTGGTGACACGGCCCACGGGGCCGCGCGCGATCACCACATCCACTGAAGAATCTTCCACATGCGTATGACAACTTCCTTCTGGTGAGCCCGTGTTGCGGTTCGGAGCGCCGAACTTCCGGCTCTGCGATCATGACACAGAACACGGGCTCGAAGATCCGAACTTGTTCACTCGTTCGGGTTCATTCACGGCATCACCATCTGCCAACTACCGCTACATCACCGGTGTTTCGCCACATAGGCCGCTGGGCTACGTGGGCCACGGAGGCAGAATGCGTGCCCCCGCGACGCGTGGGGGGCCGCGCCGCCGGGCAGATTCCCGGTGACTTTTTCGGCTCGACGGTGGGGGGACCGTTATGGAGTCCGATGACCGGTACGCGACTGCGGGACAGGGAGCCGATGGGGCCGGGGGCGGCGGGGCCGTGCCGCCGCGTCCGGGCGGGACGCCCGGCTTCGGTCCGCCACCCCCTCCCTCCCACGCACCGTCCGTCGGGCCGCCGCCGCCCGGTGCGTCCCTCCGGTCGGCCGGGGCCGCGCTGCTCAATCTGACCGGACTCGGCCTCGGATACGCCCTGTTGGGGCGCTGGGGGCGGGCCGTGGTGTGCTGGGCGGCCTCGGGGGTGTTGGTGTGGGCGGCCTTGCCGGCCGATCCGGACGGGGTGGCCGGGGGCGTTCTCGCCGGATATCTGGTGGTGCTGGCGGTCGCCGCCGCCGACGGGGCGCGGATCGCCCGGCGTTCGGCGCTGGGCGGGGCGTGGCGTCCGGTGCTGGCGGTCGGCCTCGGTGCGGTGCTGCTGGCCGTGCCGGCGGGCGGGGCGCTGGTGTACGGCTCCGCTCGGGACGAGGCGCGGGAGCGGATGCTGCTGGAGAGGCTGGCGGACGGGGACGATCGGGTCGCGGCGGCCTCGGGGCAGCCGTACGACGCGGCGAAGGGTGAGTACGCGAAGGCGCTCGACGTCTATCGCGCGCTCGCCGAGGACCACCCCGGTTCCCGGGCCGCGAAGCTCGTGCCGGACCGGCTGGAGGCGTACTACGAGGCCGTCTCCGCCCCGTACGCGGAGAAGCGGCACTGCGAGGCCCTCGCGCCCCTGACGCATCTGCGGACACTGCCGGGATCGGTGGACCGGAAGCTGCTGGGTCATCTGGCCGCCTGGCCCGACGAACCGCTCGCCGTGTCGCTGTACGGGTGCGGGGTGTCGCGCCTGGGCGGGGTGGGCGGTGGTGGCGCGGAGTTGGGCGAGCTGTTGCGTACGTTCCCCGATTCCGCCTCCGCGCGGCAGGTCGCTCCCGCGATCGAGGAGCGGATCAGGGCCCGGGTGGCGGCGCTGAAGGGGGCCGATCCGTGCGCGGCCACCGAGGTCCTGCGCGGCCTCGGGGCCACCGCCTCGCAGCTTCCGGACGACGGTGTGAAGAAGCTGCGCGCCGCTGCCGACAGGGGCGTCGTGGACGGGGTGTACGCGTGCGGGGTCGACCAGTTCGAGGAGGGGAAGTTCGGTGCCGCCCGCACGACGCTGACCGGATTCGCGCGGACGTACCGGGGCGACGGGCGGGTGCGGCAGGCGCGGAACATCGCGATAGCCGCCGAGATCGCGGACGACCGGCCGGCCGCGGGCAAGCGGCTGCCGCCCTCGAAGCGGCCCGGCGGGGCCCGGATGGAGCTCGTCATCAGCAACGACGCGCCCAACACGGTCGAGGTGCTGTACACCGGCCCGGTCACCGGCACCGTCAGCCTGAAGGCGTGCGCGGGCTGCGAGCGGTACAGCGCCTCCGAAGGCTCGCGGCGGGCGTGCGGGGCGAGCGGCAGGAACTATCCGAAGGCACGTCTCAGGCTCCCCGCCGGGGAGTACCACTTCCTCTACAAGCACGGCACGGGCGCGACCGCACGCGTGGACAGCTACTCCTCCGGGACGAAGGTCCAGCCCGGCTACACGTACACCAGTTGCACGTACGTCATCGAACGGAACCCGTTCGAGCTGGACCTGCCGCAGCTCCCGGATCCGATCCGGCCGGCGCTCAGCCCCGGGGGCGCGGGTTCCTCTCGATGACCCGGCCGTCCAGCCCGGCGGTGAGGAAGGCGCCGCCGTGCGAGTCGGAGACGTACACGCGCAGCACCGGGCGGTCCTCGTGGAAGGGCGAGGCGGGGTCCACGATCACATAACGGCTCTCCGGCTTCTCGACGTTGAGGGTCTCCTCGGCCGTCTTCAGCAGGGCGGGCAGCACGTCCCAGTCGACGGTGTCGAGGTCGATCGTGGTGGAGCCGGACGTCAGGGTACCGCCCATGTCGTCGTTCTTCGCCCGGCCGTCGCGGTAGCTGAAGCGGTCGTAGAGCGCGGCGTTGGACTTCAACGGCGCCTCGGCGGAGGCGTGTTCGCCGAAGAGGGTGAAGCCGGTGACCTTCGTTCCTCCCATGAGCGGCTTCAGCGCCTCGATCGCGGTCCGCACCCCGTCCGGGGTCAGCAGGTCGACGGTCTCCGCGGCGTCCTCGCCCCCGGAGCCGCCTGCGCCCTCGGAGGGGGCGGCGGCGCCGGAGTCGTCGGCCGCCGGGTCCGGGGCGGGAGCGGAGACCTGCGGCGCGCTCGCCCGGTCGCGGGGGCGGTCGTCGCTGTCGGAGCTCCGGGAGGAGAACGGGTCGGTGGTCCAGAGGATCGTGCCCGCGACCACCACGGCCGAGACGACGGACGAGACCGCGCCGATCCTCCACGCCCGGCGCTCGACGCGGCGGCCGGGCTCGTGCGGGGCGGTGTACGGGTGACCGGGGGGCTGCTGGTACGGGTTGCCACCGGAGGCGGGCGCGGAGAAGGGGGACGCGGGCGGCGGAAAGCCGTAGCCCGTCGGGACGCGGTCCTCCGGCCCGGTGGGCGGGGCGGACGATCCGCCGGGCCGGGCGGGCGGCGGGTGGATCCGGTCGGACGCGGGTGACGAAGGCGGCTCGGACGCGGGACCCGGACCGGGCGGCGGTGCGGCGGGTGCCTGCGTCGGGGCGGCGTGCACGGAACCGGTGGACGCGGGCCGTTCCCGTACGGGCTCCGTGGGCGTCGGGGCGGTGTTCGGGCCGCCTCGGGCGGCCCCGGCGAGCAGCCGGTCGAGGGCTTCGGCGTCGGGGCGGGCCGGGACGTCCCGCGTGAGCAGGGCCTTCAGCACCGGGGCGAGGGCCCCGGCCCGTACCGGCGGCGGGATCTCCTCGTCGAGCACGGCGGCCAGCGTGGCCAGAGTGGTGGCCCGGCGCAGCGGGTGGTGGCCCTCGACGGCGACGTACAGCAGCATGCCGAGCGACCAGAGGTCGGAGGACGGATCGCCCTCGGTGCCCCGGATACGTTCGGGGGCTATGTAGTCGGGCGAGCCGATGAGGGCGCCCGTCATGGTGAGGCTGGTCGACTCGCGGATGGCGGCGATGCCGAAGTCGGTGAGGACGGGGCGGCCGTCGGGGCGCAGCAGGACGTTGGCGGGCTTGACGTCGCGGTGCTGGATGCCGCAGGCGTGGGCGGCGCGGAGGGCGGAGAGGATGCCGCGCCCCAGTTCGGCGGCGTCGGCGGGTTCCAGGGGGCCGGTGGCGAGCCGGTCGTGCAGGGAGGAGCCGGCCACCAGCTCCATGACGATCCACGGGTAGCCGTCCTCGCCGGGGTCCACGATGTGGTGGACGGTCACCACGTTGGGGTGGTCGACACGGGCCAGGGCTCGGGCCTCGCGCAGCACCCGCGCGCGCAGGGTGCGGGCGCCCTCGGGGTCGTACTCCGCGAGGGCAGGGTCCGGGGGCCGCACCTCCTTGAGCGCGACGTCGCGGTGGAGCGCCTCGTCGCGGGCCCGCCAGACCATGCCCATGCCACCGCTGCCGAGCCGCTCCACCAGCGTGAAGCGACCGTCGATCACCCGTCCTGTGGGGGCCTCTTCGCTCATGGGCCGTAGCGTACGGGGGACGTGGGGCAGCGGAGGGGCGGGCCGGAAGAGGGCGACGGGCGGGGTGGGACGGGCAGGTGGTGCACGTGGTGCGTCGCACTGTCCGCCCTGTCCGCACTGGCCGCGCTGTTCCCGTCGTTCGCGCGCCGCACAGTCCCACTCCGCGCACCCTCGCCCTTGCGCGGCCTCGTCCTTGCGCGGCCTCGTCCTTCTCGCCGTCGCGCCGCCGGTCAGGCCGAGGCGCGTTTACGGGAGGAGGCCGTCTTCTTCGCCGTGCCGCCGCTCGACGACGTGCTCTTCTTCGCCGCCGCCTTCTTCGTGCCCGACCGCCTCCCGCTCCCGCCGCTTGCGCCACTGCCTCCGCTTGTGGCGGACTTCTTCGCCGTCGACGTGGACTTCCTCGCCCCCGTGGACTTGGGCGCGGACTTCTTCGCCGTGGAGTCTCCGGAGCGGGTGACCGTCTTCCCGGTCGGGGTGCGGTGCGTGGTCTTCTTCGCGGCCTTCCCGGACGTCTTCCCCGACGACTTCCCGGAGGTCCTCGACGCGGTCTTCTTGATGGGGTGGACCTCCGCCATGTCCCCGTCGTCCGTGCCGTCTTCGTCCTCGCCGTCGTCGTCCGCCTCGGCCTCGCCGTCCTCGCCCCGGGACTTCTTGGCCGCCCGCACACTGTTCTCCAGGGCCGCGATCAGGTCGATGACCTTGCCGCCGCCGGTCTCACCGGACGCGGCCGGGCGCACGTCCTCGCCGGACGCCTTCGCGGCGACGAGCTCTTCCACCGCCTCCCGGTAGTCGTCGTGGAGGCTGTCCATGTCGACCTCGCCGAGGGTGTCCATCAGGGCGTCCGCCAGGTCGAGTTCGGCGTCGCGGACCGTGACGTCACCCTCCGGGGCCACACCCTCGGGGGCGCGGATCTCGTCCGGCCAGAGGAGGCCGTGCATGGCGATCACATCGTCCACCACGCGCAGCATGCCGAGCCGTTCGCGGCCGCGCAGGGCGTACTTGGCGACGGCGACCTTGTTGCTGCGCTTGAGGGCCTCGCGGAGCAGGGTGTACGGCTTGGCGGCGGGGACGCCGTCGGCGGAGAGGTAGTACGCCGCGTCCATCTGGAGCGGATCGATCTGGTCGGCGGGCACGAAGGCGACGATCTCGATCGTCTTCGCCGTGGGCAGCGGGAGCTGGGCCAGGTCCTCGTCGGTGATCGGGATCATCGTGCCGTCGGCGTCCTCGTACGCTTTGCCGATCTCGCCGCCGGAGACCTCTTCCTCGTCCAGTTCGCAGACCTTGCGGTACCGGATCCGGCCACCGTCGGCGAGGTGGATCTGCCGGAAGTGGATCGCGTGGTTCTCGGTGGCGTTGACCAGCTTGATCGGGATGCTGACCAGCCCGAAGGAGATCGCGCCGTTCCAGATGGACCTCACCGTTCACCCCTTTCGGCCGCGAAGAACGCTTTGGGCGGTTTTCATGTGATTCTTATCGTATGACGCCGATCACCGAGGTGGAGGGGCGACGCATCTCGCTCAGCAACCTCGACAAGGTGCTGTATCCGGCCACCGGGACGACCAAGGGCGAAGTCCTGCACTACTACGCGGCCATCGCGGGCGGTGTGATCCTGCCCCATCTGCGCGACCGCCCCGTCTCCTTCCTGCGCTATCCGGACGGGCCGGGCGGCCAGCTCTTCTTCACCAAGAATCCGCCGCCCGGTACGCCCGCCTGGGTGGCCACCACCCCGGTCCCCCGGAGCGAGGACCAGGCCGCCCGGCAGGTGGTCGTGGGAGATCTGGCCTCGCTGATGTGGGCGGCCAACCTGGTGGTGGAGTTCCACACCCCGCAGTGGCGCACCGCCGCGCCGGGCGTCGCCGACCGGCTGGTCCTCGACCTGGACCCCGGCTCCCCCGCGACCGTCGTCGAGTGCTGCGCGGTGGCGCTCTGGCTGCGGGAGCGCCTCGCGGCCGACGGGCTGACGGCGTACGGGAAGACGTCCGGGTCCAAGGGGCTGCACCTGCTGGCCCCGCTGGCGCCCACCCCGAGCGAGGAGGCGTCCGCGTACGCGAAACGGCTCGCCCGGGAGGTGGAGGAGGCCCTTCCGGAGCTGGCCCTGCACCGGATGAAGCGCGCCCTGCGGCCCGGCAAGGTGTTCGTCGACTTCAGCCAGAACGCCGCGTCGAAGACGACCGCCACGCCCTACACCCTGCGCGCCCGCCCCGAGCCCACCGTGTCCGCCCCGGTGACCTGGGACGAGATCGCGGCATGCCGCGAGGCCGGGACGCTGGAGTTCCGGGCCGAGGACATGGCCGGGCGGCTGGAGCGGTACGGCGATCTGCTCGCCCCGCTGAACGACCCGGAGCAGGCGCGTCCGCTGCCGGGGTGACGCGGCCTCTCCCCGACGGCTCGGAACATGCGCCCGGCTGTGCGGCTGTAGGGCCGTGCGGCTGCGGGGCTGCGGGGCTGCGGGGCTGCGGGGATGACGCTCCACGGCTCGCCCGGAGAGTGCCCCTCGGGCCCCGCGACTGCCCTGCGGCGTACGCGGACTTCTGGCCGGTCCCGCCGGGCCTCGCGGGGCTTCCCCTCCGTACCGCGCACCGTTCTCACAGGACCGCGCGGGGGTCGCGGAGGCGGATCGTCTTGACACGGTCATGACCTCGTCACGGCCCGAGGAAAGGCCACAAGTGGCGGGTGGATTGTCGGACCGGTGGTGCACACTCTGCGCAGGCGCTTTCTCCAGGGCGCGCCGGAAGGGGTGTGACGGACAGGTTGCCGCCACGGGGCGCGCCGGTCCGGGCGC
Organism: Streptomyces sp. V2I9; assembly: GCF_030817475.1. Lineage (NCBI taxonomy): Bacteria > Bacillati > Actinomycetota > Actinomycetes > Kitasatosporales > Streptomycetaceae > Streptomyces > Streptomyces sp. V2I9. The sequence continues at coordinate 4,919,166 of NZ_JAUSZJ010000002.1, read as the reverse complement.
TGCCGTGATCGTGGGGAGGGGATGGCGTGTTCTCGGGGATCGACGAGGTCGACTGGGCGTCGATGGAGCATGCCTACGGGCCTGCCGACGACGTGCCGCGTCTGCTGCGGGGGCTGGCGTCCGACGACCCGGCGGAGCGGGAGGCGGCGCTCGACGGCATGTACGGCGCGGTCCACCACCAGGGCGACGTGTACGCGTGCACTCTCGCGTGCATCCCGTTCCTGTTCGAGCTGGTCGCGGACCCGGAGATGCAGGACCGGGGCAGCGTGGTCGAACTGCTCACCAGCATCGGCGGCTTCGACCTCGACGAGGACGACGAGGCGGAGATCGACGAGGACGAGATCGAGGGCGCCGCGAACTACGCGATGGCGGCGGCCGCGGTCACCGCGGGCGCGGAGGTGTTCTTCGAGCTGATCGCCGACGAGGACCCCGGAGTGCGGCTCGCGGCCCCGCTGGCGCTCGCCACACTGCACCGGCACCCCGTGCGGGTGCTCGCGCTGCTGCGGGAGCGGTTGCCGGTGGAGCCGGACGAGGAGGTGCGGCTCGCCCTCGTGGAGGCGGCCGGGCGGATCGCTTTGCGGCACCGGCCGCTGGCGGACCGGGTCGGGCAGTGGCTGGGCCGGCTGGCGGCTCGGGCGGATTCGCCGGGGCTCCGGCTGGCGGCGCTGGCGCAGCTGGCGCGCTGTTCGCCCGACGGACTGCCCGGCGACGTGGTGCCGGTGGTCTCGGGGCTGCTGCGCGAGATGCGGGCCACGCAGGACGCAGAGGCCGGCCCCGGCCGGGGCGGGCCCGGTGGGCCGGGCTCCGATCGGGAGGCGGGAACGGAGAACGCGGCGGCGACGGGCGCGGAGGCGGGCGAGGCGGAGCCGCCGAGGGCCGTGGCGGAGCGGACGGCGGCGGACGGCGGGACGGTCGGCGCCGGCACCGTGACCACCGAGCCGGTGAACGCCGGCACGGCGGATGCCGGGACGGCCGACGCGGAGCCGGTCGAGGCCGGCCCGGCCGACGCGGAGGCGGTGGCGCACCGGGGCGAGCAGGTGGCGACGCCGACGCTCGTGGGGCAGGTGCGGGCCCTGTCCGCCCAGGAGGACGCCGGGCGCGGGGCCCCCTGGGCCGCGGATCTGCTGCGCACCCTGCACGTCGGCCTGGACGACCGGGTGGCCGACCGGACCGCGCTCCTCGCCGACCAGTTGCGCAGCCCCGACCGTCGCCAGCGGATCGACGCCGTACGGATGAGCGGCGGGCTGATACGGGCGTGGCGCGGCTCCTACGAGGAACTGGTGGCGCTCGTCGGCGATCAGCTGGCCGATCCCGAGCCGCGGCTGGCCGAGGCCGCGTCCCATGTGCTGGAGGAGCTGTTCTCCCTCGCCGCGCCCGCCGCCGACGCCCTGGCCGCCCGGCTGGCCGCCGCCCCCGAGGGCTGGGTGAGGACGTGGGCCAGTGGCCCGCCGGGCCTCGGCTCCACCGTGAAGGCCCTGGCCCGTCTCGGCGACGCCCGCGCGCTGCCCGCGCTCACGGCGGCGCTGGAGCTGCCGCGGGTGCCGCACGACGTGGGAGCCGCGGTGGTCCACCTCGGGGCGGCGGCCCGGCCGCTCGCCGGGGTGCTGCGCCGCCGGCTCGCGGAGGTGGAGCTGGACGAGGCGGCCTACGACCGGGCAAGCCCGCTGCTGGCCGGTCTGACCGGGCTGCGGGCGGGTGAGGCGGCCCCCGAGGTGCTGCGGGTGCTGCGCGGGGCGCCGGAGTACCGGGGCGAGTGGCTGCGTACGGCCGCGCTGCGAGCGCTGGCCTCGTTCGGACCCGCCGCGCGGGAGGCCGTCCCGGAGCTGCGGGCGCTGCTGCGCCGTCCGGGTACGGCGTCCGCGACGGAGGCCGCCGAGGCGCTGTGGGCCGTCTCCGGGGACGCCGACGCGGTGCTGCCGGTCCTGACCGAGGGCCTGATGTCGGACCAGGTGCACGACCGGCGGGCGGCGGCGGTGGCGCTGGGGGCGCTCGGCCCGTGGGCGGCGGTGGTCGCGCCCCGGCTGCGGGCGCTGCTGGGGCACGAGGAGCTGTGGCTGCGGGTGGACGCGGCGGTCGCCCTGTGGCGGGTGACCGGCCGGTCGCGGGAGACCACCGAGGCGCTGCTGGCCGACTGGGAACGCAGCCGTCATGTCCGGGTCCGGGTGGCAGAATGCGTGGCAGGGATGGGGCCGGTCCCTGAGGGGTCGGCCGCAGCACACGTCCTGCGGAGCGAACTCGCCTCCGCGCGCCGTCACAACGCGATGGACGGCGGGTACGGCAGTCATGACATCCACGAGGACGAGAAGCTCCTGGAACTGTGCCGTCGGGCACTCCGGGGGACGGGGAAAGGGACCACGACATGATCATTTTCGGTACCAAGGGCTACCTGTACCAGCTGGCCGTCCTGACGATGGTGTGCGGCTGGTGCGGCAATCCGGCGGCGCACACCCTGCGGAAGCGGGTCACGAAGTTCACGCTGTTCTTCGTGCCGCTGTTCCCGTTCTCGACGAAGTACGCCACCCAGTGCACGTTCTGCGGCGGGGAGCGGCAGATACCGCGGGAGGAGGCGGACCGGCTGCTCGCCCAGGCCGCGTCCGGGCAGGACGGCACCGCCTACGGCCAGGCCCCGCAGCAGCCCGGCTTCACGCCGCCCGGCCAGAACCCGTACCAGCGCTGACCCGGCGGCGCACCCGCAGGTGACGGCCGCTCCGCGCGCGGGGGCCCACCGGCGGAGCGGAGTCGGCCTTGTGCGCGATCGTCCGTCTAGGGTGTGAGACCCCGGTCGTCGTACAGGAGACGAGGAGCGAGCCGTGCGCCTCCACCGCGTCCCGGCGGCGAGCCGTACCGCTGTGCGCGCCGTCGCCGCGCTCGCTCTGCTGACCGGCTGCGGCGCGGCCGGCGAGCTGAGGAGTGCGGGGGACGCGCCGTCGGCGGTCGAACCCCGGAGCCTCTGGCCGGAGCTGCCGCCCGCCTCCGCCGCCCCGTACGACTACGGCGAGGGCGAGACGGCCCGTATCCCCGGAATCCGGGTGCCCGGCGGTGATGTGCGGCGGCTGGACCCGGTGGCCGTGGCGCAGGCGGAGCTGAAGGCCGAGACGGACCGGGACAGCGGCCTCGACGAGCTGCCGGACGCCACGGTCCGGAAGGTCGAGGCGTGCCGGACCGCGCCGGACGACTGCCCGGTCCTGGCCCCGTACCACCGCGACCTGACCGGTGACGGCAGGGACGACCTGGTGCTCGGCATCCGGATGCCCGACCGGCAGCTCGCCGTGCGCGTGTACATGCCGGACGGCGACCGGCTGATCCGGATCATGTCCACCTACGACGCGGTGATCAGCGTGGAGCTGGCGGGCCGCGACGTGATCATGCGGGCCCCGTCGGTGATGCCGGGGTACGAGTACCGCACCGCGTGGTCCTGGGACGGCCGGCAGCGCGCGATGCTGCCCACCCGCGACGAGATCCTGCGCACGCCCGAGCACCGCAAGGCCCCGGAGCCGAGGCGTACGCCGCACCCGAAGCCGAAGCCGACGCCCACGCCCACGCCCGCCCCCGGCGGCTCCGCCCGCCCCTCCGCGGGGCCGCGATGAGTCCGCGCCGCCTCCGCCCGCCCTCCTGGACCGCCGGTCTCACCTGGAAGGCTGCGGTCTTCCTGACCGCCATGTGCTGCACCCTCGCCGCCCTCCTGGGCTTCCTGGTGCACACGGCGGTCACCCGGCAGGTGGTCGAGCAGGCCCGCGAGAAGACGTTGAGCAAGCTGGAGGTGGTCACCGACGCGTACGAGGCGGGGGAACCGCTGCCTCCGGGGTCCGGCATCGACCCGCCGGGCCTCCCCGGATCGCTGCGCGCCCTGGCGGCGGGCGGTGAGCGGGGCACCGTCGTCGCGGACGGGCCGCATCCGCCGGGCGATCCGGACGGACGGCGGGGGCCCGCCATGTGGGCGGCGGGCCCGGCGGACGGGCGGGCGCTGGCGACCTGGACGGACTACGGCCACAGCGCCCGCACCATCGGTGGCCTCGACCGGGCGATCATCGGCTCCTCGCTGCTGGCCATCACCGCTACCCTGCTCGTCGGGCTGTTCGCGGTCGGCCGGGTGACCCGCCGACTCCACCAGAGCGCACGGGTGGCGCGCCGGATCAGCGCGGGCGACCTCGACGCGCGGGTGGCCGATCCCCGGACCGCGCGCCCGGTCCGCGCGCAGGACGAGGTGGCGATCGTGGCGGGCGCGCTCGACACCATGGCCTCGACGCTCCAGCGCAAGCTCCAGACCGAGCAGCGGTTCACCGCCGATGTGGCGCACGAACTGCGCACCCCGCTGACCGGCCTGACGGCCGCCACCGAGCTGCTGCCGCCGGGCCGACCGGCGGAGCTGGTGCGCGACCGGGTCCAGGCCATGCGGGCGCTGACGGAGGACCTGCTGGAGATCTCCCGCCTCGACGCGCGCACCGAGCAGGTCGACCTCGCCGTGCACGATCTGGCGCCGGTCGCGGAGCGGGTGGTCCGGGCCTCGGGCACGGAGACCGAGGTGCGGGTGAGCGGCGCGGCGCGGGTGGAGACCGACCGGCGGCGGCTGGAGCGGGTGATCGGCAACCTGGTCGCCAACGCCCACCGGCACGGGGCTCCTCCGGTGGTGCTGCACGTGGACGGCCCGGTGGTCTCCGTACGCGATCACGGCCGGGGGTTTCCGGCGTACCTGCTGGAGGGCGGGCCGCAGCGGTTCCGTACGGACGGGGCGGGCAAGGGGCACGGGCTCGGCCTGACCATCGCCCTCGGCCAGGCCGGGGTCATCGGCGCCCGGCTGGAGTTCGCCGACGCCCCGGACGGCGGGGCGCTCGCCCGGTTGACCCTGCCGGAGTACGTGGGCTTCGACCACGGCGGGCCCGGCGGGAATCCCCGTGGCGAACGGGGTCCGGAGGACGGGGACGACCCGGACGGCCCAACGCGGAGCACGCCTCACGCACCGTGACGCGTTGCGGACCGTGTGTGCCGAACCTAGCGTGACGATCACGAGCCCCGCTCGTACCCCCCCACGGTCCCTCTCCTCATCGCATGGAGGCAGCATGTCCCCCCTGTCCCGCTCCTCGCGGCTCCGCCGGCTCGGTCTCTGCGTCGCCACCGGCACGCTCGCGGCGCTCACCGCCGCCGCACCCGCCGCGATGGCGGCCGACCCCCAGCCCGTCGGCCAGCGCGCGGAGGCGTCCGCTCCGGACCCGGCGTCCGACGAGCTCTCCGCCTCGGCGATGCAGCGCGAGCACGAGGCGCAGCAGAAGGAGGCCCGCAAGGAGGCGCAGCAGCAGGGGCAGGCCAAGCCCGCGGCGCCCAAGCAGAGCTACAAGGGGCGGGTCATCGCCAAGCCGTACCTGCTGCTCCGCGACAAGCCGACCCGCAGCAGCCGCATCGTCGGCTCGGTCGACTACGGCACGGTCGTCAGCATCTTCTGCAAGACCCAGGGCGACAACGTCGACGGCAACAACCGCTGGTACCTGCTGAGCGACGGCACCTGGGCCTGGGGCTCGGCGCGTTACATCGAGAACATCGGTTCCGCCCCGCATTGGTGCTGACCCAGCGTCTCCCGCCCACCCGCCCGCCCGTGCAGCCCGGCCGCCCGCCGCGCCGCACGGGCGGGCGCATGCGTGGGGCTCCCACGGGCCGGAGGCGTATGCGCGGGGGCGTACGTACGGGGGCCCTGCGCCGAAGGCGCACGCCGAGGCAGGCGCGCCGGAGCGCCGACGTCGGCAAGGGTGTGACATAAGGGAAATACCGCCCGCCTCTTGCTACGTTGCGGGGCATGACCGCAACGACGGCGGACGCTCCCCCGCCCGAGCTACGCCTGCCCAAGCGGCGCGGGGTGGAGCTGGCCCTCCTCGTCGGGGCCGTGCTCATCTCCGTCTTCGGCTACGCGGCGGTCGGCCTGACCCACGACGGGGCGGTGCCGCCCGATGTCGCCGGGTACGGGGGCGGCCTCGGCGCCCTCGCCCTGCTCGCGCACGCCGCGGTCCGCTTCCGGGCCCCGTACGCCGATCCGCTGCTGCTGCCGATCGCCGTGCTGCTGAACGGGGTCGGTCTGGTGCTGATCTACCGGCTCGACCTGGAGACGCCGAGGGACCAGGCCGCACCGACCCAGCTCGTCTGGTCCACGCTCGGGGTGGCGCTGTTCACGGCGGTGGTGGTGCTGCTCCGCGACCACCGGGTCCTCCAGCGGTACGCGTACCTCTCGGTGGCCGCCGCGCTCGTGCTGCTGACCGTGCCGATCTTCTTCCCCGCGGTGAACGGGGCGAAGATCTGGATCCGGATCGGCGGACTGTCCTTCCAGCCCGGCGAGTTCGCCAAGATCCTGCTCGCGGTGTTCTTCGCCGCGTATCTGGCGGCCAACCGCAACGCGCTCGCGTACACCGGCCGCCGGGCGTGGAAGCTGCAACTGCCCTCGGGCCGGGTGCTGGGGCCGATCGTGGCGATCTGGCTGCTGAGCGTGGGAGTGCTGGTGCTGGAGCGCGACCTCGGCACCTCACTGCTGTTCTTCGGACTGTTCGTCATCCTGCTGTACGTGGCGACGGGCCGGACCGGCTGGATCGCGGTCGGTCTGCTCCTGGCCTCCGTCGGGGCGTTCGCCGTCGGCTCCTTCGAACCGCATGTGCACGGCCGGGTGCAGGACTGGCTGGACCCGTTCGCCTCGATCGACGCGGGGCGGGGCCCCGGCCAGCTGGCCCAGTCGCTGTTCGCGTTCGCGGCGGGCGGGATGCTGGGCACCGGGCTCGGGGCCGGCCACTCCATCCTGATCGGCTTCGCCGCCAAGTCCGACTTCATCCTGGCGACGGCGGGCGAGGAGCTGGGGCTGTCGGGGCTGACCGCGGTCCTGCTGCTGTACGCCCTGCTCGTGGCGCGCGGCTACCGGGCCGGGCTCGCGCTGCGCGACCCGTTCGGGCAGTTGCTGGCCATCGGCCTGGCGTCGATCCTGGCGCTCCAGGTGTTCGTGATCACCGGCGGGGTGATGGGGCTGATCCCGCTGACCGGGATGGCGATGCCGTTCCTGGCGCAGGGCGGCTCCTCCGTGGTCACCAACTGGATCATCGTGGCGCTGTTGATCCGGCTCAGCGACGTCGCGCGCCGCCCCCACCCGGAGCAGGTGGAGACCGGCGTCGTCGCGGCGGCCGGGGAGGCGGACCGGTGATCCGCCACATCCGGCGGGCCGCCGCCTTCTGTCTGCTGCTGCTCGTGGCGCTGCTCGTCAACGCGGCCCGCGTCCAGCTCTTCGAGGCCGGCGAGCTGGACGACAACCCGGCCAACCGCCGTGACGCGATCGCCCGTCACGACCAGCCGCGCGGCGACATCCTGGTCGGCGACCGGCCGGTGACCGGCAGCGAGGATACCGGCGAGCAGCTCGGTTTCGAGCGCACCTACCTGCACGGACCGCTGTACGCGCCGGTGACGGGCTACGCCTCGCAGACGTACGGGACCACGCTGCTGGAGAACGCCGAGGACGGGGTGCTCTCCGGGACCGATTCACTGCTGGCGCCGCTGCCCTTCTGGAACGAGTTCACCCGGAGCCGGCAGCCCGGCGGCGATGTCGTCACCACGGTCGAGGCGTCGATGCAGCGGGCCGCGTACGAGGGGCTGCGCGGGCGGCGGGGCGCGGTGGCGGCCCTGGACCCGTCGACGGGCGCGATCCTGGCGCTGGTCTCGACCCCGTCGTACGACCCCGAGCGGCTGTCCGGGACCGGGGCGGCGGTGACCGACGCCTGGACCCGGCTGAACGCGTCCACGACCATGCCGATGCTCAACCGGGCGATCCGGCAGACCTATCCTCCGGGCTCCACCTTCAAGATCGTGACGGCTGCGGCGGCGTTGGACTCCCGGACGGTGACGGACGCCGACGCGGCCACGGACACTCCGTCGCCGTACGTCCTGCCGGGGACGCGGACGACGCTTCCCAACGAGGCGAAGGGCTGTGAGGAGGCGTCCCTGGCGGACGCGATCCGGGTCTCCTGCAACACGGTGATGGCACACCTCGGCGTGGAGGTCGGCCTGGACGGGATGGTGGAGGCCGCGGAGAAGTTCGGCTTCAACGACGCGGGGCTGCGCATCCCGTCCGGGGTGGCGAGGAGCAACTTCGACACGGACATGAGCGACGACCAGCTCGCGCTGTCCTCGATCGGGCAGTTCAACACGACGGCGACCCCGCTCCAGATGGCGATGGTCGCCTCGGCGGTGGCCAACGGCGGCGATCTGCGCCGTCCGCATCTGGTGGACCGGGTGACCACGGACGACGGGGACACGGTCCGGCAGGAGGGGTCCGGCGCGTCCGCGTGGGCGATGAGCCCGTCGACGGCCGTGCAGCTCCAGCGGATGATGGTCGAGGTGGTGGAGAACGGCACCGGGTCGAACGCGGCGATCGACGGGGTGGAGGTCGGCGGCAAGACCGGCACCGCCCAGCACGGCGTCGACAACTCCGGTCTGCCGTACGCCTGGTTCATCTCCTGGGCCCGCGCGCCCGGCTCCGGCCGCCCCGCTGTGGCGGTGGCGGTGGTCGTGGAGGACGCCTCCGCCGACCGGGCCGACATCAGCGGCGGCGGCAGCGCGGCCCCGATCGCGCGGGCCGTGATGGAGGCGGCACTGGACGAGGCGGAGGCCGCGCGGCGCTGAGGAGGTGTCGGCGGAGCCGGTCGCGGGACGCCGTGCGGAAGCGGCCGGGCGGGGGCCGGGCAGACTGGCCCCATGACACGGACGACCTCCGCGGTGGCGCGGGCCCTGGAGCGGATCGAGCGGCTGGACCCGGCGCTGCACGCGTTCGTCGAGGTCTGGCCGGAGGAGGCGCTCGCGCGGGAGCGGGAGGCCGTGGCCCGCCGACTCCCGCTGGGCGGGCGGCCGTTCGCGGTGAAGGGCCCCTCCGGTATCCGGTCGTACGCGGCCCGCCGGCTGATCGCGGCGGGCGGCGTCCCGGTCGGCGCGACCTCGGTGCCCGGTCCGGGCACCTACTGGCAGACCTGGGGGCAGGGCGCGCGGGGCCGTACGGTCAACCCGTGGCGGGCGGACCGTACGCCGGGCGGCTCGTCGGCCGGGTCGGCGGTCGCGGTGGCGGCGGGCATGGTGGAGCTGGCGACGGGCAGCGACGGGGCGGGCTCGGTCCGCATCCCGGCCGCCTGGTGCGGGGTGTTCGGGCTGAAGACGACGAACGGGCTGCTGCCCTCCCCCGACCGGTCCGGGCTGGCCTCGGCGGGGGTCCTGGCCCGGTCGGCGGCACAGGCGGAGCGGTGGCTGCGCCATGTGCCGGAAGACGGCGGGCCGCCCGGCGCCGCCCCGGCCCCTGCTCCCCTCTTCCCGCTCCCGCCGGGGGCGTCGTCGCCGCTGCCCGCCGTGTACAGCGACGACCTCGGGTTCGCGGAGGTGGACCCGGAGGTGGCGGCGGTCGTCCGGGCGGCGGTGGACCGGCTCGTAGCGAGGGGGGCCGTACGCCTGCTGGAGCGGGACGCCGGGCTGCTGGACCCGGCTGACGCCTGGACGGCGGTACGGGGCGGGGCGCCGGACGACCCGGCGGCGGTACGGGTGCGGCGGGGCAACGACGAGCGGCTGGCGGCGCTGCTCGACGGCGGGGCCCTGCTGCTGACCCCGGCCACCCCGAACCGGCCGCACGGCCACGAGGGGCCGGGGGGCCTCTACTCGACGGCGCTCACCTGGGCGTTCAACCTGAGCGGACACCCTGCGGCGAGCCTGCCCGCAGGTTTCACCGGGGACGGCTGCCCGGTGGGGCTCCAGGTGGTCGCGCCGCACGGCGCGGACGTCCGGCTGCTCGCCGCGGCCCGCACGCTGGAGGACGCCCTGCCGCCCGCACGGAGGCCGCCCGCCGCCGGGGAGGAGTGACCGCCGGGGCCGGCCGGGCCCGACCGGCGCGTACGCGGAGAGGGCCGCGCCCGACCGGCACGGATACGGGCCGGGGGCCGACGGGCTCGACCGGCGCGCGCATGGGCGAGGGGGCCGCCGCACCCGGGAGGCGGGCGTACGGCGGTCGGCCTGTGCCCGGTCGGGCCTCGGGCCTCGGGCCGCCTCCCGCCTCCCGCCTCCCGCCTCAGCCGAGCGGTTTGCGGGCCTCCTCGCGGACCTCGGCCGTCTCCTCCGCCGCCGCCGCGAGGTCGATGGACTTCGCGTCCTCGGCCACGTCCCGCGTGCGGACCAGCGCGACCAGTGCGGCGGTGTTGTCGTCGGCCCAGGCGCACATGGGGACGTTGGCGAGGGTGCCGAGCTGGTCCGACTGCACGACCTGGCACTCGACCACGATGTCGTACCCCCGCGGCCTGAACTCCTTGGGGGGCACGACGACCTTCCCGCCCTCGGTGCCCGCAGCGCCCTCCATGATCGTGCCGCGCATGAAGTCGGGGCTCGCCAGCCGCCCGTACATCCCCGAGAGGATCAGGGCCCCGCCGTCGGCCGATACGTAGTGGGCGACGACCGCTTCGGCGTCCCGGACGCTGACGTCGGGGGTCTCCTCGATCTCCTTGCCCTCGGTCTCCGACAGGTCGTCGCCGAGGGTGAACTCGCCGTCCAGGAGCTGCTTCTGCACGACGAGCCGGTACTCCGCCTTCGGGTACACGAGGTCGCTGCCCCGGTCGGCGAACCGGGCGACGCCGAAGACGATGCCGCCCGCCACCACCATCGCGCCGAGCGCGATCCCGACGATCGGACCGGCCCGCCTCCTGCGCGGCGGGCGCGCGCCCGGGGACGGCCAGGTGCCCCCGCCCTGCGGGTCCGGCCCACCCCACGGGCCCTGCTGGGGCGGGGCCGGGGGCGGCTGCGGGTAGCCGTAGGGCTGCTGGTGCGGGACGGGCCCCGGCGCGGCTGTCGGCGGGCCGTAGGGGTGCTGCGGGTTCGGCGGCCCGTACGGGCCCTGCGGCGGATGCGGCGGGGTGGTCATGGGCTCACGGTACGACACGGGGGCGAACGGAATTTCGACGCGGACCGGATCGATATCGGGCCGAAAGCGGCGCGGACCGATGCGGTACCGGGCGAAGTGCCGCCGGTGCCGCCCACGGCCGCCGTTCCCCGTCCCCTCACCCCAGCGGCTCGCACCTGCGCAGCCATTCCTCCGGCACGCCGGCCGTCCCGGTCGCCGCCCCGACCACACCGCCCGTGATGGCGCACGTGGTGTCCACGTCCCCGAGGCCCTCCGCGGTCGCCCAGAGCGCCGCCTCCAGATCGTCCGGGTGGCGGGCCGCGGTCCACAGCGCGAAGGGCACGGTGTCGTCGGCCCGGATGCGCTGCCCGTTGCCGAGCAGGTCCGCGGCCTGCCACGGCGGCGTGGTGAACGGGGTCGCCGCCGCGCGCCGGACCCCGTCCCGCACCGGCCCCGCCGGCGTACGGTCCGCGACCGCGTCCAGGGCCGGTTCGCCGCGGGCCGAGAGCGCCGCCGCCACCGCGACGGCCACCGCGCCCGCGATGCCGTCCGGGTGGGCGTGGGTGACCTCCGCCGACAGCGCGGCCTGCGCCGCGACGTGGTCCAGGTCCTCGTGGAACCGGGCGCCGAGCGGTGCGACCCGCATGGCCGCGCCGTTGCCGAGGCTGCCGCCGTCGAACAGCTCGGGCGCCAGCCTCCGCCAGTCGGCCGGGGCGGCGAGCAGCCGGGGCAGCAGGAGGTGCATGCCGTGGCCGTAGCCGCGGGCCTGGTCGGCGTCGAAGGCGAGGGCGTAGCAGAGCGCCAGGTGGTCCTGGTCGACGTGGCCGTGCTCGTCGAGGGAGTGGTCGAGGGCACGGGCCAGGGCCGTGTCGTCGGTCCAGTGCCAGCGGAGCTCGGGCGGGGTGCGGCGGCCCCGGATCTCGTTCGCCGCCTGCCGGGGCTCGCGGAAGAGCGGGAACCAGCGCTCCCCGAACGCGTCGCCCAGCGCGAGCGCTTCGAGGCTGCGACGGGCCGCGGCACGTCCGGCGGCGGTGGCTGGGGGCGGGTTCGTCGTCATACCGGCATCGTGACCGCCGGGCCCCGTCACGTACACCGGATATCGGCACGCGGGCCGCCCCGCCGGCCCCTCAGGCGGCCTCGGCCGCGCCCTCCCCGATCGCCTCCGCGACCTCCGCCACGCGGGCCTTCTCCTCGGCGGCGAAGCGTTCGCGGTCCAGCGCCTCGGCTATCTCCTCGTCCTGGGACATCAGCAGGTCGAGGTTGGAGTCGCCGAGTTCGAGGACGCCCATGTCGACGTACGCCTGCTGGAGGCGCGGGCCCCAGAGGCCGATGTCCTTGACGCACGGGACGATCCGGCTGAACAGGAGCTTGCGGAAGAGCTGGAGGTACTCGGAGTGCTCCGAGAGGTCCTGCGCCTCCTGCTTGCCGATGCCGAAGTTCTCCAGGACCTCGACGCCGCTGAGCCGGTCGCGCATCAGGTAGCAGCCCTCGATGACGAACTCCTCGCGCTCCCGCAGTTCGGCGTCGCTCAGCTGTTTGTAGTAGTCGCGCAGCGCCATCCGTCCGAAGGCGACGTGGCGGGCCTCGTCCTGCATGACGTACGCGAGGATCTGTTTGGGCAGCGGCTCGGTGGTGGTGTCGCGGATCATCCCGAAGGCGGCCAGCGCCAGGCCCTCTATCAGGACCTGCATCCCGAGGTAGGGCATGTCCCAGCGGGAGTCGCGCAGGGTGTCGCCCAGCAGCCCCTGGAGGTTGTCGTTGACCGGGTAGAGCATGCCGATCTTCTCGTGCAGGAAGCGGCCGTAGATCTCGGCGTGCCGGGCCTCGTCCATGGTCTGGGTGGCGGAGTAGAACTTGGCGTCCAGGTCGGGGACGGACTCCACGATGCGCGCCGCGCACACCATCGCCCCCTGCTCGCCGTGGAGGAACTGGCTGAACTGCCAGGAGGTGTAGTGCTTGCGCAGCTCGCCCTTGTCCTTCTCCGTCATCTTCGCCCAGTGCGGGGTGCCGTACAGCGTGAGCGCCTCGTCGGGGGTGCCGAGCGGGTCGGTGGGGTCGACCTCCAGCGACCAGTCGATCCGCTTGGCGCCGTCCCACTGCTTGTCCTTGCCCTTCTGGTAGAGGGCGAGCAGGCGTTCGCGCCCGTCGTCGTAGTCCCAGCTGAAGCGGGCGGCCCCGGTGGCGGGGACCTGCCAGATCGGTTCGGCGGGCGGGCTGGCGTACAGGTCGTGGGTGGACACGGGCGGCTCCTTCGCCTCGAAAGCTCGACGTGATCGACAAGTTCCTTCACTCGGCGGGCAGTTGAGCGCACGCCTCGGCCGCCTCCCCGGCAGGTTCACACGCTGCTAGACGCCGGGTCAACAAGTCGTACGGAGTCCCGTCCAAGGGATTGACGGCCTTGCTGACAGGCAGTCTCATAAAGAGTGACCGCCGGTAACACCCGTGCCCGGCCCTTCCCGTGTGAGGTGCTCCCGCCATGACGCCGCCCGTCACCGCTCCCGACGTCACCCTGCTCCGCGACGCGCTCGGCCCGCTCCGCGACCGCGAACAGGTCGCCCTGCGCCTGCTCGAATCCTCGGCCAAGCACTCCTTCGACCCCGACACCGAGATCGACTGGGACTCGGCTGTCGAGGAGGGCAAGTGGTTCTGGCCGCCGGAGCTGCTGTCGCTGTACGGGACCCCCATGTGGGACCGCATGTCCGAGGAGCAGCGCCTGGACCTCTCCCGCCACGAGGCCGCAGCGCTGACCTCACTGGGCATCTGGTTCGAGATCATCCTCATGCAACTGCTCGTCCGGCACGTCTACGACAAACCCGCCACCAGCAACCACGTCCGCTACGCGCTCACCGAGATAGCCGACGAGTGCCGGCACTCGATGATGTTCGGCCGCGTGATCGACTGGAGCGGCGCCCCGGCGTACCAGGTTCCGCGGGTCTACCACAATCTGGCGCGCGTCCTGAAGACCTTCTCCACCACCCCCGGTTCGTTCGCCGCGACCCTGCTCGGCGAGGAGATCCTCGACTGGATGCAGCGCCTGATCTTCCCGGACGAGCGGGTGCAGACAGTGGTGCGCGGGGTGACCCGCATCCACGTGATCGAGGAGGCACGGCACGTCCGGTACGCGCGGGAGGAGCTGCGCCGCCAGATGGTGACCGCCCCGCGCTGGGAGCGGGAGCTCACCAAACTCAGCTGCGGCGAGGCGGCCCGCGTCTTCACGGTCTGCTTCGTGAACCCGCAGGTGTACGAGAACGTCGGCCTGGACCGCCGCGAGGCCGTCGCCCAGGTGAAGGCCAGCGGCCACCGCGCCGAGATCATGCAGACCGGCGCGAAGCGGCTCACCGACTTCTTCGAGGACATCGGGATGCTGAGCGGGCCCAGCCGCCGGCTGTGGCGGGCCTCCGGCCTGCTGGCCTGAAACCTGTGCTGCCGACAGGAGCGGGACCCGGGGGCCTTAGGGTCGGTGGCATGACCTCCACCGCCGCAGTCCCGCCGCCCCGGGCGACGTACCGCAGGCTCAGCGTCGAGGAGCGCCGCGCCCAGCTGCTGCTCGCCGCACTCGGCCTCTTCGCCCACCGGGCGCCCGACGAGGTCTCGCTCGACGAGGTGGCGGTGGCGGCCGGGGTCTCCCGGCCGCTGGTCTACCGCTACTTCCCCGGCGGGCGCCAGCAGTTGTACGAGGCCGCGCTGGGCTCGGCGGCCGACGAGCTGACGCAGTGCTTCACCGAACCGCCGGTCGGCCCGCCGACCGAGCGGGTCGCGCGGGTCCTCGACCGCTATCTGCGCTTCGTCGACGAGCACGACACCGGGTTCAGCGCGCTGCTGCGCGGCGGCAGCGTGGTGGAGACGTCCCGGACGACGACGATCGTGGACGGGGTGCGCCGGGCGGCGGCCGACGAGATCCTGCGCCACCTCGGGCGGATGGCCGGAACCGGGGAGGAGCCCGCCGGGCCGAGGCTGCGGATGATGGTGCGCAGCTGGATCGCCGCCGTCGAGGCGGCGTCGCTGATCTGGCTGGACGACGGGAAGCGGCCGGCCGCGGCCGAGCTGCGCGGCTGGCTGGTCGACCACCTGATCGCCCTGCTCACCGCGACCGCGGCGACCGACCCGGAGACCGCGACGGTCGTACGCGACCTGCTGGCCCTGGAACGGTCCGACGGCCCGGCCGGACAGCTGGCGGAACGGGTGATTCCGGTCGTGGTGGAGGCGGCGCACCTGCTGCCCGCCGCCCCTGCGTCAGACTGACCGGGTGAAGAGCGAGAACACCCCTTTCCGCGGCGGCCCCCTGGACGGCCGGGTCCTGCCGGTCCTGCTGGGCCCGACCGGCCACCCGCCGAAGTGGTACGAGGTCCCGGTGCCCTCCCCCGACGGCGGCCCCGCCACCGTGTACGCCTACCAGCGGGTCCCGGCCGGCTACACCAAACGGCTCGGCCTCCAGCGCGGCTGGGTGTACGAGTACGCCCCGGCCGGCCGCGAACGCCGCACCCTCAACTGGCCCTGGTCCAAGCCTTCGGGCCGCGACTGAGCGGCGGCGCGGTCCGCGCCGGGGGCACAGGCCCTAAGATCGGCGGTCAGGCGCCGGGGGACGGGCCATCCGGTCGCCGTGAACGGTCACAAGGGGGTGCGCCATGGAGGCGCTGCGTCAGGACGATCCACGCCGCTTCGGCCGCTTCACCGCGCTGGCCCGCTTCGACGAACGCGCGAGCGCCGTACGGTACGTGGCCCGCGACACCGCGACCGGCGAGACGGCCCTCGTCACCGCAGCCCGCCCCGAACTGGCCGCCGTACCGGTCTTCAGCCGCCGTTTCCGGGCCGAGGCGCGCACCGCCGAACGCCTCGCCGGCGGCTGGGTGAGCCCGCCCCTGGAGGCCGGGGACGCGCCCCGGACGCCCGGTGACGGCCCGGAACCCCTGTGGACGGCGGCACGCCACGTACCCGCGCTGCCGCTGGCCGAGGCGGTCGGGATCGCCGGGCCGCTGCCCGAGAAGGCCGTACGGATCCTGGGCGCGGGCCTCGCCGAGATCCTCTCCCGTGTGCACGCCACCGGCTCCGTGCTCCAGGGGCTGGCCCCCGGCACGGTGCTGCTGGCCGCCGACGGCCCCCGGCTCACCGCGTTCGGCCCGCTGGGCGCGGCCGCGTCGGCCCGGGCCCGGCCCGGCGGCCAGCTGTCGGTGCGGCTGGGCTATCTGACGCCCGAGCAGATCGAGGGCAAGGAGGTCTCCGCCGCCTCCGACCTGTTCGTGCTGGGGCTGTTGCTGGCGTACGCGGCGACCGGGACGACCCCGTTCACGGAGGGTCCGGCCGAGGAGGCGACCCGCCGGATCGCGGAGGACGAGCCCGAACTCGACGCCGTACCGGAGGCGTTGCGCGAGCTGATCGCGGGCTGCCTGGCGAAGGACCCGGCCGCGCGGCCGACCGCCGGCTCGGTCGCCGCCGACCTGGCCCTGGAGGGCGCGGCCGGCCTGGCCCGCGGCGGCTGGCTCCCCGAGCCCCTCGCGGCGGCGGTCGCGGACCAGGAGGCGCGGGTGCTGGCCCTGGAGGTACCGGAGGACGGCCCCGCGGAGAAGGGCGACCCGGAGGCGGCGTCGGGGGCCGGGGAGGCGGAGGGCGGCCCCGCCGGGGACGGGACCCCGCAGGACGCCCCGGAGCCCGCGACCGGCCGGGACGGCGTCCTCGGGCCCGAGGACGCCGTCCCGGTGGACGCTCCCGCCCCGGCCCCCGTGGACGTCCCCGCCCCGGCGGGCGCCCCGGAGCCGTCGCCGGGGGACGGGGAGGTGGAGGAGGACCGGGACACCACCCGGTTCCTCGACACCGGGCCCCGCCCGGCCCGCCATGACCGGCCGACGACCCAGCTCGCGCTCCCCCCGGAGCTGACCGCTCACCCGGCCCCCACCCTCGCCCCGGCGCCCACCGCCTCCGGTGCCGCGCAGCACGCCGACCACCTCGCCACCGCACCGGACGCCCCGCAGCGGCACGGCCATCCGGACGGCGGACCCGCCCCCTACCCGGCCGCCGCCCTTCCCGCCGGGTCCGGCGGGTCCGGCGGGAGCCCGATGGTCTCCCTGCCGCTGCCGCCCGCCCCGGCCCCCGCGCCCGATCCCGGCGCACGTCGGCGGACCCTGCTGACGATCGCGGCGGCCGCGGTCGGCGGGCTGGTCGTGGGCGGCGGCGCGGTCGCCGCGCTCGGGTCCGGGAACACCGCCGTGGCGACCGACGACAAGCCCGCGCCGGAGCCCCGCCGTACGCTCCCCGGCCAGGCGCCCGAACCGCGCTGGATCTACGCGCACCCGGCCTCCGAGGCGGCCCCGCTCGCCACCGCCGTATGGCGGGACAGGCTCCTCGTGGTGATCAGCGAGAGCCAGGCCAGCGCGGTCGACCTGCGGACCGGGAAGCGGCTGTGGCAGCGCGCGGACGCCGCGAAGGGGCAGGTGGCGGCGGCGACCGGGGCGGACCTGGTCTTCGTGGCGAGCCCGACGGAGTTCCTGTGGCTGGCGCCGGAGGACGGCAAGGTCGTGCACCGCGTGCGGTACACGGAAGCCTTCGCCGACCTGCCGGGCCTCGCTGTCGGTCCCCTGGCCGGCGCCTCCGGGCCGGTCATCTGGTTCACCGCGTCGCACACGGTCACGGTGAAGGCCCCGAAGCCGAAGAAGGGCAAGAAGAAGGGGAAGGACAAGCAGGTCGTCGAGGCGTTCTTCCTCGCGTACGACATCGTGCAGCGCAAGGAGCTGTGGCGGACCCCCGTGCCGGCGGGCCGCGCGCCGGGCACCCCCGTCTACCGGGTGGTCGCGGAGCGCTCGGCCGACCTCCTCGTGCGGCAGAGCGCGGCGACTCTGACCCCGGCCGAGGTCAAGGCGGCCAAGGGCAAGGGTTCGATCCGCTCGTTCGACCAGAAGACCGGCAAGCCGCTGTGGGTCAAGCAGTACGGCGCGGCCTCCCTCCGGGCCGCCGTCTCGGGCGACGAGGACGGGACGCTGTACGCGGCGGTCGG
This sequence comes from Streptomyces sp. V2I9, assembly GCF_030817475.1. Classification (NCBI taxonomy): domain Bacteria; kingdom Bacillati; phylum Actinomycetota; class Actinomycetes; order Kitasatosporales; family Streptomycetaceae; genus Streptomyces; species Streptomyces sp. V2I9. The sequence continues at coordinate 4,901,302 of NZ_JAUSZJ010000002.1, read as the reverse complement.
CACGGATCTGGAGGCGTTCGAGACGGACACCTCGAAGCCGCTGTGGCGTGTCGAGGGCAGCGCGGGCTCGGTCTTCGGCACCCCGCTGACCGCCGGGCCCCTGATCCACACCGCCGAACGCAGCCAACTGGTCGGCGCGGTGGAACGCGAGAGCGGCCGCCTCGTGTGGCGTCGCTCCACGGAGGTGCCGGGCATCGGGAACGCCCCGGCGCTCACGCTGAGCTACAGCGGAAAGACCCTGGTCGCCGCGGACGCCGTCCAGGTCACGGCGTTCTCGGCGGCCGACGGGGAACGGCTGTGGAAGTTCCAGGACATCGGGTCCGCCGACCCGAAGGGGGCGACGGTGAGCGCGCCGTACCGGGTGCTCGCCGTGGGGAAGATCGTCGTCGTCCAGCGCGACCGGAGCTTCTACTCCTTCCCGGTGACCTGATACCGGGCCCCGTCACTCCCTCTGCCGCCGCCGTCCGGGGGTTCCCCGGACGGCACGCCGCGCGGTGCTTGCGTCACCTGCCGTCGGATGACCGGATGATCGGATTCGCCGATCAATGGACGTGCCCGTGGTCGGGCCGCGTCTCCGTCATGGAGGTGATGTCGTGTCGGTCAGGCTCCTGCGCGCGGTCTGCACGACGGCGCTGGCCGCGGCACTCACGGTCTCCCCCGCCACCGCCGCTCCCCCCGAGCCCGGCCCCGTACCGTCCGGGGAGTCCGTACCGTCCGACGCCTCGGAGCCCGGCGCGGACGAGTCCGGCGCCGACGGGTCCGACGCGGCGGAGGTGGACGCCGGAACCGCCCTCGCCGCGCCCGAGGCTCCGAAGAGCGTCGTCGCCCTCCTGCGCGAGCTGCAGACCCGCTACCGGGAGGCGGAGGAGGCGAGCGAGACCTACAACGCCACCGCCGAGAAGCTGAAACGGCGAACCGCACAGCTGAAGAAGGTCGACGCGGACCTGGCGAAGGCGCGGGCGGCGCTGGAGACCAGCCGCCAGGACGCCGGGCGGCTGGCCCGCGAGCAGTACCAGGGGCATACCGAGTTCTCCGCGTACCTCCGGCTGCTGCTGGCCCGCGACCCCCAGCAGGCGCTGGACCGGAGCCACGTCGTGGGGCGGCTCGCCGCGAACCGCGCCGCGACGGTGGACCGGCTGACCGGCGCCGCCCGGCGGGCCGACCGGCTGGCCGCCGCCTCCCGCAGGGCCCTGGACCAGCAGAAGAAGCTGGCCGCACGGCAGAAGAAGGAGCGCGATGCCGTGAACGGCAGGCTGAGGGAGGTCGAGGGGCTGCTCTCCACGCTCTCCGAGGAACAGCTCGCCCAGCTCGCCGATCTCGAACAGCGCGGCGTGGACAAGGCCCAGCGCGACCTGGTGGCCTCCGGAGCCCTCTCCTCCACGCGGCGGTCCCCCACCCGGCAGGGCGGCGACGCCGTGGCGTACGCGGTCCGCCAGATCGGCAAGCCGTACGTGTGGGGAGCCGAGGGCCCCGATTCCTTCGACTGCTCCGGGCTGACCTCACAGGCGTGGTCGGCGGCCGGGCGGACGATCCCGCGCACCTCGCAGGAGCAGTGGAAGCGCCTGCCGAGGGTGCCCCTCTCCACGCTGCGCCCCGGCGACCTGGTCGTCTACTTCCCGAAGGCCACCCATGTGGCGCTGTACATCGGAGACGGCCTGGTGGTGCAGGCGCCCCGCCCCGGTACGAAGGTCAAGGTCTCGCCGCTGGCGTCGAACCCGCCGCTGGGGGCCGTGCGCCCCGACCCGGACGGCACCCCGCTGTCCGCGTACACGCGCCCGGACCTCCCCGAGGGCGCCCGCGACGGCGCGGACACCGGGTACAGCGCGGACACCGCACCCGGCACCCCGTAGAGCGCCGGGAAGCAGCCCCGTTCCCGGACCCGTTCGCGCCCGGCACCCGCACCCGCACCCGGTCCCGTTCCCGACAGAACTCGGCGGCCGGACCGGCGGTGCGGGTCCGGCCGCCGAAGCGGTGGTCGGGGCGCTCGGGCCCCGGTCAGCCGCCGGAGACCGAGGCCAGGTAGGCGTTCGTCTTCTCCGGGTCGTAGAAGAAGTTCTCGAAGTCCGCCGGGTTGTCGAACCCGTTGGCGAAGCGGTCTGCCACGGGCTGGAGCTGACCGGCCGCGCCGATCAGGTTCAGCACGTGCTCCGGCGGGACGCCGAGCATGGCGTTGGTCCACTTCGTGACGTGCTGCGCGGTCTCCCAGTACCGGTCGAAGGTGGACTGCATCCACGCCGCGTCGAACTCCTGGTCACCGTGCTCGACGATGGAGTCCAGGTAGGAGTTGGCGCACTTGGACGCCGAGTTGGAGCCCTGGCCGGTGATCGGGTCGTTGGCCACGACGACGTCCGCGACGCCGAGGACCAGGCCGCCGCCGGGCAGCCGCCCGACCGGCTTGCGGACCGTGGGGGCGTAGCGGCCGGCGAGGGTGCCGTTGGCGTCGGTCAGCTCGACCTTGGTGGCGCGGGCGTACTCCCACGGCGTGAACCGCTCCATGAGCTCCAGCGTCTTCGCCAGGTGCTCGGAGGGGTCCTTGATGCCCTGGAAGGCGTCCAGCGGGCCGCCCGGAACGCCCTCCCAGAAGAGGATGTCGGCGCGGCCGGAGGTGGTGAGGGTCGGCATCACGAACAGTTCGCCGACGCCCGGCACCAGGTTGCAGCGGACCGCGTCGAACGCCGGGTGCTCCGGCCGGGGGCCCATGCCGTGGACGTAGGCGACGGCCAGTGCGCGCTGCGGGGCGTCGAACGGCGAACGGGCCGCGTCCCGGCCGAACATGGAGACCAGCTCGCCCTTGCCGGCCGAGACCATCACGAGGTCGTAGGTGCGGGAGAAGTAGTCCAGGTCGGAGACGGCCGCGCCGTGGATGACGAGCTGGCCGCCGCGCTGGGCGAAGGTCTCCATCCAGCCGGCCATCTTCACGCGCTGGTCGACGGACTGGGCGAAGCCGTCCAGCCTGCCGACCCAGTCGACGGCGCGGGAGGAGTCGGGGGCGGCGACGGAGACGCCGAGCCCCTCGATCTTCGGGGCCTGGGACTCCCAGAAGTTCAGCTGGTAGTCCCGCTCGTGCTGGAGCGCGGTGTGGAACATGCACTGCGTGGACATGACCCGGCCGGTGCGGATCTCGTCGGCGGTGCGGTTGGACATCAGGGTGACTTCGTAGCCTCTGGACTGCAGTCCCAGGGCCAGCTGGAGCCCGGACTGGCCGGCTCCGACTATGAGTATCTTCCGCATCGCGGCTCTCCGTGCTCCGTCGTTTCTGATTCGGGGCGGTCAGGCGGGGGCGACGTCGAGTGCGTGGCCCACCAGGGCCAGCAGGGACTCGACGACCGTGATCCTGTTGCGCGCGTCCATGATCACTATCGGCACCCGCAGGGGTACGGTCAGGGCCTCCCTGACGTCCTCGGCGTCGTAGCCGGGCGTCCCCTCGAAGTGGTTGACGGCCACGATGTACGGCAGGCCGCAGCTCTCGAAGTAGTCGAGCGCGGGGAAGCAGTCCTCCAGCCGCCGGGTGTCGGCCAGGACGATCGCGCCGATCGCGCCCCGGACCAGGTCGTCCCACATGAACCAGAAGCGCTGCTGACCGGGGGTGCCGAAGACGTACAGCACGAGGTCGTCGTCGAGGGTCAGCCGGCCGAAGTCCATGGCCACCGTCGTGGTGGTCTTCTCGGGCGTCGCGGAGAGGTCGTCGGTCTCCTCGCCGGCCTGGGTCATCAGCGCTTCGGTCTGCAGCGGCGTGATCTCGGAGACCGAGCCGACGAACGTCGTCTTGCCGACGCCGAATCCGCCCGCCACCACGATCTTGGTGGCGATGGGCGCGCGGGTGTGGTCGAGCTGCCAGGCTTGCGGGGACTCCTCGGCCTGTGGACGGGACCCCTGCTGACGCGGGGCGAAGAGCGGCGCCTCAGAGACGGCGGAGGCCATTGAGCACCCTTTCGAGCAGTGCGCGGTCGGGCTGACCGGTGCCGTGACCGGTTCCGTACACGCGGATCTTTCCTTGGTCGGCCAGGTCGCTGAGCAGCACCCGGACGACTCCGAGCGGCATCTTCAGCAGGGCCGAGATCTCCGCGACCGTACGCATGCGGCGGCAGAGTTCGACGATGGCGCGCAGCTCCGGCATGACGCGGGTGGCGAGGTTGCCGTTGGTGAGCTCGCGGCGCTCGTCGGGTGCTTCGAGGGCGGCGACGAACGTCTCGACCAGCAGGACGTGCCCGAACCGGGTGCGTCCGCCGGTGAGGGAGTACGGGCGGACGCGGGCGGGACGTTTCCCGGCCCCTCGGACGGGGAGCCGGGGGGCGGGTTCTGCGGCGGCGGTCGTCACTGGGCGCTCTCCATCGATGTGCGCAGCTCACTGCGGAGTTCGGGGGTGAGGACGTGTCCGGCCCGGCCGACGAAGAGGGCCATGTGGTACGCGACGACGCTCATGTCGCAGTCCGGCGCGGCGTGGACGCCGAGGAGGGAGCCGTCGCTGATCGACATGACGAAGAGGCTGCCCTCGTCCATGGCGACCATCGTCTGTTTGACGCCGCCGCCGTCCATCAGTTTGGCCGCGCCGACCGTCAGGGAGCCGACGCCCGAGACGATCGTGGCCAGGTCGGCGCTGGAGCCCTTGGGCCCGTTCGCCGTCCCCGCCGCCTCCGGCCGCGGGTCGTGGTGGCCGGGGTCGGAGGAGAGCAGCATCAGGCCGTCGGACGAGACGACGGTGACCGAGTGGACCCCTGGCACCTCCTCCACGAGATTGCTCAGCAACCAGTGAAGGTTCCGGGCCTCGTTACTCAGCCCGAATGTGCTGGGCGCAGTCAACTGCGTGCCTCCTCGACTGTGTCCCCCGTCTCTTCGTTCCGGCCGTCCGCCCGGCCGCCGGTCGTGGCGTTCCGTGCGGTGCTTGCGTTCCGTGCGCCTGGTGCGGCGCCTGTGGAGTGTGCGGTGTTCTCGTGCCCCGTACGCCCGGCGGGTACGCCTCCGGGTTCGGCGACGGCGATGCCGCCGGTCCCGGCGATCTCCGCCTCGACGTCGCGGCGGCCCTCCTTCGCGGCCTGGTGGAAGCTGCCGAGCCGGCGGCGCAGGGCGTCCCGGTCGAGGCTTCCGGTCCGTCCGGGAGCCGGTGTCGCGTCGGGCCGGACCACCTTGGGCGTGCGCTTCGGCAGCCCCTTGTCGGTGACCGGGCGGCGGGGGGCGGGCACCGTTTCGGCGTGCGGTGCCGGGGCGGCGGCCTCCGCGTGGGGCGCGGGGCGGGCGGCGGGACCGTCGTCCGGGTCCTGGTCGCCGGGGGCGGTCTCGGCGGGCCGCTCGTGGCGGTCGGGGCCGATCGCGTACAAGCCGGGGGCGGCGGGGGCGTCCGCCACCGGGTCGGCGGTGCCGGGCCGTCCGGCCGAGGGCATGTGTCCGGCGGGCTCGGGCTCTCCGCCGGGGACCGCGTCGTCGGCGGGCGTTCCCTCGTCGGCCGGGGCGACCTCGTCCGACTGTGCTGCCTCGTCGGCCGGGGCTGTCTCGTCGGCCGGGGCCGCGGGAGGCTTCGGCAGACGGACCTGGAGGGTGATCTCGGAGTCCCGCTCGGGGGCGGCGTCGGCCGCGGCCTCCGCGTCGGCGGCCGGTTGCCGCGCTTCCTGCTCCTGCTTCTGCTCCGGTACGGCGGTGGCGTCCGGGCCCTCGCCGCCCGCGTCCGTGTCGGCCGCCTTCTCGGCTGCGGCGTTCTCGCGGAGCGCCCGCTCGGCCGCGGCGATCATGGGGTCGACGGCGGGCACGGGCTCGGGGGCGATCTGTGCGGCGGGGTCCTGTGCCGCCTCGGCGGTCGGCTCGGCCGCCACGGTCTCCGCCTCCGGCGCCGGTACGGCGTCGGCTTCCGTGCCGGTGTCCGCGTCGGGCGTCACGGGTGCGGGCGCCGCCGACGAGGTCTCCGAACGGCGCGGCAGGGCATTGGAGTTGGCCTCCGCCACCGAGCCCGGAAGGTTGAGCGCGGGCGCGTCGCCGGGCAACTGTACGGCGGGGGGCGGGCCGGCGGGGAGGGAGTTGGGCAGCAGCGTCTCGGGGAGGACGACGACAGCCGTCACACCGCTCCCCTTCTGCTCGCGCAGCTGGACCCGTACTCCGTGCCGGGCGGCCAGCAACGAGGTGACCTGGAGGCCGAGTCCGGCCCCGGTGACGTCGGCGTGCCGCTCCCCCGGCTCGAACGGGGCCGGATCCGCCAGCCTGGCATTGAGCTCGCCCATCCGGACCGCCGACATGCCGATGCCCTCGTCCGACACCGAGAGCATCACCTCACCGCTCTCCAGGAGCCAGCCGGACAGCTCGACCGGGGCGTCGGGCGGCGAGAAGGCGGTGGCGTTCTCCAGGAGTTCGGCCAGCAGGTGGCTGAGGTCGTCGGCGGCGAACCCGGCGATCTGGGCGTGCGGCGGCAGGGACTGGATGGTGACCCGCTCGTACCGCTCGATCTCGCTGACGGCGGCGCGCGCCACGTCCACCAGCGGGATCGGTCCGGCGTGGCCGTTGCTGTGTTCGGCACCGGCGAGGACGAGCATGTTCTCGCTGTACCGGCGCATGACCGTGGCCATGTGGTCCAGCTTGAACAGAGTGGCCAGGCGCTCCGGGTCCTGCTCCCGCTCCTCCAGGCTCTCGATGACGCCGAGCTGCCGCTCGACCAGTCCGAGGGTGCGCAGGGAGAGGTTGACGAAGGTGTGGTCGACCGTGCCGCGCAGCTGCTCCAGCTCGGTGGCCAGTTCGGTGACGTGCGCCTGGAGTTCGGTCCGCTGGGTGACCAGGGCCTGGCGGCCCTCGATCAGCTTGGCCCGTTCGCCGGAGAGGCTCTCGACCCGGCCGGCGACGTCCTGGTGCAGGGTGGCGAACCGGTCGTGCAGGGTGTTCATCGACCGGACGACCTGGGCGAACTCGTCGTTGCGGCCGGTGTAGCGGACCGGTTCGGCGCTCGAAGGGTCCTCGGCGAGACGGGCGGCCCCGATACGCAGGACGGCGAGCGGCTGGGTGAGGGTGCGGGCGACGGCGGTGGAGATGCCGACCGCGAGCAGGAAGCAGCCGCCGAGCAGGGCGATGCTCAGTTCGAGGGCGGTGACGTCGTCGTCGCGCAGCCCTTCCAGGTCGCGGACCTGGCCGGTGGCCAGGGCGGACTCGACGCCGCGCATCCGGTCGACCCGCGCGGAGAGCGCGGCCTCCAGCTTCTTCGGGCTGGTCCGGCGCTCCGCCTCCGACAGCTCGGGGCGGTCGGTGAGGCGGGCGAGGTACTTCTCCGCGTCGTTGACCTCGGAGCCGGTGACGGTGGCGGAGAGCTTGTCGCGGGCCTCCGGGTCCGCCGCCTGGTCGAAGTCGGCCAGCGCGGCCAGCTCCCGTACGCGGGCCTGCTGGGCGGCGGCGCTCAGCTCGTCGCGCTCCCGGTCGGCGCGGGCGCCGCCCTCGTCCCGGTTCTCGACGGGCAGCCCGGTGAAGGGGTCGGTCCGCGGGGCCGTCGGCTCGGGGCTCGGCACGGCGAGCGCGGCGAGGAGGAGCCCGCGGGTGGCGGCCGCCTGCTCGGAGGCACTGCCCAGGGTGAGCGGGGCGCGGGTGGCGTCGGCGCGCGGCGGGGTCTTCTCGGCCAGTTCGGCGGCGATGCCGTGCAGTTTGGCGATGACGTCGGAGTACGCCTGGTGCGCCTCCAGGGCCGAGCCCTTGCCGGTCAGGGCGTCGCGGCGCAGGGAGGCGACCGTCGAGAGATCGCGGCGCAGGGAGGCGGAGGCCGCCTCGTGGATCTCGTCGATCTGCTGATCGACGCGGGTGGCGCGGGCGGCCCGGTTCTTCGCGCTGTCGTCGGCGTTCTCGTCCCGGCCGTCCGCGATGTACGCGGTGACGGCGTCACGCTCGTCCGCGAGGGAGTGCCCGAGGGTGACCGCCTGCTGGTTCAGCTCGGCGAGGGTGACCAGGCGCTGGGACTCGGTCACGTCGGTGGAGGCGCCGAGCACGGCGGGGGCGCCCGCCGCCACGACGATGACGCCGACGACCGCCACTCCGGCGACCAGTCGGCTGCGGACCCGCACGGTCCGCTTGTCGGTGCCGGGTGCCGGAGGCGTCGCCCCGGAACCGTCGCGCGTCGTGCCCTTGCTCCGCGGCCGCTTCTTCTGCACCGGTGCTCGCAATCTTGACTCGTCCACCCTTGAAGCAGAGGTGACGCACGGTCACGTGGAAGGGCGCCCCGCTCCTGGTACGGCTTCCGACCATTCCAGCGCTTTTGAGAGGGGGGCGCGCATCAACCGCTCCGCCACTCGAAGGAGTGAACATCACTCCGGAGTTGGCGAACAAGTCTCCCCGGGCGCGCCTCTGACCATGCGTGGACCACCGGGTGGACCTTCCGCGCCGCCTTTGGCAGGATGCGCGCCCGCATCCGGTACGGAGCCTCTCCTTCCGCTCGGCGCGCCGCTTTGACCTGCTGCTACAGGCCATATTCAGCCGTGTGCGGGGATGGTGGAGGCCTCGTGCAGACTGGCGGTATGCGCATCGAACTCGCTTCCGCGCCCGGCAGCCCCGAACGCCCCAACGAGGACTGGGCGTGCGGGGCTCTTCCCGCGTCCGGCCAGGGTGGAGCGCTGGTCCTGCTCGACGGTGTCACGCCGCCGCCGGGGGACGACGGCTGCGTGCACTCGGTCCCGTGGTTCACCGCGCGGCTGGGCGGCGCGCTGGTGGAACTGTCCGGTTCCCGCCCCGATCTGACCCTGCCGGAGATCCTGGCCGAGGCCATCGCGCGTACAGCCGACGCCCATCGGGTCACCTGTGACCTTTCTCACGTGCGGACGCCTCAGGCGACCGTGGTCCTGGCGCGTTGGGGAGCGGACGCCGTCGAGCATCTGGTGCTCTCCGACTCGGCCCTGCTGCTGGAGTCGCGCGACGGGACGGTCCGGGCGGTCCTCGACGACCGGCTGGACCGCCTGCCGCCGGGCTCGCTCGCCTCGAACGAGATCGCCGATGCCACGGTGCGCAATCAGGAGGGCGGCTTCTTCACGGCCGCCGCCGATCCGTCGGTGGCCTCCCGCGCGGTGACGGGCAGCACCCCGGCGGCCGACGTGCGCGCCCTCGCCGCGCTCACGGACGGGGCGACCCGCTGGACGGAGGTGTTCGGCGAGGGCGACTGGGCGGACGCGCTGCGACTGCTGCGGAAGGCGGGCCCGCAGGCGCTGATCGACCGGGTACGGGACCTGGAGGCGGCCGACGCGGCGGCGGGACGCGTACGGCTGCGGCGCGGCAAGACGCACGACGACGCCACGGCGCTCCTGGTCGAGCTGGACTGACGGCGGCGGCCCGGCATGGGCGGACAGGCGGAAGCGGTCGGCTCCGGGACGCCCCCTCGGGCCGCCGGGGCGCGGGGCGGCCGCCCGATGGGCCGGGTCAGCCCTCCGCGGGGCTGTTCAGCTGGTGCAGGAGCCGGGCCAGCTCGGCGACCTCGGCCGGGTCCCAGCCGGCCAGCTTGCGCATGTAGCTCCCCCGGCGGGCGTCCCGGACGCCGCGGAAGCGGACCAGGCCCTCGTCGGTGAGGTGGACGAGCCAGGCGCGCCCGTCGGCCGGGTCCGGCTCGCGGGTCACCAGGCCGAGGTTCTCCAGGGAGTGCAGCTGACGGCTCATGGTGGCCTTGCCGACGCCGAAGTAGGCGGCCAGTTCCGTGGCCCGCTGCCGGCCCGTCTCCTCCAGCCGGACCAGCAGACCGTAGGCGGCGGGCTCCAGTTCGGGGTGGACCTCGCGGGCCATCTCACCCGACGTGGCCCGCGCCCGGCGGAGGAACACCGCCAGCTCCCGTTCGAGCGCCAGGAACCGGTCCGCCCCCCCTTCCGTCCGCCGCACCCGGCTCCGGCCCGCTGTCGCTCCCGCGCACGTCAGTACCCCTCGTACGGTTTCCTGCCGATGAAGACGCCTTCCGCGACCGGTCGACGCCGCGGTTCGGCCAGTATTTCGCAGGGGCGGCCCGGCGGCGGCGACCCGGCCCCCTCCCCCGCGCCGGAACCCCCTGCGGAGCACCGCGCGGCAGGACAGGGCCAGACCCTTACCGCCCCGGAGCGGCGCGGCCCGCCCCGACGGCCGCGACCCCCGACCCACCGGCTCTTCAGGGGCCCGCGACCCCACTATGCACCCCGCGTATACGCACTATGTATAGTCCTCGGCGTACCGCACACCTGTGCGGAATTTCCCCCCGCAGAGGAGCGCTACGCCGTGCCCAGAAAGATGCTGTCGTCCGGGATCGGGTTGACCGCCGCGCTGGTGACAGCGCTCACACTGACCCTGAGCGGCTGCTCGATGGAGACGACGGCCCCGGCCTCCGCGCGCGGGGAGGCGGCGTCGGACGCCAAGGGAACGTTCGGGCCGGTGGACTGCCGCAAGGCCAAGTGCATCGCCCTGACCTTCGACGCGGGGCCGGGCGAGGACACCCCCCGGCTGCTGGACATCCTCCAGGAGAAGAAGGTGCACGCCACCTTCTTCCTGCTCGGCAAGCACCACGTCCTCAAGTACCCCGACGTGGTGCGGCGCATCGAGGACGAGGGCCACGAGGTCGCCAACCACACCTGGACGCACGAGATCCTGACCGACCGGAAGCCGGACGAGATACGGGCCGAGCTGGAGAAGACCCAGCTCGCCATCGAGAAGATCACCGGCAAGAAGCCCCGTCTGATGCGTCCGCCGCAGGGCCGCACCGACGACACGGTCTCGGAGATCAGCAAGGACCTCGGGCTCTCCCAGGTGCTGTGGAGCGCCACCGCCAAGGACTACTCGACGAACGACTCCGCGCTGATCGAGAAGCGCATCCTGGACCAGGCGAGCAAGGACGGCATCATCCTGCTGCACGACATCTACCGGGGCACCGTCCCCGCCGTCCCCGGAATCATCGACGCGCTCCGGGAGGACGGCTACACCTTCGTGACGGTCCCCGAGCTGATGGCCCCGGCCGAGCCGCAGGCCGGCACGGTCTACCGCCCCTGAGCACGTCCGGGAACAGCGGAACGGCCCGCTCCCGCCGAAGCGGGAGCGGGCCGTCCGTGCCCTCGTGGCCGCGGGGCGGCGCAAGGCCGTCAGGCCGCGGCCGGAATCCTCTCCTCGGTCCGGGCCGAGGCCGGGGCGAGGGCGATCTCCAGCACCTGGCGGACGTCGGTGACCGGGTGGACGTCCAGCTTCTCCAGCACCTCGGCCGGGACGTCGTCCAGGTCGGCCTCGTTGCGCTGCGGGATCACCACGGTGGTGATGCCCGCCCGGTGCGCGGCCAGCAGCTTCTGCTTGAGGCCGCCGATCGGCAGGACCCGTCCGGTCAGCGACACCTCGCCGGTCATCGCCACATCCGTGCGGACGAGGCGTCCGGAGAGCAGCGAGGCCAGGGCCGTCGTCAGGGTGATGCCGGCGCTGGGGCCGTCCTTGGGGACCGCGCCCGCCGGGAAGTGGACGTGCACCCCCCGGTCCTTGAGGTCCGCCACCGGCAGCTCCAGTTCCGCGCCGTGCGACCGCAGGAAGCTGAGCGCGATCTGCGCCGACTCCTTCATGACGTCCCCGAGCTGGCCGGTCAGGGTCAGTCCGGACGCCCCGGTCTCCGGGTCGGCGAGCGACGCCTCGACGAAGAGGACGTCACCGCCCGCCCCGGTCACCGCGAGCCCGGTGGCCACGCCCGGCACCGCGGTACGGCGCTCGGCCGGGTCCTGGGCGGACTCGGGCACGTGGTGCGGGCGGCCGATCAGCCCGCGCAGCTCCACGTCGGTCACCGTGAACGGCAGCTCGCGGTCGCCCAGTTCGTGCTGGGCCGCGACCTTGCGGAGCAGCCGGGCGATGGACCGCTCCAGGTTCCGTACGCCCGCCTCGCGGGTGTACTCGCCTGCCAGCTTGCGCAGCGCCGACTCCTCCAGGACGACTTCGCCCGTCTCCAGTCCGGCCCGCTCCAGCTGGCGCGGGACCAGGTGGTCGCGGGCGATGACGACCTTCTCGTCCTCGGTGTAGCCGTCGAGGCGGACCAGCTCCATGCGGTCGAGCAGGGCCTCCGGGATGGCTTCGAGCACGTTGGCCGTGGCCAGGAAGACGACGTCGCTGAGGTCGAGGTCGACCTCCAGGTAGTGGTCGCGGAAGGTGTGGTTCTGCGCCGGGTCGAGCACTTCGAGGAGGGCGGCGGCCGGGTCGCCCCGGAAGTCGGAGCCGACCTTGTCGATCTCGTCGAGCAGGACGACCGGGTTCATCGAACCGGCCTCCTTGATGGCCCGCACGATGCGTCCGGGGAGCGCGCCGACGTACGTACGCCGGTGACCGCGGATCTCCGCCTCGTCCCGGACGCCGCCGAGCGCGACGCGGACGAACTCACGGCCCATGGCGTGCGCGACGGACTCCCCGAGCGAGGTCTTGCCGACGCCGGGCGGGCCGACCAGGGCGAGGACCGCGCCGCCGCGCCGTCCGCCGACGACGCCGAGGCCCCGGTCGGCCCGGCGCTTGCGCACCGCGAGGTACTCGGTGATGCGCTCCTTCACGTCGTCGAGCCCGGCGTGCTCGGCGTCCAGGACCTCCCGGGCGCCGCGGATGTCGTAGGCGTCCTCGGTCCGCACGGTCCAGGGCAGTTCGAGGACGGTGTCCAGCCAGGTCCGGATCCAGGAGCCCTCGGGCGACTGGTCGCTGGAGCGCTCCAGCTTCTCGACCTCCTTGAGCGCGGCCTCGCGGACGTGCTCGGGCAGATCGGCGGCCTCGACGCGGGCCCGGTAGTCGTCGGACTCGCCTTCCGGGTCGCCGTTGAGCTCGGACAGCTCCTTGCGCACGGCGTCGAGCTGGCGGCGCAGCAGGAACTCCCGCTGCTGCTTGTCCACGCCGTCCTGGACGTCCTTGGCGATGGACTCGGCCACGTCCTGCTCGGCGAGGTGTTCGCCCAGCCACTGGATGGCGAGCTTCAGCCGGGCGACCGGGTCCACGGTCTCCAGCAGCTGGACCTTCTGGGCGGTGGTGAGGAACGGCGAGTATCCGCTGTTGTCGGCGAGCGCGGAGACGTCGTCGATCTGCTGGATGCGGTCCACGACCTGCCAGGCGCCGCGCTTCTTCAGCCAGGAGGTGGCGAGCGCCTTGTACTCCTTGACCAGCTCGGCGGCGGAGCCGGGCAGCGGATCGGGGGCGGCGGTGCGGAGCACGGTCCCCTCGACCCAGAGCGCACGGCCGGGGCCGCTGGTCCCGGCGCCGATGCGGACGCGGTCGCGGGCCCGGATGAGGGCGCCCGGATCGCCGTCCGAGAGGCGTCCGACCTGCTCCACGGTGCCGAGGACACCGGTCCCCGTGTACGTCCCGTCGATCCGCGGGACCAGCAGCACCTCGGGCTTTCCGCCACCGGGACGGGCGGCGGCCTGCGCGGCCTCGACGGCGGCGCGCACCTCGGCGTCGGACAGGTCGAGCGGCACCACCATGCCGGGCAGGACGACCTCGTCGTCGAGCGGCAGCACGGGCAGGTCGATCGGTGTGAACGCCTCGGACTCGTGAGTCATGATCTCCCCTTCGGCAGGCAAGTTGAGCTATGTGGACTCAATGCTGGTGAGTCGCCGAATGTTCCCCGACGGGTGTTCGCTCTGAGCGATCAGGACTCACGCGCCCCACCGACCACCACGGAGGCACCCTCCGATTACGGCAGCGCGGCAGGACGGCCGGATGTTCCCCGCCACGGTTCCCCACCGCACCGTCGCCCGCCGGAGGGAAGGGCCGTCGCCCGTCGGAGGGAAACGGACTGGCCCCCTCGTCCGGCCGCAGGCCAGGATGGGCGGGCCCCGACCGTCACGACCGGAGACCGGAGAGCCCCAGCATGTCCGCGACGACCGCCCCCGAACCGATGACAGCGCCGCCGGCCCGTTCCGATGAGGCTCCCGCCGTCCTGGACCGCCGCGAGGGCCCCTTCGGCGAGGTGGTGCTGCGGGGGCGCGGGAAGCACTTCGAGATCATCGCCAACGGGTGCTTCCTGATGGACACCTCCGACGGACGCTCGGAGCGGCTGCTGATCGACGCCGCGCTGGCGGCCCTGCCCGCCGGACGCGCCGCCCCCTCGGTGCTGATCGGTGGCCTGGGCGTCGGGTTCTCCCTGGTCCGGGCCGCCGAGGAGGAACGCTGGGGCCGGATCACGGTCGTGGAGCGGGAGCAGGCGATCGTGGACTGGCACCGGGACGGGCCGCTGGACCGGATCTCCGGAGCGGCGCTGGCCGACCCCCGGACCGCGATCCTGCGCACGGATCTCGTCGATCACCTCCGTACCGGCACGGAGCGTTACGACGCGCTCTGCCTGGACATCGACAACGGCCCCGACTGGACCGTCACGGAGGACAACGGGAATCTCTACTCCCCCGCCGGGCTGGCGCACTGCCACGACCGGCTGACTCCGGGCGGCGTGCTCGCCGTCTGGTCCGCGCAGCCGTCGCCGGCCTTCGAACAGGCGCTGCGGAATGCCGGGTTCAGCGGGGTTCGGACCGAAGAGGTGGCCGTTGCCCGAGGTGTGCCCGACGTGGTCCATCTCGCACTCCGGACCGCGTGAACCCCCTCCCCGTATCCACGCCCCCGGAGAAGGCCGGGGCCGACCGGCACCAGGGCGGTGATCCAGCCGCCCGGACGGCCCCGGCGCGCACCCCTGGGACAACACCCTGCGTAGCCGAGAGCCCTCCGCTGCCTTTACGCTGCTGACCGGCACAAGGGATCACCGACGAAATCCACGAGCGAGAACCGTGCCTCCGGGGTTGTTCCCCGCGAGAACGGGCAGGGGCGGGGCGATGGAACAGACACACACCACCCACAACGGCGTCGCGGCCACCCCGGGGGCTCAACGCCGGGTGCTGGTGGTCGAGGACGACGCGACGATCGTCGACGCCATTTCCGCCCGGCTGCGGGCGGAGGGCTTCCTGGTGCAGACCGCGCTGGACGGGCCCGCGGCCGTGGACGCGGCCGAGGCGTGGCAGCCCGACCTGATGGTGCTCGACATCATGCTTCCCGGCTTCGACGGCCTGGAGGTGTGCCGCCGGGTGCAGGCGTCGCGCCCGGTTCCGGTGCTGATGCTCACCGCACGCGACGACGAGACCGACATGCTGGTCGGGCTCGGGGTCGGCGCCGACGACTACATGACCAAACCGTTCTCCATGCGCGAGCTGGCCGCCCGGGTGCACGTGCTGCTGCGCCGCGTCGAGCGGGCCGCGCTGGCGGCGGTCACCCCGCGCAGCGGGATACTGCGCCTCGGCGAGCTGGAGATCGACCACGCCCAGCGCCGCGTCCGGGTCCGCACCGAGGACGTCCACCTCACGCCGACCGAGTTCGACCTGCTGGTCTGCCTCGCCAACACCCCGCGCGCGGTGCTCTCCCGCGAGCAGCTGCTGGCCGAGGTCTGGGACTGGGCGGACGCCTCCGGCACGCGTACGGTCGACAGCCACATCAAGGCGCTGCGCCGGAAGATCGGCGCGGAGCGCATCCGCACCGTACACGGCGTGGGCTACGCCCTGGAGACCCCCGCGCCATGACCTGGCCAGGGTCCGGACTGCGGCCCTTCTCGATCAAGGCCAAGCTCGGCACGCTCGTCGTGGTGTCGGTCTTCATCACCACCGGGCTGCTGATCGTCGCGCTGCGGACCCGTACGGAGTTCCGCTTCATCACGGTGTTCTCGGTGATCGCCACGCTGCTGATCACCCAGTTCGTGGCGCACGGCCTCACCGCGCCGCTGGACGAGATGAGAGCGGTGGCCCGGTCCATCTCGCACGGCGACTACACGCGCCGGGTGAGCGGCGCCGGGCGGCGGGACGAGCTGGGCGACCTGGCGCAGACGATCAACCGCATGGCGGACGATCTGGAGGCGGAGGACCGGCACCGCAAGGAGCTGGTCGCCAACGTCAGCCATGAGCTGCGCACCCCCATCGCGGCGCTGAGAGCCGTGCTGGAGAACGTGGTGGACGGGGTGTCCGCCGCCGATCCGGAGACCATGCGCACGGCGCTGAAGCAGACCGAGCGGCTCGGCCGGCTGGTCGAGACGCTGCTGGACCTGTCCCGGCTGGACAACGGCGTGGTGGAGCTCAAGGCCCGCCGTTTCGAGGTGTGGCCGTATCTGTCCGGCGTACTCAAGGAGGCCAATCTCGCCGCCTCGCAGCGACGCCTGTCGTCGGGATCGGGCAACCACTCGCGTACGGACGTCCACCTGCACCTGGACGTCTCGCCGTCGGACCTCACCGCGCACGCGGACGCGGAGCGGCTGCACCAGGTGGTCGCCAACCTCATCGACAACGCGGTCAAGCACAGCCCGCCGCACGGCCGGGTGACGGTGCGGGCCCGGCGCGGGCCCTACCCGGAATCGCTGGAGCTGGAGGTCGTCGACGAGGGGGCGGGCATCCCGGAGGCGGAGCGCCACCGGGTGTTCGAGCGATTCAACCGGGGGCAGGCACCGTCCCCGCAGGGGCCGGGCAGCGACGGCGGCACCGGACTGGGGCTGGCCATCGCCCGGTGGGCGGTCGATCTGCACGGCGGCCGGATCGGGGTGGCCGAATCCGTTCGGGGCTGCCGCATCCAGGTCACCCTTCCGGGAATCTCCGCCCCGCGCAGTTGACGACCTTGTTGACATAGGGTCGAACCGGAGGGGCACATTCATCCGTGTCCAGCCAGTAGCGGATCTCCGGGGTGACGGTCGCAGGACCGTCACCCCCGGTCCGCGTCCCCGAAGTGCAGTGGAACCTCGCTTGTTTCCCGCCATTTCCTGCGCCGAAACCCGCCCTTCGATGTGATGTGCACGACGAAGCACCGGCCCGGTCTGCAAGGAACGGTTCAGGGGGCGTAGCCTTGATTTCCGCTGTCCATCACCTTGTGAAGCGGAAGAGGGCGGTTGCCGCCGTGTCGTCTCAGTCCCCCAGTAACTCGAGCATCTCGACCGACCAAGCCGGTCCGGGCACCAACCCGGCCGCCGCGTTCGGCGCCAATGAATGGCTCGTCGACGAGATCTACCAGCAGTACCTCCAGGATCCCAGTTCGGTCGATCGCGCCTGGTGGGACTTCTTCGCCGACTACAAGCCGGGTGGATCCGGCACGGCGGACAAGCCCGCGCCCGACGCCGGGGCCTCGGGGGCCCCGGCGACCGAGGCCGCGGCCGCACCGGCTCCGGCGAAGGCCGCGCCCGCCGCCGCTCCGGCGGCGCCCGCGCAGCCGGCCCCCGCCCCGGCCGCTCCGGCCCCGGTGAAGACCGCCCCCGCCCCGGCGAAGCCCGCGGCGGAGAAGAAGCCGGCCGCCGCGCCCGCCCCGGCGAAGGCCAAGG